>NZ_BSFE01000031.1:0-501 GCF_027922185.1 Maricaulis virginensis | reverse complement strand
CTGCCGTTCTCCCTGTCGGCGGGAGGGTACTGCTCGGGAACCCGCAGCAGGCCCTGCCCCCTGTCGATGATGCGGACGTCGCAGCGGCCGTACCCGATCGCCACGTCGACCTCGTAGCGGTTGGCGGGGCCGCCGTGGCGGACGGCGTTCGCGCATCCCTCGGTGACCGCGAGCAGGATGTCGGACACGCAGCTTTCCGTGACGCCGAGTGACCGCAGCGAGTCGCCCAGGGCTTTGCGGACCATCGGAATGCCGACGGCCTCTCTTGGCAGAGCCAGCGAGAACTCGATATCCACCGGGATCCCCCTCCCGAGGTCAGACGTCACCCTGTCAAGGTTTCCCCGCGGAATCCGGGCTAACCGCAAAATAACCTTAATGTTATTTAGTGTTGGTCAAGCTGTGGGATTGCGACACGCTCAGAGGGTGATCTACCCGGACGTAGGGAATCTACCTACGTGATAAGTGAGAATTTAGGACTCTACGGTAACCCGGTAGTCCTCG
>NZ_BSFE01000030.1:0-510 GCF_027922185.1 Maricaulis virginensis | reverse complement strand
GGGCGTTCCGCAAGTCGGTCGCCAGACCCTACCTCCGGCTGCTGCCCCCCGGGTTCTCCTGCGTCACCACGATCACGCTGTCGTTCCTGTCCAACCAGCACGACGTGTACTACCTGCCGATCGAGTACAGCAAGCGGGCGGGCAAGTCCAAGTTCAGCTTCATCTCCGACGCCTACCGCTACATCCTGCAGGTGCTGCGGATGGTGATGTACTTCAACCCGCTCAAGGTCCTCATGCCGCCCGCGCTCTGGCTGGTCGGCATCGGCCTGGTCAAGGGCGTCGTCGACATCGTCCGCTACGGGTTCTACCTGACCAGCAACACCATCGTGATCTTCCTGTCGGGTCTGCACATCGGCTCGCTGGCGCTGCTGGCCGACCTCATCGTGCGGTCCAGGAGCGAGTAGATGCGCATCGCGATCGTCGGCCCCGCCCACCCGTACAAGGGCGGCGGGGTCGCGCACACCACCGAGCTGGCCCACCGCCTGCGCGCCGCCGGGCACGACGTGGTGA
>NZ_BSFE01000029.1:0-526 GCF_027922185.1 Maricaulis virginensis | reverse complement strand
CGTTCTGTGAGCCAAGGAGTTGTAGAGCGAACTTGTCTTCCTAAGACCGCTTGGCCTCCGACTTATCGACTCCGCGACCTCCTCAGAGGTCAGCAACTTCTCATCCATCTCACATCTCCTCACTCATCGGTTCGTGGTCTTGGTCTGGGCTTTCCACTGCTCGTATTCGCGGGCACGGGCAGCAGCCGCGAGCGCGAGGGTCTCGTCACCGGGGTTCGTCCAGCCGGTGCCCTGGTAGGTCCAGTTGCCGATGACGAGGGTTGTCTCGGTGTCGTCCGCCAAGTGCCGGGCCTCGGGCTCCTCGAGGTCGAGCAGCGCCTTACGGGCGTCTTCGTCGTGCTCGGCGGTCGCCACCAGGTCGCGGTACTTGGCGCGTGCCCTGCGGAGTTGGCCGAGGGTCACGGAGTAGCGCCGGGATTTGGTGGAGAAGTGGCCCCGGAAGCCGAGCATGTGAGCCCACTTGCCCAGCAGCCGGTAGGGGTTGGCGTGGTTGCCGCTGGCGTCGACGTGGGGTCCGTAGTGAGCG
>NZ_BSFE01000028.1:0-528 GCF_027922185.1 Maricaulis virginensis | reverse complement strand
CGCCGCCGCTGACGTAGTCTTCGGACTGGGTGTGCGCGAGCTCCAGCTGACGGCGCTCGATGCCGGTCAGCCGGACGGCTGCCAGCTTGGCGCACAGCGCGTCGATCTCCGCGCACGCCTCAAACAGCTCGTCGAGCTGCTGCGGGTCGATCTCAGCCACCCACGCGCCCCTCTTGGGCAGGATGCGGACCAACCCCGTGCCGCTGAGCTGGCGCAGCGCGTCACGCACCGGGGTGCGCGACACCTGGTAGTGCTCGGCGAGCGCGGGCTCGTCGAGCTTCTGTCCGGGCTTCAGCCGCCCGGAGACGATGTCGTCGGCGATGCGCTGCCGGATCTCCTCCGACCTGGTCTTCCCTACAGAAGCGTGCATGCGTCCTCGAATGAGAGCCGGGGTAGTCGTGGAAACAACGCGGCCCGGTCGGCGCGGCCCAGATTGCACAGGAAATTCACCTTGGTCCGTCCGTCGGGGAAGAACTCCGCCTCCAGCTTCACGCTGTCGAAACCCGACAGGGGCCCGCAGTCAAGGCC
>NZ_BSFE01000027.1:0-534 GCF_027922185.1 Maricaulis virginensis | reverse complement strand
AACGTGCGCTCCAGCGCCTCGGGGGCCAGCCTGCCCGTCCTGTCGACGCCCTGGCCCAGCCTGACGATCTCCATCCGCCGTTCGACGTCGGTCAGGGTGTCGGCGTGAACGTCCGCGATGAGCAGGCGGACGGAGTTGGTGCCACAGTCGATCGCGGCGACACGGGTCACGTGCTCTCCTCTTGGGTGGTAGTGCTCGGCTTCACCGCGGAACCTGGCCTGCCCAGGTCCGTCTCCCCGTCGTGTCCGGCGACCCCGTCTCCGGAGGCGCCGCCCTCGACCACGACGTTCTCAGCCACGGCGCCCTCGGCCACGGCGTTTTCGACCACGGCGTTCTCGGGCACGGCGCCCTCGGCCACGGCGTTCTCGGGCTCCGGCGAGCAGCACGGCCCGCCCGCCCACCACTCGCCGAGCGCGTCGAGGGCCTCGCGGCCGAACGGGTTGGTTCCCGGCGCCGCGAGCTCGTGCCCGACCAGGGCGTGCAGGCTCTTCACCCTGGAGGGCATGCCCCCTGTGCTCTGCATGTCTCTGGGCA
>NZ_BSFE01000026.1:0-542 GCF_027922185.1 Maricaulis virginensis | reverse complement strand
TGGATGAGCTCGCCCACCGTGCGCAGACGACGGTTGCCGAAGTGGTCGATGTCGTCGGTCTCGACGACGATCTCGTCGTTCGCCCCCCGCATCGAGGTCTCGCCCGCGTGCAGCTTGACGATGTACTCGATGGTGGCGACGATGTCCTCTTCGGTCAGCGTGCCCTGGGTGATCTCGGCGCCGACGCCGAGCTTCTTGTTGATCTTGTAGCGGCCGACCTTGGCCAGGTCGTAACGCTTGGGGTTGAAGTACAGGTTCTCCAGCAGCGTCTGCGCCGACTCCTTGGTCGGCGGCTCACCCGGCCGCAGCTTGCGGTAGATGTCCAGCAGAGCGTCGTCCTGGCCGGCCGTGTGGTCCTTCTCCAGGGTGGCGCGCATGGACTCGTACTGCCCGAACCGCTCAAGGATCTGCTCGTTGGTCCACCCGAGCGCCTTCAGCAGGACCGTGACGGCCTGCTTGCGCTTGCGGTCGATGCGGACGCCGACGCTGTCACGCTTGTCGATCTCGAACTCGAGCCAGGCGCCCCGGGAGGGGATCACCTT
>NZ_BSFE01000025.1:0-546 GCF_027922185.1 Maricaulis virginensis | reverse complement strand
GCCCTCGCGGATGAAACTTAACGATCATCGTCTGCCCCCTTTTCCAGCACGGCATGCCGCAGCCGCTCGAGTTCGGCATCAATGGCCATCAGCGCGGCCACCACCTGAACCCCGTCAGCGCCTGACCACTGGCCGCCGTTAATTTTCCGGGCGATCTGGTTGAGGTTGTTCCCCATCCCGGCAAGCTGGCGCAGCAAAACCGGATCGATGGACGGCAGCCGCAACGACCGCGCCGGGCGCGTATCGAGACAGGTTTCCCGCATCCACACCGCCAGTTGCCTTCCATTGCAGCGCTCCAGCAGCTGCTGGTACTCCCCATCGGTCACCCGGATACCTAAAAAACGGGTACGCTTAACCGCCATCCTCTCCTCCGATATCCGCAAAATGTGACCGGGCTGAACGCTCAAGCTCTGCCATCTGCTCCCGGCGGTAATCTTCCTCCTGTGCCTGACGCATCAGATTTGCCATCACTGCCGGATGCCAGGATCTTTTTTTTACGACGAGCGGCTTCTTCTTCGGCTTCTGCATTATCCCTCCTTCGCAAAC
>NZ_BSFE01000024.1:0-553 GCF_027922185.1 Maricaulis virginensis | reverse complement strand
GCGATAAGTAGCATTGAGTTGGGTATTGTCAGCTTAAACGGCGACAGCCGCATTTCTAACAAATTGGCCCACGATTAGACGCCGATCAAATCACGCCACTCGCTGAGTGATGTATCACGCATCGCTTTGAAACGGGTCCGGCTTTCGAGATGGCATTGTCAGGGGAACTTTCGCTTGAAGCGATGTGATAGGGTTTGCGCATGACCCAGAACCCGTTCCGGTATTTCAAAACATCCCGCGAAGTAATCCAGCTGGCCGTGATGGTGTATGTCAGTTTCCCGCTCTCGCTCAGAAACGTCGAAGATTTGCTTCATGAGCGCGGTATCGACGTCTGCCACGAAAGCATTCGGCTTTGGGTCGATCGGTTTGGTCCTATATTCGCAAACCAAATCCGGTCGAAACGATCGGCTTGTCTGCGCGAACATACGCAATGGCAGTGGCATCTCGACGAGGTTTTCGTGAAGATCAACGGGGTCCAACATTATCTATGGCGGGCTGTTGACCATGAAGGCGAGGTTCTAGAGTGCTATGTGACCAAGAAACGGGATAAAAT
>NZ_BSFE01000023.1:0-664 GCF_027922185.1 Maricaulis virginensis | reverse complement strand
CCGCGATGCCCGAGCCTCGAATGCAGACCGAATCGGTCCGCCTCGGCCGCCGCCAGTCCGGCAAGCCCATCGATCTGCAGATCGAACAGCGCCACACCCTGGTGGTTGGTGCCTCCGGCGCAGGCAAGGGCTCCTTCCTGTGGGGTGTCGTCGGCTCCCTGGCTCCGGCTATCGCCGTTGATGCCGTCCGTGCCTACGGCATCGACCTCAAGGGCGGCATGGAGTTGACCATGGGTGCCCCGCTGTTCACGAAGATCGCCGTCAAGGGTGGGCAGGCCGTGGAGATGCTGCGGGAGTTCGTCGGCATCGCTGATGAGCGCACCGAAGCCATGCGCGGTCACTCCCGCAACCACAAGCCCGGCCTCGGTGACCCGCTCTACCTCCTCGTCATCGACGAACTCGCCTCACTGACGGCCTACGCCGACAACGAGACCAAGAAGGAAGCAGAGCGGCTCCTCAAGCGGCTCCTCTCCATCGGCCGCGCAGTCGGCGTCGTCGTGGTCGCCTTCGTCCAGGACCCCCGCAAAGAGGTCATCGACATGCGCGGCCTCTTCACCCAGACCATCGCGCTCCGGCTCCGCTCCGCGATGGAGACCAACATGGTCCTGGGTGACGGCATGGCTCCCTTCGCCCCGGCTCACCGGATCCTCAAGGGAGCGCAGGG
>NZ_BSFE01000022.1:0-674 GCF_027922185.1 Maricaulis virginensis | reverse complement strand
GTGAAAGCGCAAAACCTGAACACCCCTTCTCCCCGGCCGGGGAGAAGGTGGGCGGAGCCCGGATGAGGGGCGGCCGCGGCAGCGGCCCACTTGAAGCCTCCGGCACGCCTGCCCCGACTTGCACCTCGCGCCCTGGATCCTGACTTTCGTCAGGATGACGGTTGAGAGGCAGTGGATATCGTTCGCTCCCTCTCCCGCTTTTTCCCGGAAGCGCGGCAGCGCTGTCCGGGACCGACGGGAGACTCATCGCTTGATATGAGCTTCGGCCGGTCCCGGCTCTGCGGCCCGCCTTCGCGGGCCATCCGGCCGGGAGAAATTCGCGCTTAGCCCTCTCCCCCGTCGGGGGAGAGGGCTGGCCTGGCTGACAATCGGGAAAACTTATCCCCACCCCCTCATAGCAGCCGCATAATCACCCCGTCTTCGCACCGCTCGAGGCCCGGACCGGTTATCCGGGGGTGCAAAGAGTACGGAGCTTGTCCGCGCCTGCCGGGTTGACCACGGCAGGCTCCGGCGAGGCCATCGGCAGGGACGACCGGCAAAAAGCTCGACCGGACCGTCCCCGCCGGTTTCGAGACGGGGCCCGCAAGGGACCCGGGTAAATCTCCGTGTGCGGGATGCCTCCGGCGCCACTCACACAAACACATAAAACCCCGGCTCCGGCCGGCATCCCGCAC
>NZ_BSFE01000021.1:0-874 GCF_027922185.1 Maricaulis virginensis | reverse complement strand
TAGGTCATAAACTCATAAACGGGATTCCGTTTTTGGCCGAAGCCTGATTCAACCTTCGCGAGGAGGATATGGATCATGGGCCGTCGCCGCTACGAGTTGACCGATTTCGAGTGGTGGATCATCGAACCCTTGCTGCCGAACAAGCCGCGCGGTGTGCCGCGTGTGGACGATCGCAAGGTGCTCAACGGGATTTACTGGCGCTTGCGCACCGGGTCGCCCTGGGCGGAAATCCCGGAGCGCTACGGTCCGGCGACGACCTGCTACAACCGCTTCGTCCGGTGGCGCAAGCTGGGCGTCTGGGATCGGATATTCGACGCGATCACAGCGGCTTACGACGGCGACATCCAGATGATCGACAGCTCGTCGATCCGCGTTCACCAGCACGGGGCGAACGCAAAAAAGGGGGCGCGGACGCCGCCGCCGGAGACACTCCTGACCCCCGATGCATGGGGCGCTCGCGGGGCGGGCTGACGACGAAAATCCATGCCCTCGTGGACGCCAACGGCCTGCCCGTCGCACTCAAGCTCACGCCCGGCCAGGCCCATGACGGACGCAGCGCCACCGATATGCTCGGCGGGATCGGCGAAGGCCAGATCCTGCTGGCCGACCGGGCCTATGACAGCGACGCCCTGCGCGACAGCCTAAAATCGCGTGGTGCATGGGGTTGCATCAAACCGGTCTCACGTCGCAAGAACCCGCCCAGCTTCAGCCCCTTCCTCTATCGCTACCGCAATCTCGTCGAACGCTTCTTCAGCAAGATCAAACACTTCCGGGCCATCGCAACGCGCTACGAAAAACACGCCGATAACTACCTTGCCCTCGTCAAACTCGCCGCTATCCAGATATGGCTCAGAAATTATGAGTCTGTGTCCTA
>NZ_BSFE01000020.1:0-1033 GCF_027922185.1 Maricaulis virginensis | reverse complement strand
TGTGATTTCTCATGAGGTTGTTCATCCGGGCTGAAGCCCTGAAGCTGGTTGTTGCGAAACGATCAGCCATCGAGGAGAGCCCGGATGAACGTTCACAGGAATGCCAGAACCACGCCGTATGCGCGAGCCCTGATTGTCGAACGGCATGCGGCCGGTGAGCCGGTTTCGGCGATTGCGTCAGCCTTCGGGATCTCGGTTCGCACGGTCTACAAATGGCTGGCCCGCTACCGGGCCGGTGGGCGGGCTGCACTGGAGACCCGTTCGAGTGCGCCGCGCCGGTTTGCCCGGATGATCGACCGGCGCTGGCAGGATGTCGCGGTGCAGCTGCGCCGCACCTGCCGCATGACCGCGGCCGGGATTGCCGACCGGCTGCGGCTGGCCCGCTCGACCGTGGCGCGCTGGCTCAGGCGGATGGGGCTGGGACGTCTCAAGGCGCTGGAGCCCAAGCCTCCGGTCATCCGCTATCAGCGCGAACGCCCCGGCGAGCTTCTCCACCTGGACATCAAATCCCTGGGCCGCTTCGACAAACCCGGCCATCGCGTCACCCGCCAGCGCAAGGGCCACCGAAATCGCGGCGCTGGCTGGGACTGCGTCCATGTCGCCATCGATGACGCCACCCGTCTGGCCTATGTCGAGGTCCTGCCCGACCAGAAGCGCGGCACCTCGACCGGCTTCCTGGTGCGCGCCCTGCGCTGGTTAAAAGCCCGCGGCATCACCGTCGAGCGCGTCATGACCGACAATGGCAGCCCCTACGTCTCACGCCTCTTCGCCAAGGCCCTGCGATGGCTCAACATCCGCCATATCCGCACCCGGCCATACACGCCGCGCACAAATGGCAAGGCCGAGCGCTTCATCCAGACGCTCATGCGCGAATGGGCCTACGCCATCCCCTACCGCTCGTCCGACAGCCGAAACCGCGACCTCGCCCGATATCTGCACTGGTACAACACAGCCAGACCGCACTATGCTCTCAACAGGCAACCGCCAGCGACAAGGCTCAAAACCCTGCTGAACAACGGTGTGAGAAACGACA
>NZ_BSFE01000019.1:0-1169 GCF_027922185.1 Maricaulis virginensis | reverse complement strand
TGTTCAGCCCGGGGACATCATTAACGGGTGTTCGGAGACATGGTTGACACCTTGTGGCTTGGATTTCGTCTCTTGGACAGGAGGCGGCGATGGTCTGGCGCGAGGTTTGTGCGATGGATGAGCGGCGGGAGTTTGTACGTTTGGCGCTGCAGGAGGGGGCGAACGTGCGGGCGTTGTGCCGGCGCTTCGGTGTCTCGCCTGCGACGGGCTACAAGTGGATCGAACGCTGGCGGGCGGGTGAGCGCGATCTCGCGGACCGGTCGCGGCGGCCTCGGGGGTCGCCGAACCGGACCGCGCCTCCGGTCGAACAGGCCGTTCTGAGCCTGCGCGACGCGCATCCGGCCTGGGGCGCGCGCAAGATTGTCCATGCCCTGTTACGCTCCGGCCTGCAGCCCCCGGCCGCCTCGACCGTGCACGCCATTCTGGTGCGCCATGGCCGGGTCGAGAGGCCGTCCGGATCGGCCCGGGCCACCACGCGCTTCGAGAAGGAGGCCCCGAACCAGCTCTGGCAGATGGATTTCAAGGGCTGGACACGGCTGGCCGACCGCACGCGTCTGCATCCGCTCACCATCATCGACGATCATTCGCGATATGCGATCGGCCTGGAAGCGGGCAGCCTGCAGACCCGCGCACGCGTTCAGGCTGCCCTGACACACCGCTTCACACGCTACGGCCTGCCCGAGGCCGTCTTCGTGGACAACGGCAACCCCTGGGGCGACAGCACGGGCGGGCGATGGACGCGGCTGCGGGTCTGGTTGCTCAAGCTGGGTGTCCACACGATCTATTCGCGCCCCTTTCACCCGCAGGGGCGCGGCAAGAACGAACGCTTCCACAGGACCCTGGCGGCCGAAGTGCTCGATCTCGTCGCGCTGCGCGATCTCACACATGCCCAGAACGCCTTCGATGCCTGGCGGGACGTCTATAATCACGACCGCCCGCACGAGGCGCTCGGTTTTGCCACCCCGGCCACACGCTACACACCCAGCTCACGCACCATGCCCGCCCGGCCGGCCGAGCCGGATTATGCCGAGGGTGAGATCGTGCGCCGCGTCGGTCAAACGGGCGGATACATCACCTTCAAGGGGCGTGTCTGGCGCGTCCCCAAGGCCTTCTGCGGCGAACGCCTCGCCCTGCGCCCGCTCGATACAGACGGCCAATACGCCCTCTGC
>NZ_BSFE01000018.1:0-1187 GCF_027922185.1 Maricaulis virginensis | reverse complement strand
GGTCTTGCCGCTCCCTGCGTAGCCACCGATGAGGATGACGCGCGGCGCTCGGGTCGGCTCGGCTGCTGCTTGCGGTCGCTCGTAGCGGACCACTCGACGAGAGCGTGACACGTTCTCAATCAACCCCTCTTCGGCGAGGACCTTCAACGCCTGACTCACCGTGAAGACGCTCGTCTCCCACTTCGCGGCGAGTTCGCGAGTCGACGGCAGGGACTCACCGTCACGGAGGACGCCAGCCTCGATCTGCGTACGCACGTCGCGCGTAATGCGCTCCTGCTGCGTGCCTCGCCCGTCGTGGTCGCTCATGTCCGCCTCCGCACCGATCTGATCGGCCGCTCTCGAACAACAACTGTCATGACAACTGTCCCACGCCTCCGCCAGATCCGGCGAAATTGAGCGGGAAAGTTTGAGATAACAGTTGACTTGCGTGACCTAACCGTTGTTATATGGATGTGAGGCGGCCCACAGAGCCGCACACAACCAAGGAGACAGAACCATGGCGATGAAGCAGCGTTTCGCAGTCCAGCACGGCGACGTGTTCCCCCAGGGAGCGTTCCTCAAGGGCGAGGTCGAGCCGGTCCTCGACTTCCAGGCAGGGAAGCGGGCCGATGGGTCGATGCCCCAGCAGCTCGATAAGGACACCGGGCTTCCGGTCTGGCAGGTCGTGATCCTCGACGCCGACGACACGGCCGGGAAGAAGGACACCGCGATCACGGTCAAGTTCGCCGCCAAGCACCAGCCCGTGCCCCCGGCCAACGACACCCCGTTCCCCTGGACCCCGGTCGAGTTCGTCGGGCTCACCGCTCTGCCGTACGTGGAGTACACGGGCGGGAAGAACAAGGAGGGCCAGGACCGGACCCGAATCACCTGGTCCTACCGGGCTGAGTCGATGGTGAAGCCCGGCGAGAACCCCGCTCGCAAGCCCGCCGCTGGTGCTGCTGCCACGAAGGCCGCCTGACGCCGTGAGCGTCTACCTGGTGTGGATCGGCGATGGGTCCGACCCGGCGCACTTCGCCGCGCTCAACGCCGATCTCACCCTGTGTGGCCAGCCCAACGCCGGGCAGGCCTGGACCTGGGACTACCCCGACCTCTCCACCCCGGTGTGCCCGATCTGCCGCGCCAAGGCGGCAGGCCTGTGAGCACACCCCACATTCACCCGCCAGCCGTCGCGGAAGGGAAGCCGTAGC
>NZ_BSFE01000017.1:0-5579 GCF_027922185.1 Maricaulis virginensis | reverse complement strand
ACCATCAAAACCATCAACCTCAACACACCGAAAATGTGTTAGCCATGTCCCCGAACAGGTGTCAGCCATGTCCCCGGGCTGAACACTTGTTCCGGGGCCGGGTTGAAGCGACGCGGCCTCATAGGTGCAGGTGCGCGCACCGATGATTCCTCCTGCATCGATGAAAAGCCTTCACGTTCGCCAGGTCCCGGAACAAGTCCGGGAAAACTGAAAAGGGATGCTTCAGACAACGAGCGACCGCCGAAGCCTATACACTCAGCCCATCCAATCGCTCTGCCAGCGCCTCGGCGTCTTCGGCCGACAGAGTGCCCAGAGCTTCGTCGAGTGCCGGGCGATAGACCTCCCACATTGCCTTGCGGGCTTCGCGGCCGGCATCTGTCAGGCGTATCTGGAGGCCGCGCCCGTCTTGCGGGCAGCGCAGCTTTTCCACCATCCCGGCTGTTTCCATCCGGGTGAGGAGGCGGGAGAGATTGTGCTGCCGGATCAGCAGGCGCGCTTCCAGCTCGACAGGACGCAGGCAGCAATCGCGCATCTTCTCCAATTCCCAGAGCACATCGTACCAGGCCAGGGGCGGATGTCCGGCCTGTTTCAGCCGTGTCTCGACACGTCCGGAGACGCGGGTCCAGGCCCGGTTGAGCGCGATCCAGGCGCGGACCCGGGCGGAGGTGGTGGAAATTTTCTGATCCATGCACTTGCATATAGTTTGCCGGGTCCCATTTTTCATGCATCTGCATGAAAAGGGAAGTCCCATGACCGACGCTCGACCCCGGCTCCGCCTGATCAGCCACAAGCTCTGTCCCTACGTCCAGCGGGCCGCGATCGCGCTGGCGGAGAAGAAAATACCCTTCGAGCGGGTCGACATCGATCTGGCTGAAAAGCCGGGCTGGTTTCTGGACATCTCGCCCCTGGGCAAGGTCCCGGTTCTGCTGGTGGACGACACGCCGATCTTCGAGTCCGCCGTAATCCTGGAATACATCGAGGATACGCTCGCGCCGGCCCTGCACCCACGTGACCCGCTCGAACGTGCCCGTCACCGCTCCTGGATCGAGTTCGGCTCGGCCCAGCTCAATCTGATTGCCGGCCTCTACAACGCTCCGGACCGCAAGGCTTTCCAGGACAAGGCCGATGCGCTGTCGCTCGGTTTTGCCCGGCTGGAAGGCGTGCTGGGCGAGGGCCCGTATTTCGCCGGCGAGACCTTCTCCCTGGTCGATGCCGTCTATGGTCCCGTCTTCCGCTATTTCGACACGTTCGATGCGATCGGCGAGTTCGGCATCTTCACCGGGCTGGAGAAAGTGACACGCTGGCGCGAGGCTCTGGCAGAGCGGGCCTCGGTGCGCGAGGCGGTGAGCGGCGAGTATCCTGAACGGCTGCGGGCATTCCTGATCGGGCGGGGGAGCTATATCTCGACTTTGCTGAAGGCGAATGCCGAACTGGCGTGATGCCGTTTGCCCACAGCAAATCCTGCGGCCAAGCCCTGCTCGTTTGCTCCCATCCGCTATACTGATCGTCTCCGAATCACGAGGCGTAGAGGCATGGGCGATCATTTCGATCCGGATGGCGGGCACATTATCGAGGAGAAGTTCGAGGACGCACTGTCGCGGCGCTATCTCGCCTACGCGCTTTCCACGATCACCCAGCGGGCCCTGCCGGATGCGCGCGACGGGCTGAAGCCGGTGCACCGGCGCCTGCTCTACGCCATGCGCGAGCTGAAGCTGAACCCGGACCAGGCCTTCAAGAAGTCGGCCCGCGTGGTCGGCGATGTGATCGGTAAATATCACCCCCATGGCGACCAGTCGGTCTATGAGGCGCTGGTCCGCCTGGCCCAGGATTTCGCCTCGCGCTATCCGCTGGTCGAGGGCCAGGGCAATTTCGGCAATATCGACGGCGATGGCGCGGCCGCCATGCGTTACACCGAAGCCCGCCTGACCAAGGCCGCCGAACTCCTGCTGCGCGATATCGAGCATGGCACGGTGGATTTCGAGGAGACCTATGACGGGTCCGAAAACGAACCGCTGGTCCTGCCCGGTGCTTTCCCGAACCTTCTGGCCAATGGCTCGACCGGTATCGCCGTGGGCATGGCAACCTCGATCCCGCCGCACAATGTCGCCGAGATCTGTGCGGCCGCACTGGCGCTGATCGACAATCCGGAGACCGAAACCGACGCGCTCCTGAAACATGTGAAAGGGCCGGATTTCCCGACCGGCGGCACGATCGTTGAATCGCCGGAATCGATCCGCGAAGCCTACGAGACCGGCCGCGGCGGTTTCCGCGTTCGCGCCAGGTGGGAGAAGGAAGATCTCGGCCGCGGCATGTGGCGCGTGGTGATCACGGAAATCCCGTACCTGGTGCAGAAGTCCAAACTGGTCGAGCGGATCGCCCAGCTGATGGACGCCAAGAAACTGCCGCTGCTGGACGATGTTCTCGACGAGAGCGCCGAGGATATCCGCCTCGTGCTGGAGCCGAAATCCAAGCTCGTCGATCCGGAAATGCTGATGGAGTCGGTGTTCAAGCTCACCGATCTGGAAACCCGCATTTCGCTGAACATGAATGTGCTCGACCCCACCGGTACGCCGCGGGTGATCGGGCTGAAGGAAGTTCTGCAGATCTGGCTGGAGCATCGCCGCGAGGTTGCCGTGCGCCGGGCCGAGACGCGCCTGGCCAAGGTGGAAGACCGGCTGGAAGTGCTGGCCGGCTATCTCATCGTCTATGCCGATCTGGACGAGGTGATCCGGATCATCCGTTTCGAGGACGAGCCCAAGGCCAAGCTGATCGAGACTTTCTCGCTCACAGAGCGCCAGGCCGAAGCCATCCTGAACATGCGCCTGCGGGCCCTGCGCAAGCTGGAAGAGCTGGAAATCCGCAAGGAAGACGAGGCGCTCCGGGCCGAACGCAAGGTGTTGAAGGAGCTGATCGGATCCACGGAACGCCAGTGGGAGAAGGTGGGGCAGGAGATCGGTGAGGTCGCCGACTATTATGCCCAATCCACCCCGCTGGGCCGCCGCCGCTCGGCTTTCGGCGAGGCGCCGGACATTGCCGGCGATGCCCCGATCGAGGCCTTCGTGGTGCGTGAGCCGATCACGGCCGTCCTGTCCGAAAAGGGCTGGGTGCGGGCGCTCAAGGGCCATATCAACGACGTCACCGAGCTGAAGTTCAAGGAGGGCGACCGCTCGGCCTTCGCCGTGAAGTGCGAGACGACGGACAAGCTCCTGATGTTCGCGACGGACGGGAAGTTCTACACGCTGGAAGCCTCCAGACTGCCCGGCGGGCGCGGTCATGGCGAACCGGTGCGGCTGCATGTCGACCTGCCCGAGGACGCCGCGCCGATCGGCCTGTTCAAATACGATCCGGAGCGCACGCTTCTGGTCGCCTCCACCGGCAATACCGGTTTCCGCATCCAGGAAAAGGACTGCGTCGCCATGAAGAAGGGCGGCAAGCAGATCCTCAACCTGATGGCGGGCGACGAGGCGCTGCTGTGCATTCCGGCGATGGGCGATACGTGCGCGCTGATCGGCGAGAACAAGAAACTCCTGGTCTTCCCGCTGGAGGAAATCCCCCGGATGTCGCGCGGCAAGGGCGTGCGCCTGATGGGTGGCAAGGGCGCGCGGCTCGCCGACGCCACGACGTTCGCGGCGGAAGAGGGGCTGACCTGGCTCGACGGGGCCGGGCGGCGTTTCAATCTGGAAGACTGGCAATTGTGGACTGCCAAACGGGCGCAGGCCGGCAAGATGGCGCCGCGCGGCTTCCCGCGCTCGCTCCGCTTTGCGCCGCGCGGCTCGGAATTCCTCGCTTCACAGGCGAAGGCGGAATAGGTAAGTCTCGTAAGACATTCAACGTCCTGCCGACAGGAGACGACATATGGACGCCGGTATTATCCTTCTGATCCTTGTGATCGGCATCGGTATCTTCCTGGTGATGGTCTACAACCGTCTCGTCGCGCTGCGGCAGACCTGTAACCAGGCCTGGGGCGATATCGATGTGCAGCTGAGACAGCGCCACGATCTCGTGCCCAACATCGTGGAGACGGTGAAAGGCTATGCCGCGCACGAGAAGGACACGCTGGAAAACGTCACCAAGGCGCGCCAGCAGGCCATCGATGCAAACTCGCTGAAAGGCCTGGCCGAGGCCGAGAACATGCTCTCCGGCGCCCTGCGCCAGCTGTTCGCCCTGTCCGAAGCCTATCCGGATCTCAAGGCCAACCAGAACTTCCTGTCGTTGCAGAACGAGCTGGCGGACCTGGAAAACAAGATCGCCGCCGCCCGCCGCTTCTTCAACAATGCGGTCAATGAGTACAATACGGCGACCGAGCAATTCCCGGCCGTGGTCATCGCCAATTCGATGGGCTTCAAGCAGCGCGAATATTTCGAGGTCGGCGAAGCCGAGCGCGGCGCCCCCAAGGTGCAGTTCTAGGCCATGTTCCTGGGCGCGACCGGACTTCGCTCCCATATCTGGAACAATAATCTCAAATCCGTCCTGCTGCTGGCCGGGTTTCCCGTCCTCCTGATCCTGCTCGGGCTGGCGGTGACATGGCTCACCGTCGGCCTGGCAGACCCTTCTGCCGGCAGCTATGCCGGCAAGGGCGCCCGGCCCGATCTCATTGGCGCCGAACTCGCCCGCCTGCCGTCCATCGCGGCCTGGTCGCTGGGCCTGGCCGGCATCTGGTTCGTGATCGCCTGGTTCTTCCACCAGTCCATCATCAATGCCGCCACCGGCGCGCGGCGGGTCTCCCGCAAGGAGGAGACCCGCGTCTGGAACCTCCTGGAAAATCTCTGCATTTCCCGCGGTCTCACCATGCCGCACCTGGCGGTGATCGAGACGCCTGCGCTCAATGCCTATGCTTCCGGCCTGCGGGAGGGGCAGTACACCGTGACGGTGACGCGCGGCCTGGTCGACCGGCTCGACGATGCCGAGCTGGAAGCCGTGCTGGCGCACGAGCTCTCGCATATCCGGCACAAGGATGTCCGTCTGCTGGTGATCGCCATCATCTTCGTGGGGATCATCTCCTTTGTTGCCGAGATCGTCTTCCGGCGGATTTTCTGGTTCGGCCTGCGATCGGGCGGGGATCGCCGTTCGGGCGGCCGGTCTGGCGGGCTGGTGATCGTGGCGGCGCTGGCCATCCTGGCGATCGCCTATCTTCTGGCCATCGTGATCCGCTTTTCCCTGTCGCGGCGGCGCGAATACATGGCCGATGCCGGCGCGGTCGAGCTGACCCGCAATCCCGACGCCATGATCGCGGCGCTGAACAAGATCTCCGGTCATGCCGAGATCGAGACGGCGCCGGACGAGGTGCGCGAGATGTTCATCGAGAACCCGAAGACCGGTTTCATGGGCCTGTTCGCCACCCATCCGCCGATCCCCAAACGCATCGAGATGCTGGTGACATATGCCGGCGGCACACCGTCTCTGGGCCGGTCGAGCGTTCCCGAAATCTAGCCTTTTCAAGCAGGTATAGCGCCACGGCGGTTTCGCCTGGCGGTATGAGGATGTGCGGGATGCCGGCCGGAGCCGGGGTTTTATGTGTTTGTGTGAGTGGCGCCGGAGGCATCCCGCACACGGAGATTTACCCGGGTCCCTTGCGGGCC
>NZ_BSFE01000016.1:0-40165 GCF_027922185.1 Maricaulis virginensis | reverse complement strand
GTTATGGATATTCGGGACCTTACGCAATGTCCGATAATGCCAATTATCGGACATTTGATCCTTGTCCATCTCGGCGCCCTCTCAGTAGGACCTCGTATTGATCGCGCGGACGTGAGCCTCGTTCAACAGGGCCAAGCTCCTCTCTCGTGACCTTCGCCAATTTTCGAATGCTTCACTAACCACCCTAAAGCTACTGATGACGCCCGACATGGCTGGCCGGTGCCGTTGGGCGTCAGCGACGGTCGCCAGAGCGGGCCGGCTCTGAGCTCGTCGCACAACACTCGACAGACTGATAACTGATCGCGCCATGCTGAGCACCGGCCCTGGCGAGTTCACTGATGGCCAAGCCCGGGGAACCTGAGCCGCCAGGCGCGGCAGGCAGTGGGTGCGCTCAGCGCTCGCTGCTGTCAGCCTGGCAGTAGGGCGGATCCATCTCAGAACGCTCTCCCGCAGGCCATTCTCAGAACTTTTGACCAATTCTCACGAGTTTGACCAAGGTAACCCCTTATTTGATGAGGATTCTCACATCTTTTGAACATCACCAGATTCTCACATCTTTTGAACGTCACCAGCTTGCGAAACTCTCTAAGTCATTGATTTCTCATAATCTTTCTTATGCGCGACAGAGGAAGTTATTGAACTGGTGCGCGGCCGACCTTGCTGGCGTTGCACTGGCAGAAGAGTTATCTGTGCAGTTGTTGCCGTGCATGGGAGAATGGATGCCCCTATTCGCCGACGATCCCAGCGCGATTTACCGATCGGACAATCCGCCCCTGCCTGATCGGCCAGCGATCGAGCGCGGATTCACGTTCCTGGATTTCGTTGGGCAGTCGGATCGGCCGGTGAAAGTGGACACGTTGGGCGCGTCCCCCCTTGTCGTTCACCGGCTTGTGGGGCCTGACGGCCGCGTTCTGGGCAGCGAGATGTACGGAATAACCCTGGAGCCCGGCGGCCAACTTCTTCATATCGGCCGCCTGTATTTCACACGCTTGGACGCGGCGATCGACATGGCCGATCGGATTGGCGAATTGGGTGTGAACTGGCTGGAAGGTGAGTATCCGGATCGCGACCAATTGGATCGGATCCGCAGCTGGTGGCGGGTCGCCCATCTGCAAGGCGATATAGCCGCGGGTGATCAGCTCCCTGCGAACTGGCCGCCTCTGCCAGGTGGCGATGGTGGTGTGCCGGCCGAGCCCGAACCGGCCTAGGCAATATCCTACTCGACCCGCTGCAAACGCTCGTCAGACAGAGGGCGCTGCAGCCGTAAGCTGTCGTCGCCACCCGCCAGCCATTCCAGGCATTCGGCCGGCTCGGTGAGTATCACCGGCATCGCTCTGGGATGTATGGGTTTGACGACGCTGTTGGGGCTGGTCGTCAGGAAGGCGTACAACCGCCAATCTTGCTCGACCCGCTTGCGTTTGGGCTCGCCAGGGACTTCAGCCAGGCGCTCGCCGTGCCAAGGACGCCAGACGCCTGCGAACCAGCCGATCTCCTGCCCGGGCAGCGCAAACCAGGCATTGACACGCCCTTTGAGCGGCTCTGCGAACCTCGTGAACGGGACGAGACAACGATATTGGGGCTCGCGGAGGTACTCCCCGTTCACATTTCGCCACCAACCGCTGTCCAGGTTGCGAATATTTGTGATTGGCTTGGCCGATTTCGGCTTGTCCTTTGTCGGTGCAGGCGGGAAGCCCCACCGCATCGAGGACAGGCGCAATCCGTTATCCTCGCGTCTAACGATGACGCCGTCTTGATCAGGATATAGGCGGCCGATGCCGGCGAAATTGCCCAGGCCCTCGCCGGGCTGCAGATCGAGGCTCAGCTGACGGACCGCGCTGCGGATGGCATCGAGGCCCGTGTCAGTCGAATACAGATTGCACATTTCGAAATCCTAGCCGGAAACCAGCGGGCGCCAAACCCCGCCCACATGTCCCTGGAAAATCATGTGGCCGTCACAATCCCATCGCTTGCAGCGAGGATGCAGATCGATTGGCGAACCGGCCCGGCCCCGCGCCCAGATCAAAACGTCCAGGTCGGCGCGCAAAATGACATCACACTTTCGGCAAGTCAGTCGTAGCGGCAGGCGCCGGCGCTGGATCTCGCCGAAACTGCGATAACTCTCGAGCCAGATCTTTGTGACATTCCGTGTAGCCATGAGGAGCGGAACATTTGCGGAACACACACAGAGAGTCAATCCGCACGATCGTCACGAACCGCCTATCCGGCGCTGACCAATTCCGCCTCGATCGTGATGCCAATTGCGTCCGATACAGCAGGAACAGCGTAGTCCATGCCCCACTGCGATCGCGAGAGAGTCGTATTGGCGTTCAGCCCCAACTTCGTCCGCCCATCGCGTGTTTCCCCGACCTTGCGAAGCTCCACCCAGAGCGAGACTTCGTGTGTCTGGCCGAGCATTGTGAGCTCACCACGCATCGTGCCTTGTTCGCCATTATCGGTCTCAAAATCGGTTGAAACGAACCGCGCTGTTGGAAACTCGGCGATGTGGAACAGATCCGCGCTTTCGAGATGCTCGACGAAATCGTCCTGGTCTGCACCGACCCACAAGCCGCCATCCAGAGCAAACACGACGTCAATGTGGCTGGCACTCGGATCCTCCAGATCGATCGACATATCCGCCTCGAAGGCGGTCAGAACGAGCGACTGATGCGAATATCCCTGATGGTCCCAGGTCGCGCGGATCTCGGTATGGGTTCGATCGAACTCGAACGGTTGGGGATCAGCCAACGCAGTAGAGACGGTCAGGCCCGCAATGGCGGATGTAACTGCGAGAATTCTCAGCATTTGTTTTGTCCTTCAAAGCTCTTGCGATCGAAGTGGTCCATCACGGCCGACATCATTTGCCGGATAGACGTCCGGCCAGATGCCATCCAGCGAGGACGTGTCTGGTCGAGCCACTCCCGGCCGGCGCGCGACAGGCGAACCTTTGGAGCCTTGTCGTGAATATCCAAGAGATCGGCGTCGACCAGCATAAGGGCCGTGGTCAGGCCGACCCGGAACGGATCGGGTAAACTCTCGTCCTGGGCGAACACGTCCAAACCCACCCAGCCGGTATGTTCTTGCGCCAGAAATTCGAGCGCTATCCAGTCGATGGATAGAGGTTCGGGACGCTGGTGGGGCTTTGAAGCTGACATATCGGCCTCCTCAAAAATCGTTCGCGCGAATGACGTCCGGGCCACGAACAATGACGGTCGCTTCGGCGACCTTGGCCGCCGCAGCGCGATACGCTGCTTGGCGGGCCGGATCCGGATCGGCCGCAGCCAGTCGGTCCAGGTAGCTGGCAAAGCCGTCGATCAACTGCACGGGGCCGAAATCCGCCGCCGGCAAAACATGGTCCTCGATCACTTGCATGATCGGTCCGGCCGTGTGGGGGTACTCAGGAAGTGACGACATTGGCCTGCACTAAACGTGGATTAAACAATCAGATTTAGTCCGCTCCGACCGTTGCCTGGCCGCCACAGAGATATCCCGACCAATACGGTTCCGGCACGTGCCAGAGACTGTCGGGCTGGCGATCGACGAGATCGGCACGAAGAGGATGGTCTGGGAGGAAACGAAGCCCTGTCCGGGCCTCGACGTCTCTCAATGCAACGAGATTGTCCGCCGGTGTATAGGTGTGCCCTGCCCGGCCCGCCGAACGACAATTGATCCAGCCGGCCGCTTCGGCGGGGTCCGGCTGGACATGTCCATGCGGCCCCACGCTTGGGTGCTCGAAAATTAGGGCTCGAACATCGATTGCGCCATCAATCTCGCGGACGATGATTTTGAAGAATGCGTGGGGAACGGCAACAGGGACTTCGTGCGGCTCAGCGATATTGCGAAGCGGTGCGTCGTCAAAAATCGGACCGGTAATGATCCAGATTTCCCCGACCATATTGGATAGGGCGGCAGTGTAAGTCTCCAGATGGAGCCAGGGTCCCTGATTGAAGTCGGCCGCCTGCGGCGAGGCGTTCCAGAATACATGCGTGTTGCAGGATGCCTCGGGGCCGATGCGTTGGGCATGGTCCGCCATGGCGAAATGACCGCGGTTCCAGACACGGCCGACGCCACGATAGCTGTCATCGATGCGTGAAGCTGTGATCCAGGGACGGGCGATCCAATGATTGGAGAGATCGTCGGAGCGATACCAGCGGTCCGGGCGATCAATGGACACGTTGGGCTCCTCATAGGCACCATCGGCCGTCGGAGCGACACCAAGCAAATGATACGCGACCCACGTAGGATTTCCGGTGAGATCCGGCCTGCCATCCTGGTTGTCGTCATCGTCATCGTCGAAAGCGGCAGCAAACGCTGCAAAATCCCGCGTCGGCCCCGTTGCGCCGGCCGGCGCAAACCGGCGATGGTCGTGGACGCCGGTAGGCGCAAGAACATAGGGCGACGCGCCGCGGTCGGACCCACAATCAAACCTTTCGGCTGAAGCGGAGCCGGTGCAGGCCAGGAAAACGGCTGCTGCAAGGCAGGCAAGGTCGATCTTTTTCATGCAGCCGTCTCTACAGGAATATTGCGTCCATACTTCAACGCGGCGGCCAGCTGCCGGCGGCCGATAGCACCACGCTGAACATCCAGCATGAGGAAAACTGCATCGGTTTGTTCGAGCTGCACTGCGTGCCCGTTCACGCTCAAGAGGGTGTGCGCCAAGAGCCAGGCAGTCTGGGTATTGGCGATGGGAAAGACCCTCTCCCGAAGGACCGCTACAGCCAGGTCGGCCGCAAGGTGGGCGACATCTTCCGCGGGTGAGGCCAAACACTCTTCAACGCGGTCTAAAGCGCGGGAGGGACAGCCCTGACGCCCTTCGGCGAACTGGCTGGCCAGGAAGTAGATAGCGCGCACGACATCGCGCTCGAGACGGATGATGGTCATGAGTCGCTCATGGCACGTAGCGCGCCTCTATACCTGTGATATCCCGCACGGGCGGCTGCAATTTGTTCGTCGATACGGTCATTCGCCACAGTCATGGAGACCGACCCATCCGGCGCCAAGCAAAAGAGCAGCTGGGAGACTTCGCCCAGGTTGAGCTCTTTGGCGAGGGCCATGGGCAACGTAAGGGTGAACGCTCCGGACGACTTCTGCCGGCACTTTGCGGTGTGCATCATAGCAATCATCTCCGATATTTTATCGACATTGTAGCGCCCCACACTACTGTCGCAACTGAAAAGCTAAGCCGCAGTTGATGATTTCGGACCGAGCAGCGCGTGGATCTTCGGACCAAGGTCCAAGGGCATGCCATCGGCGTACGTTCGGGCGATCCAGTAGAGGTATCCCGCAGGCCGAGCGATGACCGGTGCCTCCCCGCGCGCGCCGCGGCAGAATTTTTCTGCGACGATCGCCAGTGCGACGGCCGCTCCGTCCCGGCCGAGCTCTGAGACCAAGGTTCGCCACGCGTGCGGAGCAATGCCGAGAACGGATCTGTTTCTTTCGGCAGCGGCGTGGATGTCGGACCAACTGGGCTGGGCCCGGGATCCGTCATCCATCAGATCGGCAAAACCAGGGCACGCTGCAGCGATGGCCGCAGGGGTGATCTTGTATCGATCGAGATGGTCGACGACGGCACGATGGTTGGCGTTCCTGGCGGAGACGGCCGCCGCAACATCGTTTCGCGATGGCTCAACATGCTCTCGTCTACGAGATGAGGGGTCTGTTGTTGTTTTATGGGTGAAGTCAGATTCACCCTCGCCTGACTCTTCATTGGATTCATGCGCTTTACGGCCGTCTTGCGGACGCCTAGGGCGGAATAATTTCACGATCGCCTTCTTGATTGCCTCTTCCAGCGGCCGCAGAGCTTCCAGGGCGGCTTCCAGGATCGGCAAACGAACACGCTTGTCCGCGACTTGCGCGGCAATCTCGTTCACCTGGGCCTCCAGGACGTCCCAGTTGTCATTGGCGGCGTCCTGCCGGCGGCCCGTGCGGATATACTCCTCCACCCGAGCTATAAGAGCACGGACAGTGCGTCGTTTGTTGATGGTGTCCTGCCGTTCCTGCTGGGCCCGCTCGGCCAAGGCGACCAAGTCCGGCACCCGCTGGGCCAACGGCCTCAGATCGATGCCATAGGCTTCGATAATGCGCCCGGTCTCCGGATCGCGGCGGCCCCACCGCTGCCGGGAAGGACTGTCGATGAACGCGATGAAGTTGGCGCGGCGTAACCGGTTGAGTAAAATCTGAAGCGATCGCTCTGATACATCCAGCCAGGTTTGCATCAGCTCGTTGGACGGCCAAACCGTGATCGGGCCGCTTTGCCAATCAATGTCGTGGCTGAGGCCGATAAGCTCGTCCAGCAAGAGCCAAGCCGACAATGGCAGCTGGATCTCCCGATTGAGGTGCTGCCTGACCCATTTCAGGCGGTTGCGCACGTCCATTCGCGAAAACCGGACGTCATTCGCATCGTACTCGCGGACGAGTTGTTCATTGATGATGTCTTCAGGCAATGCGCTTCGCTTGCCCGTTTTCTGCACAGATGATCCCATTCGATCCCTCCATGTGGAGGAGCCGTTCGCCAATAGACCAGGGTTTGCGCCAACGGCACATTTTCCTTGACCTGAAATGTCGGGATCGCTAGACGGAGAGTGAGATTTTTGGTTGCCGACTTTGCCGACGTTTGGCTCTCGGCCTACCGACCCTGATAGCCCGGCCCCTGGCCGGGTTTATTTTTGGCTGCAGGCTCTCTCCTCCGTTGAAACTGACGACATACAGCCACACCCGACCGCCATCGGGCGGCCGGGTGGGTGTGGGAAGAAGCAAGGGATGCCGGTCATGTCGAATGAGACGATGTGACGGCCGGGCAAGGAGCATCGAGCGGATTCGTTGTTCCGCTTGCGCTTGTCAGATTGTTGGGCTAGAAAATGTGTGCCGCACAATTCAGGCCCCGGCCTAGAGAGTTTCAGAAGCCGCCTTACCAGGGCGGCTTCGTCACATCATGCGCCCCCTCCTCTCGCTTCGTGTTCCTGACGCGCCTGTTCGATCAGGCGCGTGACTGTGCGAGCCCGGGGCTGACCATCGCCGAGCTGGTCCAGGGCCTCAATCAGGTGAGGCGGGAGCAGAACATTCACGGCGCGATAGCCTTCCTGCTTGCGTCGGTTGAGATACCGGCGGGCATTGTTGCGATGCGCAGTGGAATTGTCGGACATGGCCGGCCTCCGAATCGAGCTGTCACTAATTGACCAGCTGGTCCGAGTCGGGGGGGACGAGTCAAACTTTCCGCAATATATTGGGGTTTGAAGCACTATATTATCCACAGCTGGTGTTCTGAGCGGCCCAGTCTCGGTCATTGTCCGGGATCTCGATTATCGGCCGGACGCCGTGCTGCCAGCAGGTCTCAGCCAGTGCGTCGGCCGCGGCCTTGCCCTCTTCGCCCGGATCTCCGGCGATCGTCAGCTCGTCTACGCCGGCCGGGGGTATCCACTCGAAGAAGTTCTTCGAGCTCAACAGCGACCACGCGGGCAGATTGAACCGGTGCGAGGCGGCACGGGCTGTCTCGTAGCCTTCAGCGACCAGCAAACGCCGGCCAGGAGCATCCATACGGATTGCGCCCCCCATCATGCGGCCAAGGATCAGGCGCTGTTTGCCTGTGCGCATGCGATCACCGGTGCGGGCGTTGAGAAATGTGAGGTGGACGCCGCATAGAGCACCGTCCGGATTGTCGATCCGGCACACCATTGCAGGTAGTGTCTTGGGGCGGCCAAAACGCGTGCCATAGGGCATTGTATCGCAGTGCTCGAGGAAACGGACTGAATTGGAGTTCGCGTCGGCCACGGAGAGCCCGCGGAATACGTGGTATCTGGCGACGAGCGAACCTGCAGCTGGCACCGCCTTGTTCCAGAGGCTGCGCGCATAGTCGATCTTGGACGGATCATAGATGCGCTGGCTGGACACCGTCTTCGCAACAGCGGGTCGCGTTGGTGACGATCGACGGGAAAAGGGCTTGAGGTAGCCCAGATCCTCCAGCCACCTGCGGCATTGCATCCAGTCAGTGCGTGATGAAAACGAATTGACGATGATCTCGTTATTATCGCCGAGCTTGAGGCTCATCGAGCGGTCAACAGGCGAATGGCCCGGCCCAGGGCAAAGCGCTGCGGTTCCGCCGGCAAGCACTTCGCCGCCAATGTCCTCTACAATCGTATGAAGAACGGTTCTGGCCATCGGTTTACCTCCCCTCACCAGGTTCACCGCACCCCTCCCTACACTTGCTTTTTTCCGTTGTCGATATTTTATCGACTTTCTAACATGGTCCGCGTTGGTTAACGGTCCATTAGGATCGCACCGCGCCAAAACGAAGGAGCTCAACATGGCGTCAGCAATTGCAAAACTCAGAAAGGCTGAAGAGGCAGCCACCGCCGCTCGGGAGAAGGCGCGCGTGGAATTGGGTGAAATGGTAATGGAAACGGGGGCGTACGCGATCCCGGAAGCGACACTGAAGAAGCTGCTCCAAGCTGCGGCTCACGCCCCCGACGACACGCTTCAGCGCGCGATCGTCATGCTGAAGGGTACATCCTGACACCACATCTTCCCCATCGCGCACACACCGATATCTATCTTTTATCGACCCATGGTGGTAGCGAAGTGTTTGGAGAGCTTGCGGGCAAGAACGGGAATTGTCCGCATGAAGGGAAACGCCAAAGTGGAACTGATCGGGGTGGTCTCGACACCACCCGGGCGGATCCGCGGTCATAGATCCAAGGCAAAATTCAGGGTCAAGAATAGCGATTGTTCGTCGCGCGGCGCGCGGCGGTATTTTGAGCAGGTTGTGGAATGGGATGTCGAAGTGATGCAGCCCGAGCTCGCCGAACGCGTGCTATCGGTGCTGCAGGAGGGCGACCGGATCAGACTTCGAGGCCGATTGTCCAAAAGATTGGGATGTCCAGCCGGCGGAAATAGCCCCGCAATTGTTGTGGTGGTTGACGACGATGGCTCCGTCGAAATCGAAGGCTCAGGCGTTGAACGCGCCTGAGCCTTTGTGTTCGCCAAGTGCTTCGACTAACGACAGCACGGCACCTACCTGGTTGTCAGGCAGCCTCTCAAACGCACGGATGAGCCTCGGGCCGTGGCGGTGGCGAATAAAGCCGTAAGAGTCCGGCAGGCTCACGCTGTCATCTGGAATGTCTCCAGATGCGTCGATGGGCGTGAAAAAGTAATCGAGCGGGACATCCAGAAAGCGGGCAATACGGAAAAGCCGGCTGGCCGAGATCCGGTTGGTTGCGCCCTCATATTTTTGGATCTGCTGGAATGTCACTCCTACGGCATCGCCCAGCTGTTCTTGGCTGATGCGGAGTTCATCACGGCGCATGAGCAAACGGGTGCCCACCAGGATGTCGATTTTGTCGGGACTACGCGCATTTGCCATTGAGGCCTCCAAAGGGCGTGAACGAGGTAGGGTAGCGGCGGTGCCAGCTCAGCACCGCCGACACGGTGTCATTGATCAAGAGGAGCGGCGCCGGGTTTCTTGGACCGTCGCGCCAGCGGCGGTAAGGGCGGATATGATCCGCTGTCGCGATTCGACGATCAGTCTTTCGCTATCACCCAGCACCGGTTCGGCAGCCTGGCGCACCAGTTGGCCCATGCTCATGCCGCGCTGTACCGTGAAGGCGGAGTAGCTTGCAAAGTGCAGCCCGCCTTCATAATGCCAGAGGCAGTTTGTGTACTGGGCGGTTTCGCCATAGCGGGCCCAGCTATCGTTTGATGCAGTGACGACTAAGCGAGCGTCGGGACAGTTGGCCACTTCGATGGCTTGTGCGCCGGCGAGCGAAGCAAACCCTGAAAGGTGCGTGTCGGCGAACGGGTTGACGAGCTCAATGCGCCCCGGATCGGTCGGCAGCACGTCTGGCTCGATGTTTCGCTGGACAGAAACCTGCGTGACGGACGCGCGAGTTTCGTTTGCGATGATGTCGGCGGCCATTGCGTAGGAAATGCCGGAAATCTCGTAGTCGATGATGGTTTTGGTGATCTCCGTGGAGTTGGTCAAATAGCTGCCACCGGTCGTGGAACAAGCTGTTGTTGTGAGCGCGATCGCAGTCGCCGCCCAGAGCTTCGATGTCATTTGGAACCTCGCTGAATAGATGAGACAGGCATAAAGTCGATACTTTATCGACTTTATGCCTGTCTGAACCGGCCACGCAAGTCGCCCCCTTAGCGCTTAGGCTGCAGCGTCGCAGATTTCGCCTTCCGAGAGGCCCGCCACCAAGGATTGTGGAAACAGGAAGTTGGACGCTCTCTCTGCCTCGGAGGCCGCACGAAAGATGGCCCGCGGGTCGGCGAGGACTCTTACCCAGCTATCGAGGTAACTCGCGTGATCGTCGAGATGCGAACCATCAACTCCAACCGTTGCCCCGATAAACGCGGAAGCCAGTTCGGCAATTAGTTCCTCATAAGCATAGGCCTCCTGGGACGGAGTTCCGGAAATGCCGCGCCTGTCCAGGCGCGAAGCATGACCCGTCCAATGAGCCATCTCGTGGCAAGCGGTTGCGAAGTGGTGTGTCGGTGACCGGAAATCCGCCTGGCAGGGCCAGTGAACGGTGTCGGTTGTTGGCGAATAGAACGCCCGTCCAGGTGTTTCCACATGGCGAGGAGAATGATGGTCCATCAGCGATCGGTAGGCGATCATTGCGCGCAAGTCGCTGCGGGCGGACGATTGGGGTAAAGAAGGATCCGCCTCAAGTCCGTCGATTTGTTCTTTGTTGAACACGGTATAGCACCTGGCAAACGCACGAGCGCGAGGATCGTCGTCCTCGACGTCCGGATCAGCCGGCTTGTAGGCGATCACCGGCGTGCCCCGTTCGCCGCGTCGGACTTGGCCGCCCAAGGCTGCGGCTTGGCGGTAGGTGTACCAAGCTCGGTGGCTGAAATCCTTTTCCATGGCGGCGATCCACAAAAGCAGAACGTTGATACCGTGATAAGGTTGGCCATTCGACCTGACGGGGCGACTGATGACCGACGTTTGCGACCAGCTGGGCGACCAAGGCTTGGTCCCGGCCCGCAGTAGGGCGATGATTTTGTCGGTGGTTTCGGAATGGAGCTGTTCGATCTTCATGCTTTCCTCCTGACAATGGCGTCAGGAGCACCCCACCGCCCCCTCCCCTGAATAGACAGAACGGCAGATCACCGGATAGGTGCGTAGCAGACCGCAAATCCGGAGATCAAAATGCGCGAAATTGAGTTTGAGTCTATGGCGACAAGCGAGCGAGCAACTTTCCCGCGGTCCGAATTGCGGCCGGAAATTGCTGCTCTGTTGGCGGGATGCGTGAAGCACGGCCAGATTGAGCTGGCCAATCAGAACGTATCGGTTGTGTTCGAGCGACCTCACGCAGCGGATGATCCCGGCGAGATCATCAATGGTGCACTTGTGTAAAATCCAGTTAATAGTGGCGGATTTGTGCAATTGTGCCAACTGTCGCTCTGGTTGTTCGCGCGCTTGATCGATCGCGGGGCACGGCGTCTGAGGGGTCCGTAGCAATCGACGCGCTTCCTTGGCCGAAGTGTCTGGACCTGACGCCGCTGAAACGAGTGCCGCTCGAATTTTAGTCGGTCGGCCAGGACCACTGCCAACCAGCATCTATTTTCCGCAGGCTGACCATCGCATATGAAAACGTTCTGCGCATTGCGTGTATCAGCTGATTGGATTATATTGCTCAGATGAGCAGGAGGTGCCCAGTGCAGTTCATTTCCCACCACCGCAGCCCTAGTGTCGACAGTACGCAGGTCGGGTACTGGTTGAACCTTACGCGTGCGATCCGGAGCGATTTAGGCATCGCTGATGCTGTTGCGAAAGGTCTGACCGTCCGTGCCGTCGAGCCTATGGCGAAGCTTCTGGGTCGAGAATTGATTGTTGGTCCAAATGCATTGTTGTCCAGAGCGACCTTCGACCGGAAGACGAAGGAAGACAAGCCGCTGAGCAAAGACACATCAGAGACCCTTTATGCGATGGCGCGGGTGCTGTCGGCATTGAGCCGCGTCTACCACGAGGACCAGGACGCTATATTGCGCTTCATGAAAGGTCCGCACCCGCTTCTCGAGGGCCGGACCCCCTATGAGGTCGCCCGGTCGTCCATTGCCGGAGCTGAAGTTGTTCTGCGATTGATCGACCGTCTGGATGCCGGCATCGCGGCGTGAGCAACCATCGTCAGCTGCCGGAACATCGCACGCTCTACCGGATCGGCGATCCGAGCGGCGAGTACCCGATATTCAGCCCTGGTGGCGCCATGAAGGTGCCAGGGCGCTGGCACGACCAAGGCGATCGCGTCATCTACGCAGCTGAGCACTATTCTACGGCAATGCTCGAGAAGCTTGTGCACAGCAGCGGCGTCCTGCCGCCAAACCAGCACTGGATCGACATCCACGTACCGGCCGGCGTCACCTATGAACGTGTAACCGGAGACGTTCTACCCAATTGGCAGGACGCCGACTGCCAAGTGGCGCAAAAGTTCGGCCATGACTGGTATTCGAAGAAAAGTTCCTGCTTGCTGTTCGTGCCCAGTGTCGTGGCGAGAATGGAAGAAAACGTCATCATCAATACCGATCATCTGGATTTTACGAAGCTCAAGCCGGGACTAGAGACTCCTGTGCCCTGGGATCGACGTCTGTTCGATCGATAGCAGCGGATGAATGCAAGATCTTGTCACTCGTCAGGTGAAGCCGAGCTTGATGGCAGCTCGGCGTGTTGCACGGCCTCAAGATGGACGAGTTGTTCCTTCGCTGGGAAGCCGTCCTCTGTAACCGTCCGGTGAACCCGCCCTTGTCGCTGCCGACGACATCGCCAGACTTTCGCGCCTGATGCGGGCGCTAAGTGTCCGCTTAATCGCGAAGTGGACACTTATTCATGAGTACCAAGACGCGGCAGCGCCGCCGTTATACCGATGAGTTCAAGCGCCAGGTCGTGGCTGAGAGTTTTGATCCGGAGGTCTCTGTCGCCGAGATTGCGCGGCGTTATGAGATGAACGCCAATGCGTTGTTCAACTGGCGCAAGGACCCGCGTTTCAACCCGCCCCTCGCCGAGCGGGAGCCCGTCTTCCTACCCGTCGAGATCAGGGCGGAGGACCATGCTCCCGTCACCACGGGGCCTGCCGCCGAAGCGCCCATACCACCCGAAGCTCCATCAACATCGCCCAGCCCGATCGAGATCGCGCTGGTGTGCGGTACGCGGCTACGCGTTGAGAGCCATGTCGAAGAAGCCGCGCTGACGCGGGTGATCCGGGCGATCGGGGCGGCAGCATGATCCCGGTTCCCGCCGAGACGCGGGTCTGGCTGGCCGGCGGGGTGACGGATATGCGCAAGGGGTTTAACGGGCTGGCGGCACTGGCTCAGAGCAAGCTCAGCGAAGATCCTCATTCCGGTCAGATCTTCATCTTCCGGGGCCGGCGCGGTGATCTGGTGAAGATCATCTGGTGGGATGGCCAGGGGGCGTGCCTCTTCTCCAAGCGGCTGGAGCGGGGGCGGTTTGTCTGGCCGTCGGCGGCCGACGGCAAGGTGGCGCTCGGCCGGGCGCAGCTGGCGATGCTGCTGGAGGGGATCGACTGGCGCATGCCGCAGCACACTTGGCGGCCCTTGGTGGCGGGGTGAAGTGTCTATAAAGTATAGACGCATATCATTGTATTTATTGCACTAAATTTCCGATTTTCGATTCACATCACGCTGCGGCTCAGATAGATGTTGAGCCCATGATCACCGCGCCAAGCCAGCTTCCCGATGACATCGACGCCCTCAAGGGCGCGGTCGGTATGCTCGAGCGCGAGCTCTATAATCGCGACCTTCTCATCGAGAAGCTCAAGCACCAGCTGGCCGGACTTCGGCGTAACCAGTTCGGCTCCCGCTCGGAACGTCTCGATCAGCTTGAGATGCGGCTGGAGGACGAGGAGATCGCCGAGGCCGCTGAGGCCCCAACGGTTGAGACCGAAGTCGAGACGGGGTCGGCGCAGGCGCACGAACCGGCCAAGCCCAGCCGCAAGTCCTTGCCCGATCACCTGCCGCGTCATGACGAGATCCTCTCGCCCGGCGAGGCCTGTCTATCCTGCGGCGGCGGGCTCAAGGCGCTGGGTGAGGATATAACCGAAGAACTGGAATACGTACCGGGGCGCTTTGTTGTGAACCGCATCAAACGCCCGCGTATGGCGTGCACGTGCTGCGAGCGCATGCACCAGGCCCCGCTGCCTTCACGCCTCGGGCTTTCGCCGCGATCCGGCCGGCGCTCGTGCGCTCCACGATCAAGCTGCGCTCGAAATCCGCGATGCCGGCGAACACGGTCAACACCATGCGCCCCGCCGGCGTCGTGGTATCGGCCCACGGCTCGGCCAGCGAACGCAGGCCAGCGCCGGCCTCCTTGATCCGCTCCGCGATCGCCAGAAGGTCGCCGGTCGATCGGGCGAGGCGGTCTAGCCTGGTGATCGTCACCACGTCGCCGGCACGCAGATGGTCGAGCATCCGCGCCAGCTCGGGCCGATCCCGCTTCGCCCCGGAAGCCTTTTCCTCGAAGATGCGGACGCAGCCGGCCGCACCCAGGGCGGCCCGCTGCGCATCGAGGTCCTGGCCGCGAGTCGAAACGCGGGCATAGCCGATGAACACGCGGCCGGCGTCGGAATCTGGTCGGCTGCTCACGGCTTCCCCCTGTCGCAAATCATGTCGCAAGTTTTCTACCACTTGCGACAAAGACATGCGACACGAAAAGCCCTGATTTTCCGGGGGCGGCCGATGTGTCGCGGGTTTTAGGAGTTACGCGACGGCACCAAGGCGTCAATTACACGACATTCGGCCACACGGCCACGGCTGCACTCGCTGACCATCCGGCGCAGTTCTTCACGCAATTTGATTAAGCGAGCGATCCGGCTTTCAACCGATTCAAGTTGGTCCTGTGCGATCCGGCTTGCATCGTCGCAGGATGCCTCGGGCTGCTCCTGCAAGGCCAGCAACACCTGAATATTCTTCAGGTCAAAACCAAGATCGCGGGCGTGCCTGATGAAGCCTAGACGGTCTGCATCGGCGGGGCCGTAGCTGCGCCGTCCGTTCGACTGGCGAGCAGGTTTCGGCAGTATCCCGATACGCTCATAGTAGCGGATCGTTTCGATGTTCACACCCGACTGTCGCGATAAGTCGCCTATCTGCATTTTTTTCTTGCTCCTGTAGTGACTACAGGATGTAGCACGGCAGGATCAGAATTTCGAGGATCGACACATGGCTGCCGCCGCAACCGACATAATCCGCTACCAAGTTACCGGCATGGATTGCTCATCCTGCGCGGCCAAGATTGAAGGCGCAGCTCGTAAAGTCGAAGGCATCAACGATGTGAAGGTGTCGATCGCCTCGCAGATTATGACGCTCGAAGTCGATGATCCGGCGCGGCGACTTCCCGCCTTGGAATCCGCTGTAACAAACCTCGGCTATCAGCTCGACCGGGTAGGCGAACCGAAAACTGCGAACGCAGACGGCGACGACGACCATCATATTCCCGACCTGTCGCATGTGAGCCCTGCCTATAAGCGGGCGCTCTGGATCGTCGTGCTGCTTAATGCCGGATATGGCATCATCCAGATTGGCGGCTCGATCCTGTCGGGCTCGCAAGCGCTACAGGCTGACGCTCTCGACTTCATCGGGGATGGTCTGATTTCCTTCCTCGGCCTGATTGCTGTGGGCTGGGGTCTTGCCGCCCGCGCTAAAGCGGCCTTGCTTCAAGGCATCTTTTTGGCCCTGCTCGGCTTTGGCGTGATCGGCTCCACGGCCTACCGTGTCTTCGTCGAACATGAGCCGCAAACCCTACTCATGAGCGGCTTCGCCATTGTCGCCTTCTTCGTCAATGTTCTGGCTGCCGTGGTGCTGATCCCGCACCGTAAGGGCGACGCCAACATGCGAGCCGTCTGGCTGTTCTCTCGCAACGACGCCATCGGCAATCTGGCCGTGGTCGCCGCTGCTGCCCTCGTCTGGTGGCTCAACAGTCCGTGGCCGGATTTGCTGATGGCCTTTGTCGTGGCGGCCCTGTTCTTGCAATCGGCATGGTCGATCATCCGGGATGCGCGGCAAGACCTCGCACAGGCCGGCCGCTCATGAGGGTTGGCACTGCTGCATTGATAGTCGCCACAGGTGTGGCGCTCGATCTTGCAACGAAGGCATGGGCGCGGGTGAGTCTCGAACCCTATGGCCCTGCCTCCGACTTCTTGCCCTTCGTATCGCTGCACCTGACCTTCAACAAAGGCGTGTCGTTTAGTCTGCTCGCTTTCGAGGGCGATACAAGCCAAGCAGCTTTAGTGGTCGTTACAGGATTGCTGACGCTTGCCATGACCGTCTGGGCCTATCGGTCGCAAGGTTGGCACCGGATAGCCCTCTCCTTGGTCGTGGCAGGCGCTCTGGCAAACCTGATCGACCGAGGCGCACGCGGCTCTGTCACCGACTTCCTGAACCTACATTTTGGGGATTGGCATTTCTTCGTGTTCAATCTGGCAGATGTATGGATCAGCTTCGGCGCTGCTTTTCTGCTGGCGCTACAAATCATTCCGCCGAAGAACCCGGCTAAAATCGCCTCTGGTTCAGCCTCAACTAGAGCCAAGGTTACTGAGGTGCCGCCACGGTGATGGTGCAACGCTGATCCGTGCCAGCTTTCGCTGCCGCCTCCCAACATGCTGTCACCGTCTCCCTGTTCGCCGCAATGAGCTGATCGGCCGCCGCCACGCGCTGCCATGATACCGGACTATCAAATGCCATGAGACTCATGCCGGCCTGCCACGGCGTTTCCCCCATGACAACGCTGGCGACACGCGGCGCGGCCGAGAACGGCAACAGGCGCGGAAGGAACAACATCACCAGCGCGCCGGCCAGCAGGCCGATAGCGAAAGCGGCGACAAGCCACCAATTTTGCCGGTCGCGCTCCCGCGCGCCGGCGACATGCCCGGCGAGGTTCCGGCCGGCGCGCTCGAGGTCGGACGCCTGCCGCTCGAGCTGCTGCACGGCGGTGCGTATCAGGGCCTCGCCGCTGCGCTCGAGGGCGGCCGCATAATGCTGCGCACCCTGCCGGAGAATAGGCGACTGCTCTACGCCGTGCAGCCGCTCCGCAACAGTGTCGAGCGCCTGCACAAGCTGGGCGAGCTGGGGCTTGTAGTCCTGCGCCGGCTCGATCTTTTCGAGCTGGTCGAAAGCCGCTTCCAGCCCGCGCCGCATCACGGTCATTTCCGCGCCGATCTGCGCGCCCTGCGTCTCGATCGTGCGCCGGAGCGCATCGAACGCGGCGGCCGGGTCGCCGGCGTCCTCGTCCAGTGCTTCCGGCTCGATTCCTTCCCTGTCGTCGTCCAGCTCCGCCATATGCTCCGTGCCTACCTTCCCAAACCGATGCCCCGGCTAATCTGCCGGCTGCGTGACATTTCCTCTTGCAGCTCGTGGGCGATGCTCTGCCCCCGGCGCTGCTGCTGCCCGATTCCGAGTTCCTGCCGGCGATTGCGCAGGATGGAATCTACCTGCGGGTCACGCTCAAGGCTCTTGGTCATACCGTTCATCTGGCTTTCGACCTTGGCGCGGGCGTCGTCGTGCTGCCAGCCGCGAAGCTCCCGGCGCTGGCCCTGTAGCTCCTGCCAGCGTTCAACGAACCGCTCGGCCCTGATATTCGGGTCTTGCAGCGCGGCGTTTTCGCGCTTCATTCCGTCGATGACATGCGCGACACGCTCCCGGCCGGAAAGCTCGGTCATGGCGCGTGCCGTCGCCGGGTCGTTTTGCAACGTCGAGCGCAGCAAATCTTTCATGCCGCCCTGCACCTGGTCGAGCTGCTGGCCGGCATCGCGCATTTCCTGCCGCTGCATGTCGAGGACCGGCAAGCCCTCGCGCCGATGCTCCGCGACCGACTGATAGGCCCGCGCATAGCGGTCAACAGCCTGCTCAAGCGGCGACTGCCGCCGCGCCCGCTCGGCCAGCCGGTCAGGCGCCGGCGCCTGCCGCAAGCTCCCCTCTCTTTCCGGCCGCTCTGTGCGCTCCTGTGAGGGTGCAGGACGCGCATTGAGCTTGAGGCCGGCAAACATACCGCGCCGCTGCTTCTCGGCCTGTTGCGGCCGTTTCTGGTCGATCTGCGAGCCGTCCTCGCCGGCGCGGTCTGGCTCGCGGCTCTCGGTCGCCGCGCCGCGCCCGAGTTTCAGGCCCTCGAATGGCCGTTGGCGCTGCTGTCGATCGGCGGCGAGATCCTCGCGAGGATCTGCACGAAGATCCTGCGCGAGATCCGCGCGGACTTTTTGCGAGGATCTCCGATCAAGAGCATGATCCCCGGCCGTCGACTCCCGTTCCGCACGTAGCCCGACGCGCTCGGCCGGAATCTCGATCTCGCTGCGGACGCCCATCTGCTCCGCGATCCCGCGCCGCTCGGCAAAGTCGCGAGTATAATCGAGCGTGGTTTCTTTCACGCCCGACCGGGACAGGCGGCGCTCTAGCTGTAGCGGCCCGCAATCATCCTGAAGAAGGCTCGCTTTCATCGCTCGATTTGAGCCCGAATTAGCTGCGACTATCCGCGGGCTTTTGCCCACATTCTATGCGAACGGGCCCACATTGAGTGCGACCAGCCTGCAATCATCTAGCCTGGCCCACATTCTCTGCGAATGAGCGAAGCCTCGCGCAACGTACTGACAAGATTGGCGTCCGGTCTCAGATCGGCAACCCGGCCCGGCGCATGGCCGTGCCCAGCTCGTCCGCACGTTCCGGATCGAGCTTGCCGCGCAGGAAGTGGCGGATTTCGGTGGGACGGGCGTCGAACTGCTCGGCCAGGGCTTTCGAGGTGTAGCCGTACCGTGCGAGACGGGCGTCGAGATCGTCGAACCCGAAGGAGATCGTTTCCTCGACGATCTCGGCCGTGACCACACCGGCACCGAGGCGGTAGGCGTCCGTGAACGCCCGATTGAGATGCTCGGCGAACTGCAGGGGTGTCGAGAGCCGGTCGGCCAGAAAATCGCGTGCCTCGGGCGTGATGATGTCGTCAACGTCGGTGCCCTCCGCGACGCACTGCGCCAACAGCCAGTCGAGGAAGTCGGCGCGCTGATCGCCCAGGCCGGCGAACTCGAACTTCGTGGTCCTGTGGCCGATCTCTTCCATGGTGGAGCGCTTGAGATCGTTCTGCAGCCGCGGATGACCGATGAGGACGACGGAGAGCGCTCCGCCGCCCGCCTCGATCGTCTCGACGAGGCGTTTCAGCCCGTTGAGTGTGTGGCCGTGCAGATCGTGCGCTTCGTCGATGAAGAGGACCACGGGTTTTCGGGCCTTTGCGAACAGCTCCTGCAGCACCCGTTCGCGCCGCTCGGGCTGCTTGGGCACCTTGAAATCGGGATCCTTTGAGATGTCCAGAAAGAGCGCGGTGATCAGGGCCGGCAGGCCCACGCGCGGTTTGTCGATCGACAGGCTTCGCGCCACGATGATCCGCTTGTCCTGGAGGAGCTGGCCCTCGAGGCGCCGAATCATCGCCGTCTTGCCGGCGCCGACCGGCCCGGAAATGGCGACCAGGCGGCCGGCCGCGATGGCATCGGCGATATCGGCCTGCAGTTGTTTAAGGTGGGCGGTCTCGAAATAGCCAGCGCTCGTCCAGTCCCTGGCGATCCCGAAATGCGTCCTAATCTGCGAGGTGAGCATTTTTTCCTCCCGTGCGGCGCAGGAAGCGGTCGCGGATCGCTTCCTCGATCTCCACCTTGTTCAGCGTTCGTCCGACCAGATCGGCAATGAATGTACGCGCCTCGTCCGACAGTTCCGCCAGCGGACGACCGAGCTGCCGGGAAATCGCGCGCCGGGCCGCCAGTTCACCGGCATAGCTCCATTCCTGCCAGGGATCGCGATCGCGAAAGGGGGTGGCAAGAAGCGGGATGATCTCGGCGGTCTGGCGGGCCTCGTCCTCACCGGCGAGGGCGGATTTGGGCAGGGAGATGCAGGCGGCCAGATCGACGACGCTGTCGACGCGCCGCTGTTTCTCGCTCTTCCTGCGCTTGCGGTAACGATGCAAGGGAATGGGGCCGCCCGACGGTGAATACGGGCCGTAGCGCCGGTCGTTGTGCTCGACATAGAGTTCGCGATCGAACAGCCCCCACCAGAGCATGACCTCCTCGCCGGCCAGATCCGGGTCGACCTCGTAATAGGTGCCTTGAACGGAGATCCGGGCATCGGCGCCTACCCTGCGGCGCTCCGGTTCGCGGGCGAAGGCGCAGAAGCGCTCCCAGGAACACATCTCACGCAGCCCGTCATCGGGAATATTGGCGATCCAATCCTCGATCCGGCTGTGCGGTTCGCGGCGGTGCGGTCGCTCGTTGTAGCGATCGACATAGTTGCGCAGCCACTCATTGGCCTCGGTCTCGGTTTCCGGCTTGTGGAAATGATAGAGGGTCTCGTGCATCTCCTTGACGGTCTTGAAGGGCCGTTCGACCTTTCCCTTCGCCCGCGCCGTCGGCGTGAACCCGTCCGAGCCGGCTGGCCTATGGGTGTTCCAGTCGACTCCGAGCTGGGCCATCACGGCCCCGAAGACGAGGCTTTTGGCGACCGGTCCGTTATCGAGATAGAGCATTTTCGGGATGCCCTGCAGCGCAGGCCCCTCCTTGGGGGCCATGGCGTTATAAAGAAAGCGCAAGGCGCTCTCGGGATCCTCCCCGTAGACGCAGCGATACTCCAGGTAGGCCGCCCCGCTGCGATCGTCGATGACGCTGAAAAGCATCAGGGTGGGCTCGCCCCGTCCGGGCTCGACCCAGGCCGGCCGGGCGATCCGCTTGAGATCGGACGGGCTCATATCGAACTGCCAGCATTCATTGGAATGGCGCGCTTCGAATCGCACCGCGGCCGACGGGCGTATGACGCGCGCATGATCGAGTTCGAGCCGCGCCATCCAGCGGTTCAGCGTCGACCGCTTGAGCAGGCCCTTCGGTACCCGAACCAGTCCGTCGGGTGTTTCGACGCCGTGATCCTCGAGCAATTCGATGGCGCGGTTCGTCGACAGTCGGCGTCCTTTTCTGTTTGAGGTGCGCAGTTTGAGCGCGGCGACGATCTCGCAGTAGCGGTTCAAATCCTCATCGCTCATGGAGCGGGCACGGCCGTGATCGGCTCGCCGGAGGCTCTTTGGGCGATGCAGTGCCTGCAGGGCGCGATAGACGGTCGATGCGCTGACATCGAACAGCCGGGCCGTGCTTTCGACGGCCTCGCGCCGCACGGCGCTGCGCGGCGGCAGGCTCTGCAGGCGCTTGCGCAGGCCGATCAGGATCTCCGCCGGGATCGGGCCTTGCGATCTACGGCCCATCGGAGAACTCCTCGACATAGGAATAGAGTGTCTGCCGGCAGATTCCCATGATCTGGCAGATCTCCTTCACGGTGTGCTGCCGCGATTTGTAGAGTTCCACTGCATGCGCCCGCTGGCGTGCGTCGAGAAGTTTGGGGCGCCCGCCGAGACGGCCGCGGGCCCGAGCGGCCCGCAATCCCGCTTGGGTCCGCTCGCGGATGAGATTGCGCTCGAATTCCGCCAGGGCGCCGAAAATGTGGAAGATGAGCTGGCCGCCGCTGGATGTCGTGTCGATCGCCTCCTGCAGGCTCTTCAGCCCGACGCCGTCGTCCTGCAGCGCCTCGGCCCGGGCGATGAGGTCCTTGAGCGACCGGCCGAGCCGGTCGAGCCGCCAGACCACCAGGGTGTCGCCGGCGCGCGCCTGTTCGAGGGCGGTTTTGAGGCCCGGCCGGTCGGCGACCGCGCCGCCCGCATGGTCTTCGAAAATGCGCTCGCAGCCGGCCGCCGCGAGTGCATCGCGCTGCAGGTCGAGATTCTGATCGTCGGTCGAAACGCGCGCGTAACCGATCAGCATGGCGTCGGTGTCCAGAAAGGCGTCATCGTCGCCCGCGATCATACGCTGAAACCTGGACAGTGTATATTGGCGCGTCGCGCGCAGTTCGCGCGTCCCTCACGATCGAAGCAGGTCCACTGTCAAGAAAACGGGCGATTTCTCCACCCGGGGTTCCATCGCGGCCGGGCACTTCTTCCTGCTCTTCCTGATCGGTAGCTGTGCGGGATCGACGGGAGGCGCAATGAACATCTTCCGCTGGAAGATCCTGTCCTACTCCTTCGCGCGGCACCACAAGATCACCACCTTGCCCAACCGGGTCATCCGCTCGCGCTATGGCGGTCGAGTGATCGACGATGCGCGATTTCTGGGGACAGTGAGGAAGACCTCGACGGATGCCACCGTGGCGCTACTCTGGAGCCAACGCTTCCAGGATGGCGCAGTCCGGCGTATCGCCACGGTGGCATCCGGCGAGCATGCCGGAGAGCGAGCGTTCCAGACGCTGCAGGTCTTCGATCTTGCGCCGGATATTGCGGCGATGCGCGTCGGCCATGTCGGCAATCTGGCCGCAGGTGTGGGCGCCCCTTTCGACCATCGCGATCAGGCTGCGGACCTCGTCGAGCGAGAAACCGAGTTCGCGCAGGCGCAGAACGAAGCGCAATCGTGTCCTGTCTGCTTTTGAATAAAGCCGGTGGCCGCCGCTTGAGCGCTCTGTCGGGCCGATCAGGCCGATGGTCTCGTAGTAGCGGATCGTTTCGATATTGCAGGCGAGCTGCCGCGCCAGTTCGCCGCGTCTGAGGAGGGCTCGCATAGTCGTGATCCGTTTTGTGCGTTTGCGTCTTGATCCTGTACTTACTACAGGAACTAGCCTGGCTCCATGGCGAACTCAGACCGCAATACCCAAAGACTATCGCCGCTCCTCTCCGGCGGCGGTGCACTCGGCGGCTTTTTCGCGTTTCTCGGCGCGTCCTGCTGCATCATCCCGATCCTCCTGGTGCAGGCCGGGGTGGCGACAGGCCTCGTCGCCCGGCTCGCCTGGTTCGCCCGCTGGCAGACCGAGATATTCTGGTCTGCCGCCGGCCTTCTGGCGCTCGCCCCGGTCTTTGCCTTGTGGCGTGGCCGGCCCGGGGGACGCTTCTGGATCTGGTGGGGCGTGGGTGCGGCCCTGCTGACCGCAGCCGCCATCCTGCCGCATTACGAACTCCGCCTGCAAAGCTGGCTGCTCGATTGGACGGGACGGTGACCGGTTTGGAACTATAAAAAGGAGGATACGGATGTCGGATCGACAAATCGAAACCAAATCGACCCTGACCTGCCCGCAGTGCGGCTCGGTCCACCACGATCTCTCCATGCCTGCGGACGCCTGCCAGTATTTCTGGGACTGCCCGTCCTGCGGCGCGCTGATCAAGCCCCGGCCCGGCGACTGCTGCGTATTCTGCTCGTACGGATCCGTACCGTGTCCGCCGGTTCAGACGGGCAAATCCTGCTGCTGACCGAGGCACCGGCCGGTGCAGCTCAGGTTACCAGCGAAGAAAATATCGCCCGGCCACAGCACTGGCCGCCGCGGTGAGGCCGATGCCAAGCGCGTACCACACCGTGAGGAAGGCCGGAGAGGCCTCAGGGCAGCCCAGGGCATAGATCGTTGCGGCGATACCGCCGGCCGCAAGGCCCAGCGCCCAGCCGGCCTGCGTCAGACGGGTCGGCGCACCCCGGCGCGCCACCAGCGCCAGCACGGCCAGGATCGGCAGCGAGATCAGGACGATATAGGTGACGCATCGAAGTGCCGTCGAACCGAGGATGCGCTCGGGCCAGACGTCGACCGGATGCATCGCGAGATCGGCTGCGGCCATCAGGGCGAAACCGATCCACAGGACGCACGGCAGCCACAACGCGGCTGCCGCCCGCCCGCCCGGGCGCACCAGCCGAATAAGCGACAGGCAGCCTGTTGCAGCAAGAAGGCCGGTGAAGACCAGTTTTATCCAGAACGGAACGTCCAGGACGGCAATCGCGATATCGGGACGCACCTGAATGCCGGGGAGGAGCCAGAAGGCCAGCGCGCCGGCGATCAGGCCCGCAGCCGCCCCAACCGCCAGCCAGCGTCCGTAACGGCGCGGCTTGACCGGTTCGAGATCGGCGGCGAGGCTTTCGATGAGCGGATCGGTCATCTCAATTCTCCTGGTCGCCGCGCCGGGCCATCAGGGCTTTGAGACCGCGATGTACATTGACCTTGATGGCCGAAATCCCGCTGCGGCTCTTTTCCGCTGCTTCGGCGACCGAAAGTTCGTCCAGCTTGGTAAGGCGCAGGGCGTTCGCCTGCCCTTCCGGCAGGGTCTCCATCATGCGCTCGACATCCAGCCTGGCCTCGGCAGCAGCAAACCCGGTGTCGGCTTCGCCGAGGAAATCCACCTCGTCGATTGGAACATGCGCGCGGATCCGGTTGCGGCGGAAATGGTCGACCAGCTTGTAGCGCGCGATGGCATAGGCCCAGGCCGTGAAGGGCTGTGCCGGATCGTAGGTATCGCGTTTGACATGGATGGTCATCAGCGCCTCCTGGACCAGATCCTCGGCCGCCGACGGGTCGGCAAGCCGGCGGCGAAAGAAGATGTCGAGGCGGATTTTCAGCGCCTCCAGCAGGCGCCGGTATTCCGATGCACTGCCGGCCTGGCTGGCGATCATCAGCTCTCGCAGGATCGCTTCCGTCTCGACCATCTTCATCCGTACTCCAGCCAATTCGCCGGACCCGCGGTGAAGGTTACAGGACGCCCCGCGAAATTTTTCTGCAACGGGACGTAACCAATCGGCGGGCCGGTGCGAAATTGAGCATGAGGCCGGAGCGTCAGCAACGGTCCCAACGCAGAAATCAAGCAAAGGTGAAGCATGAAACCGCAAACCAAGATCGCAACTTTCGCTGCCTCGGCGCTGGCCATCTCGCTGGCCGCCGCCGCGGCCCACGCCGCGGCCGGTTCCACGTCGGCCGAAGACACGGAGCGCTGCTACGGCGTCGCCCTGGCGGGCGAGAACGACTGTGCCGCTGGTCCCGGCACGAGTTGCGCGGGCACCTCGACCGTCGATTACCAGGGCAACGCATGGACATACGTGCCCGAAGGAACCTGCACCTCGATCGAGACCCCCTACGGTCCGGGCTCCCTGACCCCGATCGAACGCCCGTAACCCTTCTCGAACAGCCGGGCGGGGATCTCTGTCCCCCTTGATCCACGCCCGGCGGGAGGCCATCCGCACCATGCCTGCCTGCAACCCTCTCCTGTCCGCAGGTCTCGGTCTCAAGCCCGAGCATTATCGTCCTGCCCTGGACGCGCGTGCGGATGGCCTCTGGTTCGAGGTTCATCCGGAAAACTACATGAGCGAAGGCGGGCCGCGCCTGGCCTGGCTGGAGGCCATCCGCCGGGACCATCCGCTCTCCTTTCATGGAGTCGGCCTGTCTCTCGGCGGTCCGGAACCGCTCGACGAGGACCACCTCGCGCGCTGGAAGACGCTGGTCGGGCGGTTCGAACCCGCCCTGGTCTCCGAACACCTGGCCTGGTCGGTTCATTCGGGCCAGTATTTCAACGATCTCCTGCCCGTTCCTATGACAAGGGACGCGCTCGATCGTTTCTGCGATCATGTCGATCGGATGCAGGAGGCTCTGGGCCGCCGCATCCTGGTGGAGAACCCGTCCCGCTACCTGCCCATTCCGGAGGAGATTCCTGAACCCGAATTTCTGGCCGAAACGGCGCGGCGCACCGGCTGCGGTCTCCTCATCGACATCAACAATATCCATGTCAGCGCCCACAATCTCGGCTTCGAGGCCCGCGACTATCTCGCGGCCATTCCCGGCGAGGCCGTCGGCGAATTCCATCTTGCCGGCCATGAGGTGGACAGCGAGCTGGGCGACGAACTCCTGATCGACACCCATGGAGCACCGGTCGCCGGACCGGTCTGGACGCTTTTCGCCACCGCCGTCGAAGCGATCGGTCCACGCCCCACGCTGATCGAGCGGGACAATCGCATCCCTGCCTTCGAGGAATTGCTCGCCGAACGCGAACGCGCCCGATCCATCCTGCTTCCGGTCCCGGAGGTCGCACATGCCGGCTGACGCATTTTACGACGATTTCGCCGAGGCCCTTCGAAGCGGGGACACCAAGACAATTCTTCCCCATCTGGACACGGCCGCTTCAGCAGCGCGGTTTGCCGTCTACCGGAACAATGTCGTGCGCGGCGCGATCGATGCGCTTCGCGCCGCCTATCCGGCGGTGGAACGCCTGGTGGGCGCCGACTTCTTCGCGTCGTTGGCCCGGGCCTATTGGGACATATTCCCGCCGCGCCAACCCAGCCTGTCGCTCTATGGATCCGGCTTTGCCGATTTCGTCTGCACCTATGCGCCGGCGTCCGACCTGCCCTGGCTGGCCGATGTGGCCCGGCACGACCGGGCCTGGCTGGAAGCGCATCACGAGTGCGAAGCGCCGGTCTTCGGCGCCGCCAGCGCCGCAGCGCTCGATCCGGAACGCCTGGCCGGTCTTGCGACCGGCCTGCACCCATCGGTCCGCCTCCTCGTGTCCGGTTGGCCCGCCTACGAAATCTGGCGGCGCAACCGGTTCGACCCCGAACCGGCCCCGCTGACCGCGGTCCCGGGCGCGTGGTTCACGATCGTCTGGCGCCGGCGCGGCGAGGTGCGTCATCGCGCGCTCGAACTGGCGGACCATGCCTTCCTGCTGGCGATCCGCGACGGCCGCACGATCGGCGAGGCGGCGGAGATCGCCCTGGCCTCGCATGCGGGGTTCGATCCCGCGACGGCCTTCGGTGCCGCCCTGTCCGACGAGATATTGAAAGGAACCGCGCCATGACTGCATCTCCGGTGAGCCGCGCGCTCGACCACGCCCGCAACCTTCACACCCAACTGATCGCTCTGACCGGCCACCCCTGGATCGCCGATGGCCTCGCCCTGTTGGCCCGGTTGACCCTGGCGGGTATTTTCTGGCGCTCCATGCTCACCAAGGTCGAGACCGTTCGGGCGCTGGCCTATGCCGACACCGTCAACGGGCATGAAGTGATACGCCATCACCTGCGCCTGCCCGCCTTTCCGCTCGAGCTGAAATCCTCGACCCTGACCCTGTTCCGCGAGGAATACGCGCTGCCTGTCCTGCCGCCGGAACTGGCGGCCTGGCTGGCGACATTCGCTGAATTCACCCTGCCGATTGCCCTGGTACTGGGCCTGTTCACCCGCCTGTCCGCCCTGGCCCTCGCCGGCATGACGCTGGTCATCCAGATTTTCGTCTATCCGGAAGCCTGGTGGGGTACGCATGCCCTCTGGGTGACGATTGCCCTCGGCCTCGCCGCGCACGGACCCGGCCGGGTGAGTCTCGACGCCCTGCTGGGAGCCAGATTCGCTGCCACGCCGCGGACGGCAGCGTGACGAGGGCCGCCATGCCGGGCCTCTCCATGTCGCTCCTCGCGTCTCAGGACGGCCGTATCGCCCATGTCCGGCTGTTCGGCGACAACGGGTTCGAGGCCAGCGCCATCAATGCAGAGACGATTTCCGACTATGTCGCCTCGCGCCGTTTCGGCGCGCTGATTATCGACTGGTCGGAGTGTTCGATGCTGCAGACCGCCCCGCAGTTCGACGCGGTAGCCGCACGGTTCGCCGCGCGCCTGTCGCCAACCACCCGCTTCATCGTCCTGCACCGGCCCGACCAGTTCGGCCACGCCCTTTTCCTGACCCGCGCGCTGCACCGGGCGGGCTTTCCCGCGCGCGCCTTCCAGAGCGAGGCCGAATGCCTGCTCTGGCTGGCCAGCCAGGATACATCTCCCCAGCAAACAGGATAATCGACATGACCCATTTTCCGTCTTTGCCGGACCACGCGCATCTGGGCGATCTCTTCGTACGTTTCCGCCGCGGCGTGGCGCCGCTTCTGGCGCTGCACGACGAACTCCTGCGCTCGCCTTCGGAACTGTCCGTGGCCGAGCGCGAACTGATCGCCGCCTATGTGTCGGGCCTCAATGCGTGCGCCTTCTGCGTTGGTGCCCACACCCTGATGGCGCGCGCCTTCGGCATCGAGGACAGCGTGTTTTCCGCCCTGCTCGAAGACCCCGATACAGCCCCCATCCCGGACAAGCTGCGGCCGGTCTTTCATCTGGCCCGCGCGCTTACGTCCAGCCCCGGGCGCGGCCCGGCCCGGGAATGCCATGCGGTGCTGGATGCGGGGTGGAGCGAACAGAGCCTGTTCGAAATCATCTCGATCGTCGCCCTTTACAATTACATGAACCGCATTGTCGACGGCGCGGGCATCCTGCCCGGCCCCGAATACGCCAACCCCACGCCAGAACAAATGCAGGCGCGGCGCGAGGGCAACTACACCCGATGGGGCGTGGCGATCGGTGCCATTGCGGCAGATCCCGGTTAGCAACCGGCGCAACGCATCCCGGCCATCGCTCCTCGTCCTCCCATCCCGGAATCCCCGTCATGACTGCCATCCCTTTCGTTCGCGACTTCAATATCGAGCACGGCCGCTGCGATACGCTCTCACCGCGAATCCGCCGTGTCGTCGCCCGCAATCCCGGTCCTTTCACCTGGACGGGCACGAATACCTTCATCGTCGGCCATGGAGAGGTGGCGGTGATCGATCCCGGACCGATGCTGGAGGAACACCAAGACGCGATCCTCGCGGCACTGGCGGGAGAGCGTGTCACGCATGTCTTCGTCACCCACCATCATCTCGACCATTCTCCTCTCGCCCACCCGATCGCCCGGCGCTTTGGTGCATGCGTGTACGGGTTCGGCCCGCCGCGACATGCACCGACGGGCGGCGAACTCCGGCTCGAGGCCGGCGACGACACCGCATTCCGGCCCGACCGGCGGCTGACAGACGGCGACATTTTTCGCGGACCCGACTGGACGATCGAGGCGCTGCACACGCCCGGCCATACCTCGAACCACGTCGGTTATGCGCTCGGCGAGGAGAATGTCTTCTTCTGCGGCGATCACGTCATGGCTTGGTCGACCAGCGTCGTCACGCCACCCGACGGGCATATGGGCCAATATATCGAACAGCTCGATCGCATCCGCCGGCGGGGATTCGACCGGCTCTGGCCTGCGCACGGTCCGGCTGTCGAAAACCCCGACGTTTTTCTGAAAGCCTATATCGAACACAGGCATGCCCGCGAGATGCAGATCCTGCGGAATCTGGAAGCCGGCCCCAAGCCGATCCGCGCCCTGGTCGATATCATGTACGCCGACGTCGATCGCCGCCTGCATCCGGCTGCAGCCCTGTCGGTCCTGGCCCATCTGATCCGGCTGGTCGAGACGGGACAGGTCGAATGCTCGGATGCTCCGACGCTGGCCGGGACGTATCGGCTGGCTCGCGATCGCCCGACCGCCCGGCGCGGAGACCGCTGACCGTACGCCCCGCGGCAAGGATACCGCGGGGCGTTTTGACTCAGACACTCGTCGTCAGCCAGGTCAGCCACGACGGCGAGTGCTCGACGGCCCAAGCCTCGATCCGCTTGTCCCACCCAGTCAGGATCAGGACGCCGACCAGCAGCAGGATACCGCCCAACAGATATTTCCCGGTCGAGCCGGCCCGCAGCATGCGGCCGCGCCATCGCGACAGGGCCTCTCGCGAAGCCAGACCGATCAGTGCCAGCGGCAAGGCGGTACCGATCCCGAAAGCCGTCATGACGACCGCGACCTGGCCCAGATCCTGCCCGCGTGCGGCCAGTACCGACGCGGCGCCCAGCGTAGGCCCGACGCACGGGCTCCAGACGACGCCGAGGACGAGACCCAGGCTCAACTGGCCATGCAGGCCGGCTGTCTTGCCGGCGGGTGCGACGTGCCGGCCGATCCAGTCGCCCGCTGGAGCGGCGAGACGGGCCAGGCGAGAACCCAGCGGGGGGATGACGAGAACGATGCCCGCCGTCGCCATGAGGACGCCGCCGGCCCAGCGAATGTCCTCGCCCTCGATGCCGGCCGCGTATCCGAGCGTCGCGACGAACAGTCCCACCGATACGAACGATATGACGAGCCCCGTGGCCAGGGCGAGAGGTCCCCATCGGTGCTCGCCTGCCGCCGTGCCGAAAACGATCGGCACGAGGGGCAGGACGCAAGGCGACAGGATCGACAACATCCCGGCCAGAAAGCCGAGGGCATAGGTTTCCGGTCCCACCTAGTAAACTCCAGACGCGTCGCCATAGGCGCTCGACAGCAGCGCTTCTATGTCCGCTTCACGCGTGGCGGCGACGAGCCGGCCGGTTTCGCGCTCGCCGCGATAAACGATGAGCGTGCTTTGGCGCTGTGCGCCAAAGGACCGCGCGGTATCCCGCTGGCCGCCCCAATCCACCTCGAAGATCACGAGATCGGCGAAGGCCTCGCGCTCGACCAGCTGTCCGAGGATCTCGCCCTGCCGGCGGCAGGTCGGGCACCAGCTCGCCGTAATGTCCACGAGGATCGGTCGCCCTTCCGCCTGAGCCGCAGCAAAGGCCTCGGCTTCGAACACCTGCGTCCGGTGGTTCGGGATTTCCGCGTGCGCAGGCACCACCAGCAGCCCGCTCGAAGCGACTGCGCCAATACAGACAGCACATAGGCTCAACAAGAGAATGAGCGCAGGCAAGGTGAGTTTCATCGTGTCCTCCTCAAATGGCGGGCCGCAGCGGCGACAATGCGCGCTCGTGCCGTCATTCAGGAGTTCGTTCCGGGGCTGGATTTGGTTACAGACCCGAAGGCCTCAATGCCTTGCCCGCAGCTTTCGGCCCCGACATACCCTCACTGTCCATGCGGCCGGATCGGGGTGATTACCCAGTGACAGCGCGTCTATTGCAACCTTGCTGTCCCCTGCGGCCGACAGGATCCCGGCCGCTTCGCGAACCTCTTCGACACTCATCGACGCATCGAGCATCGCGTTCATGCGGAACGCATAGGCCTCCAGCGTATGCTCTTGTCCGGTCATCCAGTCCTCGAGTTGCTCCGGTGCGTAGTTCTGCCGGCGCGAAACGATATCGAACAGATCCGGCAGGAGCTGGCCGATATAGGCTTTCGCGGCGCAGTCCGCAGCATCGCGCAGAGCAACAAGAACGGCCCGGGCGGCCGCCTCGAAAGCCGCGGTGCGTCGGTCGAACGCCGCCGGTGCCGCTGCGCCGCGGTCCAGCTTGTATCCCGTCTGCAGCCGCAGCCGGCATTTGTGGAGGATGCCGGCATCCATGGTTCGCTGCACAATATCGAGGCAGGTCGCGTTTTCCCGCCAGATCGCGCCATGTTTCACATGCACAACCGCAGAGAATTGGCCCGCTGGCGTCAAGACCCGTGCTGCTTCGCGAAAGGCTGGAAGCCCGGCATACTCGATGCCGAACTGGCTGACGATCCGGTCGAAACAGCCTGGACCGAAGGGGAGCAGCGCTATATTGCCGACGAGACCCGTCTCCGCTTGGCGTGCGGCGGCGGACGAGAGGTCGACCCCGACGATATCTATCCCGCCGCCGACGCGATCCCGAGCCAGGCGCCCCACGACACCGGCGCCGCACGCCAGATCCAGCATTCGTCCATTTTCCGGAAACGCTGCGGAGTTCTTGAATACAGCCTCCCAGTGTCGCCGCAATACGGGTCCGAAGCGGCCCTCGGATATCGCTTGCTCCGGAGCTTTGCCGGCGTTGCCATCCCAATAGCGCGACCAGGATTGCTGGGCGTGCGGTCCTGCGGGCAAGGCTCCCGAAATGGCCGTTTCGCGGCGATCGACGGTGTGCGGCACCCGCATTCCCGAATCCACATGGGTTGCTCCTGCCAGCCAAAAATCAGCAGGGTTGTCATGAGGAGTTCGTTCGAGGACGCCGCGAGGTTACAGGGTCGTCACGACAAACGTTGGCAGATCCTCGCGGGAGACCGGCTCCAGGGCATCGCGGGCGCCGAAATAGTCTGCATTGATGGTCGATCTCAGCGACATTGCGCTCGCCCATCCGATCAATACACTGCACGACGCTCCGTTCGTTCGCAGATAGTGTAGGTCACAAAGGGACGATTGCGGGCTGGGCGCATTCAAAGTGGGCGAGGTCGCACTTAATGTGGGCCGAAATCTTCGGATAGTCGCAGCTAATTCGGGCTCAAAACGGCCGATAAAAGCGGGCGATCTTCAGTATGATGGCGGGCCGCTACAATTAGGGTGAGGAACGAAACCATCAATTTGATCGCCCAGGAGACCCAGCATGAACCAGATCGAATTTGTTTCTCTAGCGACCGGCCAGACCGCCATGATCCCCGCTTCTGCCGTGTCCAGCCAGGAGGTTGAATTCATGCGTTCTGCCATCCTTGCCGGCGGCGCAGAACTTGGCATGCCGGCCGTCGAGTTAGTCGTGGAGCGGCCGCATCACCCGGAAGATCCGGGGAAGATCGAGGAAGGTGCGCTTATCTACTTCTTGAGGAAGCCGGGCACAGACGGCGTTATCACCGGGGCCATGGTCTGCTGGGACGAGACCTACTCCGAGGAAGCCTGGCGCTTCGTCACCGCCATGCAAGAAAGCTCTGATGTCGTCGGATTGGGTTGTGATCGACCCGCACCTTCGGTGCCCTGGTCGGCGGGATTTTGCACCTCGGAATGGGCCGAGCAATCACCGCAGCAAAAGCGCCAGTTGGCGGATTTGGATGTTTCATTGGCGTGGGCATGTGTCTAGGGCAATTGGAAATCAGCAGAATATTGATTGAGGCAGTGGGCGTGAACTTCTTCGACTTCGTGAACCGCCATCGCGCCACGGAAGCCCGACGGCTGCTAGTTCACTCCGATCTCAGCGTTCTCGAAATCGGTCTGGAGGTCGGCTTCAATTCCCGCTCGACCTTCAACGCGGCCTTCAAGAAACATGTTGGCTCATCGCCCAGCGCCTATCGCGCCGGGGCACGGAACACCCGGTTGGAGGTGGCCCCCTCCACTGAAAAACCGCCGGCAACGACGTCCGAATAGCCCCATCCGGACGACAACCCTCCCGCTTTGAACGAGTGTCGATCCGCCGGTCAGGTAAGGTCGGCATCGATCCATGTTCAGCCAATGGGGGCTCAATCACCATGTCCGCCGCATACCCGATTAGCGACTCTGCCCGCCGCATGGCCCGGCTGGCGGGTCTGTCCTATCTCGCCTACACTCTGGCCGGTTTCTACATCACCTTCGGCCCCATCCCGTCACTCAGCGCCGTGGCAGGGGACACCTCGCTGACGCAAACACTCGACACGCTGTTCCGCTCGGGATTCCTGGCGGAGACCGTGCTTTACACCTTCGTCTGCGTTTCTGCGGCGGCCATGTATGCTGTCCTGAGCCCGGTCAGCCGGGGCCTCGCCCTCACCGCCGCCTTCTGCCGACTGATCGAGAGCGCCCTGGGCGCGACCTTCATCCTCTTCAAATACGCCGCCTTCACCGCAGCCGTGAACCCGGACCTGACGCCCGGCTTCTCCGACGAGCAGCGCGCCTCCCTGGTCGACCTCCTGCGCGACATCTACGGCTCCGGACTCTATGTCCTGCTCATTCCGATGGCGGTTGGCGGGATACTCTACTTCTCCCTGTTCTTCCGTGCGCGATTGATCCCGCGCTGGCTGTCTGGCTGGGGCGTCTTCACCTACGCCATGGTCGGCACCGTCTCGGCACTCGTCCTGCTCTTCCCTGCCCTGCGCGACCAGGTGATGATCTTCTTCCTGCCTGGAGCCCTGTTCGAATGGGTCGCCGCCCTCTGGCTGCTCTTCGCGGGCATCAAGATCCGCAACGAGACGCAGACCGCGACCTGACAGACGCCGGATGGAAACCCGCGTTCAGCCCACTTGAACGCGGGCCAGCCCATCACCGGACGCGGTGCGGATGGTGGGAAACGATTTTGGATAGTGGTAGTGGTGTCAGACGAACGCGAAGGCGTCTCAGGTCGACAGATGGGTTTGCGGGTGCTTGGAATTACGACCAAACTGTCTATTTGTATCCGTGAACCTTAGACAGATTGTCGTAGGCCTAAGAGACTCAATGTTAACTCTTATCGCTTCCGCCGCACTCCTCGCGGCCCCTGCAGCCGATCACCATGGACACCACGGCGCCCATCATCAGGCTCACTCGGAGGCCAGCTCGACCGTGGCCGCCGAAGTGCGCGCCGTAGACCAGGAAAACCGAACCGCTCTGGTCACGCATGAAGCCCTGACCGAGCTCGGAATGGGTGAGATGACGATGCGTTTCATCGTTGTTGACGGGGTTGACTTGAGCCTTTTCCAGGCCGGCGCATCTCTGACAATCACAGTGATTGAAGGGGCCGACGGATTTCAGATTATCAGGGCAGAACCGCGCTAACTGAACGGCTTCTTCAAGATGTTGGGCCAGCTTGTCGCTGGCCCAACATCAGATCAGTCAAGGCGTGTGGTCAAAGTGGCCTGATCACTGTGATAATTGCCGCTCGGATGGTCGGGCGCGGTGACCCAGATCGCGGAGAGCAAGACAACTCCCGTGAAGTCGGAACTGACATTCACAACGCCGTCTTGGTTCGTCGTCACAGCGGCATGTTCTCCATCCGAGGAATAGATCGTTACGCGCTGGTTCGCGACAGACTGCCCGTCACGGAGCAGCGCGAACGCCCTTTCCTCGCCCCCGATACTGACAAACTCCAGCGCCTGCCCCAGCGGCGCCTCGCCCGCTTCCTCGCCGACGTCACAAGTATCAATGCACAAGAATGTCTTGGTGTGCTTTGAGTAGCTCCGGTTCAATGCTGGCGACCCCGGCAGGTCTTCGAACGCCTGCCTTACAGCCGGCGACGCCTCGATTTCGTCAAGATAGGCCGCTGTGTTCTCCGGGCTGATCTCGCCAGCGCGCGGATGCGTGCTCATTGCGACTACTGAAAACCCGCTTTCGTGCGCCTGGAATGACAGCGTCAACGCGGCAGCCCCCTCCCGGAAAGTCAAGTCCTCTACTGGAGCATTTGCTACAGATACCGAAGTAAATGAAATCCGGTCCAATCGCGGACCAGATTCGATATTGGGGAATTCCAGAGCACTTGTGAGGCCGACCTCCACGGTGTCGCCGGTTGCCCACATATGTTGTCCGCTCGCCAGGAACGTCTTGTGCGCCGACACCGGCGCGCTCAAAAACAGAGCTAGGGCGGTTGCCGACAACCAAGCGCGCAGAGGTTTTCGGGCGCCGAATACATCAGCGTTTCTATGTTGCATCAACTTGCTCCAATTTAACTATCCTAGGCGTGACGGTCGCCTGACCGAAGTGGAAGCCTTGGTGACACCCAAACCAAGAATGGGTCCGAGGGGCGACCAGACGATCAGACTTTCGCACGTACCGTACCTGCCTGCCTAGCCAAGCGCTCGCATCAACTCGATCATATTTCGACGAACATCTGAACTTGAAATGGACTGGAAGGCTTTCGCCACCTCCAGCCCATCGGGACTCGCGATGAACTCACGCAACGCCTTGAGGCGTCCTGATTGCCCCGCTGCCGAGGTCTGACAATCCAGTCCCCTGAAGAAAAAGGAGACGTCAACACGAAGGATGCGAGCGACGCTGTAGAGACGACTCGCCCCCAATCGGTTAACTCCTTTTTCATATTCTGGATCTGCTGGAAAGTGACCCCCAACCTTCCTCCCAGGTCAGCCTGACTCAAACCGAGTTCACTTCGCCGGATCCGGAGACGAAGGCCGACATGCTGATCCACCGCCGTGGCATTTCGCCCACCGGACGGCTTGTCACGAGAGTTCGCCCTTCTCATCCCTACCCCCGGTCTGTGTATCGAGCGTAGGCCTCAAGTTCATCGCCCCCAAACGTCCACACGTTGAACGCTTCGCGATAATCGCCTGCCTCCATTCCCGGCGAGCCTGCGGGCATTCCCGGTACGGCGAGCCCGTCCACATCGGGTGCTTCATCCAGCAACCGGCGTATGTCATGCGCTGGCACGTGCCCTTCGATCACATATCCGCCAATGACCGCGGTGTGGCACGACCACAATTGGCTCGGCACACCGTGGCGATTCTTGATCGGGGATACATCCGCGACATTCCGCTGCCGAACAACAAATCCTGCACCCCGCAAATGCTCGATCCAGGCATTGCAGCAACCACACGTCGGAGACTTGTAGACGAGGATTTCAATGTCGTCTGCATTGGCGACCGCCGAGAGGCCGTTTACACCCACCAGCGCCAAGAGCGACTTCAGCATGAACTTGCGACGATCAAACATTTTCCCTCCTGCCAGGGCACCGCACGCTGAGAGGGGGCGCAGCCCCTGTGTCGGTTACGCACCGGAACGGCATTGCCCTCATTCGGGACCCTTCAGCGCGAATTTCTAGGGATCTGGGGAGGCGTGGGGTTTGTTCCCTCGCGTGAACATCGACCGCAAGCCCTCGCCCGCCCTTCCCTTCAACTCCAGGCTAGGCTTTTCGATGAAGGACCAGGAAAAAGCCGCGAGCGCGAAAGATAGCGGCAAGGAAATCACGGCCACCAACAAAGGTGGAGAATTGGCATCAAAATACAAGATGGCCTGCATGATCGGATAGTGCCAGATATAGATTCCGTAGGACCAGTCCGGAATACGCGACCACGTCGGCAAGCCCCCGATCGCTGCGAAGGCGAACCAGAATATGCCGGCTGCCAGCGCAATATTGAGGAACCACTCAGCCCAAGGGTGTGCCCCTGAGAGCAGCCACAGCGGCACCGCCGGAAGCACAGCCCAAGGCAGGATTGGCAAGCAGTGCCGCCACCCATGTACGACCATGCCCAGAGTGAACGCGGCAGACAGCCGAGCGGAACTCATGATTAACGCTGGCGCGTCGCTCCAGAAAACGCTCAGCGCCAAATATGCTCCGCTCGTAATTCCGAACAACGCGACATGGGTCAGCCTGTTCCAGGGAATTGGAGAGAAAAATATTACTGCCGCAGCCATGTAGGCGATCATTTCATACCGCAACGTCCACAACGTCGCGGAGAACTCACCCGCCCACGGCAAGTCAGCGAATATTCCGGCGGGACCCTGCGATGTGTCCAGAAACCCCAAAACCTGTATCGGGAATAGCCAAGTCTGGCCGCTGGTCCAGTACTCGGCCATCGACAATTGGGTGAAGACTGGCCCGAAAATGAAAACCGCCGCGAACGACAGGAATACCAGTGCGGGAAAGATTCGAAGTGCACGCGAAGCGGCATAGGTGAAAATATCGGCTCGCCGTTCAAGGCTGTCCGCGATCAGAAAACCACTCAAAATGAAAAAGGCATTCACTGCGACATAACTCAGGGACCAGCCATTTATCGCCAGTGGTGGTGGCGGTAGAGGACCTTGCGTTACAATAATCGCATGCTCCGCCAAGACCGCGGAGGCCAGAACAAAGCGGATCGGGGTGAGCCGGTTATCCCGCCCCGTATAGGCTTGACCAATCGTTTTGTCGGTTCGAATGTCGACGCCCTCCCCAAAGCTCCAAGGATTACGCGATGAATTGACGCTCCCCTCAAAAAATATCGCCGGCGACCAACCAAACCATTAAGGGGCTCTCGACCGGGCCACGAGGACTCTCACCGACTCCTCGCTGAAATGCGACCGGATTGGGCCCCAGAAACCGGGCCTGGGTGGGCACGCGGCGCGGTCCTGAACCGCCCCGGGTTTTCCGGAGGCTCCGACTTGTGAAAAGTCGGAGCTATTATGGAACGACAAACGACACGATATCCAGCGGAGGTTCGCGAGCGGGCTGTCCGGCTGGTTTTGGATCATCGGGGCGATCATGCCTCCGAGTGGGAGGCGATCTGTTCGGTCGCGGGGAAGATCGGCTGTTCGACCGAGGCGCTGCGGCGCTGGGTTCGCCAGGCTGAACGTGACGGCGGGACGCGGCCGGGGTTGACGAGCGAGGATCGCGAGCGCATCCGGGCCCTGGAGCGCGAGAACCGCGAACTGCGCCAGGCCAACGAGATTCTGCGCAAGGCCTCAGCTTATTTTGCCCAGGCGGAGCTCGACCGCCGGTACAAGCCATGACCGATTTCATCGATGAGCATCGCGAGGCGCATGGGGTCGAGCCGATCTGCCGGGTCTTGCCGATCGCCCCGTCGACCTATCGCGAGCATGCCGCCCGGCGGCGCGATCCGGACCGGCTTCCGGCGCGGGCGAAGCGGGACGAGGCCCTGAAGGTGGAGATCCGGCGCGTGTTCGAGGCGAACTTCTGCGTCTACGGGGTGCGCAAGGTGTGGCGGCAGCTGCAGCGCGAGGGCTTCGATGTCGCCCGCTGCACGGTGGAGCGTCTGATGCGCGAGATGGGCCTTGAGGGCGCGATCCGCGGCAAGCCGGTCAAGACCACGAAGAGCGACAGGTGCGCGCCCTGTCCGCTCGACCGGGTAAACCGCCAGTTCCAGCCACCGGCGCCGAACCGGCTCTGGGTCTCGGACTTCACCTATGTCGCCACCTGGGCGGGCTTCGTCTACGTCGCCTTCGTTATCGACGCCTATGCCCGGCGCATTGTCGGCTGGCGGGTCAGCCGCACGGCCCATGCCGGCTTCGTGCTGGACGCGCTCGAACAGGCGATCCATGCGCGGCGGCCGGTCGGGCAAAGCGGGCTCGTCCATCACTCCAACCGCGGCAGCCAGTATGTCTCGATCAAATATAGCGACCGTCTGGCCGAGGCCGGGATCGAGCGGTCCGTGGGCAGTGTCGGGGACAGTTACGACAATGCGCTCGCGGAAACCATCAACGGTCTCTACAAGGCCGAGGTGATCCACCGGCGCGGGCCATGGCGCTCCTTCGAGGACGTCGAATACGCCACGCTGGAATGGGTCGACTGGTTCAACAACCGGCGCCTGCTCGAACCCATCGGCAACATCCCGCCCGCCGAAGCGGAGGAACGATACTACGCAGAACTTGAAGCGGCCGGCATGGCCGCATAGGACTCAAACAAAATAGCCTCCGGGAAAACCGGGGCGGTTCAGTCCCGCCGACGACGCAACGCATGGCCGCGCTGGGCTCAAACCGGCGATAAGCGGGTGACTTGCTCTTCTTGGTGCACTACCGGCTCACGGCGCCCCGATTCCTCTCATGTATTTTTTTTGAGGGGCGCGCGCTGGTTCCGCGTAATCCCAATGTTATGACCGGGAGGCGAACATGATGGACAAGTCCCCCCCCCTTGCGACGGTCCGCGTCGTGCCTCTCGGTCTGACACTTTCAAGCTTCATGCTTGTCACATATGCCCTCTGCATCCTGTTTGGTTTGCTCGTCCCTGACACCTTCCGGATGTATGAGGCGTGGGCCCCTCTCCTCCCCGGGTTCGAGTGGCTCACGCCTCGCGGCGTCCTCTTCGGCGCTATCGGCGCCTATCTCTACGGCTGGTATGGCGCAGTGCTCTACGCCCTGCTTTTCCGAGTATTCCACCGCAATTGAAATTCCGCGCCAGCAGCGCTCGGGGCGTGTCGCCAACCTGCAGGGTGCGTCAGGTCTGGCCAGATTGCTCTCAAGCCCTAAGACTCTTGCGCTTCGCCAACTCCATCCGGACCAGGCGCTGCATGCGGATAACGAGAAGCACGAGGCCCGCGAGTACGGAGATGAGCGCCAGAACCGCGAAGACCTGCAAGTGCAACGTGTTGAAATCCTCGCGCTCCTCATAGTCCATGATGTGGAGCATCCAGAAGAAATCGAAGAAACGCCAGCGGTCATTTCTTCTGGCCGTCACCAGACCGGTATCGGGTGACACATAGATCCTGGTGCCCTCGCCGTCCGCGAAACTTATGCGCTATGCGGGCCCGGCACGACGATACTCCCATGTTGGCTCCTCGAAGTACTCGACAGCCTCGATCTCAGGCTCGCCGGCATAGTCACTGCTGGCGACGGCAATCGCCGTGTCCCTTGTGATTGGTGTGATAACCTCGGCTGTCCTCGCATCGACGAGCGAGCTCGCCCCATCGGCTCGCAGAACATTGAAAACAGGCCGCCCCTGCCAGGCTTGAAGGTGAATTTCGGTTACAATGCCGTCAGGGTTGATCGCCTCGACCGCTCGCTCCGGCGAAATGAGTTCGGCCGGAAGGATGGCCACGGGTGCAGGTTGTGCAATGTTGTGCTCACCCCGGACGCTCTCTATGGACAGCACTGTCATCACGACGCCGCCGGCAACCCACAAAATGATCTGGATGCCGACAATCAGAGCGATCCATTTGTGGATCCGAATGGTCCAGCGCAAAAACGATGTCATTGAAAGAGTCCCGAACTGCAGTCTGCGGCCCCTATCTCTATCCGCAAATCCCCCAGCCTCGCAATCGGGTTGAAACTAAAAGCCTGGCCCATGGCCAAGCTCCGCCGGTCGCACGAGGAGCGATATCGTCATGGCATCAATATTCGCGCAGGCTGAAACGCCGCCAGCTCTTGAATCGCGGCGATCACTGACAGACGGCGAAGGGGCATGGCAGGCAGTCGCATCGTCCAGGGCGGCGGGACAATCAGTCTCATCACCGCCGCACCTGGTTTCGA
>NZ_BSFE01000015.1:0-67569 GCF_027922185.1 Maricaulis virginensis | reverse complement strand
ACCATCAAAACCATCAACCTCAACACACCGAAAATGTGTTAGCCATGTCCCCGAACAGGTGTCAGCCATGTCCCCGGGCTGAACACTTGTTCCGGGGGCTGGCGGCGTTTCAGGCGCAGGCTCCTCCAGACCCCGGCACGGAGGCCGGGGGAAGTGGAGAGAGGTTTCGTTTCTCTTTGCTGAGTTGAAGCGATAGATATCGGCGGATACTTGGGCTGAAGTCGGAGTCTGGCTTGTCCAGCAGGTTCGATGTAATTCAAGAATGTCGTATGCTGATAGAGCTTCAGCGTAGTCTTCACCAATCATGGTGCCAGACATTCGGACCCTCTTCTGTTGAGACCGACGCTCCGCTACGTGGGCTTCTGGAAGTGGCTGGTGAGCGCTGGGCATTTCGCCGACATGGCGCGGGGGTGGAATTCAAGCGGCAAGGCGACGAGGTCGCGGTCGATATCCATGACAGGTTCGACGATCCAGATGTCTTCGATATCTGGCGGCTGGAGCTATTTCTCGAGAGCAAGGCTATCGTCGTGCGCGGACGAGCCTTGGAACAATCGTTGATGGACTCTGGCCGGTGCTTATTGTCCGGCCAGCACTACACGCTTACCTGATGCCACCAACTGCGCCCGATCCCCCGTGCAGCTTGACATTTCACCCTGCAAACCGGCACATCGCGGCACCTGTCTAACACCGATTTCCGGACGCTTTACCCATGCACGCATACCGCACCCATACCTGCGCCCAGCTGCGCAAGGACCATGTCGGCCAGACGGCCCGGATTTCCGGCTGGATCCATCGCAAGCGCGACCATGGCGGTCTGCTCTTCATCGACCTGCGCGACCATTACGGGCTGACCCAGGTTGTGCTGGAGCCGGAGAGCGCGCACTTCGCCACGCTGGAACGTCTGCGCGTGGAAAGCGTGATCACGGTGACCGGCGAGGTGATCGCCCGGTCTGCCGAGACGGTGAATGCCAACCTGCCGACCGGCGAGATCGAGGTGCGCCTGGCCGATCTGTCGATCCAGTCGGCGGCCGAGGAATTGCCGCTGCCGGTGTTCGGCGAGCCGGACTGGTCGGAAGAGGTGCGCCTGAAGCACCGCTATATCGATCTGCGCCGCGAGAGCCTGCACAAGCGCATCGTGCTGCGCTCGAAGATCATCGACTCGATCCGCCGCCGCATGGTCGATGAGGGCTTCACCGAATACCAGACGCCGATCCTGACGGCGTCCTCGCCGGAAGGCGCGCGCGACTTCCTGGTGCCTTCGCGTCTGCACCCGGGCAAGTTCTACGCCCTGCCGCAGGCGCCGCAGCAGTTCAAGCAGCTGATCATGGTTTCCGGCTTCGACCGGTATTTCCAGATCGCACCCTGTTTCCGTGACGAGGACGCCCGTGCCGACCGCGCGCCGGGCGAGTTCTACCAGCTCGACATGGAAATGAGCTTCGCGACCCAAGAGGACGTGTTCGGCGTCATCGAGCCGGTGATGAAGGGCCTGTTCGAGGAATTCGCCGACGGCCGCACCGTGCCGGACGAGCCCTTCGTGCAGATCCCGTATTTCGATGCGATCCGCTGGTATGGTTCGGACAAGCCGGACCTGCGCAACCCGATCCGGATGTCGGACGTGTCGGACACCTTCCGCGGTTCCGGTTTCAAGGTCTTCGCCGGCATGCTGGACAAGAACCCCAAGGTCGAGGTCTGGGCGATCCCGGCCAGGACCGGCGGCAGCCGCGCCTTCTGCGACCGCATGAATGCCTGGGCGCAGAAGGAAGGCCAGCCGGGGCTGGGCTATATCTTCTGGCGCGAGGAAGAGGGTGCCGTGGTCGGTGCCGGCCCGATTGCCAAGAATATCGGCGAGGAGCGCACCGAGGCGCTGCGCGCCGAGCTGGGCCTGGAAGCCGGCGATGCCGTCTTCTTTGCGGCCGGCGATCCGAAGGACTTCTACAGCTTTGCCGGCAAGGCCCGCGATGTGGTGGGTACCGAGCTGGATCTGTGCGAGAAAGACACGTTCCGCTTCTGCTGGATCGTCGATTTCCCCATGTATGAGTGGGACGAGGAGAACAAGAAGATCGACTTCTCCCACAACCCGTTCTCGATGCCGCAGGTCGATCCGGACGAATTCCTGAAGTTCGACGGCTCCGACCAGGATGCGCTGCTCAAGCTCAAGGCCTTCCAGTACGACATCGTCTGCAATGGTGTGGAACTGTCGTCCGGCGCTGTGCGGAACCACCGTCCCGACGTGATGCTGAAAGCCTTCGGCTTTGCCGGCTACGATGCCGAGACCGTGGAAGAAGAGTTCGGCGGCATGCTGAACGCCTTCCGCTATGGCGCGCCGCCGCACGCCGGTATCGCACCGGGTGTGGACCGCATCGTCATGCTGCTGGCCGGCGTGGAAAACCTGCGTGAAGTCGTGATGTTCCCGAAGGACCAGCAGGCGCGCGACCTGATGATGAACGCCCCGGCCGAGGTGGAGATGAAGCAGCTTCGCGAGCTTCACCTGCGCACCGTAGTGCCGGACAGCAAGAAAGACTGAGGCCAGCCCTCACGACCGAAAAAGGCCCCGGAGTAGTCTCCGGGGCCTTTTGCTTTTGTCAGGATATGAACCCCGGGAATCAGGGCGCGGCGGCTTCGTCGCTGTCCGCGGCTTCGGAGACGCCCGGCTGCAGGAAGTGCGGCGCGTCAAACCGGTAGGCCGGCGCGGCCATGCGGCCGGTCGATGCCTCGATCTCGATGGAATAGCCGACACCGTTGCACGTCCCGGGCTCGGCGGGCAGGGTGCTGTTGAACACCATCAGGGCGGCATCGGAAAATCCGCTCGTATCGAACACGCCGGTCTGGCCCAGGGCAATCGCCACGACCTCATCGCCGCGGCGGCCCAGGCCGATCAGTTCCAGCCCGTCCTCGCCCTCGAGGCTGACCTGGAAACGGCCGTCCAGATCGACCACCAGATAGTCCGCGCCCAGTTCTTCCAGCCCGCCCTTGGACATCCAGCGTCCGGGCTCGTCCAGCGTATGGCGCACGGCCACGGAGCCGGAGAAGAGCGGCGCCAGATCATAGGCCCGGGCATAATTCTGCGCCCTCCAGCGCTGGATCGTGGCGGGAATGTCGCTGCCGTACTCGGCCAGCGTTGCGGAGGCGGTTTCGAACCCGTCCAGCGTCACGCTGCTTTCCCACAGGCGCCGGACCACCGCCTCGCCATGGCTGTCCGCCATGGATTGCAGCAGCGTCCACTGGGCATAGTCATGCCCGTCGACCTGTGTCGTCCAGCACAGATGCGGCGTGTCGAAATCGGTGCCGACATAGTCGGTCGCATCCTGGTCGCTGCCCATCGTCGCGACCTCGATCCAGGAGGCCGTGGCCTCGTAGAGCCAGTCCAGACCTTCCTCGGCGTCATAGCCGAACTGGACGACATGGTTGAATTCATGGGTCGCGGTGGCGCGCAGCAGGCTTTCCGCCGGTGCCTCCTTGCCCAGGCCCAGGAAGTCATTGTCGATCACAAAGGCAGTCCGGGCCGCCAGGGTTTCGCGGACATCCGGCGTGTTGGGATTGTCGAACACGGTCTCGACAGGCTTGGTGAAACCCATCGCTCCGTCGACATGGGCGACATAGGCGCGGTAGCGGCCATTATCGTCGCGCAGCGGTTCGGCCCAGCCCATCCGCCCGATCTGGGCTTCGTAGGACTCCTGCAGGGCGATGCCTACCAGTTCGGCATAGCGCGCCGAGGAGGCGTCTCCGCCTTCCAGCGTATAGTGGACGATGAAGTCCTCGGTTTCCAGCGTGAGCTCCGGACCGCTCAGCGTGACGACATTCTCGTTCAGCGCCTGGAGCGTGTCGACCACGCTCGCGTCCACCGCGCTCAGGACGATGCGGAATTCGCCGCTCGTGTCCGAACCGTGATAACGCGAGATTTCCAGCGTATATGTCCCGCTGTGCGCCGCGGTGTAGGCAATGGCCGAGTTCAGCGTGCCGTCGCCGCGATCGTCATTCATGGCGACAGGAAACCCGTCCGGGCCGTTCAGCGTCAGCACAGTGTCCAGATCGTCGGTCATCGCATCGGCGACAATCATGACCGTCTGGCCGGCGGTCAGCTCGACGGGATAGCTCTGCTCGCGATTGTCGGCGCCGAGCATGCCCGTGTGTTCTGCGATCGTCTCGCCTTCCACACTGGCAAAGTCAAACGGCACCTGGGCATTTGGGTCCAGCGCGAGGGAGAGGACGAGATCGCCCTGGCCCTGGCCGTCATAACTGCCGGCCAGCACGGTGAAGTGGCCTGCCTGGTCAGGCTGGTAGACGATCTGGGCGTTCAGCGAACCATCGCCGCGATCGTCATTCTGGGCCAGGATGTTCCCGTCGGCGTCCAGGAGGGTGAGTGTGGTGTCCAGCGTCTCGGTGAGGGCATAGGTCGAGGCGACGAAGATGGCGTCTGCATCCAGATCGATCTCGGCCCGCACCTCGCTCGTGCCGCTGCCCAGCGTCACCACTTCCTCGCGCAGTGTCTCTGCGGCGTAGGACAGGCCGACATTCGCGCCTTCGGCAACGGTGAGTTCGAAAGCGCCGGTTGCTTCGCCATAGCCCGTCACGCGAGCGGTATAGCGGCCGCTGTCGGGCGGCATGAAAGTGATGCAGGACTGCAGCGAGCCGTCGCAATCATCATTCTGCGCGACCGGCTTGCCGTCCGGGCCGATCAGCGCGAGCACGGTGTCGAAATTCTCGATCGAGGCGGTGCTCAGCGTGACGACCTGACCGGCTTCCAGCGTCAGCGTATACTCGGCCTGCGGCGCCGTCTCCGTTACCGCGCCTGCAAACGGGCCATCCGGCACCTGGGCCATGGCGGCACCGCTGGCCGAAACGCCAGCCAGAATGATCGTCGATAAACGCATGAATGCCCCCTTGGAAATGAGCCCGGCCTTGCCGCTGACAACACTGTTTCAGCCGGAGTAGCGCTGTGCGGCGCGCGGCACAAGAAGCGGTCTGAAACGAATGGTGTATGGCCCCGGACGGCGGGCCCCGCCGGTGTGTCAGCGCTCGGGCGGGGGCGGGGGTGTTTCCGGCGGCGGCGGTGCGATCCGGAACTCGAACCGCGTCGTGTTGCGGGTCCGGTCGGTCTCGCGCTGCAATTCGCGAAGTTCGCGTTCCTGCTCGCGGGCTTCGCGACGCAGCTCGTCTTGCAGGGCGCGATGTTCGCGCAGCGCTTCCTCGCGCTCACGCTCGATCTCGGCGCGCTCGATATGGCGGTCACGCTGGATTTCGCGCAGCTCCCGCTCGGCGCGGGCAATCTCGCGCAGCGCCTCGTTGGTGGCTTCGCGAATGGCCTCCCGGTCGAGATCCTCGGCGTGGATTTCCAGCGCCTGGCCGATCTGGGTCAGCACCTCGATGCGGGCATTTTCCAGCGCGCGCAGCTCCATCACGGTCTCGGCGTCGGATTCGCCCCGCAGGCGCAGCACATAGCTGTATTCCTGGGCGGGGCCGAAGCGCATTTCATCACTGCCGCTGCAGGCCGGCAGCTGCAGGCCGTCATTCAGCTCGGTCGCCTCATTGCCGCAGGCGCCGGTCAGGCTGTCCTTGGTCAGGCCGGTGGCCTCGCGGATGCGGGCCGAGGAGAAATTCGTGCCGGCGAGATTGGCGCCGCTGAAATCGACCTCGTCCAGTTCGGCATTCTCGAAGCTGGAGCCGGTCAGGTCGGCATTGCGGAAACTCACCTCGGAGCCGGTGACTTCAGCGAAATTCGCGCGGCGCAGTTCGGCGGCCCGGAAATTCGTCTCGTTCAGCTCGGCGCGCAGGAAATTCACCTGCCGCAGCCGGGCGCCGTTGAAGAGCGTGCTGTTGAGCCGGGAGCCGATAAAGGTGACGAACACCATGTCGGTGGCGGAAAAGTCGGTGTCTTCGAGATCGGCGGCCGAGAAGTTCACCCGTTCGATCCGCGCACCGGGGAAGCGGGCGCCGGACAGGTTGGCGCGCGAGAATGTCACGCCCGTGAGCTGGGAGGCCGGCATGTCGGCATCGGAGAAGTCGGTGTCGTTGAACCGGCTTTCCACGATGGTGACGCCGGGCAGTTCGCTGTCGGCGAAGGATGCGCCCTGGAAGTTCGCGCCGATAAAGACGGCGCCGGCCAGGTTCTTGTCGGAAAAATCCCAGTTCTCGAACTCGCCGCCAATGGTCAGGCCGCGCCGCGGATGATCGTCGTCTCCACCTGCGAAAGCGGGAGCCGTCGCAAGGCTGGTTGCCGCAAGCAAAGCCGAAATGACGCGTGTCTGTATCCGCATATCCACTCAGATACGGCAGTCGCAGGGTGAGTTCGACTTAAATCACAGTAACCCCGGCGCATATCGTATGAAGCCGGCCTGTCCTTGGCCAGCCTTTGCGCCGGCTTTCCCGCGCGCCGGATGTGTCTAATTGCAGCGCGGTATGTGCAGGCCGGCCGGCAGTTCCGTGGACTCATCGCCGCACGCCCGGTTCAGCTGGGACTGGGTCAGGCCGCGCGCCGTGCCCAGTTCGGCACCGGACAGGTTGGCGCCTTCAAGGTTGGCGCCGGTCAGATCGGCGCTGTGCAGATAGGCGCCGACCAGATTGGCACGACTGAGGTCTGCACCGCGGAAACTGGCGCTGGTGAAACGGCCGCCGAACAGATTCGCCACGGACAGATTCGCGTTGTCGAACCGGGCACCATTCATGGTCACGAGGGCCAGGCTGGCCTGACGCAGCCGGCTGCCGGACACGTCGATACCGGGCAGATCGAGATAGGACAGGTCCGCCTGGAACAGGTTGCAGCCGGGGCAGGACTGGCCGGACTGGACCCGGGCGATCTGCGAGGCATCCTGGGCATGGGCGGCGGTCCCGAGGGTCAGGACGGCCAGGACGGCAAGCCAAATCCGTTTCATTCTGGAGCGCTCCGAACGACTGGCCTCTCGCGAAGCAAGAGCCATACCGGCGGACGGGGTCAGTCGATGGCCGGGCCCGTCCATCCGCAGGCATCGCAATTGCGCGGCTCACCATCACCGCCGGCGACGGTGAAATGGCCGCACTCGGGACACGGATCGCCGGAGTAGGCCGTGATGTCACGACTGCCGGCCCGCGTGACCGTGTGGTCCTCGAGCTCGTAATGCCCGGCTTCGCCGGACCCGTCGCCGCGGCCGCTCGCGGCCTTGCGCGGGGCATTGGCGAACATCAGGATATTGTCCGGCACCTGGCCGCGCGAGAAACCGCGCGAGATGAATTTCGCGGCGTCTTCCCGGGCGAGCTTTTCCTGCTGGACGCCCTTGCCCAGACCGCCCGGATCGGCCCGGTCCGGCGAGACTTCCGCCAGATCCTCGCGGCCCAGATAGGACACGCCCAGCTCGCGGAAGAGATAGTCCAGAATGGACGTTGCCTGCTGGATCGAGTCATTGCCCTCGACCGGACCGGCCGGCTCGAACCGCGTATAGACGAAGGCGTCGACATATTCTTCCAGCGGCACGCCGTATTGCAGGCCGATGGAGATCGCGATGGCGAAATTGTTCATCAGCGAGCGGAAGGCCGCGCCTTCCTTGTGCATGTCGATGAAGATCTCGCCCAGTTCGCCATCGTCGAACTCGCCGGTGTGAAGATAAACCTTGTGACCGCCCACCGTGGCTTTCTGGATGTAGCCCTTGCGGCGGTCCGGCAGCTTGCGGCGGGCGGCAGGTTTCTCGACCACACGCTCGACGGTCCGCTCGACGATGCGCTCCTGAATCTGCGGCGCGGCGTCGGCGGCATAGTCGCCCTTGTCGAAATCGATCGCCGGCAGAAGGTCGAACAGGCCCGATGCGGTCCGGCGGATATCAAGCTGCCGCAATCCCAGCTCGGCGCCGGTATCGATCAGGGCGGACACGTCGTCGATCGTGGCATCGCCCTCGAGCTCAAGGGCAATCGCGCAGGCACCGCCGATCTGCTGTTCGACCGCATGCGCCATGCGCATGATGCCGTGCGGCGAGACCGGTGCGAACACCGACCGCACGCCGGCGGGCAGGGCGGGTGAGTCATGCAGTTCGCCGGTGCCCTGGGCGTGGCGGTCGGCGGCAGCGATGTCGGCTTCGGAGAAGCCCAGAGCCCGGCACAGGGACGCGCCTTCGGCCTCGATCACATCGCTGGACAGGCCCAGCTCGCGGCAGACCCGGTCGCCCAGCGTCCAGCGGTTGAGGGCGTGGCGGATCGAGGCGCCTTCAGCGATCGAATCCTCCAGCCGTTCCAGCACGTCTTCGGGCAGGCCACGCTCGGCCAGCGCCTCCAGCGACAGGGCCGGCGCGCCTGCCAGCGTACCACGGCCGGCGGCGTGATCCTCGGCCTGCTCGATCCGGGCGGCCGGCTGGTCCAGCGCCTCCAGGCCCTGGCGGACGCAGCGCCGCAGGGTGCGGCCACCGCCGAACACGTCGCCGGTTGTCGTTGTGGCGCCCAGAACGGGGGCCGCACCGTCGCTGTCTGCATCCATCAGGCCCGCGACAGCGCTGTCGACAGGACCGCAGGCCAGCACGACGCCCGGACGGGCGAGGGCGGCCTTGGGCAGGAAGGGTGTTGCTGCGTCTTCCAGACGCGCGGCCACAGCCTCGAAGCCGGCCGGCAATGTGTCGAGCGGAATGTCCGGACCCAGGCCCGGTGCGCTGGCGCCGGTACCGGCTGCCGCATCGCGCAGGGCGAGGGTCGCCAGCCGGGCGATCGCCGCGGCAGCGGTGCGTCCCTCATCGCTGTCATAGGCCAGCCCGCAGGCGGTCAGCGCTGCGCCCAGCCCGGTCAGGCTGATCGTGCCGGCCGAGGCGGCGCCCTTCGGCGCGCTCAGGGCCAGGGCTGCCGCCCAGTAGCGTATGGCATCGAACAGGAGATCGGCGTCGAAACTGCCGTCCACACCGATATAGGCAGGCAGGTTGACGAACAGGGTCGGCCCGGCCGCGTCCGGGCTTTCGTGGAAGGCGAGAGACGGGGTGCCGAAGCTCCAGACGGTGCGGGCAATGCCGGTGCGGAAATCACGGGCACGCACGCTGCCGCCATCCTGGTCGAAACTCCAGGCCTCGTCCTTGGCAATCGCCTCGCACAGGGCCGGCGGCACATACAGCCGGGCCTTGCGCTGCGGCAGCGGGTCGGGGATCAGCGCGCCCAGGGCATCGTCGCCGGTTCCCTGGCGGGCCAGCGACAGGGCGCGTTCGACGGCTTCCTCGGGAATGCCGTCCTTCAGGGCACGGCGCATGGCCCGGGCGAGGGCGGCATTGCTGCGCGGATCGAAACAGTCGTCCGGCTCGCCGGAACAGCGCCGGCAGGCCTCACCGATGGCCTCAAGCCGCTCGCGGGTGACGCGGGCACCGACCTCGAGGATCGAGCTGCGCAGGGCAGTTTCCGCCACGCGGCGCAACTGGCCGGGGGCAGTGCGGGCGGCCGCGCGGATCTGCAGCGGGAGTTCGGGCGCTTCGGGGCTTTCCGGCGTATCGCCATAGGCCCAGTCGACCCCGCCTTCGGCGATCAGGTTGGCGTCTGGCATGACATGCCGGCCGGTCAGGCTGGCGGCCAGCTCACGGGCAAAGATCTCCGCCATGTCCGGCGTCTCGAACGCACCCTGGCGGGCCGCCGACCAGGCCAGCGATCCGGCGAGGCGCGTCGTTACGCTTTCCAGCCCGCTCTCGGCGATGCGGGTCTCGTCATCGGCGATGTGCGGCGTCAGGCTGCCGATCACCTTCACACCCGGCCGCGGCCTGGTGCGCAGCGGGCGGGGCGTGTCCAGAAGGTCGGCAAGGCTCTGGGCGGCGTTTGCGCTCCAGTCGGCAGGAACAATGACCGTCCGGCTGCTGGCTGCCAGCTCGGCATCGTCGCCGGCTGCAGTCACCGTACGCTCTTCCGGCGCAAGGCGTTCGCCTTGCCGGGCCAGCTGCTGCGCGAAACGATCGAAGACTTCCATGCGTCCACCCTCAGACACCGGCCGGGCCCCGGTCATGCGCCGCGAATCGCCCGGACAAGCTGCCAGTCTACCGTGTGGCGGGGCCGGTCAGAAGCCTGCGGGCGGGCAGGCTGCGACACCGTGCAGCCGCGTTCGGTACTGGACCCGCCCGCGCCATGCGGGCATATAGGCCGCAACCTGTGTCGACCGACTCGGAGCCGCTGACAATGTTCGGAACGATCGCCAAGATTTTCGTGTGGTGGAAAGACGCCACGCCGGGAACTCTCCTGACGCTGGCCATGCGCGGCGCCAGGAAGGTCGGTGAGGATGAGTACGGCAATCGCTATTTCGAGGAGCGCGGCGTGACCGGCCCCGATGGCAACAAACGCCGCTGGGTGGTCTACAAGGGCTATGCCGATGCCTCGCGCGTTCCGTCCGACTGGCATGGCTGGCTGCATCACACCTTCGAGACGCCGCCCAGCGAGGAACCGCTGCGCCGTCAGCCTTGGGAAAAGGACCACCATCCCAATCTCACGGGCACGGTCTACGCCTATCGCCCCTCGGGCAGCCTCCTGACGCCGCAGGGCCGCCAGGCCTCCACCGCCGACTACGAAGCCTGGTCGCCCGACGAGGCCTGAGCTTCTCGCACAGACATGGCGCGGTCCTGCCACGGGTCCGTCTCGACACGGTCATAATTGTCAGGGCAGAGTACGCGTCATGAAAACCGTCTTCACCGCCTGTCTTCTTTCCCTGGGTCTTGCCGCCGCCGCGCTGGCGCAGGACAGCGATCCCATCGGCGACATGCTGCGGGGCGATGATCCGGATGCGCGCGACGGCGAGGAATTGTCGAGCGAGCCGGGCAGCATCGTCGTGCTGCGGGGGCTCGACAAGGTCACTGCCCGGACCCGGGACTTCGAGATCACGATCGGCGAAACCGTGAATTTCGGCGCCCTGGCCATCACGCCGCGCTATTGCCGCCGCCGTCCGCCCGAAGAGACGCCGGAAACCTATGCCTTCCTGGAAATCCGTGACCGCCGCACCGACGGTTTCGGGGTGGATACGGATGGCGAGGAGATTTTCTCCGGCTGGATGTTCGCCTCGCGTCCGGCGCAGAACCCGCTGGAGCACGCCGTCTACGACGTCTGGGTGATCGACTGCAGGGCCTGAGCCCCGCTCATCCCCTCGGGCACGGCCGGAAACCCGGTCTGGATCTTCAAGGCATCGGCCAGGCGCAGATGATACATCTCGCGCGGTATGGTGATCGCGCCGAAGCGTTCCAGATGTTCGGTGGTGAATTGCGTATCCAGCAGGATGAAGCCGCCGGCCTTCAGCTGTGCCACGAGGTGGACCAACGCCACCTTGGATGCGTCCGTGCGCCGCGAGAACATGCTTTCGCCGAAAAAGGCCCCGCCCAGCGAGACCCCGTACAGACCGCCGGCCAGTTCGCCGTCCTGCCAGCTCTCGACGCTGTGGGCGAAACCCAGCTGGAAGAGTTCGCGATAGAGGCTGAGGATACCGTCATTGATCCAGGTTTCCTCGCGGCCCGGCGCCGGCTCGGCGCATCCGGCCACAACGGCCTCGAAGGCGGTGTCAAAACGGATATCGAATGTATCCTGGCGCACCGCCTTGCGCAGGGTGCGCGGGATGTGGAACCCCTCCAGCGGCAGCACGCCGCGCTCGTCCGGATCGAGCAGGTAGATCCGTGGATCATCGCGTCCCTCGGCCATGGGGAACACGCCGCGGGCATAGCATTCGATCAGATCTTCCGCGCCGAAACCGCGCATCGGGCTACCGCTCCCAACGCGTAACCGCAAAGACAGGAACGGTCACGCAATCGTTCAAGATGCGGGGCCGCGAGGCCCCGGCGGCTAGCCGTTACGCCTGGCCAGCCACTCCTCGAGCCAGCGGATGTGGTAGTCCCCGTTCACGAAATCCGGTTCCTCGAGCAGGTCGAGGAAGATCGGGATCGTTGTCTCCACTCCGCCGACCACCATTTCCTCCAGCGCACGGCGCAGGCGCAACAGGGTCTCGGTGCGCGTACGGCCGTGAACGATCAGCTTGCCGATCAGGCTGTCATAGTAAGGCGGGATGGAATAGCCCGCATACAGGGCGGAATCGAGGCGGACGCCGAGGCCGCCCGGTGCGTGGAATTCGGTGACCATGCCCGGCGAGGGCGCGAAGGTCTTGGGGTTTTCCGCATTGATGCGGCATTCGATCGCCCAGCCTTCGAAGGTGATATCGTCCTGGGTGATACCCAGCGGGGCACCGTCGGCGACGCGGATCTGTTCGCGCACCAGATCGATGCCGGTGATCATCTCGGTGACCGGGTGTTCCACCTGCAGGCGGGTATTCATCTCGATGAAGTAGAACTCGCCGTTTTCCCACAGGAATTCGATCGTGCCGACACCGCGATAGCCGATGGCTTCGATGGCCTTGCGGACGGTCTCGCCGATCTGGGCGCGTTCCTCGGCGCTGAGGGCCGGTGAGGGGGCTTCCTCGAGAATTTTCTGGTGACGGCGCTGCAGCGAACAGTCGCGCTCGCCCAGATGGACGACATTGCCGTGCGTGTCGGCCAGCACCTGGATCTCGATATGGCGCGGCTGGCCGAGATATTTTTCCAGATAGACCGTGCCGTCGCCAAAGGCGGCCGAGGCTTCCGCGGAGGCGGTCTCCATGGCTTCCTTCAGCTTGTCGGCGCTCTCGGCGACCTTCATGCCGCGGCCACCGCCGCCCGATGCAGCCTTGATCAGCACCGGATAGCCGATCTCTGCGGCAATCGGCTGGGCCTCCTCATAGGTCGCAACGCCGCCTTCCGAACCGGGGACGACCGGAATACCGGCTTCCATCACGGCCTTCTTGGCGGTGATCTTGTCGCCCATCATGCGGATGTGCTCGGCGGTCGGACCGATGAAGGCCAGGCCGTGCGCCTCGACGATCTCGGCGAAGCGGGCGTTTTCCGACAGGAAGCCATAGCCCGGGTGGATCGCCTGGGCGCCTGTCACTTCAGCCGCCGTGATGATGGCGGGAATGTTGAGATATGACTTGCCGGCCGGCGGCGGGCCGATGCACACGCTCTCGTCCGCCAGGCGGACATGCATAGCGTTGGCGTCGGCCTCGGAGTGAACGGCCACCGTGCGGATGCCCATTTCGCGGCAGGCGCGATGGACACGAAGGGCAATCTCGCCGCGATTGGCGATCAGGATCTTTTCGAACATGTCGGCGCTCGCGTCGGTTTGGGCGTCAGGAGAGGACGAAGAGAGCTTCGCCGTATTCCACCGGCTGCCCGTCCTCGACCAGGATGTCCGTAATCGTGCCGGACTTTTCGGCGGTGATCGGATTGAAGGTCTTCATCGCCTCGACCAGCAGGATGGTATCGCCCTTTTTCACCTGGTCGCCGACGCGCACGAAGAGCGCCGCGTCCGGATTTGGCTTGAGATACACCGTTCCGACCATCGGCGATTTCACCGTGCCGGCCTTCTCGGCGGCTTCCGCTGCTGCCGGCGCGGCGCCCGGAGCTGCTGCGGCCTGAGCCGGGGCGGGGGCAGCTGCCGGAACGGAGACGGTCTGAACGGCCGGCGCCGCGGTCAGCTGGCGGGCAATCCGCAGACGCAGATCGTCATGCTCGACTTCGATCTCGGACAGTTCCGTCTCGCGCAGGATATCCGCGAGTTCGCGGACCAGCTGGGGGTCGATCGGGGAGCGGGAACGGGAATCAGAACTCATGATGAAAAAGCCTTTGGTTCCGTCTATTGCGTTTCGATGCATCCGGCGGCGGCAGTGATACCGAGCAGGTAGCTGTTCAGCCCCAGCCCTGTAATCGAGCCCCGCGCGGCGGATGCGATGTAGGAGTGATGTCGGAAAGCTTCGCGTGCCGCTGTCTGACTCAAATGAACTTCGATGACCGGAGGTTCTATAGCGCGAACGGCGTCATGCAAAGCGACCGATGTATGCGTATAGGCACCGGGGTTAAAGACAATAGCAGACGCGTTGACGTTTGCGTCATGCAGCCAGTCGATCAGTTCGCCTTCATGATTGGACTGGCGAAACACGATGGAAAACCCCAAATCTCGGGCGTGGGCGGTACAGGCCTGTTCGATGTCGGCAAGCGACATGGAGCCGTAGACCTCGGGCTCGCGGGTGCCGAGAAGATTGAGATTCGGTCCGTTGAGGATGTGAATGGGTTTGCTCATGGCCTTGCCTTGAAGCCTCAAGGAGAATTACGAGGTGAGTGACGTCAGGACTCACGAAAGGTCAAGCGAAGCCGTGCTGCAGCTAACAGTCAATGGCGAAAGCCGGTCGATTGCCGAGGGGGCCCATGTGGCGGACCTGGTGAGCGACCTGAATCTGGACGGACGCAAGATTGCCGTGGAGCGGAATCTGGAGATTGTTCCGCGGTCGCAATATGCCGGGACGGCGCTGCAGGACGGCGACCGGATCGAGATTGTCGCATTTGTTGGAGGTGGATGAGATGGATGATGCCGTAACCCCGAACGCCGCGGAGGACACGCCGCTGGTGGTTGCCGGCCGCACCTTCACCTCGCGCCTCATCATCGGCACGGGCAAGTACGGGACCTACGCCCAGAACGCCGAGGCGCTGAAGGCCTCCGGCGCCGAGATGATCACCGTCGCCGTGCGCCGGGTGAACCTGTCCAATCCGGACGAGCCGCGCCTGGTCGATTTTATCTCGCCCGACGATTATACCTATCTGCCCAATACCGCCGGCTGCTTTACTGGCGAGGACGCGATCCGCACGCTGCGCCTGGCGCGCGAGGCGGGCGGCTGGAATCTGGTGAAGCTGGAAGTCCTGTCCGACCCCAAACACCTCTATCCCGACATGGCCGAGACGCTGCGCGCGGCGGAAATGCTGATCAAGGACGGGTTCGAGGTGATGGTCTACTGCTCCGACGATCCGGTCTACGCCAGGAAGCTGGAAGAGATCGGCTGCTGCGCCATCATGCCGCTGGGCGCGCCGATCGGCTCGGGCCTGGGCATCCAGAACCCGGTCAATATCCGCCTGATCGTCGAACAGACAAAAGTTCCGGTGATTGTCGATGCCGGTGTCGGTACGGCGTCCGATGCTGCCGTGGCGATGGAGCTGGGCTGTGACGGTGTGCTGATGAACACGGCGATTGCCGAGGCGAAGGATCCGGTCCGGATGGCGCGTGCCATGCGTCACGCCGTGATTGCCGGCCGCGAGGCCTATCTCGCCGGCCGCATGCCGAAGAAGCGTTATGCCGATCCGTCCAGCCCGCTTTCCGGTCTGATCTGATTCATTTCACTCTTGCGATGTTCCGTTTTTGTTCTATTCTGGTTTCCCAGCAGGGAGAACCGGGATGGACCAGCGTGTCTCGCTTATCACCCTCGGCGTCGCCGATACCGCGCGCTCGCGGGCTTTCTATGAAAAACTGGGCTGGAAGGCAGCCTTCGAGAATGAGGAAGTTGTCTTCTTCCAGCTGAACGGCATCGTGCTGGGCCTGTTCCGGCGCGACAGTTTCGATCTCGACATGAAACGCGACAATGACGGGACGGGCCGGATCGCCCTCGCCTACAATGTCCGCGACCGGTCCGAGGTCGATCCGGCGCTCGACCGGGCGGTGTCGGCCGGGGGCAGCCTGCTGAAGCGGGCCGAGGAGGCCCCCTGGGGTGGATATTCCGGCTATTTCGCCGATCCGGACGGACACGCCTGGGAAGTCGCGCACAATCCGGCCTGGACAATCAGTGCGGCCGGCCATGTCGAGATGAGTGCCTGACCGCTTGTCCGGCTCGCGTTGGCGGGCATCAGGTCAGAAGGGGAGATCCGGCAAGCCCGGCGGTTCTCACCTGCGTTCATTGCAGGGGATCATCCGGTCGCCATGCCGGGGCTCGTCGATCCGGCGGCGCTCTCCCGTCGCATCGTCGACAAAAAGCCGGTGGTTATAGGTGCGCAGGGCGGTCGTCCGTCCCGGACCGCCCCGGATCGCAAGACGCATCTCCTGGCGTCCGGTCTCGCCGCTGCCGTCCGGTGCCGGGCCGTGCAGGATCCACAGCATGTCGGTCCAGGCCCCGCTGCCGGACGTCAGCCCGTTGGAGTAGAGGCCGCGGCGCTCGTCCAGGCGCAGATACCCGGCAATCTCGCCCTGGCTGTAGATCGTGATCCGGTCGCCGGCGATGTACCAGACATCCGTGCGGTCCTTGCAGCCCGTCCCGTTGCCCCAGCCCCAATCGCCGTCCTGCTGCACGTATTCGCGCAGCTCTCCCGGCATCTTGCCGCAGGCGGCCGGCAGGATGGCAAGACAGGCCATGGGGATAAGAACGTACCGCATCGCGTCTCCGGGTCCGGTTCCGCCATTGTCTAGCTGAACCGGACCGGACGCGGGCATCCCCTGTTCCGGGGACGCGAAGGCGGCGTGCAGGGACTACTCGGCGAGTGCCCGCTGCAGGGCCTGGTCAAGCGCCAGCTCGTTGGCGCCGGATACGATCGTGCCGTCGACGATGAAGAAGGGCGTGCCCGTCACGCCCAGCACCTGGCCGAGCGAGCGGACCTGGCTGATGTGTTCCATGATGGCCGGGCTCTCCATCGCCTCGCGCATGCGCTCGACATCCACACCCGACACGCGGGCAAGCTGGTTGATGCGCTCGCTCGGCAGCGGGCCGGAGGAGGAGACCATCGCATTGTGGAAGGCCTCGTAGATGTCCGTCCCCTGCTGCAGGGCAGCGATCGCGGCGCGCGAGGCTTCCAGGGAATCCTCGCCCAGGATCGGGTATTCCTTGATGATGAACTGGATGCGGTCGCCATGCTCTTCGCGAACGTCCTCGACCCAGTCATTGGCGACCCGGCAATAGGAGCATTTGTAGTCCATGAATTCGACGATCACGATATCGGCGCCGTCGGGGCCGAGGCGCGGGTCGCGCGGATCGTTGTAGATCGCCTCGGACTGGGCTTCGACAGCATCATAGGCCGCCTGCATCTCGCGGGCGCGGGCCCGGCGCTGCAGCTCGATCAGGGCTTCTTCGATGATTTCGGGGTTTTCGAGAATGTAGTCGCGCACGATGTCGCGCACTTCCTCGCGCTGCGTTTCGGACAGTTGGGCGCTGGCATCGCCTTGCTGGCAACCCATCAGGAGAATGGCGGCGGCGAGAATTCCCGCAAAACGTGTCATGATCGGACCCCTTGAAACCGGTAGCGCCGCACATCTAGCCGGTCTTGCCCCGCGCGGCGAGGTTTTCCGGTGTAAAATCATTGTGTGGGGCTTCGAAGCGCACCAGCCGCTTGCGAGCACACACGGTCACGCCTATGCGGGGGCATGATCTCCGTTCTGACACTCCCGCTCACCAGTCTGTCCCTGTCGACCGACGCCTTTGCCGCCGCCCTGGCGCGCGGCGCATCGGACCCGGCCGCACGGACCTTGAGGGCTATCCGTGTCGGTGCGGTCTTCGGTCTGGCTGAAGGCTTGATGTGCCTGGCCGGCTGGCTGCTGGCGCGGATCGCGGCGCACTGGATAACCGCTGTCGATCACTGGGTCGCCTTGATTCTGCTGGCAGGGATCGGCGGGCTGATGATCCGCAACGGCCTGCGAGGCGAGGATGAGGCTGACGCCGACACGCCGCCCGCGGTATCGACCGGTCTTCTGGCGACGGTCGTGACTGCGCTGGGGACCAGCATCGACGCCGCCGCCGTCGGGATCGCCCTTGCTCTGGCGGGCGGCCCGGCCTGGTCAGCCCTGGCGATCGGGTTGACCTCCTTCGCCATGGCGAGCCTGGGCTACCGGATCGGTCCCAAGGTCGCCGAGCGGCTGGGCGGCTTCGCCGAGATCGCCGGCGGGGCGGTGCTGATCGGGATCGGTGTCTCGATCTTCGTCAGCCACATCACCGGCGGCTAATCGCTGTCGATATCCTCGACGACCAGAATGCGCGCTTCGCCGAGAGGATGAGCGACATGCTCCTCGCCATCACCGATGGCCAGCGCGTCGCCGGCCTCCAGCAGCATGGATTTCTCGACGCCGGCCTCGCGGTATTTCATCTCGACCCGGCCATCGAGCACCACGAAGACCTCGTCGCCGGTATTGCGGTGCCAGCGATAGGGCTGGTCGGTCCAGTGCAGGCTGACCCCGGTGGATCCGAACAGGGCGAGGCGCTCGGCGCCCCAGGCCCGTTCGGCGGTGAAGTCCCGTGCGCGGATGCGTTTCATCAGGCGATCTCGAAAACCGCGTCGACCTCGACGGCGGCACCCAGCGGCAGGACCGGGCAGGAAACGGCAGAGCGGGCATGCCGGCCCTTGTCGCCGAACACATCGACCATGAGGTCGGAACAGCCATTCACCACTTTGGGAATGTCGGTGAAGGACGGGGCTGCGGCCACGAAACCGCCAAGACGGACAACCCGTTTCACGCGCTCCAGATCGCCCTCGCAGGCGGCTTTCATCTGGGCAATGAGATTGATGCCGCACAGCCGCGCCGCGGCCTGTCCGGCCTCCAGGTCCATGTCGCCACCCAGCGTGCCGGCGACCAGGCCGTCCGGGCCGATGGAGACCTGGCCGGACAGGAAGACCTGATTGCCGGTGCGCACGAAGGGGACATAATTGGCGACCGGGGCAACCGGTTCGGGCAGGGAAATGCCGAGCTCGGCAAGACGGGCTTCGATGGCGGACATGGGGCACTCCTTGGCTCGATATGCCGACAACTTAGTGACGTATCGGCCCCATGCAATCTGTCTGCTTGACTTGACGCGAACGTCATCGGGCACAGTTCGCACATGACAATGATGATCCGTGAAGACGAAATCCGATTCGATGCCCGCGACGGCTATTCCCTGTCGGGCCGGATCATTACGCCCGAACGGCCGCGGGCGGCGGTTCTGGTCTCCTCGGGGACCGGCTTTCCCAAGGGCTTCTACCGCCGGATCGCCCTGGCCGGTGCCGAACGGGGCTATGCCTGCCTGCTCTATGATTATCGCGGCATTGCGGGGTCGGCACCGGCGCGGATGCGCGGATACAAGGCCGATATCGTCGACTGGGGCCGGCTGGACTTTCCCGCCGCGCTCGACCGGGCTGAGGCCCTGGCGCCCGGCAAGCCGCTCTTCACGCTGGGCCATTCGGTGGGCGGGCATCTCGTCGGCCTGGCCGACAACGCCGCGAAAGCACGCGCCCATGCCTTCATCTGCGTCGGGTCGGGGCATTGGGGCCGGCATCTGGCCTATTACCGGCCGCAGGTTCTGTTCTTCTGGTTCGCCTATGGCCCGGCCTGCCTGGCTCTTAAAGGATATGTCCCGCCTGGCGGAATGTGGGGCGGCACGGCCCTGCCGCGGGATGTGTTCCTGCAATGGCGGCGCTGGGCATCCAGACCCGGTTATCTGGGCGATGATTTCGAAGCGATCGGGGACCACTCTTTCGGCGCGGTCGAGGCCCCGATCCGCTCCTACCAGTTCACCGACGATCCGATTGCGACAGCAGGTGCTGCACAGGACATTCTGGACCTCTATTCCGCGGCTTCCACCGAACTTGTCACCCTTGCCCCGAAGGACATCGGCGCCGGGCGTGTCGGGCATTCCGGGGCTTTCCGGCGGGGTGCCGAGGGGCTGTGGCCGATGCCGTACGACTGGTTCGATACGATGGCGGATTGACGGGTTCTAGCGCTCGCGTTTCGGCTTGGCGCGGAAGGCGATTCCCTTGACGACGGCATCGCCGCCGAATTTCGCCCTGGCCTTGTCGATCGCGCGTTCGGCCGTTGCGCGGCGGATGGCATTGGGATCCAGAAGGTCGCCGCTGTCGGCGACGGCCGGCTGGAGGCCGGAAAAGCCGATACCGATCAGCCGGTAACGCGTGCCGTCAATCTCCGGTGCCAGCAATTCCTTCCCCACCCGGAACAGCGTGTCCGCCAGCTGGCTGGGTTCGGACAGGGTGCGCCGCCGTGTCCGGGTCTTGAAACTGGACGTCTTCAGTTTCAGCGTCACGACCGATCCGGAAATCGCCTGCGCCTTCATCTGGTCCGAAACGCGGACGCACAGCCGCCAGAGCTGTTTTTCCAGCGTCTCACGGTCGTCATGATCGGCATTGAAGGTGGTCTCGCTGGACACGCTCTTGCGGTCGCGGTCCGGCTTGACCCGGCGCGTGTCCTCGCCGCGGGCGAGGCGCGCCAGGTGGAAACCCATCTCGCCATAGCGCCGCGCCATGTCCTTGTCGCCATGCCGGCTGATATCGGCAAGCGTGCGGATGCCGTCGCGTTCCAGCCTGGCGGCAAAGGCCGGGCCGACACCATAGATCGCCCGGACCGGCTGTTTTTCCAGGAAAGCCTGGGCATCGCCTTCGCCGATCACGGCGAAGCCGTGCGGCTTGTCCAGATCGGACGCGGTCTTGGCGAGGAATTTGTTGAAGGACAGGCCGACAGAGACGGTGATGCCCACCGTCTCGCGGATACGGCGCTGCAGGCGCAGTAGGGTGAGGGCCGGCGGCGCGCCGTGCAGCCGTGTCGTGCCCGTCAGGTCGAGGAAGGCTTCATCGATCGACAGCGGCTCGACCAGGGGCGTGACGTCCTGCATCATCTCGCGGATGCGCCGTCCCTCGGCGGCATACTTTGCGTGCTCGGGCTTGATCACAACGGCGTCCGGACAGGCTTTCAGCGCCTTGAACATTGGCATGGCCGAGTGCACACCATAGAGCCGCGCGACATAGCAACAGGTCGAGACAACGCCGCGCTGGCCGCCGCCGACAATGACCGGCAATTCTTCCAGCGCCGGATTGTCGCGCTTCTCGATGGCGGCAAAGAAGGCGTCGCAATCGATGTGGGCGATCGACAGCGTGTCGATCTCGCGATGCCGCAGCAGCTTGTGCGAACCACAGGCCGGGCAGGCATCGCGGGTACCTTCCGGCAGGGGCGCCAGACAGGCGCGGCAATAGCCCGGATCGCCGCTCATCGCGGCTCGGCGGGCCAAAGCCAGGCCGCACCCCTCACGCCGGAACTGTCGCCATGGAGATGGCGGACGACGCGCGTTTCCAGCACGTCCGAGAAGATATGGGCGGACAGGCGGTCCTGCACCGTCTCTGCGAGGCCGTCGACATTCGAGACGCCGCCGCCCAGGACGATCACATGCGGGTCGATCAGGTTGACGACATTGGCGAGTGCGCGGGCCAGCCGGTCGGCATGGCGGGCCATGCTGTCCCGGCAGGCTGGGTCAGGCGAGCGGGCGATCTCGAGCGCGGTCAGCGTGGTACCCGTGCGGCGGGCATGGTCCTGCGCAATGCCGGGGCCGGACAGCCAGGTTTCCAGGCAGCCGGTCTGCCCGCACCAGCATTGCGGGCCGGGATACTCGTCCGGCCGCGGCCAGGGAAGGGGATTGTGACCCCACTCGCCGGCGATCCGCTGGGCGCCGTCGAGCAGCCTGCCGTCGATCACGATGCCGCCGCCCGTACCGGTGCCCAGGATGACACCGAACACGATGCCGGCGCCGGCTGCGGCACCGTCGCGGGCTTCGGACAGGGCGAAACAGTCGGCGTCATTGGCGAGGCGGACCGGGCGGTCGAGACGGGCTTCCAGGTCGCTGCCGAGGGCACGGCCGTTGAGCCATTGCGAGTTGGCGTTGCGGATATGGCCCGTCTTCGGGCTGAGGGAGCCGGGGTGACCAACCCCCACCTTAGCGGGCCCATAATCACTCTCCAGGTGCGCAATAAGAGCAACAATCGTGTCCAGTAGTGCGCCATAATTGCCCGGTGTCGGACGCCGCTCGCGCGCCAGGATATCGCCGGCGGCATTCATGGCGGCGGCCTCGATCTTCGTGCCGCCCAGGTCGATCCCGATTCGTATCATGCCGCGCACCACCCGTGGACAAGACCGGTCTTCAAATCCGCCATTTTGTTCTTATCTTGTTCCGAAAGGGACGAAAAGTACCCGTTGACTCATGGTTGGTTAAGGAAGATCGGGTTTGATGCAGGCGGGGTTAAACACGCACGGTACAAACAGTGCATCAAACGGGAAGCGCGTCGCCGACATGCTGCAGGTCATGCCCAAGAAGGTCCTGATCGTCGAGGATAACGAGCTCAACATGAAGCTCTTCAACGATCTGTTGGAGGCCCATGGCTACGAGACCTTGCAGACCAAGGACGGTTTCAAGGCGCTTGAGCTGGCGCGCGAACACACCCCCGACCTGATTCTCATGGACATCCAGCTGCCGGAAGTGTCCGGCCTCGAAGTCACCAAGTGGCTGAAGGATGACGAGACCCTGTCGGCGATCCCGATTGTGGCCGTGACGGCGTTTGCCATGAAGGGCGATGAGGAGCGGATCCGGGAGGGCGGCTGCGAGGCCTATCTGTCCAAGCCGATCACCGTGACCACCTTCATCGAGACGGTCCGGCAGTTTCTGGACTAGGGACAGGCGTCAGCGTTAGGGGCGAACAGGTATGAGTGCGCGTATCCTCGTCGTTGACGACCAGGCCGCCAATGTCCGCCTGCTCGAAGCCCGCCTTCAGGCCGAATATTTCGACGTCTGCACCGCCACCAATGGTTACGAGGCCATCGAGGCGGCCCGTCTCGAACAGCCCGATCTGATCCTGCTCGATGTGATGATGCCCGGCATGGACGGGTACGAGACCTGCGAGCGGCTCAAGGCGGACAATTCCACGCGGCACATCCCGGTTGTCATGGTCACAGCGCTGGACCAGCGCGAGGACCGTATCCGCGGGCTCGAGGCCGGGGCCGATGATTTCCTGACCAAGCCGATCGACGATGTCGCGCTGTTCGCCCGGGTGCGCAGCCTGCTGCGGCTGAAGGCCGTGCTCGACGAGCTGCGCTATCGCGAGGCCAGTTCGGCCATCGCCGAGCTGCAGGCCGACTTCGCCGACGATCTCGCCGAGATCTCCACCGCCATCATCGTCAGCGCCGACCCGCGGGCCGGGGCCCGCTATGCCTCGGCGCTGCCGGAACAGGTGCGCGCCCAGGTGGTCACCGATCCGGTCGAGGCGCTGGCCGGGATGCGCAAGGGGACCGATCTTCTGATCGTCGATCTCACCCATCCCGAATTCGACGGCTTGCGCCTGTGTGCGCGGGTGCGTTCGGACGCGGCGACGCGGCCGCTGCCGATCCTGACGGTCGTCAGTCCGGACGATACGGCCCAGGCCGTGCGGGCGCTCGATCTGGGTGTGAACGACATCATCCACCGGCCGGTCGATGCGGGCGAGCTGAATGCGCGCGTGCGCACCCAGCTGCGCCGCAAGCGCTATGCCGACCGGCTGCGCAGCCAGCTCGACCAGAGCCTGGAAATGGCGGTGACCGACCCGCTGACCGGACTGCACAATCGCCGCTACATCAATTCGCGCCTGCGCCAGGCGCTGGCGAGCGCCGACAATGGCGGTGCGCCGGTTTCGGTGCTGATCGCCGATATCGATCACTTCAAGTCGATCAATGATCTCTACGGCCACGAAGCCGGCGACACCGTGCTGCGCGGGTTTGCCGATCGTGTCCAGAAGGCGATGCGGGCGCTCGACCTGGCCTCGCGCTATGGCGGCGAGGAATTCCTGGTGCTGATGCCGGCGGCCGGCCTGGCCGAAGCGCGGATCGCCGCCGAGCGTCTGCGCAGCGTGGTCGCGGACGCGCCCTTCCTGCTCGAGGACGGCACGGATATCGCGGTGACGGTGAGCGTCGGCCTGGCCCAGGCGCTGCCGGGCGAGGGCGTCGAAGCGGTGCTGCGCCGGGCCGACCAGGCGCTCTATACGGCCAAGAATGAGGGCCGCAACCAGGTCCAGGTCGCCAGCGCCGCCTGACGGCTCACGGCTCACAGGCAGCAGATGCAAATAGAACGGCCCCGCCGGATTGCTCCGGCGGGGCCGTTCTGTGTCTGTCGTCGCAAGATGCGTTCGGAAAAGCGTCGGGCGCCTGTCCTACTTGATCTTGGCTTCCTTGAATTCGACGTGCTTGCGCGCGACCGGGTCGTACTTCTTCAGCACGAGCTTCTCGGTCATCGTGCGGGCATTCTTCTTGGTCACGTAGAAGTAACCCGTACCGGCCGTCGAGTTCAGGCGGATCTTGATGGTTGTCGGCTTCGCCATGGCTCTAAATCCTGTCTGCAGTCCCGGATGTCACGTGCGCCACGGCGCATGCCGTCGCGGGAGCGCGCGAACATACGCATGGGCGCGCCAGTGTCAACTGTTCTCGGCGGTCAATCGGTCTGTGCTGTCAGGCGTCTGAAGCCGAAGACCAGCACATAGGCCGCCGACACGGCGGAGAGTGTCCATAACAGCCCCCAGGGACCGATCGTGTCCATGGCGCTGCCGGCAACCGGCGGACCGGCAAAACTGCCCAGCCCGTAAGCGAAGATGAAGCCGGCATTGGCTGCCGCCACGGCACCGCCGGCAAAGCGTTCGCCCAGCAGGGAGAGGCCGACCGAGTAGAGCCCGCTGGCGACGCCGGCCTGGATGAAGAGGAGGGGCAGGAGGGCCGGTGTGAAACCGCCGGCCAGCCCGATCCCCACCGGTACGAATGTTGTCGTCACGGCGATCCAGAACAGGGTGGCGCGCCGGTCGGTCCGGTCGGCGATCCAGCCCAGCGGGATCTGGAAGCTCAGCGCGCCCATGGCGACGGCGAACACCATCATGCCGATCGTGGCATGGGTGAGGTCGATCCGCTCGCCATAGACCGGCAGCAGCGAGAAGAGCAGCGTCTCCAGCGCCCCGAAGGCCAGGCCCGCCAGGATGGCGGCGGGAGCCGAGCGGGCCGCGCCCAGCATCGCCTTGAGCGAGGAGCCGTCGCGGTCGGGCGCCACGGCCTGGGGACCGCGCAGCAGGGCCACGGGCAGGGTGCCCAGAAGGAAGATGGCGGAGGCGACGTAGAAGGGCAGGTCGCCGGTCGGATCGAGCACCGAGAACAGAAGGCCGCCAATGCCGAAACCGCCCGCCAGCGCCGTGCCGTAGACACCCAGCATGAAGGCGCGCCTTGCCGGCGTGACCACCTGGTTGATCCAGCTTTCGGAAATCACGAAGACAACGGTGATATTGCAGCCGCTCAGGAAGCGCAGCGCGAACCAGATCGCCACCACCGGGAAAGCCGGAAAGAGCGCGAACAGGGCTGCCGCGACAACAAGATTGCCGATCAGCATGTAGCGCGGCGGCGCCAGCGTCATCAGGCGCGGCACCAGCGGCGCCATCACCAGGGTCGACAGGGCCGCGGCCGCGCCATTGAGACCGACCAGCACGCCGGACCCGGTCATGTATTCCAGGCGTAGCGAGATCAGCGGCATGGACAGCCCGAACACGATCCCGCACACGCCGGCACAGCAGATGGCGGCAATCAGGGCGCGCGTATTGCCCCGGCGCAGATCGGTGAGTTCGGCAGCGGCAGTCATGCCGCAGCTATAGCCAAAGCGCCGCGATGCGTCTCGTTTCGGGGCCAGCTTGGCGGATTCCGTAGGTGCGGACTCTGCTCATTTCTCAGTATGTGCCATACGATGGCGTGGAAATATCACGCCTTCAGCCACTTTATTTGGCTCCGTTTCTTTGTGGATACCATGCCAATTAATTCCGAACGAACAGAACGACACATCGTGTTGACCGCGAGTCAAGCGGACATGGTGCGTGGGGCTACAAGCCCTGGTCACGTATTAGAGCCCGTAGACATGCTTGACGGGCGACACATCTTGCCAGTCGGAGTTCTTAAGGACCCTGCGCATACGACCCATCACTTACTTCTTTCAAGTCTTCCGCAGGAAGACATTCCTGTTTCAAAGATCCTTGCGATAATCGCCCCTCCGGAGCCTTTGATTGAAGAGCAGGCTCCACAGCCACTGCGTGGCGCGCCGTCTGAACGAAAAAAAGATGACCCTCTATTGGGCCCAAAGCTGAAACTTGAATGGGCGAAACGCCACATCAACGAATTGAAGATCACTATCAGGGAGTTTTTTGAAAGTGAGCCTTATGAGCTCGTTCACGAGGTGGACTCTCAAACAGGCGAGAATGTTTATCGCTTGCGCGTCCACAAAAGCGTTCCGGTCGAGTTAAGCGCGATTCTCGGGGATGCCGTTCACAACCTGCGAGCCGCGCTCGATCAGCTTGTCTGCACCTTGATACGGCACAACAGCAATTTCCCCAAAGGCATGCAAGGTTTCCCTATCGCCACGAGCGGAGAGGGCTATGAGAGTTTTGTTCGCAAAAGAATAGCCGGCGTCAGCACGAAGGTTGAACGACTCATATTTCGGCTGAAGCCGTACCGGGGAGGAAATCGCCGTCTTTGGCTCCTCCACCAATTAGATATTCTCGATAAGCATGATGGCATCCTTCCGGTAAGTGCCGCGCATGCCGTGACGTTGATACGCTATACCATGCCCGGGATGTTCGTCGGGCCAGATGGGACATTTAGACTTGGTGGTGGCGGTCGTCCTTTCCGTACTGATTGGGGCATACCCGACAAGGCCCAAATCATCATGCCGTTGACCGATAACGTGGAATTCTATCGCTCTCCATCTGGCCTTCAAGAAGAGGTCAGAGCAAACATTTCTATAACCTTCGATCAATCGGAGATTGTCCAAGGTAGTCCTGTGGTCGAAACTTTGGATGATTTTGCGCATTTTATCGAGAAATTGATCGGTGTCGTTGAACGAAAAGTACTTTGATGGAATGCACCTAAGCTCCGAATTAGATTCAAGTCTTTTACAAGACTGTCGCCAGTGTGAAGTCTTGGGAGTGATTGTTGTGATGCTTCCAGTTGAAGGAAGGGCTGAAAAAATCTTATGAGAACTCACATCTAGAGCGCAGTCGCCAAAATCCACAAACAAATATGGGCGGCCGCGGCAGCGGCCAACCAACAAGCGGCCAGCTAAAGCGGTTCGACCCACATCCTGCCGCGGCGGTCGCGGATGTGGCGGGGTGGTTCGGGGCGGGGCGGTTGTACGCGGACCAGCTCGTCCAGCACGAAATGCGTCACGCTGGGCAGGTCGAGATCGCGGGCCTCGGCGAGCGGCACCCATTGCACGTCTTCCAGTTCCGAACTGGGCGTGGGCGGCCGGTCGCCATGCAAGGCGGCGGCGTCGGCCGTGAAGAACCAGGTGTCGAAGCGGCGGGTGCGCCCCGGCGGCGTGATGGCGCGGGTGATCAGGGAGAGAGGCGCCAGGTCCGGCACCACGCCGTGCCGGCGGAAGGGCGCCCAGTTGGCATGACGCGAGCGGCAGGCCCCTTCGCGGGCGATCAGCAGGCCGGTCTCCTCGGCGGTTTCCCGCACGGCAGCGGCAGCGGCCGCGCGCGCCCGGCGTTCGGGCAAAAAGCGCTGCATGATGTCCATCACGCCGCGGTCGAGATCGCGGGCGAAGGGCGCCGTACCGTCGGCGCGGTCGACCCGGCCGCCAGGGAAGACGTATTTGTTGGGCATGAAGACATGGCGCGAGGAGCGGCGCCCCATCAGCACTTCGGTGCGCGCGCCGCGGCCGCGCGTGAGGATGAGGGAAGCGGCCAGGCGTGGCCGCATTGGCGGAACATCGCTGCGCCGGCGTTCGTCGCTCATTTGCGCTTGCCCTTGCGGCCCTGTTTCCAGGGACGGCCGGAACGGCGCCCGCCGGGCGGGCCGCCATGCTGGCGGCGCCGGCCCTTGGGCACAGGGCCCTTCTCGGCCGGGGTGAGGATGTCCAGCAGCAGGCCGCCGGTGACCGGCTGGGCCTCTTCGATCCGCACCGTGACCGGCATGCCCAGGCGATAGCGGCTGCCGGTCTGCAGACCGACCAGGGCGTGGGCGGCCTCGTCATGCTCGAAGCGCTCTTCGCCGAGCCGGCTGATCGGTACCAGACCGTCGGCACCGGTCTCGCTGAGGCGCACGAAGGCACCGAAACGGGTCACGCCGGTAATCCGGCCGTCGAATTCGCCGCCGACCTTGTCGGCCAGATAGAGCGCGATGAATCGGTCGACCGCATCGCGTTCGGCCGCCATGGCGCGGCGTTCCGAATGGGTGATCTCCTCGGCGATCACGGTCAGGCGCGAGCGCTCCTCGTCGGTCTGGCCGTCCGGACCCAGATTGAGGGCGCGGATCAGGGCGCGGTGGACGGTGAGGTCGGCATAGCGCCGGATCGGCGAGGTGAAGTGGGCATAGCGGTCGAGATTGAGACCGAAATGGCCCTGGTTCTCTGTGTCGTACACCGCCTGCGACTGGCTGCGCAGCACGACCTCGTTGATCGTCTCGTAGTGTTCGGAGGACTTGGCCTGGGCGAGCAGCGTGTTGAAGCGCCCCGTGACGACGCGCTCGCCGCGGGTCCATTTCAGGCCCACCGTCGGCAGGAAGCCGGCGAGATTGTCGATCTTCTCTTTCGAGGGTTCCTCGTGGACGCGGTAGATCAGCGGCGTGCGCTTGTCTTCCAGGCTTTCGGCCGCGCAGACATTGGCCTGGATCATGAACTCCTCGATCAGCTTGTGGGCATCGAAGCGTTCGCGGGTCTCCACGCCGGCGACCTTGCCGTCCGGCCCGATCCGGACCCGGCGTTCCGGCGCGTCGATCTCCAGCGGTTCGCGGCGCTGGCGCGCTTCGCGGACCGAGAAATAGGCGCCCCAGAGCGGTTTCAGGACGTCCTCCAGCAGCGGGCCGGCCTTCTCGCCGCCCTTGCCGTCGATCGCATCCTGGGCCTCCTGATAGGCCAGTTTGGCGGCGGACTTCATCCAGCCGCGCAGGAAGCGGTGGGCGCGCTTGTTACCGTGCTTGTCGAACGTCATGCGCACGGCCAGGCAGGGCCGTTCCTCGTTCTCGCGCAGCGAGCACAGATCGTTGGACAGGCGCTCCGGCAGCATCGGCACGACGCGGTCGGGCAGATAGACCGAATTGCCGCGCTTGAAGGCGCCGCGGTCGAGCGCGCCGCCCGGCGTGACATAGGCGGCCACATCGGCAATCGCGACGATGACCTGCCAGCCGCCGGCATTCTTCGGATCCGCGTCCGGTGCCGCCCAGACCGCATCGTCATGGTCCCTGGCGTCTTCCGGGTCGATCGTGATCAGGGGCAGGTTCCGGATATCCTCGCGGCCGGCCATCGTGGCCGGCTTGACCGTGTCGGCCTCGCGCTGTTCGGCTTCGGAGAAGCCCTGGGGCACGCCGTGGGAATAGAGCGCGATCAGGCTGCCGGCGCCGGGCGCGCCGGCATCGCCGACGACTTCCACGATCTGCGCCGTCTTGAGGCCGTGGCGGCGTTCCTTGACCAGCTGGCACAGGACGAGATCGCCATCATTGGCCTTCTCGGCCTCGCCGCGGGCCGGCACGAGTTCATGGCGCGAGCGGCGGTCGACAGGCAGGAGGCGCATCGGTCCGGATTTCGGCTTGCGCAGCACGCACAGAAGCTTGTGGGCGCTCTGGCCCAGGCGCTTGATCAGGCGGGCTTCATAGCCGCCCTCATTGTCCGGTGTCAGGCGCACCAGCGCCTTGTCGCCGATGCCCAGCGCCGGCTCGCCCTTGCCGCCGGCCCCTTCGCCGGGGGCCAGGCGGATCGGCGGGGCGTCGCGATCGGGACGCACCGGTTCGGCCAGCAGCTCGCCATCATTGTCGCGATCGGTGATCTCGACCACGGTGACCGAGGGCAGGGCGCCGGCCAGGGCATAGGTCTTCGAGGCGGTGCGCTTGATGGCGCCATCCGCTTCCAGCGCCGCCAGCGCGTCCTTCAGATCGCGCTTGGCGTCGGTGCCCTTCAGCTTGAGCGCTCGCGCGATCTCGCGCTTGCCGAACGCGCCTTCGCCCAGCTTGATGGCTTCGATCACCGCCTCGCGCAGGGAGCCGGCTTGGTTATGCGTGTCGCCGGCCATCCGCTCTACTCCGCCTTGGTCTTCTTGGTGGCGGTTTTCTTGGCGGCCGGCTTCTTGGCTGCGGCTGTCGTCTTTTTCGCTGGCGCCTTCTTTTTCGCCGGCGCCTTCTTGGCTGCGGCCTTTTTGGCGGGCGCTTTCTTCTTGCCGCCCTTGGCAGCTTTTTCCTCGACCAGCTTGATGGCCGCTTCCAGCGTCACATCGTCCGGCTCGGTGCCCTTGGGCAGGGTGGCGTTGATCTTCTCGTATTTCACATACGGGCCATAGCGGCCGGACATGATCTTGATCGGCTTGCCGTCATGCTCGCCCAGATCCTTCAGCGCCGTGGCCGAGGCGCCGCGGCGGCCGCCATTGGCCCGCTTGTCGGCGATCACCGAGACGGCGCGGTTGAGACCGATCTCGAAGACTTCGTCGACGGTGGGCAGATTGGCATAGGTCTTGTCGTGATGGACATAGGGACCGTAGCGGCCGATGGCGGCCGTGATCGGCTGGCCGTCATCGGGGTGTTCGCCCACCGTGCGCGGCAGATCGATCAGCTTGATCGCCTGGTCCGGGGTCAGCTCCTTGGGATCCCAGCCCTTGGGGATGGAGGCGCGCTTGGGTTTGTCCTCGCCCTCGATCTCCATCTCCAGATAAATGCCGAAACGCCCGTCCTTCATGACGACCGGCTTGCCGGTTTCCGGGTGGATGCAGATCTCGCCATCGCCCTCGATCGCGGGTTCGGCATCCTGTTCGCCCATCTGGCGGGTGAATTTGCAGTCCGGATAGTTCGAACAGCCCAGGAAGGCGCCGAACTTGCCCAGGCGCAGCGACAGCGTGCCCTCGCCGCAGGAGGGGCAGAGGCGTGGATCGCTGCCGTCTTCCTTTTCCGGGAAGATGTGCGGGGCCAGCGCCTCGTTCAGCGCATCCAGCACGGCGCCGATGCGCAGATCGCCGATATCGTCGACGGCGGCCCGGAACTCGGTCCAGAAATCGCGCAGCAGCTGCTTCCAGTCGAGCTCGCCGGCGGACACCTTGTCCAGCTGGGTCTCCAGCGCGGCGGTGAAATCATATTCCACATAGCGCTTGAAGAAATTCTCCAGGAAGGCGGTGACCACGCGGCCCTTGTCGAGCGGGTGGAAACGGTTCTTGTCCATGCGGACATAGTCGCGGTCGCGCAGCACCTGCAGCGTCGAGGCATAGGTCGACGGCCGGCCGATGCCCAGCTCTTCCATCCGCTTGACCAGCGAGGCTTCGGTGAAGCGCGGCGGCGGCTGGGTGAAGTGCTGGTCGGCATAAGTCCTGGCGACATCGGCCGCCGAACCCTGCTGGACTTTCGGCAGGCGGTTCTCGCCTTCGTCTTCCTCGTCGTCACGGCCTTCCTGGTAGAGCGTCAGAAAGCCGTCGAACATCAGCACCGATCCGACCGCGCGCAGGCCGGTCTTTTCGTCGGCGCTGGTGATGTCGATCGTGGTGCGCTCGAAGCGGGCGCTTTCCATCTGGCTGGCCACGGCGCGGCGCCAGATCAGCTGGTAGAGGCGCGCCATGTCCTGGTCGAGACTGAGGCTCTCGGGCAGGCGGGCAAAGGAGGTCGGGCGGATCGCCTCGTGCGCCTCCTGGGCGTTCTTGGCCTTGGTGGCATACATGCGCGGCGAGGCCGGCACGTAGAGCGAGCCATGCTCCTTGCCGATGACGTCGCGCGCCTGGCTGATCGCCTCGGGCACCATGGAGACGCCGTCGGTCCGCATATAGGTGATCAGACCGGTCGTCTCGCCGCCGATATTCACGCCCTCATAGAGCTTCTGGGCGGTCTGCATGGTGCGGGTCGCCGAGAAGCCCAGCTTGCGCGCGGCTTCCTGCTGCAGCGTCGAGGTGGTGAAGGGCGGCGGCGGATTTCGCCTGGCCGGTTTGGCCTCGACGCCGGTGATCGACAGGCTGGCCGCCTTGATCGCCTCGACGGCGGCATTGGCGCTGGCGCGGTCCTTGATGGACAGCTTCTGCAGCTTCTTGCCGTCCAGCGTCACCAGTTTGGCGCGGAAGGGATCGGACCCGGCCGTCACATCGGCATCGATGGTCCAGTATTCCTCGGCGCGGAATTTCTCGATGTCCAGCTCGCGGTCGCAGATCAGGCGCAGGGCGACCGACTGCACACGGCCGGCCGAGCGCGAGCCCGGCAGTTTGCGCCACAGCACAGGCGACAGGGTGAAGCCGACCAGATAGTCCAGCGCGCGGCGGGCGAGGTAGGCGTTGACCAGTTCCATGTCGACGGCGCGCGGATGGCGCATCGCCTCCTGGACGGCCTGTTTGGTGATGGCGTTGAAGGCCACGCGCTCGATCGTGACATCCTTCAGCACGCGGCGCTTCTGCAGCGCTTCCAGAAGGTGCCAGGAAATGGCCTCGCCTTCGCGATCGGGGTCGGTGGCGAGGATCAGGCGGTCGGCCTCTTTCAGGGCGTCGGCGATCGCCTTGACGCGCTTGGCGGACTGGGTGTCGACCTCCCAGGCCATGGCAAAATCCTCGTCCGGCTTCACCGATCCGTCCTTGGCCGGCAGGTCGCGCACATGACCGAAACTCGCCAGAACCGTGTAGTCCGAGCCGAGGTATTTGTTGATTGTTTTGGCTTTGGCCGGGGATTCTACGACGACGACATTCATCGGCATTTGCGTCCAGACATGAGGCTGTGGGCCGCCGGGCGGCAGCCAAGGCGCGCGAAAGTGTTCGGTCCGGCAGGTTGTGTCAACCGACGCAAAGATTCCAGCCCGCCGCACAGGACGGGCGTTGAAAGGGCAGGGTCAGCGGCCCGGAGCGACCGTGAAACAGGCCTGGCTGCGGGCGGAGAGATCGTTGCAGGCGCGGCGCGCCTCGGTCTCGGTCAGGGCCTCGAAACGCGCGCGCCACAGGCGGTCGCCGGCAACATCGACGGCGCGGGCCGCCGGCTGGGCGGCATTGAGCGCCAGGGAGAAGCCGGTGACGCGCTGCAATTGCTGGTGGGCGGCATCGGCGGAATTATAGGCACCGACCTGGACCGACCAGGCGCCGCGCAGAAGATCCGGCTCGGCCGTCGCCGGGCGGGCGGGCGCGGCCTGCTGCGTCACGGGCGCCTGCAGCTCGTCCTCATCGGCCAGCACGACCTGGACCGGCGGGGCCGTCTGGCCGGAACCGACGTCCGTCGGCGCGGCAAGATGAAGCGCGGCGACATCGATGGCGATCAGCTCCTGCTGACGCATCGGCGAGATGCGCGGCGAGGAGAGGGCGGCGAACAGGCGGGTATCCTCGCGCTGCTCCAGGGTGGCAAAGGCGGCCTCGATCAGCTCTTCGGCATGGGCATCGCGGGAGGCGGCGCTGGGCCCGCCCATGACGACGGCGACGAGGCGGTGCTCGCCGCGCTCGGCCGACACGACGACGTTGAAGCCGGAGGCGCGGATATAGCCGGTCTTGAGACCGTCAACGCCCGCGACGCGGCCGACCAGCGTGTTGTGATTGCGGTAGGTGCGGCCGTTCCAGCGGAAGCTCTCGGTGTTGAAATACTCGAAATAGTCCGGGAAATCGCGGTGCAGGGCGACAGCCAGGCGGGCCATGTCGCGGGCGGTGGTGGTCTGGCGCCGGTCGGGCAGGCCGGAAGCATTGCGGAAGGTCGTGTTCTCCAGGCCCAGCTCGCGCGCGGTCTGCGTCATCATCTCGGCAAACCGGCTCTCGCCGCCGCCCAGGCGCTCGCCGACGGCAACGGCGACGTCATTGGCGCTTTTCACCACGAGCGCGCCGATCGCGTCTTCCACACTGATCGTGTCGCCGGCCGTGAAGCCGAGCCGGGAGGGCACGGCATTGGCGGCATTGGCCGAGACGCGGATCTGGTCGTTCAGCCCGATCTCGCCCTGTTCGATGGCGTCGAACAGCATGTAGAGCGTCATCATCTTGGTCAGCGAGGCGGGATATCGCGCGGCTTCCGAGCGGCGTGAATGCAGCACGACGCCTGAGTTTTCATCGACCACGAAGGCGGCATAGCGCGACGTGTCGGCATGGGCGTTGTCCGGCGTGGCCAGCAGCAGGGCGGCCAGGGCCAGGAGGCTCAGGAGAAGGCGGCGTGCGGTAACCATGGCCCGCACTGTCTCGCAAGGCCGTTTCCAGCTGGTTAAGCCCGTCTCATCAGGAATTACGACACTTTTGTGCGGTGCACAAAAATCGCTTGACGACGACCGGTGCGCCGACTATGTTTGCTGCGACTGCGAAGAGCGGTTGCAACACAAGTTTGAACCATGACCGACGACAAGATCCAGACGACCGGCACCAAAGCTTCCGCTGTTCAAGCGGACGCCCCGGCTGCGCCCAAGGCAGCGCCGGAGACGGTGAAACCGGTCAAGGCGTCTTCCAAGGCGGCTCCGGCGAAAGCCGCAGCGCCGGAGAAGACGGTCGGCAAGCCGGCGGCGCCGAAATCCAAGCCCGCCAAGGTCAAGAAAGCTGCCAAGCCGGCGCCCCAGGCTGCAGCCCGCACGAAAGCGAGCAATCCCATGAACCAGACCATCGAAAGCATGACCACCGCGAGCAATGAAGCGCTCAAGGAAGGTTTCGAGAAGACCCTGAAGTCCGTCACCGAAGCGAGCAATTTCCACAAGGAAACCGTCGACGCGATGATCGCGTCCGCCACGGTCGCCGGCAAGGGCTTCGAGACCGCGAACACGAACGCCGTGACCTACGCCAAATCCTTCATGGAAGACAGCGTCACCGCGACGAAGGCGTTCGCCTCGGCGAAGTCGGTCCAGGAGATCTTCGAGATCCAGTCCCAGTTCACCAAGACGGCGATGGACAACTACCTCGCCGAGCTGAACAAGACGACCGACCTGTTCTCGGACGTTTTCAAGGACACGCTGAAGCCGCTCAACGCACGCGTCTCGGCCGCCGTGGAACTCGCGCAAGCACAGCGCTGACACTCCGGCGAATCAAGTTTTCCTCCCCGACTGGGCCCGGTGATCTTCACCGGGCCCATTTTTTTCGGGTCATCCCGCCTGTGGATAGATCGGCTGAAAAGCCGTTATTCTTGGGGCGGAACGCCAGCCATGGCTTGCGTCTACGGGTTCTCGCCCTGTAGCCTCGACCCCGGTTTTCCGGGTGCCGGAGGCCTGTCCTCCCCGACCGGGCCTGATATCGAACCGGTGGTTCCCCTGTAAATTGAGGGGCCTTCTTCTTATGTCCTCGCGGACGAAACGGGAAGAAAGAAATTGGCCGCCGTGCTATCTTTTCGCCCGGTACGCGGTCCCGGCCGCGTCGAGCGTCCTGTGCCACCGGCCCCCCGAACTGCATTCGGGGCCGCGATGAATAACCGAGTACGATTAAAATATGACCGAACGAAATCATGAAGATGCGGGCGAAGAAGAGGGCACTGGCCTTGCCACGAAGACGCGTCCGGCGACCAAGAAACCTTCGCTTTACCGTGTTCTCTTACTAAATGACGACTACACGCCGATGGAATTCGTGGTCGAGGTTCTCGTCCGGATATTCCGAAAATCGCCCGAGGATGCAGCGAGAATCATGCTGCATGTACATCAGAACGGGGTCGGTATGTGCGGCGTGTACACGTACGAGGTTGCCGAAACCAAGGTAGCCCAGGTCATGGACGCCGCACGGCGGGCCCAACACCCGCTCCAGTGCACAATGGAAAAGGAATAGAGTGGTGCCCTCATTCTCTTCAGATCTCGAAGACAGCCTGCACCGCGCTCTGGGCTACGCCAATGAGCGTGGGCACGAATTTGCCACCCTGGAGCACCTTCTCCTCGCGCTCGTGGACGATCAGGACGCCAGCGCCGTGATGAAGGCGTGCGATGTCGATCTGGATGAGCTTCGCGCCACCCTGACCGAATATGTCGACAGCGAATTGTCCGAACTGGTCGTCGATGATGACGAGGACGCCAAGCCGACGGCTGGCTTCCAGCGCGTGATCCAGCGCGCCGTCATCCACGTCCAGAATGCCGGACGCGAGGAAGTGACAGGCGCAAACGTGCTGGTGGCCCTGTTTGCCGAACGCGAGAGCCACGCGGCCTATTTCCTCGCCGAGCGCGACATGACGCGCTACGACGCGGTGAACTTCATCTCCCACGGCATCGGCCGCAAGCCGGGCACGTCCGAAGAGCGCGCCGTGCGTGGCACCGAAGAGGCCGAGGAACCCCAGAAGGACGGCGACGCGCTGACCGCCTATTGCGTCAATCTCAATGACAAGGCGCGCAAGGGCGGGGTGGATCCGCTGATCGGCCGCGATGCCGAGGTGGAGCGCTGCATCCAGGTCCTGGTCCGCCGCCGCAAGAACAATCCGCTGCTCGTCGGCGATCCCGGCGTCGGCAAGACGGCCATCGCCGAAGGCATTGCCCGCAAGATCGTCGAGAACGCCGTTCCCGACGTGCTGGCCGGTGCAACGATCTACTCGCTCGACATGGGCTCGCTCTTGGCGGGTACCCGCTATCGCGGCGATTTCGAGGAGCGCGTGAAGCAGGTCGTCAAGGAACTCGAGGACAAGGACAATGCCGTCCTGTTCATCGACGAGATCCACACCGTGATCGGTGCGGGCGCGACCTCCGGCGGCGCCATGGACGCCTCCAACCTGCTGAAGCCGGCGCTTCAGTCGGGCGGTCTGCGCTGCATGGGCTCGACGACCTACAAGGAATACCGTCAGCACTTCGAGAAGGACCGGGCCCTGGCGCGGCGCTTCCAGAAGATCGACGTGTCCGAACCGTCCGTGCCCGACGCCATCAAGATCCTGCAGGGCCTGAAGTCCTATTTCGAGGACTTCCACGATGTGCGCTTCACCAATGAGGCGCTGAAATCGGCCGTGGAACTGTCCTCGCGCTACATGGGCGACCGCAAACTGCCGGACAAGGCGATCGACGTGATCGACGAGGCCGGTGCCCAGATGCGCCTGCAGCCCGTGTCCAAGCGCAAGAAGACGATCGGTGTGAAGGAAGTCGAAGCCGTGGTCGCGACCATGGCCCGCATCCCGCCGAAGACGGTGTCCAAGGATGACGAGCAGTCGCTGAAGAATCTGGAGACCGATCTGAGCCATGTCGTGTTCGGCCAGGACGCGGCGATCGAGAAGCTGGCAACGGCGATCAAGCTGTCCCGCGCCGGCCTGCGCGAGCCCAACAAGCCGATCGGCTGCTACCTCTTCTCCGGCCCCACGGGCGTCGGCAAGACCGAGGTGACCAAGCAGCTGGCCGACATCATGGGTGTCGAGCTGCACCGGTTCGACATGTCCGAATACATGGAGCGTCACGCTGTTTCGCGGCTGATCGGCGCGCCTCCGGGCTATGTCGGTTTCGACCAGGGCGGTCTCCTGACCGATGCCGTCGACCAGCATCCGCATTCCGTGCTGCTGCTCGACGAGATCGAGAAGGCGCACCCGGACCTGTTCAACATCCTCCTGCAGGTGATGGATAACGGCACGCTGACCGACTCGAACGGCAAGAAGGTGGACTTCCGCAATGTCATCCTGGTGATGACCACGAATGCGGGCGCCGCCGATGCGCAAAAAGAGTCGATCGGTTTCAATGCCGCCAAGAAGACGGACGAGGCCGATGCCGCGGTGGAACGCCTGTTCACCCCGGAATTCCGCAACCGTCTCGATGCCGTCATTCCGTTCGAACCGCTGTCCAGCGACACGATCGGCCGCGTCGTCGAGAAGTTCGTCCTGCAGCTGGAAGCCCAGCTGATCGATCGCGGCGTGACCTTCGAACTGACGCCGGAAGCGACGGCCTGGCTGTCCGAGCGCGGCTATGACAGCCGCTTCGGTGCCCGTCCGCTGGCCCGGGTCATCCAGGAGCACATCAAGAAGCCGCTGGCCGACCAGATCCTGTTCGGCGAGCTGAAAAAAGGCGGTCTGGTGAAGGTTGATATCGATCCGGCCGACAAGGACCGGCTCGACTTCCATATCACGCCGGGCGACCGGCTGCTGCCGCGCAACGCCAAGAAGAGCAAGAAGGAAGAGGTCTGACCCCTCTCCATCGCTGACACGGAAACGGCGCCCCGCGGGGCGCCGTTTTTCGTTCGGGGTCTATTCTGCTGCCAGCCGGGTGAGAGCGCTGCGGCCGGCGGCCCTGAAGGCGCGGGGCGTCTGACCGGTCATCTCCTTGAAGGCCCGGTTGAAGGGGCCGATCGAGGCGAAACCGCTGTCGAGGGCGATTTCCAGGATCGACAGGTCCGCGCTGTCAGGTGCGTGCAATTGTGTCATGGCGTGCTCGATCCGGTAGCGATTGACCAGGCGGTTGAAGTTCGGCTCGCCCAGCCCCGCCGTGATGGCCCGGCTGATCCGGTAGTCCGGTTCGCGCAGCCTGCGGGCGAGGCCGGCAACTTTCAGCTCCGGGTCGAGATAGAGGCGCTCGGACGTCAGCGCATCCCGGATCCGGCGGCCCAGGGCGCGATCGTCGGCGCTGGCCGGACCGGCCGCGCGGGCCGGTGCTTCCGCCGTGAGCGGATGCGTGGCGCGATAGCGGATGGCGACGCTCATCACGATCAGGATCGCCAGTGCGCAGGCGGCCTGGATGCCGGCCATCAGTTCGGCAGACAGGGGTGCGCTGCCATGGTCCAGCAGCATCACACAGGTCGACACGCACAGACCGAAGGTCGACAGGTAGAGCAGGCGCATGCGGCGCTCGTTTCTGGCCAGTCCGCCGGACCAGCCGCGCAGCCCCTCCCAGAAGGCGAGCATCAGCACGGTCGAGCTCAACAGGGTCTGGAACCCGTCCAGCCCGTCGGCCATGGCCGGGAAATAGATGCTTTTGACGATATCCGGCATGACGGGACTGAGAACGGCCTGGTCGATCACGGTCGGTGCGAAAATGCCTGCCACGAGCAGCAGCTCGACGGGACCGATGATCGTACGGGTTCTGAACAGGGCCCGGGCAACCAGCCAGAACACGCTGCACGTACCGCACCCGGCAATAATGAACAGCGGTGCGGCCGGACCGAGCGCGTCGCCGAACACCTCGCGGACCATCACCGCCGTCAGCCCGGTGCAGAAGACCGCCCAGGTCAGGTGCAGGGTCGAGCGCTTCGGCATGGCGGCGATGGCGATGATCCAGGTCAGGGCGAGACCGGCAACAGCCAGATTTATGATGCCCGCGACTTCCAGCATGTCCCGACTCCCGCCCGTCCGCGTCGCTGCAAGCATGCGGCGTGCCAGGGGCGCCGGTCAAACCTGCACAAGCAAAGCGACAGTGTAGCCGATTTCCAAATCGGCAAGACAAGCGGCATCGCGCCGCCCTCAATCCCGCATGACGGGGCGCCAGCAGCGCCCGAGTTCACAGGGGATTTGTCATGTCCGAAACCGTTGCGCCCGTTGTGCGCCTGCCATCCATTCCGTTCGCCCAGCGCCTGTTGAAGGGCTCCGGCGCGCTCTGGTTCCTGGCCGTCATCGCCGGTCAGTGGCTGTTCGTCTACTACATTCTGGCCGCCTACATGCCTCCGACCCTGTCGGGGGCGTGGGAGCGCTGGGACGAGATCGGCCTCATTCACGGCTTCATCGAGGGCGATCTGCCGGGCAATCTGGGCTTTATCAGCCATGTCCTGCTGGCAGCGGTGATCACGCTGGGCGGCACGCTGCAGCTCATCCCGCAACTGCGCCAGCGTGTGCCTGCCCTCCATCGCTGGATGGGGCGGACTTTCCTCGCCGTCAGCGTCTTCATGGCGGTGGGCGGTATCGTCCTGATCTGGGGGCGGGGCACCCGCCTCAACGACGTGACGGGCCTGGCCACGACGATCGACGGCATCCTGATCCTGGTCGCGGCCGCCTTTGCGCTGCACTTCATCCGCCGCCGCCAGATCGACCGGCACCGGCGCTGGGCGATGCGGCTGTTCATCTTCGTCAGCGGCGTCTGGTATCTGCGGGTCGGTTACATGGCCTGGGGTATCACCACCGGCGGGGCCGGTATCGGCGAACGCATGAACGGTCCGACGGACTACGCACTGGCCTATGCCTGCTTTCTTTTGCCCTGGGCGGTCCTGGAACTCTATCTGCGCGCCTGCGACAGCCGCGCCGTTGCCGCAAAACTGGGTATGGCCGGCGTGATGCTGGCCGCGGCGGGCCTGACCGCGCTGGGCGTGTTCGGTGCCTGGATGGTGATCTGGAGCCCGCACGTCTGAGGGGAGGGACGCGAGCGCTGCGGATACCGCAGCGAACCGGCGTGCAGGATGTAAACTCGCGATATCGGGCCGATTCCGGCCGTTGTCTGTGGTGTCCGTCATGCGTGTCCTGTCCGCCCTGTTTCTCTCACTCGCCGTGCCTTGCAGCGCCCTGGCGCAGACCGCTGACGGTCTGCAGGCTGATGCGGCGGCCATGCTGGACCTGGTCGCGCACAACTACGCCTATCCGGAACGCGTGCCGGAGGGATGGGCGGATCATCACGCCGGCCTTCGCGATGCAATCGGGCAGATCGAGACCCGGGGCGAGCTGCTCGGCTTTGCCGAAACGGCGCTGCACCGGCTGTGCGATCATCACGCGATCACCGGCCCGTCCTCGCCGGATTCCGCCGCGCTGGTGCCCAGCTTCGCCGATCTGTGGGTGGAGGAGACGGACGGCAATTTCCGCATCACCCAGGTCCGGCGCGGCAGTCCGGCTGCGGCCGCCGGCCTGTTGCCCGGCGACGATCTCGTCGCAATCGGCGGCGTTTCAACCGGCGATGCCGTGACGGCCTTCTGGGGAACGGAACCGCCTCGTGGCGATGCCTGTCCGGGCTATGCGGCGCGGGTGCTGGCTGCCGGACCGCGGCAGGGGCTGCGCCATCTGACAGTTCAACGTGACGATCAGGCCATCACGGTCGAGGTCGACGGTCTCTACACCCGTGGGATCGAGCGGCCGGACGGTCCCCTGGCGGTCCGGGATATCGCGCCACAGCTGCGTCATATCGTCTTCAATGACAGCCTGGGCGATGCCGCAGCGATTGCGGCATTCGACGCTGCCGTGTCGGACGCGCCGGCGGGTACGCGCTTCATCATCGATCTGCGCGAGACGCCGTCAGGCGGAAATACCAGTGTGGGGCGTGCAGTCCTGGGACATTTCACCGGCGCCGTCGCGCCTTACCAGCGGCATGTCCTGCCCGTCGAGGCCCGGGAAACCGGAGTGCCCCGCTCCTGGATCGAGGAAGTTTCGCCGCGCCAGCCTGTTTTCGCCGGGGAGCGGCGGGCAGTCGTTCTCGTCGGACGCTGGACCGGAAGCATGGGCGAGGGGATGGCGGTCGGGTTCGACGCGCTGGGCGTGGACGTGATGGGTTCGCCCATGGCGGGCCTGCTGGGGGCGATCGGCGATTACCGGCTCGAGGAGACCGGCTGGATTTTCAAACTGCCCTTCGAACGCCTGTCGCATGTGGACGGAACGCCGCGCGAGGCCTTTGTGCCGCCCCTGCGCATCGAGCCCGGTTTTACAGGCGATGCCGATGACGATCCCGCGCTGGCCGCGGCTGTGGACTGGCTGAGCCAAGGCTGACCCGCTGGCTTGACGGATGCGGGCAGGTCGGGAGGGATGCCCCGCATGTCCGATCCGCGCTCCATCCTGCAATCCGTCTTCGGCTTCGACGCTTTCCGGCCCGGCCAGGCCGGTATTGTCGACCATATCCTCGACGGCACGCCCACCCTGTGCGTCATGCCGACCGGGGCGGGCAAGTCGCTGTGCTACCAGGTGCCGGCCCTGCTGCTGGACGGTCCGACCATCGTGGTGTCGCCGCTCACGGCGCTGATGGACGATCAGGTCGCCGCGCTGAAGGCGAACGGCGTGGCGGCGGCCGCGATCCATTCCGGCCGCATGCGCGAGGACAATGTCGAGGACTGGCGGCGCTTCCAGGCCGGCGAGATCAAGCTGCTCTACCTGTCGCCCGAGCGCCTGATGACCGGACGCATGCTGGCAGCGCTGGAGCCCGTCGCGCCGGCGCTCTTCGTGGTCGACGAGGCGCACTGTATCTCCAAGTGGGGCGCCAGTTTCCGGCCGGAATACGAACAGCTCGCCGCCCTGCGGACCCGCTTCCCCGGCGCCCGGCTGGCGGCCTTCACGGCAACGGCGGATGCGGCCACTCGGGAGGATATCGCCGCCAAACTGTTCGGCGGGGGCGGGGAGATCGTGGTGCACGGTTTCGACCGGCCCAACCTCTTCCTGGGTGTCGAGCCGAAGGCGAAGGCCAGGGCGCAATTGCTGGACTATCTGAAGGACCGGCGCGACGTGTCCGGCATCGTCTATTGCCTGTCGCGCAAGGACACCGAGGCGATCGCCGAGGTGCTGGTCGCCGAAGGCTATCGCGCCTTGCCCTATCATGCCGGCCTGGACGCGGCCGTGCGGCGCGAGAACCAGGAAATCTTCATGGCGGAGAGTGCCGTGGTGATGGTGGCGACCATCGCTTTCGGTATGGGGATCGACAAGCCGGATATCCGCTATGTCGTTCACCTCGCCATGCCGGGCTCGATGGAGGCCTATTATCAGGAAATCGGCCGCGCGGGCCGGGACGGGCGGCCGGCCGAGGCGATGATGTTCTTCGGCCTGTCGGACGCGCGCATGCGGCGGCAATTCATCGACCAGGACGGCGAGGACGATGCTCACAAGCGGCGCGAGCACAAGCGTCTGGATGCGCTCCTGGCCTATTGCGAGGCGACGCGCTGCCGGCGGCTGGCGCTGCTGGCCTATTTCGGCGAGACGGGCGGCAAGCCGTGCGGAAACTGCGATGTCTGTGTCGATCCGCCCCAGCTCGTCGACGGCACGCGCGAGGCGCAGATCCTGATGTCGGCCATCGTGCGGACCGGACAGCGTTTCGGTGCGGCCCATGTCATCGATGTGGTGCGCGGGGCCGATACCGAAAAGATCCGCGAGCGCGGCCATGACCAGCTGCCGACCTGGGGCGTTGGCGCCGACCGGCCCAAACCCTTCTGGCAGGGCCTGGTGCGGCAATGCCTGGCAGGCGGTTTTCTCGAACTCGATATCGAGGGCTTCGGGGCGCTGAAGCTGACGCCGTCCGGCGATGCGGTGCTGAAAGGGCGCGAGCGTCTGGAAATCCGCGAGATCACCCTCTCCCGGCAGGAAAAGCGGCGCCAGAAGATGACGGCGCTGCCCGATGACGCGGATATCGATACCGGCCTGCTGGCCGAGCTGAAAGGCCTGCGCAAGACGCTCGCCGCCGAGCGCAATGTGCCGGCCTATGTCGTGTTCGCCGATGCCACCCTGATCGAGATGTGCCGTCTGAAACCGGCAACGATCGACGATCTTGGCCTGGTGAAGGGCGTGGGGCCGAAGAAGCTGGGCGAGTACGGCGCGGCCTTTCTGGACGTGATCGCCGGGCGCAGCTGAGGGTTTAATTGCAGCCAGGCGCTCCCTTTGCGAGGTATGTGCGGGTGACAGCCCCGCCATTTCATGGCCTCAATCACGCTCACGCCGAGGAATGGACATGCACCGGTCTGGCCTGCCCTATCTTGCCCTTGTGAGCCTGGTCGCCGTTCAGGTGATCTATGCGGGCTACTGGGCGCTGCACGATATCTCGGCCCGGCTGGGCCTGTGGGCGGATACCGATGCGGCGCGGACCTTCGTGTCATCGCTGACCGTCACCCAGGAAGTCCTGTTCTTCTCCCACGTGATCATGAATGCCGTGGTGCTGGTTCTGGTGTGGAAACAGCGCTGGTGGGCCCTGCCGGCCTTCATCCTGTCCTTCGTGCTCGACCGGGCGGAATGGGTGATGATGACCGGCAATGTCGTGTTCTCGAACATGGTCGCGGTCGATTCCTGGACGTTGTTTTCCTTCACGCTGCAAGGCATGATCATTGCCTTGCTCGTGATCCTCGTATTCGAGGGCCGGTTGCGCTGAACGCGCCCGCAGGAAATTGCGCGTGACGACGGACACGCTACCTGAAAAAAGATGCGCATATTCTATGCGGTGTCCCGCTCGTTCTCCCCGGCCTTCAGGACACGACCATGCCACCTGTCACAAAGCGTACCCTTTCCGTCGATCTGCCTGACGCACTCGTGCGCCGGGCCGCCCGCCACCTCGGCCCGCACGGGTTCAGCGCCATTCTGGAGCAGGCCTTGCTGCTGTGGCTGGAGGAGCGCGAGGCGATGCAGGCACAGACACAGGCGCCTGACGTATCGAACGCAGCCTATGGCCAGACCGGACCCGCTTCGCGCGAGATCGTCTAGCGCATCTCGATCGCCGCGGCGATCTTCGCGGCCTGTGCCTTCAACTCGTCCATATCCGCCTGGCCGCTGCCATGCGCGCCCAGGGCCACACCGTCCATGCGCGGAATGATGTGGAAGTGGACGTGAAAAATGGTCTGCCCGGCCGGCGCACCATTGAACTGGGTGATCACGATCCCGTCCGGCTCGAGGGCTGACTTCACCGCATTGGCGATCCGCTTGACCCTCACGATCGTCGCCTGCAGGGCCCCGTCCGTCATTTCCAGTGCATTGCGCACCGGCTCGCGCGGCACGACGAGCGTATGCCCCGGGGCTTGCGGGAAAATGTCCATGAACGAGATCACGTGCTCGTCCTCATAGACCTTCACGCACGGCATCTCGCCCTTCAGGATTTTCGCGAAGATATTTTCGGGATCGTAGGCGCCTTCCAGGCTCATGCCCTGTCTCCTTGGTGTGGTTCGAAAAGGTCTGCCATATCGTCAGGGAGAATGATGATGACGGCTTCGTGCGCAGGTTGAAAGTGGTGCACTTCGGTAAATGTCCGTCAGACACGATCTTTGTCAGTTCTCGCGCCTGAACGGGCTCTCCGCATCCTGCAATGCGATATCCGTCTCCACGGCGGCGCGTTCGCGAACGAGAAAATCGGCAACCGCGTCGCGGAAGCCTTCATTCTCGATATGGTGTGCCGAATAGACCGGGCGGGGCCGGTAGCCGCGTGCCAGCTTGTGTTCGCCCTGGGCCCCGGCTTCAACACGGTCGAGACCGCGCGCGATCGCGATATCGATGGCCTGGTGGTAGCACAGCTCGAAATGCAGGAAGGGATGGTCGTCCAGACGTCCCCAGTAGCGGCCATAGAGGGCGTTCGAACCGGCAAGGTTCAGCGCGCTGGCGATATAGCGCCCCTCCTTCCTGGCCATCACCAGGATCACCCGGTCGGCCATGCGCCGGTGCAGCAGGTCGAAAAAGGCGCGGTTGAGGTAGGGATAACCCCATTTGCGCGACCCGGTTTCCTGGTAACAGGCGAAGAAGACGTCCCAGTGTGCCGGCTGCAGCGCGCCGCCGGAGAGATGTTCGATCTCGATACCGGCCTGGGCCTCGCGCCGCTCCTTGCGCAGGGCCTTGCGCTTGCGCGAGGAAAGGTCGGCGAGAAAGGCGTCATAATCGGCATAGCCGCGATTGGACCAGATGTACTGGCGGTCGAGGCGCTGCAGCAGACCGTAGCCTGCCAGCTCGGTCCATTCGGCCTGCGCCGGAAAATTCACATGCCAGCCGGACAGGCCCCATTGCTGCACGGTCTGGATGGCGGCGGCCGCCAGCGCGCGGCGGATACCGGCCTCGCCGGACAGGATCCGCCGCCCGGTCACCGGCGAAAAGGGCACGGCGGTCAGCAGTTTGGGGAAATATTGTCCGCCGGCGCGTTCATAGGCGTCGGCCCAGCCATGATCGAAGACGTATTCGCCCATGGAATGGGTTTTCAGGTAAAGCGGCAAGGCCCCGCGCAGCCGCCCCGATGCGTCTTCGACAATGAGGTGGCGCGGCAGCCAGCCGGCTTCTTCGCCGACACAGCCGCTGGCTTCGAGCGCTTCAAGGAAGTCCCAGCTGATGAACGGGTCGTATTCCGAGCCGGGCGGATTCGCCACGGCGTCCCAGGCGGCCGGTTCGATCCCGGACAGCCCGGTGACCGAACGCAGGGTCAGCTCCGGCGAGGACCGGTCGTCATCGGCGGGAGGCGGTGTCACAGCCCGGCAGTCCGTCAGTTCATCCGCTGACGTTCACGGCGTCGCATTTCGCGCAGATCGTCCTCGGTCGGTTGCGAAACGGCCTGGATTTCCGTGGCGCGGAACCAGGAGGTGGTTCCCTGGTCGAGGCCTTCGCGGGCCCGCATGGCGAACTGGTAGGCCCGCATCCGGTCGCCGACGGCAAAGGCCTGTTCCGCGACGGCCAGCTGGGCGAGGGCGGTATCGCCATTGCGGTCGTGCAGGATGGAGAGCTGGTACCAGGCGAAGGCGTTGTCCGGCTCGATGTCGAGCGCAACGCGCAGGTGCTGGGCCGCCTCTTCGCGATAATCCGGATTCTCGGTCGCGATCATGGCAATCGCCAGATTGACCCGCAGCAGCGGCGCGGTCGGCTCAAGCTCGACCGAACGCCGGTGCGGCGCGATCGCCTCTTCGGGATGGCCGCTCTCGAACAGCATCTGGCCGTGAAGCTCGTGGAAATAGGGATTGTCCGGTTCCTCCGCGAGCAGGCTCTCGATCTCCTCGACCGCGCGCTCCAGGCGGGCATCATGATAATAGGCCACGGCCCGGGCATAGCGCGCTGGCAGCGAAGTATCGCTCTCCGGATAGCGGAAAAAGACGTATTCCGGCTCTACAAGAAAGCCATAGATCTTGGCCTGGATGCGGCGCAGTTCGGCAATGTCTTCCGGGGAGTCCGGCTGGCCGGAATAGGGCGACGCCGCCACGCCGCGGCGCAGCGACTGGATCCGGTCCGATGACAGCGGGTGCGAGCGGAAATAGGGGAAGCGCCGGGCCTGGGACATTACTTCCTGATAGCGGAAGCGCTCGAAAAAGCCGACAAGGCCTTCCGGATTCTCGCCGGCCGCTTCCAGGAACTGAAGCGCGGCCTGGTCGGCGCTGGCTTCCTGAGCGCGGGAGTAGGTGAGGAAGGACAGGGCGCCGAATTGCTGGCTCGAGGCCATCAGCGCACCGGCAGCGCCGCCTTCGCCGGCCAGTGCGGCCAGTACGCCCAGGCCGAGGCTGACGAACATGGGGGCCCGTGCAGCGGACATGGCGTCGCCGGAGCGCGCCAGGTGGGCGCCGGTGATGTGGCCGGTTTCGTGAGCGATGACGCCCTTGAGCTGGTTGGGCGTATCGGCTTCCACGATCATGCCGGTGTGCATGAAGATGTTCTGGCCGCCCGTCACGAATGCGTTGATCTCCGGATCGGCGACCAGATAGAAATCGACATCATTGGGATTGAGGCCGGCAGCCTCGATGATCGGGTCGGCATATCCGCGCATGATATGCTCGATCTCGGTGTCGCGGATCAGCGACTGTGCCCAGCCTGCCGATTGGGCGGTCACGGCAAGACTGACAGCTGCGGCGATGGTTTTCAGGACGGACATCCTGCCTCCACTACTCGGCCCCCGCCTTTTCATGCCTGCATGATAGCAGCGCCATCCCCATGCGCTACCCGGTGATTTAGGCGCGCCGGCCCGCTGTGCAAGCCCGCGTGCAAGCCGCGGTGCCACGAAGGCAACCGGCCCGGCCTCGCTGTGCGCGCGAGAGTCCGGGCCGGTCTGCGATCAGTTGCCGAACAGGCCGGTCCGGTTCCACCAGCCGCGGCGCTTGGGCTTGTCGTCAGCCTTGGAGTCGGCCTTGCCGCCCGCATCGGCAGCGGCCGGTTCAGGCCGGGCTTCCGGTTCCGGGCTCGGTTCCTCAGCCGGCTCCGAAGCCGGTTCTTCGGTCGCGGTGTCCTCGGCCGGAGCCTCGGCCTCGGTTGCCGGCGCGGTTTCCGGTTCGGCTTTCTTGCGGCGCGGCGCCCGGCGTTTCGGCTTGGGCTTCTCCTCCGCCACCGGCTCTGCAGCCGGTTCGGCGGGCGCTTCAGCCTGGGCTTCTTCGGCCGGTGCAGCCTCGGCGTCGGCCGGCTTCTTGCGCGGCCGGCGGGTCCGGCGCTTGGGCTTTTCCTCCTCGGCAGCCGGTGCTTCGGCGGCTTCCTGCGCCTCGGCCTGGACGGCTTCCGCGGCAGGGGCCGCCTCGGCGGCGGCATCGGTCTCGTCCGTCTTCTTGCGGCGGGTCCGGCGCTTCGGCTTGGGTTTTTCTTCCGCAGCCGGTTCCTCGACGGTCCCGGCGTCGGCAACCGGCTCGGCCACGGCTCCGGCCTCCTCGGCCGGCGCGTCTTCGATCACCTCGCGGGCTTCGCCCTCGATGACGTCGCTGTCAGCGGTCTGCTCGTCGTTCTGCCCCTCGGCAGTGCGGCGGCGGCCACGGCCACCCCGGCGGCCGCGGCGGCGGCGCTTGCGGGGCTGATCGTCACCGTCTTCGGTGCCGTCTTCGTCAGAACCGGTATCGGCCGCTTCGGTGGCATCGCCATCCTCGACCTTGATCACATCCATCGCGCTGGACGTGTCCTCGCCGGAACCCGGCTTGCGGCGGCGCCGGCGGCGGCGCCGGCGGCTGGAAGCTTCGCGGCTCTCCTCGGCCTCGTCCTCGATTTCCACCGGATCGGGGATATCGATCTCCTCGATCGACTCGACGGAGAGCGGTGCGACGGGCAGTTCGTCGCCCGGTTCGCGGCTTTCCAGCGCCTCGATCGTGAATTCCGGCGCCATGATCGTGTCGTCTGCGGCCACGGCGATGCGAATGGCGAAGCGCTGCTCGATCGCCAGCAGGTGATCGCGCTTGTCGTTGAGAATGTAGATCGCAACGGCAGTCGGCAGCGAGATGCGCACGCGCTTTGCCTTGCCGCGCGTGGCCTCGCGCTCCAGGCCGCGCAGGGCGACGAGGGCGCTCGACTCGGTGGAGCGCAGATGGCCGGAACCGCGGCAGGTCGGGCAGGGGACGGTCGAGCCTTCGAGCAGGCTGGTCCGCCGCCGCTGGCGCGAGATTTCCATCAGGCCGAACTGCGAGATGCGGCCGACCTGCAGGCGGGCCCGGTCGCGCTTGAGCACGTCCTTCATCTTCTTTTCGACGGCCCGGTTATTCTTGTTCTCATCCATGTCGATGAAATCGATCACGATGAGACCGGCCAGGTCGCGCAGACGCATCTGGCGGGCCGCTTCGGCAGCGGCCTCCATATTGGTCTTCAGCGCCGTCGCCTCGATATTCCGCTCACGCGTGGAGCGGCCCGAATTGACGTCGATGGAAACCAGGGCCTCGGTCGGGTTGATGACGATATAGCCACCGGATTTGAGCGGCGCGATCGGCGAGTAGATCGCTTCCAGCTGTGCCTCGACCTGGTGCTGCAGGAAGAGCGGCACGGTCTCCTTGTAGTGCTGCACCTTCTTGGCATGCGACGGCATCAGCATCCGCATGAAGGCCTTGGCCTCCTTGTAGGCCTCCTCGCCCTCGACCAGTACGCTGTCGATCTCCTTGTCGTAGAGATCGCGGATGGCCCGCTTGACCAGATTGCCTTCCTCATAGATCAGCGCCGGCGCGACGGACTTCAGCGTCAGCTCGCGGATATTCTCCCACAGGCGGACGAGATAGTCGGCATCGCGCTTGATCTCGGTCTTGGTGCGGCTGGCGCCGGCGGTGCGGATGATCAGGCCGACACCCTTGGGCAGGTCGAGCTCGTTCACCACGGATTTCAGGCGCTTGCGGTCGGCCGCGTTGGAGATCTTGCGGGAAATGCCGCCGCCGCGCGGCGTGTTCGGCATCAGCACGCAATAGCGCCCGGCCAGCGACAGATAGGTCGTCAGCGCCGCGCCCTTGTTGCCGCGCTCTTCCTTGGCAACCTGGACCAGCAGGATCTGGCGGCGCTTGATGACTTCCTGGATCTTGTACTTGCGGAACATCTGCCGGCGGCGGCGGGCCGCCTGGGCATCGTCCACATCGTCTTCGGAATCGTCGCCGATGGTTTCCGGCGCTTCCGGAGCGTCCTCGCCATCCTCGGCGTCGTCGGAAGCTGCGGCTTCCTCGACATGCGGTTCCTCGTCCTCCTCGCGCGCGGCGGAGGCTTCTTCCTCGGCGAGGGCGACACGATCCTCATAGGGGATCTGGTAGTAGTCGGGATGGATTTCGTTGAAGGCCAGGAAGCCGTGGCGATTGCCGCCATACTCGACGAAAGCCGCCTGCAGCGACGGCTCTACGCGCGTGACCTTTGCGAGATAGATGTTGCCGCGAATGGGCCGGCGGGCTTCCGCCTCGAAATCGAAATCCTCAACTTTGGAACCGTCTACGACAACGACGCGGGTCTCTTCGCGATGACCTGCGTCGATCAGCATTTTCTTGGACATTAAAAGTCTCTCCTGCGCACGCCTGCAGGACGGACCGTTCCGGTGGAACGGTGGAAATCGCCGGCGGCGGCGGGGGTGTGATGGACGGGGGGCTGCCTGTCGTCGTCGATCTCGAAAACACTGGCGATCGACGTTGCATCAGGCGCTCCTCGCGCATCGGCAGTTACCATGTGCGCCTCCCGGCCTGCTGTGAGGGCGTCGGGCGCGGCGGTCGGGGCTCCGGCCTTCTGGAGGTCCGGAACGGCGATAGTGATTCCGGCGGCCCTGCAGGCTTGGCCGGTCTTGCCCGGCGGCCCGATCCGCGAACAAAAACGCGAGGTCGCCAAGGCGTTGGCAACATGCAACATTCCAAACGCGAAGAAAAGTGTTTGTCGCCGTCCCGTGATTGCAGGAAATTTCTTCGGGGGGCATCAACGAAACGTCAAGCTCCGCGCCCTAGTCTGGCAAAAAAGCCGTTTGGGAATCACGGTAGCGAAGATGGTGTGGAAATGCGGATTCGTTTGTTTGTATCGGCCATTGCGGGCTTTCTGAGTTTCGTGGGCGCAAGCCTTGCGGACCAGGAAATCCGTGACGTGCGCTTCGGCGTCGACGGCGAACGCACCCGCGTCGTGATCGAAACGGCTGAACCTGCCGATTTTCGCGCCTTCACCCTGGACGGGTTTTCCGACCGTCTCGTCGTCGACATGCCCGACATGCGCTGGTCCGTGTCCGGACTGACGACGGGCGAGGGGATGGGGCACGGCCTCGTCGATACCTTCCGCTTTTTCAACAACTCCACGTCCAGCTCGCGCGTCGTGTTCGAACTGGAGCACCCCGCCGTCATCGTTGACCAGTTCGCGCTCGATCCGAGCGATCCCGGTGGCAATCACCGCCTGGTGATCGATGTCGAGCGTGTTACGGCGGAAACCTTCGAGTCGTCCTCCGGCTTTTCCCACACCCGGGCGGAAAGCCTCGATTCCCTGATCGCGGAGCGCGTCGAGGCGGTCTACGTGCCGCCGGAACGCGAGCGCCGTGTCATCGTGGTCGATGCGGGGCATGGCGGCAGCGATCCCGGCTCCATCGGCCGGTCGGGTACGCATGAGAGCGATGTCACCCTGGAAGCTGCGCGCGAGCTGCGCCGCCAGCTTGAGGCGACAGGACGCTACGAGGTCTTCATGACCCGCGAGCGCGATGTTTACCCGTCCTGGGGCGAGCGCGTCGCCGTGATGGCGGATGTCCGCGCGGACCTGTTCATTTCGCTGCACGCGGATTCCTCGGGCAATTCCGGGGTTCGCGGCGCGGCGGTCTACACGCTCAACGACACGGCCGAGAACCGGGCCCGCCAGCGCGCCCGCCAGGATGCCGATCACACGATGCAGGTCGATGTGAACAACATCCTGGTGGAACTGGAACTGCGCGAGAAGCGCAACCAGTCCTCGGCCTTTGCCGAAGTCCTGCTGCAGCATCTCGGCTCGGCCGGGCCGCTGCTGGCCAACCCGCACCGCCAGGCGAATCTCTTTGTCCTTCTGGATCCGCGCGTGCCGGCCGTCCTGCTGGAAATGGGCTTCCTGACCAATGCGACGGACGAGAGCAATCTCACCTCGGCCAGTGCCCGGCGAACGCAGATGTCGGCGGTGGTTCGCGGCATCGACAGCTATTTTGCCCAGCGCGGCGACGACGTGCAGTTCGCCGGCAGTGACACGGTTGCTACCCGGACGCGGTAACCCTCTATGATCGCGGACCGCAGGCGGCCATAATGCGGCCGTGGTTTTGGGTATCGTGCCGACCGTCACGATGAGGGCTGCATGTCGAGCAGCGGCCAGAGGGCGTAATGAAGATTTTTACTCTGCGTAACCTGATGCGCACCGCTTTGTGGGGCGGCATCGCCGCTGTCGTGCTGGGCGTCATCGCCTTCGTGGCTGCGGCTGTCTATGTGGTGCGCGTCACCGACGACCTGCCGAATCACGAGCAGCTGGCCGAATACCAGCCGCCCATCATGAGCCGGGTGCATGCCGGCGATGGCCTGCTGATCGCCGAATATGCGCGCGAGCATCGCGTTTTCGTGCCGATCGACAATATCCCGCAGAATGTCGTTCACGCCTTCATTTCCGCGGAAGACAAGAATTTCTACGAGCATGGCGGTCTCGACCTGCGCGGCATCATCCGCGCGGCGATCTCCAATATCGGCAATGTTCTGAACGGACGCCGCCTCGAGGGCGCTTCGACCATCACCCAGCAGGTCGCCAAGAACTTCCTCCTGTCCTCGGAACAGCGCATCGAGCGCAAGGTGCGCGAGATGATCCTGTCGCGCCGGATCGAGCGCGCCTTCACCAAGGACCAGATCATCGAGCTCTATCTCAACGAGATCTATCTCGGAAACCGCGCCTATGGCGTGGCAGCGGCGGCGCTGAACTATTTCGGCAAGTCGCTGGACGAGCTGGAACTGCACGAGATCGCCTACCTGGCGGCCCTGCCCAAGGGGCCCTCGAACTATCACCCCGAACGCAATCGCGAGGCCGCGATCGCCCGCCGCAACTGGGTGATCGAGCGGATGGCCGAGAATGGTTATGTCTCGGAAGAGGCCGCACGCGAGGCCCAGGCCCAGCCGCTGGAAACCGTCGACCGCCTGTCCGGTGCGACCTATACGGCGGCCGAGTATTTCGTCGAGAATGTCCGCCGCGAAGTCTTTTCCATGTATGGCGAGGACGAGCTTTATGATGGCGGCCTGTCGATCCGCACGACGCTGGACACCTCGATGCAGCTGGCTGCGCGGCGTGCCCTGCGCGACGGGCTGGAAGCCTATGACCGCCGCCACGGCTATCGCGGCCCGCTCGCCACGATCGAAACCGGCGACGGCTGGGTCGAGCGCCTGTCCGAAGTCGAGATCCCCGGCGATCTCGATGAGGGCTGGATGCCGGCCACGGTGCTGGAAACCACGGCCGATACGGCCCGGATCGGTTTCCTGAACGGTGAAGAAGGCGAAATCCCGATGTCGGCCCTGGAATGGGCCCGGGAAACCCTGCCGGACGGCCTGCTCGGTGCCGCGGTCAATCGCCCGTCCGATGTGCTGGGCGAGGGCGATGTGGTCCTTGTCGCCTCGATTGCCGACCAGGAAGGTTATTCCGAAGGCCAGTACGGGCTGCGCCAGGTGCCGATGATCAATGGCGGTATTCTGGCCATGGATCCGCACACCGGCCGCGTTCTGGCGATGGTGGGCGGGTATTCCTTCCAGCACAGCCAGTTCAACCGCGCCACCCAGGCACGCCGCCAGCCCGGCTCGTCCTTCAAACCCTTCGTCTATGCTGCGGCGCTGGACAATGGCTATACGCCGGCCAGCCTGATCCTGGATGCGCCCTTCATCGCGACCGGCGGTCCGGACGAGCGCTTCTACATGCCGTCCAACTATTCGGAACGCTATTACGGCATGTCTACGCTGCGCCTCGGCCTCGAGCTGTCGCGGAATGTGATGACCGTGCGCCTGGCCCAGGAAATGGGCATGGAGCCGATCGCCGAGTACGGCGAACGCTTCGGCATTTATGACGATCTCGAGCCCGTCCTCGCCATGGCGCTGGGTGCCGGCGAGACCACACTCTACCGGCTGGTCTCGGCCTATGCGACGCTGGTCAATGGCGGCCGCCGCGTCGAACCGACCATCATCGACCGGGTGCAGGACCGCACGGGCTCAACGATCTTTGCCCACGAAGTCCTGCCCTGCGACACCTGCGACGTCTCCGAATGGTCGCCGGAGCTGCACGAGCCGCAATTTCCGGAGACGCGCGAGGAAGTCGTCGATCCGGTGACGGCCTATCAGGTCGTTCACATGCTGGAAGGCGCCGTCGAACGCGGAACGGGCACGGCCCTGCGGCCGCTGGGCCGTCCGCTGGGCGGCAAGACCGGCACGACCAATGATTTCCGCGATGCCTGGTTTGTCGGCTTCGGGCCGGACCTTGTGGTCGGTGTCTATGTCGGTTTCGACACGCCCTACCAGCTGGGCAATAGCGAAGCGGGTGGGCGTGTTGCCGCGCCGATCGCCCGCGACTTTCTTGAGGTCGCGCTGGAGAATTATCCGGTTGCGCCTTTCCGTGTGCCCGAGGGCGTGCGCCTTGTACCGATCGACCGCACCAACGGTACGCCCGGTGCTCTGGGCCAGTCCGGTGTGATCCTGGAAGCCTTCCGTCCCGGAACGGAACCGTCGCGCACCTCCGAGGACGAGGAAAGCGGGCTCTCCTTTGCCCGTGACAGCGTCAGCGACGACCCGCTCGCCCTGCTGCTCTCGCAGCAGACGCAGCAGGAGGAGGAAGAGGATCCGGAAGACGACGAGCTGGGCGGTCTGTACTGACCGTCTTGTCTCGCGTGCCGTGCCCCTCTATCCCGGCAGACACACCCGTTTGAATCAGCCAGATCCTTGCCATCATGCGACCTGAAATCCAGAGCCTTTCCGACGAAATCCAGCAGGCAGTGGGCCTGCTGAGGAGGCGTCTTTGACTGGGATACTGCCCAGAAGCGCCTCGACGAGCTGAACGCGAAATCCGAAGCCCCGGACTTCTGGAACGATCCCCAGAAGGCCCAGCTTCTGATGCGCGAGCGCAATCGCCTGGAATCGGCGATCGAGACCGTTGTCGAAGCCGAGCGCGAGCTGTCCGACGCGATCGAGATCATCGAACTTGCCGAAATGGAAGACGATGCGGACATGGTCGAAGAGGCGGTGTCCGGCCTGAAACAGCTGGCCGAACGCATGCGCCGCGCCCAGCTGGAGACGCTGCTCTCCGGCGAAGCCGACGGCAATGACGCCTTCCTGGAAATCCACTCCGGCGCCGGCGGTACGGAGAGCCAGGACTGGACCGCCATGCTGGCGCGGATGTATTCGCGCTGGGCGAATGCCCATGGCTACAAGGTCGAGACGATGGAAGAACAGGCCGGCGAAGAGGCGGGCCTGAAGTCCACGACGCTGCTGGTGAAGGGCGAAAATGCCTATGGCTGGCTGAAAACAGAAAGCGGTGTGCACCGGCTGGTGCGGATTTCGCCCTTCGACAGTTCGGCGCGGCGTCACACTAGCTTCTCCTCGGTCGGCGTCTACCCGCAGATCGACGATGCGATCGAGGTCGAGATCGACGAATCCAAGGTGCGCACCGACACTTATCGCGCTTCCGGGGCCGGCGGCCAGCACGTCAACAAGACGGACAGTGCGGTGCGCCTGACCTATGACATGCCCGGCGAGGAAAAACCGATCGTCGTGCAGTGCCAGAACGACCGCTCCCAGCACAAGAACCGCTCCCAGGCCTGGGACATGCTGCGCGCGCGGGTCTATGAAGTCGAGCTGCAACGCCGCGAGGCTGCGGCCCAGGCCGAGGCCGACAGCAAGACCGAGATCGGCTGGGGCCACCAGATCCGCTCCTACGTCCTGCAGCCCTACCAGATGGTCAAGGATCTGCGGACGAATGTGGAAACGTCGAATACGTCCGGCGTGCTGGACGGCGATCTCGACGCGTTCATGGCGGCGGCCCTGGCCGCCCGGGTCGGTGGCGACGACGAGGCCGAGGGCTAGGGCGGCGAGCGGGGTTTGACGACATGGAGAGCTGGTACACCGCGCTGCGCCACATCCATATGACGACGATTGCGCTGAGCGGGATTTTCTTCCTGGTTCGCGCGATTGCCGTCAATCTGGCCGGTGCCGGCTGGCCCCGCCTGCGGCCCGTCCGCATGAGCAGCTATGCAATCGACACCGTATTGCTCGCCTCCGCGATCGCGCTGACCGTGGTGACCGGCCAGTACCCGTTCGCGGATGCCTGGCTGACGGTGAAGGTCGTGCTTCTCGTCGTTTACATCGCCCTGGGCATCATCGCCTTGCGGCCGGCGCGTCCGGCACCCGTGCGGCTGGTCGCGACCGCCGCCGCGGCGACTGTCTTCCTTTTCATCGTCACCGTCGCCCGGACCCATCATCCCATGGGCCTGTTTTCGGGGTTGCCGCTCTAGCCGTCGCCACCTCCGGATTGACCCAGCAGCCGGCCGATCGCCTCGATATAGGCGGCGAAAGCCTTGCGGCCGGCGGGTGTCATGCGGACCCGGGTCAGCGGCTTGCGGTTGAGGAAACTCTTGTCGATGGCGACATAGCCGGCGTCCTCAAGCTTGCGCAGGTGGATCGACAGATTGCCCTGCGTCGCATTGAGCACCGTCTTCAGTTCGGTGAAATCAGCCACATCCGTATTGGCCAGATGGGTCATCACGCCCAGCCGGATACGTCCGTGAATGATGTCGTCGATATCGTCGATACTGCTCACGGTTGCGCCGTCATGCCTTGGCTTGTGTCGGCCGCGCTGCCCGCATGAGCAGATAGCCCGGCAAGGACATCAGCAGCAGGAGTGCGAGACTGGTGATCAGCAAAAAGCGATTATTCACGCCGTTCACGGCCAGCAGGATGGCCGCGGCAAACCAGCCCAGCGAGACGGCGCCCTGCCACAGGCGGCGGCGCAGGCGGAAAGCGATGAACCAGGTGCCGCCGAACAGGGCAAAGACGACTTCGGCGTGCACCAGCCAGGGTTCGGCGCTGCCGGTGCGGTAGGACATCAGTCCGAAAATCACCACCAGGCACAGATTGATCAGGCCGGCGGCGATGAAGGCGGCTTCATAGGCCCGGCCGGAGAGGGTTTTCGGTCCCTTCGACCAGTCGCGCATGGTGACCGTGACGATCGTGCCCAGCACACCGGCGTTCGCGATCACCACGACAGCCAGGTCGGCGAGTCGGGGAAGGTCCACATGACCGCCAAAAGAGAGGTACTGGATGAAGGTCTGCACGGCATAGAGGCCGCCGCAGACGAAAAGGACCAGTCCCAGGGAATGGGAGGGCGTTTCATCGCCGGCCGCCAGACCGCGCATGAAAGCGAGGTCGGCACGGACATCAGCAAGCTTGTCGGTCATGATCTGTCTCTCGGGCAAGGGCCCGGACGGGCCTTCGCGGGTCACGTCCGGGCAGTATGGATCGATTCACGCGGAGGCCTTATCGGCAACTGGCAGGGCGGATGAGCGCTCGTCCGGCCTGGGCCGGCGGCCATTGAGCCAGAGGCCGAGCCATGTGTGGCGTACGCCGATCTGGTAGCTTGCCAGCAGCAGGATCATCGAGAACACGACGATCAAGGTCAGCTTGAGCACGCCGGGCAGGGCGACATCGGACAGGGCGACCTGCAGTGCCATCACCAGCGGCAGGTGCATGAGGTAGACCCAGTAGGACGCATCGGCGAGATAGCGCCAGGTGCGGCTGGCCCGGCTGAAGACATGCAGGGCGAGCCCGGTCAGGCCGAATGTCCAGGTCCAGATGCCCAGTGCATAGGCGGCGGAATAGATCAGCCGGTCCGTTCCCGGCTGTGCCGGCATCAGCAAGGGGGCGATACCGGTGATGGACAGGCACACAACCGTCAGGGCGACTGCTGCGGCGAGATTGACGTGCCAGCTGCGCTTCCAGGCCGACAGGACCTGTTCGCTGTTGCGGCGGACGGCCCAGCCGGCCGCAAACGCGGTGCCGTAGGCGATCAGGGCGCCATTGTTCGGAACCAGGCCGGTATCCGGCGTGGGAATGCCGAACCACTGCATCCAGAACGGGGCGGTGGCAAACCAGGCAAAGACGGGCAGGGCCAGAGCCACGGCGCCCAGCGGTGTTGTGGCCAGCACGCGTGTTGCCGCGTCGATCAGGCTGCCGGTGCGGTCCTTGCGGTCGAGGGCGCGCATCATGGCGGTCAGCGGCAGGCTGACGAGGTAGAATGCGGTCAGCAGGTAGAGAAACCACAAATGGGTCAGCGGGAAGGTGCCGATGGTGAGCGGCGGAGCCTCCTGGTCCGGCAGTTCGCCGCCATTGGCCTTTGCCACGCCCCACAGGAAGACGCTGGCGATGGCGATGAATATCGGCAGCCAGAGTGTAACGAGCGGCAGAAGGATCCGCTGTCCGCGGTCGAGCGCAAAGCGCGCAATGGCGCGGCGCTCCAGAACGAACCGGGCGAAATAGCCGGCGATCAGGAAGAACAGCACCATGCGGAACATGTGCGGGATGTAGAAGAGCAGAGAAAATTCGGTTGCGGCAGCGTTGTCCTGGATGATCCAGACCGGCGGGCCGGGAATGAAGGACATCGAGGCGTGCAGCACCACGCCGAGCAGGAGCGCGATGGCTCTGACGGCATCGAGTGCATGGAGGCGGTTCGCGGGTTTGCTGGACATGACGGTCTCCAATCAGGTTGATCGATATGTATCATCAACAAGTTTAAAAAACAAACATGTCTTTCAATGCGTGGCCAGTGCCGCCAAGACCGCCGCCAATTGTGCTGCAGGCAAGAAAAAAACCGGCGCCTGGAAGGGCGCCGGTTCTGTCGTTCTGTATCTGAAGCCGGGCCTAGAAGCCGGACTTCGATGCCGCAACCGGCGGCTCGAGCGAGTCGAGCGGGTCGGGCTTGCCCGGAGCCGGCGGCTTGCTGTCGGTCTTCGGTGCATCGACCTTCGGCTTTGCCGACTTCGTAGCGTCGCCGGTCTGTACCGGATCGGACGAGTGGCGGCAGTGTCCGTCGAAATAGGCACCGGCTTCCACGGAGAGCGTCGCGTGGACGATATCGCCCTCGATGCGTGCGGTCGAGGCGAGCTGGACCTGGCGGGCACGGACGCTGCCGGTCACCTTGCCGCGGATCACGACCGTCTCGGCAGAGACTTCGCCCGAGACGGAGGCGTCCTCGCCGATGATCAGGGATCCGGCGCGAACATCACCGTCGACCTGGCCGTCGAGCTGGATTTCGCCATCGGAAACAATCGACCCGGTCAGAACCAGATCGCTGGACAGAATGGACGGAGCTTTCGATTTCATGGCGGTCCTTTTCGGGGGAGGGGCAAACGACGCTCCGCTGTCGGAGGACGAGGTCTCTTTAGCCTTGTTGAACATACTGGCCGGCTCTCAACAAACGTTCCGGATCGATGGCCGATCCGTTATACCAAATTTCATAATGCAGATGGGTCGCGGTACTGCGTCCCGTGGACCCCATCCCCCCGATGAGTTGTCCGCGGTCAACCGTATCGCCCCGTCGCACTGCGATTTCGTGGAGATGGCCATAACGGGTCACAAAGCCGTAACCATGGTCGATCTCCACGGTGCGACCATAGCCCGAGCGCCAACCGGCGTAAATCACTTCGCCAGGGCCGGTCGCAATAATCGGCGCCCGGCGGTAGGCGGCAAAGTCGAGACCATAGTGCGAGGTGGGACGTCCGTTGAACGGATCGATCCGGACCCCGAAATCCGATGTGCGGCGATAGGTATCGCCTATGGGAATACCCAACGGGCCGGAGGTCACGAAATCCTCGAGTTCTTCTACTTCCAGCAGGCGTGCCGCGATGCGGTTGATGCGGGAGGAGAAGGCATCATCAAGCTCGAAATTCGGATTGGAACCGGCGGAAAAAAGATCGGTCTCCGAAATCGGATGGAAGGGACCGCCGCGTTCTTCGCCATCGCGCTGATCGGCAATCACGTCCTCTATGTCCAGCCCGGTCAGGCGCAGCACGGCGCGCAGGTTCTGCAGGCGGGCTTCGGTGGCGTCTTCCGCGCGGGCCAGCACCGCATCCTGTTCGCCCATGAGATAGGCGATCTGGTCTTCCGGCGCGTCGGAGGTGACGGATGCGACGGCGGCCATGGGGTCGCGCGCTTCACGCGGTGACGGGTCGGCAGGCGCCGCCGCCATCAGGACCCGGCCATCGTCGAGCGCGGGCGAGGGGGACATTTCCGTCCCGGTCAGCTGCTCGGCAAAGCTGACCAGCTGGCGCAGCGTCTCGTGACGCATCTGGAATTCGTAGGCGGTGCGATCGAATTCCTCCATGCGCGATTCCATGAAGGAGATGACGGTCGCCTCATTGGCCTGGGCCTCGGCGACCATGCGGTGATAGTAGATACGGTCGCGCTCGATCTCGGCATCCTTTGCCGCGATGGCGCGTCCGTGGAATGCGACGGAAACGGTAGAGAAACACAGCCACCCGGCCAGAGCTGTCGCCCCGAGGAGCGCGCCGATCTGGACGCCGGTGGAGATCGCGAAATAACGGACTTGCCCGTCACTCCGGTGATAGATCTGCCGATCCGGAAACCAGCGCTGAGCCGTTCCCCAAACAGCTTCTTTGACTCGTGATAACATGCGTTACGCCGCTTAGATTTGCCTGCCCCAAATTCCCTGCGCGAGCATGTGACACAAAAGCCCGCTGGATATCAATACACGCCAATGCAAGAGCTGCGCCGTCTCAGACGAGGGGACCATAAAAATCCGCCGGCAGATCGGCACGCATGCGCGCATCGGTATTGAAGGGAGGTTTGAGGCGCCCGCGGAAATATTTGGTTACCAGGGTCTGAAAATGTGACGCCGGTTCGTGACCGGATTTTTCGCATAAGTGTCTGAACCAGCGGGCGCCTGCGGCGACATGCCCCAGTTCTTCTTCATAAATGATCCGAAGAATTCCGGCGCTTTCCCGGTCACCGGCAGATGTGAGCCGCTCGATCATGCCCGGTGTCACGTCCAGTCCGCGCGCCTCGAGCACCATAGGCGCCACGGCGAGCCGCGCGTCGAGTGCGCCGGCCGTGGCCTGGGCCGAATCCCACAATCCGTCATGGGCGGGCAGGGCACCGTAATGGCTGCCCATGGCTTCAAGACGGTCAGCCACCATCTCGAAATGGCGGGCCTCGTCGTCGCCGACACCGATCCAGTCGGTGACGAATTCCGTTCGCCGGGCATCGTCCAGAGTCGAATCATGGGCAAAGCGGACGACCATGTCGAAGGCGAGGTCGATCGCGTTGAACTCGATATGGGCGATCGCGTGCATCAGGGCGCAGCGGCCGGCGAGCGTATTGAGCCGGCGGCGCGGAACCTTGCCGGGCGCCACGCAGGCCGGCTTTTCAGGCCGGGCCGGACGGTCAGGTGCCTCGACCGGCCCGCCAAGCGGCACGCTGCCGCCGGTCCAGGCCCCGGCGGCAGCCCGCGCAGCCGCCGCCTTGGCGCGCGGTTCCGCCGTTTCCAGAACCTGCAGGGCCAGGTGAAGAAGCGTCTCGCCGCTCATCAGGCGAGCTTGCGGGCCGCCTCGAGCACGACGTCGGCATGGCCCTTCACCTTCACCTTGCGCCAGATCTCGGCGATCTTGCCGTCCGGACCGATCAGGAAGGTGGCGCGTTCGATGCCCATGTATTCGCGGCCATAGAGCTTCTTGAGCACCCAGACGCCATAGGCTTCGCAGATCTCGCCGGCCTCGTCGGCGATCAGTGCCACTGAAAGGTCATGCTTGGCCTTGAACTTGTCATGCTTTTGCACGCTATCCTTGGATACCCCGATGACGACCGTGTTGGCGGCCTCGAAACCGGCCTGCGCACGGGTGAAGTCGATGGCTTCCGTGGTGCAGCCCGGCGTATCGTCTTTCGGGTAGAAATAGAGCACAACGGTCTTGCCGCGCAGATCGGCCAGGTCGATCTCGTTTCCGCCATCGGCGGGCAGTTTGAAAGTCGGAGCAAGGTCGCCGGTTTTGAGTTCGCTCATCATATCCCTCTTGCGCTTGTTGCCGTGGATGCGGGCTGATGAGTGTAAAATGCGCGTAGAATCCGGCGCGTCCAGTCTTCCCGCTGCGGTCGGGAGGCGCTGATGCTGCGCAAGTCCCTGCGCTGGAGCCTGATCTATCTGCTCGAGGCGGTCGCCGTGCTGCTGGCGCTGGCGATCTTCGGCATTGCCGCGATCCTGTGGCGTCTGTCCAGCGGTCCGGTTGAACTCGACTTCCTGCGCGAGGATGCCCAGCGCATGCTGGCGCAGGCCTTCGAGGGCGATGTCGTGGCGCTCGGCCGGTTGCAGGCCGGCTTCGATCCGCAGACGCGCGCCCTCATGCTGATGGCCGGCGATGTGACGGTTGCCGATGCGACCGGCGATGTGATCGCCCGGGCGCCGCGCATTGAGGCCGGTCTCGCGGTCGACGCACTGTTGCTCGGCCGGCTGGAGCCGGTCGCTCTGAACATCCAGGGCGGTTCGCTCTCGCTCGTCCGCCGGGCCGATGGCGCTGTCGGGGCCGGGCTGGGCAGTGCCGAGCGCGTCGCCGCCAATGCGCAGCTGCCCGAGCGGGGCGGCGATGAAAGTGCCAGCCTCTTCCAGCTCCTGGCCGACCCGCAGAACCCTGCCAGCCGCCTCAGCCGGTTGCAGCATGTGCGTATCGAAGAGGCCGCCGTGCGGATCGTCGATGCCCAGAGCGGCATCGCCTGGCTGGTGGATGATGCCGGTGTGCGCTTCGAGCGCGACGAAACGCGCATCCTGGCCGAGATCGAGGGCCAGTTCGCGACCCCCTCCGGTTTTGCACCGGTCGAGCTGCGCCTGCAGGCCGGTGCCGATCTGGAGACGCTGCTGTTCGAGGCGCGCTTCCAGCAATTGTCCCCTGCCGGTGTGCTGCCCGACAGCGGGCCTCTGGCGCCGCTGCGGGCGGTCGATGCTCCGGTCTATCTGGACTTTGTCGTCGATGCGACGCGCCAGGGCGGGATCCGCACCGCCTCCATCGTCCTGGATGTCGGCGATGGCGAGATCCTGACAGGCGGCGAAGCCCGACGGATCGCCGGTGCGCACCTCTCTGCCCGGTTCGACCCGGTCGAAAGCACGATGAGTATCCATGAAGGCTGGATCGAGTCGGATGTATTCTCGGCCCGCCTTGAGGGCGAGGTGACGGAAATCGGCGGTTATACCGGCGCCCTGCCGACGCGCGGCCGCTTCGATATCCGTGTCGGTGAAGGCTTCGTGGCGCTGGGCGATGTGTTCGAGCGCGATCCGTCATGGGAGGCGCTGATCGCCCAGGGCGAGATCCGGCTGGACGAGTATGCAGCGACGTTCGACCGGCTCGAACTGGCTGTCGACACGATCCGCGCCGAGCTGGCCGGCGAGGTGTCGCTGAGCCGGGCCGGGGATGGCCGCTTCCTTCCCAATCTGCGCCTGGCAGGGCCCATTGTGGGGGATGTGCAGCCCGAGACCGTACTGGCCTACTGGCCGGTAGAGCTGGCCGACAGCGCCCGCAGCTGGGTGCAGGAGCGCATTCTGGGCGGCCGCTTCTACAATGCGCGTTTCGATCTCGATCTGCGGGCCGGGGATATCGAAGCCGAGCAGATGGACAATGAGCGCATGACGCTCGGCTTCGATTTCGAGAACGCCTCTGTCCTCTACATCTCCACCATGACGCCGCTGGTCGAGGGCCGCGGACATGCCGTCCTGCGCGGCAATGCGTTCGAGGTCGCGATGGAAAGCGGCCGTATCGGCGATATCGAACTGGTCGACGGTTTTGTCGACATCCCGCGGCTCAACCCGAAAGGGGCGGTTGCCCGCTATGGCGGCGTGGCCCACGGTGATGCGTCCGATATCCTGGCCCTGATCGACGAGCCGCCGCTGCACCTGCCATCGGAATACGGGCTCGACCCGGCGCTGGTCGGCGGGCAGGGCGAGATGCGTTTCGAGATCCGCCGGGCCATGCTGACCGATGTGCCGGTCGAGGAAATCCCCTTCTTCATCGACGGCACTTTCTCCAATGTCAGCCTGAATGTCCCCGGCACGCCGATCGAACTGACCGGCGGCGAGATCGCGATATCCGCGCGCCAGGAGGGGCTGGAAGCCTCGGGCGATGCCCTGTTCGGCGAAACGCCGGTGCATATCGACTGGACCGAAACGTTCGGCCTGCCCGACGATGCGGCCTCGACCCGGATCGGCCTGTCGGCCGATGTCACGGCGGCGACGCTGGATGTGTTCAATATCCCGGTGCGGCGCTATTTCGACGGCCCCGTCCGTCTCACCGGCGAGGCGGTATCGGACGGTCTGGATTTCCGGTCAATCGATCTTCATGCCGATCTGGAACAGGCGCTGCTGGAAACGCCCGGCGGCGCGTGGAGCAAGGCGGCCGGCGTGCCCGGCGAGGCCGAGCTGCGCATCTCCGTGGACGAGACGGGCCGCTATTCCGTCGACGCGCTCGCCGTGCGCAGCGAGGGAATGGAAGTGACCGGCAGCCTCGTCATGGCGGCGGGAACCCGGCTGGAGCGCGTGGATCTCGACCGGCTCTTCATCGAGGGGTTGGCGGATATATCGGCCCGGCTGGTCGTGCCGGAAACCGCGGGTGCGCCGCTCGATCTGCAGCTCTCCGGCCAGTATGTCGATGTGTCCGATTTCGTGGCTCAGCTGACGTCGCTGGGTGAGGGCGGTGGGATGATGCCCCTGTCCGTGAATGCCGATATTGCGCGGCTCATCCTGTCGGAACGCTCGGTGCTGGACGATTTCAACCTGATCTGGCGCAGCGAAGCAGAGGGGATCCGTGCCTTCTCCGTTTCCGGCCAGACCATGGACGGCTCCTTCCAGGCTGCCTTTGGTGCCAGTGAACCCGGCGGAGCACGCGAATTCCGCCTGCAGGCGCCGAGTGTCGAACGGGTCGCCTCGCTGTTCGGGGTGGAATCCTATGCCCTGGGCGGACGTATGGCGATGCTGGGGTCTGCGCCGCCCCTGGGCACGGAAGGGCCCTTGTCGGCCCGGCTCGAAGTGACCGATCTGACGCTCGTCCGCGTGCCGATTCTCGCCCGGATTCTCGCCGCCGGCTCCTTCCAGGGGCTAGCGGCCCTGCTCAATGGCGAGGGGATCGTGTTCGACCGGATCGATGCCGATCTGCTCTACGAGGACGGCCTGATGACCATCGGCGATGCCCGTGCGGCGGGCAATGCGCTGGGCGTGACGGCCGCGGGAACAATCGATTTTGCATCCGAGCGGGCCGCGATCGACGGCAATCTCGCCCCGTCCTACGCGCTCAATTCCCTGTTCGGCGGGGTGCCGGTGATCGGCGATATTCTGGTCTCCCGGCCCGGCGAGGGCGTGATCGGCATCACCTATTCCGTCGAGGGGCCGTTCGACAGCCTCACCGTCTTTGCCAATCCGCTCTCGGCCCTGGCACCGGGCGTGCTGCGCCGGATTTTCGAAGGCACGGCCGCCGAACGCGCCGCCCGTGACCGGGCTCGTGACGCGGGTGTGGAGGAGGCCGCTCCCGAGCCGGAAGACACACCTGGAGAAACAGGGCCGGACGAATAGCGCAGCACAAGGCTTCCCCTGCGTGAGCGGGGGAAGTGGCCGAACCCGGCCCTTGGGCCGGGTGAGGTCGAAGGGGGTATGTCTGCGCGCTTCCGCGCTCTGCGCCGCTGCGCGCTGCCCCCTCAGTCCGCTAGCGCGGGCAGCTCCCCCGCAAGCGGGGCGAGCCCTCCTACGCCGGCTTGGCCAGGGCGTGGCGCTTCTTGCCGACCGACAGCTTGATCGCACCCTCGACAACCAGATCCGCCGTCGGCCGGGCAAAGGGGTCGGTCAGCGGGGCGTCATTCACCTTGGCGGCACCGGCCTTCATGTGGCGGCGTACCTCGCCGTTCGAACCGGCCAGGCCGGCCTCGACGAACAGGCCGACCAGCGTTACGGCCTCATCCGACATGTCGAAGGTGACGGTGGGCAGGGCATCGCCCGCGCCGCCGCCGGCAAAGGTCTGTCTTGCGGTCGCCTCGGCCTCGCGGGCGGCATCGGCCCCGTGCAGCAGCGTCGTCGCCTCATTGGCCAGGCGCACCTTGGCGTCGTTGATCTCGGCGCCTTCCAGCGCCTCCAGCCGGGCGATCTCGTCCAGCGGCAGGTCGGTGAACAGGCGCAGGAAACGGCCGACATCGGCGTCCTCGGTATTGCGCCAGAACTGCCAGTATTCGTACGGGCTGCGCATGTCGGCATTCAGCCAGACCGCGCCATCCATGGTCTTGCCCATCTTGGCGCCCGACGCCGTCGTGACCAGCGGCGTGGTAAAGCCGTAGACTTCCTTCTGGTCGACCCGGCGGCACAATTCCACGCCATTGACGATATTGCCCCACTGGTCGCCGCCGCCCAGCTGCAGCGTGCAGCCGGTGCGCCGGTTGAGTTCCAGGAAGTCGACCGCCTGCAGGAGCATGTAGTTGAATTCCAGGAAGGTCATCGGCTCTTCGCGCGACAGGCGCTGTTTCACCGACTCGAAGGTGAGCATGCGGTTGATGGTGAAATGCGTGCCGAAGCGGCGCAGGAATTCCAGATAGCCGAACTCGGCGAACCACTCGTTATTGTCCACGACAATCGCGTCGGTCGGACCGTCGCCGATCGACATCAGACGCGAGAAGGGCTGCAGAATGCTCGCCTTGTTGGCCGCGATCTGTTCGTCGTCCAGCATGGCGCGGACCTTGTCCTTGCCCGTCGGATCGCCGATCTTGGTCGTCGCACCGCCCATCAGGATGATCGGCTTGTGGCCGGCCTGCTGCATGCGCCGCAGCATCATGATCTGCACCAGCGAGCCGACATGCAGCGAGGACGCCGTGGCGTCGAATCCGATATAGCCCGTCACCACGCCTTCGCTGGCCGCCTTGTCGAGGCCTTCAAGGTCGGTGGACTGGAAGTGATAGCCGCGCTCGACGAGCACGCGCACGAGTTCGGACTTGTATTCGCTCATGATCGCTCTCCTGATAGAGCGCTTCTAGGTCGAGCTTTGCGCCGAGAAAAGAGGGGCCGCACATGAAACGCGTGATCGGACTGATGAGCGGCACCTCGCTGGACGGTATCGACGCCGCCCTGATCGAGACCGATGGCGTGCGCATCGCGGCCTTCGGGCCCGGCGAAACCGTGCCCTATACCCGCGAGGACCGGGCCATCCTGCAGGCCGCCGTGGATGCCGCGCTGGACTGGCAGTTCACCGGCCCCGCGCCGGATTTCCGCCGCGCCGAGGCCGTGCTGACCGACCGTCATGCCGAGGCCGCCGAGCGTGTCGCCGCTGCGGCCGGGCTGGATCTGGACGCCGTCGAACTGGTGGGATTTCACGGCCAGACCGTGCTGCATCGCGCGCCCTCGGGCGGCAGCAGCGGGCAGACGCTGCAGATCGGCGACGGAGCCAAGCTGGCCAGCCGGCTGGGCGTCGATGTCGTCCATGATTTCCGTACTGCCGACATGCTGGCCGGCGGGCAGGGCGCGCCCCTGGCACCGCTCTATCACCGCGCCCTGGCCGATCATGCGGGCCTGGATGGTGCGATTGCCGTCCTCAATCTGGGCGGTGTCGCGAATGTCACCTGGATGGCGCCCGGCCGCGATCCGGTCGCCTTCGACACGGGGCCGGCCAACGGGCTGATCGATGCCTGGTGTGCCCGCCATACCGGCGAGGCGTTCGACCGGGACGGGGCGCTGGCCGCGTCCGGCCGGGTGCACGAGGCGACGCTGGACGATCTGCTGCAGCATCCCTTCCTGGCGCTGGCGCCGCCCAAATCCCTCGACCGCTGGGACTTCACCCTCGAGCCCGTCCGCAATCTCGCCGCGCCCGACGGCGCCGCGACCCTGACCGCCTTCACCGCCCGCAGTGTCGCCGATGCCATCACACGCCTGGGCCGGCCGGATCGTCTCCTGGTCACCGGCGGCGGCCGGCTGAACCCGACCCTGATGCGGATGCTGGGCGAACATCTGGGCGTCGCGGCCGAACCGGTCGAGGCCGTCGGCTGGCGGGGCGACCTCCTGGAAGCCGAGGCCTTCGCCTGGCTGGCGGTGCGCGTCGAACGCGGCCTGCCCACCAGCCTCCCCTCAACCACCGGCGCCCGCCACGCGGTCTCCGGCGGTAGAATTTCGCGGGTGTAGGCAGAATTCTTCCCCACTTCTCTCCACTTCCCCCGCCCCCCGTGCCGGGGTCCGGCTGAGCCTGCATCTGAAACGCCGCCAGACCCCGGAATAAATCCGGGGAAAGCGGCTCGGTGCTCTTTCTTCCCCATTTCGTGGGGAAGTGGGCCCTCCATAGCCTTGGCGAAGGAGGGGTCGAAGGGGCCGGCGCGGAGCGCCGGGAGGCGGTGGAGCTTGTCGCTGACACATCGCCGCTGGCGCGGCGCCCCTCCGTCTCGCCGCCTTGCGGCGATCCACCTCCCCATAAAA
>NZ_BSFE01000014.1:0-82799 GCF_027922185.1 Maricaulis virginensis | reverse complement strand
ACAACACAGCCAGACCGCACTATGCTCTCAACAGGCAACCGCCAGCGACAAGGCTCAAAACCCTGCTGAACAACGGTGTGAGAAACGACAGCTAGGCTCTAGGGACATGTACCTCTGGTACGTGTCCCGGGCCAGACCGCAGACAAGGAGCGGGGCATGCCCCGCGGAGATTTGCCCCGGGGTCGAACGGTGTTCCTGCCGATCAGAACAGGGGATCTTTTGGGGGACACGTACCGGAGGTACATGTCCCTCCCTTTACGTCGCGAGGTGCAGAACCACTTCGCGGCGGTGGGGGCGGTGGCGGTGCTCGAACAGGTAGATCCCCTGCCACGTGCCCAGCAACAAGCGGCCATCCTCGACCGGAATGCCCAGCGAGGTCTGGGTCAGCGCGGCCTTGATATGGGCCGGCATGTCGTCCGGCCCTTCCGTGGTGTGCCACAGCCAGGACATGGACGGATCGTCGGCATCGGGCACCAGCCGCCGGAAGAATTCGGCGAGGTCGCGCTGCACATCGCTGTCGGCGTTTTCCTGGATCACCAGCGAGCAGGAGGTGTGCCGGACATAGGCCGTCAGCACACCCTCGGCCGGATTTACTTTGCGTGCGAAATTATCAACCTCGGCGGTGAATTCGTAGAGGCCGGGGCCGGTTGTCGGAATGGCGATACGGTGAAGGGGCATGGCCTGTTTGTCGCGCGCTGGCGCCACAAGGGCAAGCCCACCCCCACGCCGGCCATCAATGTGCGGCCCTGAAGTCCGCCACCGCCGCCTCGAGCGCTGCGCCCGAGGCGTCTGTCCGGATGTCCGGCATGATGCCCGCCGCCTCCCAGCCCTCGCCTGTGCGCGGATCGAATGTCCGGCCGATCGGCAGGAACATCCGCATGCCGCTGTCCAGTTCGACCGTCGGACCGAAATGCCCGCCGCCGCCCGTCGGCATACCGGCGAGTGTGGCACGCCCCGTCACGCGCATGCCGAAGCTGAAGGACTCAGCTGCCGAGAACGTGCCGTTGTCGACCAGGATATAGAGCGCGGTATCCGGCTGACGCGGTCCGGGCACGGCATCCAGCGTCCAGCGCTCGCGCGGCTCGCTGTCGCCGACCTGCGAACTCACCAGATGGGTCGGCTGCCCGAAGAAGTAGGTCGAGAGGTGGCGCACCGCCATCTCGTCACCACCGCAATTGGCGCGCAGATCGAGAATGATCGCATCCGCCCCGTCCAGCGTCTCCATCGCGGCATCGAAACCGGCCAGATAGTCCGGCTCGGACCGGAAGCGCGGAAACTGGATATAGCCGATATCCGGCGCCAGCCAGCGGTGTTCGATCGAGGCCGTGCGGCAATGCTCGATCTGTTCACGCGACATGGGCGCCCGCGACGGTGCGGCGCGGCTGCCCTGGGTCCACAGACGCAGATGGTGGTCCTGGGCGATATCGTAGAGATCTTCGGTGAGCGCTTGCGCCAGCGCGTCCAGATCGGCGGCCTGATCATAATCGCCGGCATGCTCGCGAAGATGACGCGCCATGGCGGCACCGGTCTGTGGATAGATGTAGTCGTCTTCCAGATAGACCGCGACTTCCTCGAGCGCCGCGGACCAGCGATGCGCTGCCGGCTCCTCCGCCTGGGCCACCGCCATCTGAACGCTCGCAACACTCATTCCCAGCAGGATTGCCCTGATACCCGGCATCACCTGTCCTCCCTCAGCCTGGCGGACATTAGGTCAACACGCGCCCGTCCAGGGTGTGACGGCGGACTTACCGATTGGAGAGGTCCGGCTACTCCCAGCAGCGCGGGCCGTCTTCCGGCAGTTCGCTGTCCACGGCGTGCGCGGCGGCCCAGGCGATCGCCATGGGCGAAATCGCATCCGGCGTGTCTTCGCGATTGGTCAGCACGATTACCGACAGGCCTGTCGTCAGATCGCGCACATAGGCCGTGCCGGAATAGCCGCCATGGCTCACCAGGGTGCGCCCGTCCCGGTGATAGGACATCCAGCCACGCGCATAGCCCCAACTGTCGCAAGTCTCCCCGGTATCGAAGGGGCGCTGGATCTCCGCCGTGGCCGCGAGGGCACCGGCATCGACAGTGCCGCCACCGGACAACGCGGCTTCCCAGGCCATCATATCGTCGAGCGAGGAGGTCACACCGAAATGCGACATCAGGCCGAATTGCCAGACGCGGCGGTTGCGCTGCAGCCCGTCAGCCTCGCGCCAGGCATAGCCTTCGGCGCGATGCGGCACGATGGCCGACTGGTCCAGCATGGCCGTCTGGTCCATCCCCAGCGGGCCGAAAAATGCGTCCTGAAGATAGTCGCCATAGGACTGACCGGTGACCTGCTCGATCACGAGGCCGAGCAGGAAATACCCCTGGTCGGAATAGCTCCAGTCCTCTCCGGGCGTGGCCACCATCTCCGTCGCCATGGCCGAGGCGAGCATGTCTTCGGTGGAATAGTTCAGCAGGAACTCGCCATCCGGCCTCGCCTCGAACCGGTGAGCCAGCCCGCCGGTATGACTGAGCAGCTGGTCGATCGTGATCGCCGACCAGGCCTCCGGCGCGTCGACGGGCAGGTAGTCCACGACCCGATCGTCCAGCGATACCTCACCCGCATCCGCCAGCGTCAGTACCGCCAGCGCGGTCATATGCTTGGTCAGGGAGGCGAGTTCGAAAACCGTCGCGGCCGTCACCGGCACCTGATGCCCGACCGAAGCCAGGCCGTAGCTGCCGACATGTACCGGTTCGCCGTGCCGCAGCACAGCGACCGCCATGCCGGGGAAATGCCCCTGCTCCATCAAGGGCTCGACGGCAGCGTCGACGGGATCGGGATGCGGGGCGGGCTGGGCGCTGACCGGTCCGGTAAGCAGCAATGCTGCCGCCGCGCCAAGCGTCTGAATTTTCACGATAGCCGTCCCCCGATCACGAACAGGCAGGAAGGCGCCGGAATGCGGCAGCATTATGCTCCTCTGCGCCGGAGACCCTGACCTTCAAAGCTTGCGGGCCTTCGGAGCAGGTCCTTCGGACGGACGGCCCCAGCTCTCCATCCAGTCCCGGACATCGCTCCAGTCGGCCCCGCTGCGCTCCTCGCGGAAGGCCAGCAGTCTGCGCTCATCCTCGGCCAGCACTTCCGGCGACCAGGGTCCTGTTCCAGCCGCCCGCTGCTCAGCCAGGTCTGCCGGCAAACCTGCTTCGCTGGCGGCCAGGTCAGCCAATAGCTCTGCCACGGTAAGATTGCGTGCCGCGGCCCGGGCCTCGAGCAGCGCCGCCGTCGTCTCATCGACCTCAATCGCACGGAATTTGGCGTTCATTCCGGAAGTCTAGGGCCGAAGTCCCGGGAAGTCGATTGAGCAGGCCGGCAGCCAACAAAAAAGCCGGCCCGAAGGCCGGCTTTTCGTTAAGCGTGTCGCGTCCGGATCCCGGAACGGGGCCGGGACGATCCGCCGCTCGGCGGATCAATTATCCAGGAAGCTGCGGAGCTTGCGCGAACGGCTCGGGTGTTTGAGCTTGCGCAGGGCCTTGGCCTCGATCTGGCGGATCCGTTCGCGGGTCACCGAGAATTGCTGGCCGACTTCTTCCAGCGTGTGGTCGGTATTCATGCCGATGCCGAAGCGCATGCGCAGCACGCGCTCCTCGCGCGGGGTGAGCGAGGCCAGCACGCGGGTGGTGGTTTCGCGCAGATTGGCCTGGATGGCGGCATCGATCGGCAGGACGGCATTCTTGTCCTCGATGAAATCGCCCAGATGGCTGTCTTCCTCGTCGCCGATCGGCGTTTCCAGGGAGATCGGCTCCTTGGCGATCTTCATCACCTTGCGCACTTTTTCCAGCGGCATGGCGAGCTTTTCGGCCAGCTCTTCCGGGGTCGGCTCGCGGCCGATCTCGTGCAGCATCTGGCGGCTGGTGCGGACGATCTTGTTGATCGTCTCGATCATGTGCACCGGGATACGGATGGTGCGGGCCTGGTCGGCGATCGAGCGGGTGATCGCCTGGCGGATCCACCAGGTGGCATAGGTCGAGAACTTGTAGCCGCGGCGGTATTCGAATTTGTCGACGGCCTTCATCAGGCCGATATTGCCTTCCTGGATCAGATCCAGGAATTGCAGGCCGCGATTGGTGTATTTCTTGGCGATGGAGATCACCAGGCGCAGGTTCGCCTCGACCATCTCCTTCTTGGCCACGCGGGCCTCGCGCTCGCCCTTCTGGACGGTGCGCACGATGCGGCGCAGATCCTCGATCGGTACGCCGGCGCGCTGGGTCAGATCGGCCAGCTCGTCACGGATCTTGCCGGCGTCAAGCGCCTCGCGGTCGATGAAACGGTCCCAGGCCTTGGACGTGCCGGCCATCGAGCCCGGCCAGTCCGGATTGAGCTCGTTTCCGAAATAGCTGTCCATGAACTGGGCACGCGGCACGCCATGGGCATCGGCCATGCGCAGGAGCTTGCCTTCCAGCGACATGCGTTCCTTGTTGATCGCATAGAGCTGTTCGACCAGGGCCTCGATACGCGCATTGTTGAGGTGCATCGTATTGAGCTGGGTGACGATGGAGTTCTGCAGCCCCTCGTACTTCTCCCGGCTCTGCTTGGTCAGGTCCTTGCCCTCGATGCGGGCGGCAACCAGCTTGTCCTGCAGCTTGCGGAAGGCGGCGAAGTCGGACGCGATCGAGTCCAGCGTCTCCATGACGCCGTCGCGCAGTTCCGCTTCCATCGCCGACAGGGAGAGCGAGGCACCATCGTCCTCGTCATCATCATCCTCGTCGTCGCCGGAGCCTTCGGTCTCCTCGTCGTCGTCCTCATCCTCGTCATCATCGTCGCGGGAGGATTTCTTGGCAGACTTCTCGTCTTCGTCGCCAGACTTGTCCTGCGTGTCGGCTGGCGCAGCGGCAGGAGCTGCGGCCCCGGCTTCGCCCTCGCCATCCTCGCCCTCTTCAACCTCGGCCTGCTGGCCGCCATAGGTGGCGTCAAGGTCGATGATGTCGCGCAGCAGGACCTGGCCTTCCTGCAACTCGTCGCGCCAGACCATGATGGCTTCGAAGGTCAGCGGGCTTTCGCACAGGCCGCGGATCATCGCATTGCGGCCGGCCTCGATACGTTTCGCGATCGCGATCTCGCCCTCGCGGGAGAGGAGTTCGACCGAGCCCATCTCGCGCAGATACATGCGCACGGGGTCGTCGGTACGGTCGGCGGACGAGCCAGTATTCTGGCCCACCACGGCAGCCTTGCCGCTGGCGGCCGCGACAGAGCGGCTGTCGCTCTCGTCCTCGTCGTCATCGCTGTCGTCGTCATCGCCGGAGGCATTCGCCTTGGCGTTTTCGCCGTCATCATCGACGTCGGTCTCGCTGTCGACGACATTGATGCCCATCTCGGACAGCTGCGCGAGCACGTCCTCGATCTGCTCGGAGGAAAATTCCTCGCTCGGCAGAACGGCGTTCAGCTCGTCATGGGTCACATAACCGCGCTTCTTCGCGGTCTTGATCATGTTCTTGACCGACTGGTCCGTCAGGTCCAGAAGCGGACCGTCCTGGGGTTCCGATGCGTCGTTGGCTTCGGCCGTTTTGCTCATCTATTCGTCCCTTGTCGCGCTGCCCAGTGCGCACAATTGGAATGTGTTCCGGGTCAGGACGGTTCCGATCGCGAGGTTTCCCGGCGCCAGGCCTCGACCAGCCGCCGCACACTCTCGGAATCATCCCTGCCAATTTCTTCGTTCAGCCGCGCGCGTATCTCGTCGCGCCGGCGCTGTGCCTCGCTTCGTTCCATATAGGCTGCTGCCAGGCGCGTCCAAGCCTGTGTTCGTGCCTCGAAGGACGCCTCCGTTCCGCCCAGTGCCGCCTGCATGGGGCCGCGCTCTCCGTCCAACCGCTTCATTGTTGCCGCATATCCGGCTTCGGCCAATCTGGCCCTAAGCGTGTCGGTTTGCACAGACTGCCCAGAAGAGCAGGCGTCTAAAACGGCGTCGCGCAGTGAGTCAAGCGAACCGAGGCGCAAAAGCGCCAATGTCTCCACCTGGTCGACCGCAATATCGGGGTAATCGATCGCGGCGAGAAGCAGGTGGCGCGCCAGATGATCGGCCGGTTGCCGGCCTGCAGCCTGCGTCTTTCGTTTCAGTTCGGCGCTGGCCCTCATCAGCGGCATCTTCCGCCCGTAAGCTCCGGGGGACCGCCGCATCTGCTGCGGCCGGCTGCCGAACAGCGCTTCCATGCGCTGGTCGAACTCGCGCCGGTATTCTTCGCGTATATCGGTATCGGCGATCTGGGAAACAAGTCCCCGGATCCGCCGCCGGAAGCCGGCCCGGCGGTCCGGATCGTCGAGCGGTTCGACATGCACCTCGCGCTCCCACAGGAGATCGGCCAGCGAACGCGTCTCGGTGAACACCGCGCGCAGGGCGTTGGCGCCTTCCTCGCGCAGGAGATCGTCCGGATCCTTGCCCTCGGGCATGAAGGCAAAGCGCAGCGTCTTGCCCGGCTGCAGGAGAGGCAGCGCCCGGTCGGCCGCCTTGAAGGCCGCACCACGGCCGGCACTGTCGCCGTCCAGGCACATCACCGGCTCGCCGCCAGCACGCCAGAGGAGCTGGATCTGCTCCTCTGTGACGGCCGTGCCCAGCGGCGCCACGCCATGATCCAGCCCGGCACGCGCCAGGGCGATCACGTCGAGATAGCCTTCCGCCACGATCAGACCGCGGATAGTCTGTTTGGGATCCGAGGCCGCCTTGCGCGCTTCGGGATAGCGGTAGAGCACCGAGCCCTTGTGGAAGATCGGCGTTTCCGGCGAATTGAGATATTTCGCCCGCGCCTCCTTGTTCAGCGCCCGCCCGCCAAAGGCGACCAGCCGGCCGCGCGGATCGTGGATCGGGAACATGATCCGGTCGCGGAAACGGTCATAGGGCGAGCCATTATCCGGCTGGATCAGGAGGCCGCACTCGATCAGGTCCTCGACCGGCGCTCCGGCCGTCACCAGCTCGTCCTTCAGCGCGGTGCGCGCCTCGGGGGCATAGCCGATACCGAAGCGCACACAATCCTGGCCGGTCAGGCCGCGCCCCTTGAGATAGGTCCGTGCCGCATCGCCTTCCGGCTGGCGCAGGGCGCGCAGATAAAAGGCCTGCGCCGCCTCCATCCATTCCACGAGGGATTTGCGGTGGACGGTCTTCTCACGGGCTTCCGGGTCCGGTTCGGGCAGGCGCAGCCCGGCCTCGCCGGCCAGACGCTCGGCGGCCTCCATGAAGGAGAGGCCTTCCATCTCTTCGAGCCAGGTGAAGACATCGCCATGCTTGCCGCTGGCAAAGCAATGGTAGAAGCGCTTGTCGTCATTGACGAAAAACGACGGTGTGCGCTCTTTCTTGAAGGGCGACAGGCCGACAAATTCGCGGCCCTGGCGTTTCAGCTGCACGGTGCGGCCGATCAGGTCCGACGGGCGGACCCGCGCCTTGATCTCGTCGATGAAATCCTCACCCAGCCGCATCTGAACGCGTTCGCCTCGCCCGTCCGTTGTCACAGCCGGACATGATGCGCCCGAAAGCTTCCGGCGTCACTCTTCGTTTCACCAAAATTCTACCCAAGCTTGCATTTTTAGCAATAAACACGCATATTCGAGCAACTTGATATTTACTCATTCCGGGTCTAACTAGGAGGTGCGGTTGAGAGATTTGCCTTAGCAGATCGTTGCAGCGCTTGCTGCGCTCGGCCGCCTTTTTCTTCATATGCACATATTATATCTTGATGATTCAGGGTCGGTCGGCAATCCGAGCGACACTCACATCATTCTGGCCGGGCTGACCGTCTTCGAGCGGATGCCGCACTGGCTCTCGCAGCGACTGGATATGCTGGCAGAGCGCATTTGGCCCGACTCCCCTCAGTCAATTGAATTTCGAGGGACAGACATACTCAGCGGAAAGCGACACTGGCGAGGGATCAACAAAGAACCTCGCATTAACGCCTACAAGGACGCCCTGAACATATTGGGATCGTCAAACAACGTCCGCATTTTCGCCGCGGCGATACACAAAGCCGCAGTCTCGCCGGACGACCCCATGGAATTTGCCTTTGAACATATGTGCAACCGTTTTGACAGGTATCTGGGTCGGCTGCACAAAAAAGGGGATACACAACGCGGACTTATAGTTCTTGATAAGTCTTCATATGAAACATCCCTGCAATCTCTGGCGCGGGACTTTCGATCCATAGGACACAAGTGGGGACAACTCTACAACTTGTGTGACGTTCCTATGTTCGTAGACAGCAAATCTACAAGGATGATCCAGTTTGCCGATTTGATCGCGCACGCGATGCGGCGCTACTACGAGAATGGCGAGTCCCAGTACTTCGATTGTATTTCAGGTAAATTTGACGCCGAGGGCGGTGTGGTACACGGTCTGGTGCACCACACCCCCAAAGACGCCGTATGTAACTGCCATGCGTGCAGGCAAAGATGAGCTCAGGCCGCGCCGGCGAGCAGCGTCTTCACCTTGGCACCCGCCTGGCCGAAATCCATGCGGCCGGCATAGCGGGTTTTCAGCTCGCCCATCACACGGCCCATATCCTTGAGGCCGGAGGCATCGAGTTCGCTGACGACGGTCTGGGCCGCCTGCTCGATTTCGGTGCTGTCCATCGGCTTGGGCAGGAATTCGCGGACGATCTCCGCTTCCCCGCGCTCGGCCTCGGCGAGATCCAGGCGGCCGGCCTTTTCATAGGTCTCGGCGCTTTCGTCGCGCTGCTTGGCGAGCTTCTGCAGGATGGCCATGATTTCCGTGTCCTCGCAGCCGGCGCAGCGGTCTTCCGCGCGCGCCGCGATGTCACGGTCCTTGATCGCCGCAGAGATCAGGCGGAGCGTCGACAGACGCGTCTTGTCGCCGGCCTTCAGGGCGGATTTCAGTTCGTCGGTGATACGGTCACGAAGAGACATGGTGTAACTGGTCCATTCTGGGTGCCCTTTGGCAACCCGTCACGAAATCTCCGGTGTGAAAAAGTGTTCGCGCGCCTCCGGGAAGCGCCATTTGTTTCGAGCGTCCGGGTCCGTTGTCCGCAGATGCGTTCCTGACTGTCTGCTCATCCTCGGCCTTGCAGCCTCTGAAACAAGGGCCGGGGGAATATGCCCTCGCCGCATAATAATCAACCCCTCATCGACCCGCTGTCATAAAGATTGATCGATCCGGCCGGGAACCGGACTTGCGGTATTGACCCGGCGGGGCGAAGAGACTAGCGAAGCGCCCGTTTATCCGGACGTCAGGATGCAGCCGATTCCCCGGCCGCCCGACGCGCGTCCCCGCAAGGCAGGAGAGCCCCATGTCGCAGCCCGATCCGACGCAGGCCACAGGCGCCATCGCCCTTGCAGACGGACAGGTTTTCCTGGGCCACGGGACCGGCGCAAGCGGAATCGCGATCGGCGAGCTGTGCTTCAACACGGCGATGACCGGCCACCAGGAAATCCTGGCCGACCCGTCCTATGCCGGCCAGGTCGTCTGCTTCACCTTCCCCCATGTCGGCAATGTCGGCGCCAATGCGGAAGACGAGGAAGCGGCCAGCGAACCGGCTCGCAAGGCCGCCGTCGGCATGGTGTCCCGCGCCGCGATCACCCCGCCGGCCAACTGGCGCGCCGAGACCTCTTTCGAGGAATGGCTGCGCACGCGCGGCATCGTTTCGGTGACCGGGATCGACACGCGCGCCCTCACCCGCCGCATCCGCGAGAAGGGCATGGCGATGTGCGCCATCGCCCATGACCCCTCCGGCAATATCGATATCGAGGCGCTCAAGGCCGCCGCCGCCGCCGCACCGACCATGGAAGGCCGCGAACTCGCTGCCGACGTCACCCGCGAAGCCGCGGGCGAGTGGAGCGAAGGCAATTGGGTGCTGGGCGAGGGCTATGCCGCCGGACCGGAAGACGGTCCGCGCGTCGTGGTGCTCGATTATGGCGTGAAGGCCAACATCCTGCGCCTGCTGACCGGCGCAGGCGCCCGCGTCGCCGTCCTGCCGGGCAAGGCCGGCATTGACGAGGTCAAGGCGCTCAATCCGGACGGCGTCGTCTTCTCCAACGGTCCGGGCGACCCGGCCGAGACGGGCAAGTATGCCCTGCCGACCATCAAGGCCGTCATCGAGGCCGGCATCCCCGCACTGGGCATCTGCCTGGGCCACCAGATGCTGGCGCTGGCGCTGGGCGCAAAGACCGCGAAAATGCCCCAGGGCCATCACGGCGCCAATCACCCGGTGAAGAACCACGAGACCGGCCAGGTGGAGATCGTCTCCATGAACCACGGCTTTGCGGTCGATGGCTCGACCCTGCCGGCCAATGCGGTTGAAACCCATGTCTCGCTGTTCGACGGCTCCAATTCCGGCTTCAAGCTGACCGACAAGCCCGTCTGGGCCGTCCAGCACCACCCGGAAGCCAGCCCGGGCCCGCAGGACAGTTTCGGCGTGTTCGACCGGTTTGTCGGCGCGCTGAAGGCGAAGGCGGACGCATAGAGCGCCCGTCCGGACACGTTCCGCCCCCGGAACCGTCACCCTGACAAAAGTCAGGGCCCGGTTCGAAAAGCCGGATTGAGCCAGACCTGGCGGGAACGCGCCCCGCGACCTGGATCCTGACTTTCGTCAGGATGATGGCCGCGTGGGGACGCGAGCGAACAGCATCGCCGCCGCCGGCTGAGCACAGGTTCAAAAAGGGCTGGCTGCCCGGCGCGCATCACAGCATCATCCTGTGATGCTCAACCGCCGCACACTTCTCGCCGCCTCACTCGCAACCGGCCTGGCCGGTTGCAGCCGCTCGGCACCGCCGGACGGGCTGCTGCGCGTCGCGACGACCAACCTGCCCGACAGTCTCGATCCGGCGCGGGGCGAATTCGCCTCGGCGGCGCTGGCCTACAAACAGCTGCACGCCGGACTGACCGAGTATGCGGCGGACGGCTCCGTCGCCCCGGGGCTGGCGGAAAGCTGGACCTTCCGCGAAGACGGGCGGCGCTGGTATTTCCATCTGCGCGACGGGCTGACCTGGTCGGACGGGCATCCGCTGACTGCCGAGGATGTCGTCTGGTCGGCCCGGCGTCTGGTCGATCCGGCCCAGAGCTTTGCCCAGCTGGGCGATTTCTTCGCCATCGAAAACGCCCGCGCAGTGCTGGCCGGCGAGATGCTGCCCGAGGCGATGGGGGTCGCCGCACTGAACGAACGGAGCGTCGAGTTCCGTCTCACCAATCCGCTGGGCCTGCTGCCCGTCTTGATGCGTGAATTCTACCCCTTCCCGCGCCACGTCATCGAACGCCACGGAGCCGACTGGGTGCGGCCGGAAAACCTGGTCACGGCCGGCGCCTATACGCTGACCGGCGAGAGCCAGCTGCATCTCTCGATGACCCGCAACCCCGCCTATTACGACGCCGCCCGGGTGGCGATCCCGGCCATCCGGCTGGATGCAGTGCAGGATGCCGCGACCCGTGTGCGCCTGTTCCGGGCGGGCGATTACGACCTGGCCGACCAGCCGCCGGCCAACCAGATCGGCTTCCTGCGCGACCGGCTGGGCGAGCGTTTCCGCAGTTTCGACGCGCCGATCCTGCGCTATCTCAAGCTCAATCACGCCCGCGCACCGCTGGCCGCGGCCGAAACGCGCCGCGCCTTGTCCGGGGCGATCGATCGCGCCTTCATCGCCGGGGAATTCTTTGCCGGCACGGCCAGCCCGACGCGCCATGTCGTGCCGGTGATCGACCCGGAAGCCGGGGCTGCCGGCGCAAGCCCGGCGCTGGAGATCGGCAGGCCGCTGCAGATCCGCACCACGCCGGGCGATAATGAGCGCATCGCCCTTGCCGTGGCGGACGACTGGCAGCGCGCCGGCGTGGAGACCGAGATCTTCGTGACCTATGCCACCGATCTCTACCAGGCCGTCGATGCCGGCGATTACGATGTCGCCGTCGCCAGCTTCAACCGCGGCCTGAAGGCCGACCCCTTCTTCATGCTGGATCCGTTCGCCCCCGGCGGGTTTGCCGACAATTTCAACTGGCAGGACGCGGAGTTCGCCGGCGCCATGGCCCGCGCCCGGCGCGAGACCGATCCGGCCGCCCGCGCGCTCGCCTACCAGCAGGCCGAAGCGCGCCTGTTCGAGGAAACCGCCATCATCCCGCTGCTGCACGAACGCGCGCACTGGATGGTGTCGGACCGGGTCGCGGGAACCCGCAGCGACATCCAGCCCATGCTCTGGCGGGAATTGTCACTGCTTCCGACGGAACTCGAATAGATCGCCCGGCTGGCAATCGAGCGCATCGCACAGGGCGATCAGGGTGGAGAAGCGCACGCCCTTGATCTTGCCGGTCTTGATCATCGACAGGGCCTGTTCGGAGACGCCGATGCGGTCGGCCAGCTCCTTCGAGCGGATCTTGCGGCGCGCCAGCCAGACATCGAGATGGACGATGATCTCGCCGGGCAGGGTCTCGTCCTCATCGCTCACAGGATCAGCTCCAGCTCCTCCTGCTTGCGGCGGCCTTCTGCCAGGATATGCGCCACCAGGAAGAAGAGCAGCGCCAGGCCGATGGCCTGCACATCGCGCGAGGAGAAGGCGATTTCCAGCGCGTTCGGCACATGCGGGTTGGCGACCGAGAGATAAACGCCCATCACCGTGTGACCGGCGGGCGCCCACAGCGCATTGACCAGGCTTGCCAGGGCGAACTGGCGAAAGCCCGTCACGGCTTCGGCCGAGAAATACCGTCCCTGCGCGCATTCGGTGAACAGGCCGCGCAGCCTCAGGAGCCCGTACAGCGTGATCACGACCGGAACGGTGGCGATGCCCGCGGCGCCGAGGCGTACAGGCAGGATGAACCAGTCCAGCGACGGCCCGCCCAGCCCGTTGCCGGGCACCGGCCGCTCGAGCATGCCGGACAGGTCGGGCAGCATCCATGCCCCCCAGACCACCAGCGGCTGCAGGGCCATGAGCACCAGCGTGGCCACAGCCAGAAAGCGGCTCAGCCCCCGGATACGGGCATCATTGCGGTGTGCGGCGGGCGCCTTATCGATCACGAACTGCATCCTGAATTAAAGTTTCACTTGAATTTTTTCCGATATTAGTTGAATCGTCGGATATCGGCAATCGGGAGCACCACCGTATCAACCCATACCCCCAGCCGTTGCGGTTCGTGCCTGACTGACCGGGTCTCGCCTTCTCTCACACACAAGAGCCCGGCCGGACCAGTTTCTCCCGATTGCCGATACCTGCCGGCCGCCATGATTGTCCGGCCGGAAGTGCGGGCTGTTTCATATTTAATTCAGGTGGTTACTGCCGAACGCACCGAATCCCTCAGTTTCCCCCTCGCCTTCGCTCCGATTCCGCGTTAGGTACCCGCTTCAGCACCAAAACCGACGCGCCTGCACGGCATCCCGACCGGGAACGCCGCGACGGGCGCGCGCGCACGACAAAGAAGGCCCGCGCTGATGCCCAAACGCACCGACATCAAATCCATCCTGATCATCGGCGCCGGTCCCATCGTGATCGGCCAGGCCTGCGAGTTCGACTACTCCGGCGTTCAGGCGGTGAAGGCGCTGAAATCCGAGGGCTACCGGGTCATCCTGGTCAATTCCAACCCGGCCACGATCATGACCGACCCGGAGCTGGCGGACGCGACCTATATCGAGCCGATCACGCCGGAAATGGTCGCCAAGGTGATCGAGAAGGAACGCCCGGACGCGCTGCTGCCGACCATGGGCGGCCAGACCGCGCTCAACTGCGCGCTGGAGCTGAACAAGCGCGGCGTGCTGGACCTGTTCGGTGTCGAGATGATCGGCGCCAAGGCGGACGTGATCGACAAGGCGGAAAACCGCGAACGCTTCCGCGCCGCGATGGACAAGATCGGCCTGGAAAGCCCGCGCTCGCGCACCGTTCACACCATGGCGGAAGCCGAAGCCGTGCTGCCGGAGATCGGCCTGCCGGCGATCATCCGCCCCTCCTTCACCCTGGGCGGCACGGGCGGCGGCATCGCCTACAATGTCGAGGAATACGAGGCGATCTGCAAAACCGGTCTCGATGCCTCGCCGGTCGATGAAATCCTCGTCGAGGAGAGCATTGTCGGCTGGAAGGAATTCGAGATGGAAGTCGTCCGCGACAAGGCCGACAACTGCATCATCGTCTGCTCGATCGAGAATATCGATCCGATGGGCGTGCATACCGGCGACTCGATCACCGTGGCGCCGGCCCTCACCCTCACCGACAAGGAATACCAGATCATGCGCTCGGCCTCGCTGGCCGTGCTGCGCGAGATCGGTGTGGAGACCGGCGGTTCGAACGTGCAGTTCGCGGTCAATCCGGAAGACGGCCGCATGGTCGTGATCGAGATGAACCCGCGCGTGTCGCGCTCCTCGGCCCTGGCCTCCAAGGCCACCGGCTTCCCGATCGCCAAGGTCGCCGCCAAGCTGGCCGTCGGCTACACGCTCGACGAGATCGCCAACGACATCACCGACGGCGCCACCCCGGCCTCGTTCGAGCCGACCATCGACTATGTCGTCACCAAGATCCCGCGCTTTGCCTTCGAGAAATATCCCGGTGCCGACAACCGCCTGACCACCTCGATGAAGTCGGTCGGTGAAGCCATGTCGATCGGCCGCACCTTTGCGGAAAGCGTGCAGAAGGCCCTGCGGTCGATGGAAACCGGCCTGACCGGTTTCGACGAGGTCGACATTCCCGGCGTCGAGGAAGCCACCAGCGAGGATGCCCGCAAGGAAGCCGTGCGCGCCGCCCTGTCGGTGGCCACGCCGGACCGTCTGCGCGTCATCGCCCAGGCTTTCCGCGAAGGCCTGAGCGTCGAGGAAGTGCGCGCGGCCTCGCTCTATGAACCCTGGTTCCTGCGCCAGATCGAGGCGATCGTTCACGCCGAGGAAGACGTCGCCACGCTGGGCCTGCCGGAAACCGCCGAAGGCTTCCGCAATCTCAAGACCATGGGCTTCTCGGACGCCCGCCTGGCCAGGCTGGTCAAGCGCGAGGAAGCCGATGTGCGCAAGGCGCGCCGCGCCCTGGGCGTGCGCCCGGTCTTCAAACGGGTCGACACCTGCGCCGCCGAATTCTTCGCCGCGACGCCCTACATGTATTCCACCTACGAGACCCCGGCCTTCGGCAGCGAGACGGCGGATTGCGAGAGCGATCCTTCGGATGCGAAGAAAGCCATCATTCTCGGCGGCGGCCCGAACCGGATCGGCCAGGGCATCGAGTTCGACTATTGCTGCTGCCATGCCGCTTTCGCCTTCGGCGAGATGGGCATCGAGTCGATCATGGTGAACTGCAATCCGGAAACCGTCTCGACCGATTACGACACCGCCGACCGCCTGTATTTCGAACCGCTGACCCTCGAGGACACGCTGGAGCTGATCGAGACCGAGCGCTCCAAGGGCGAGCTGCTGGGCGTGGTCGTCCAGTATGGCGGCCAGACCCCGCTGAAGATCGCCGGCGAACTGGAAGCGGAAGGCGTGCCGATCCTCGGCACCGCGCCGGACGCCATCGACCTGGCCGAAGACCGCTGGCGCTTCAAGGACCTCCTGGACCGGCTGAACCTGAAACAGCCGCCCAACGCCATCGCCTCTTCCGAAGAACAGGCGCGCGCCGAAGCCGAGAAGCTCGGCTTCCCGCTGGTGCTGCGCCCCTCCTATGTGCTGGGCGGCCGGGCAATGGAAATCATCCGCGAGATCGACAGTTTCGACCGCTATCTGCGTGAAGCCGTGCACGTCTCCGGCAAGTCCCCGCTCCTCTTGGACCGCTATCTCACCGATGCCGACGAGGTCGATGTCGACGCAATCTGCGACGGCGAGGATGTCTGGGTGGCCGGCGTGATGCAGCACATCGAGGAAGCCGGCGTCCACTCCGGCGACAGCGCCTGCTCGCTGCCGCCCTATTCGCTCTCCAAGGAAATGGTCGACGAGCTGAAGGCCGAAGCCGTTGCGATGGCCAAGGCCATCGGCGTGAAAGGCCTGATGAACGTGCAGTTCGCGGTCAAGGGCGGCGAGATCTACGTGCTCGAAGTCAATCCGCGCGCCTCGCGCACCGTGCCCTTCGTCGCCAAGGCCATCGGCCAGCCGGTCGCCAAGATCGCCGCCAAGGTGATGGCCGGCGCCAGGCTGAAGGATTTCGGCCTGAAGGATCCGGCGCCCAAGCACATCTCCGTCAAGGAAGCGGTGATGCCCTGGGCGCGCTTCCCGGGCGTCGACCCGGTGCTCGGCCCGGAAATGCGTTCGACCGGCGAGGTGATGGGCATCGACACCATGTTCGAGGCCGCCTTCGCCAAGGCCGAGCTGGGCGCCGGCGTGAAACTGCCGCGCTCGGGCGGCGTCTTCATCTCGCTGCGCGAGGGCGACAAGGCCGCCATGGTGGAGCCGGCGCGCGTGCTGGTGATGCTCGGCTTCAAGATTCTCGCCACGGCGGGCACCGCCACCGTGTTCGAGGATGCCGGCGTGCCGGTGACCCGCGTCAACAAGGTGTTCGAGGGCCGGCCGCACATTGTCGACCTGATGAAAAACGGCGAAGTCCAGCTGATCTTCAACACCACCGAGGGCCGCCAGTCGCATCTGGACAGCTATTCGATTCGCCGCACCGCCCTGGACATGCGCATCCCGTGCTACACGACGGCCTCGGCCGCGCGCGCCGCAATTCTGTCCTTGCGCCGCATCGATGAAGGAGCGCTTGAACCTGTGGCCCTGCAGACCTACTCTTGATGGTCAACTTCGTGGAGGCTAGCCTGCCTTCCACTCCCGAAGATAAGTGGTCGTATGAACAAGATCCCGATGACCGTCGCAGGGCATAAAGCCCTCGACGAAGAGCTGAAACACCTCAAATCCGTCGAACGCCCGGCGGTGATCGCCGCGATCTCCGAAGCGCGCGAACACGGCGACCTGTCGGAAAACGCCGAGTATCACGCGGCCAAGGAACGCCAGGGCTATATCGAGGGCCGGGTCCAGGAACTCGAGGACAAGCTGGCGCGCGCCCAGGTCATCGATATCGCCAAGATGTCCGGTGACACGGTGAAGTTCGGTGCGACCGTCACGGTGCTCGATGAAGACACCGAAGAGGAAGCCACCTACCAGATCGTCGGCGACGACGAATCGGACGTGAAGTCCGGCAAGATCTCCGTCTCCTCTCCCATCGCCCGCGCGATGATCAACAAGGAGGTGGGCGACGTCATCGAGGTCAACGCCCCGGGCGGCCTGAAGAGCTACGAGATCATGAATGTGAGCTGGGGCGGCTAGGCCCCGGCGACATCGCAATGAATGCAAAACGGCGCCCGATGGGCGCCGTTTTTTTGGGTGCGTGGGGAAACGAACGCCCCTCATTTGCTGCAGTAACCTCTACAAGGTCGCGATAAACAGATAGCCGGCAGGCCAAGCATCCGAAACTGAAAGTGGCAAGGGTTGTTGAGGCCGTTTTTCGCAACTAACCTCGACACACTGAATCGGGGGGAGACATCATGCTAGGTACGAAAGTTATCGAAATTGAGGGCCGATTGGTTGCGATCGGACCAAGCGTCACTTCCAACGCGAAGACGATCTACGAATATCTTGATTTCGAGACCGCCAACGGACGCTTCAAGACTGGGAAATCGGCTGTTTCCCACAACAATGACAAGCACATTACGGTCGGTGCAGAAGGCGTTTTCGTCCTGACGCGATATCTGGGCCGTGCCGTCGCGATGACGATAAAAGACGGCGATGTAGAGGTGAACCCGATTTTCCGGGGCCTAAACTGGATGCACTTCCTGTTTCCGCTTGTGTTCTTCCTGGTCGGCCTATTTTTTGCACCTCTCTGGATCATAACCATCCCGATCTGGTTTTTGGCAGGATACTTCCTCATCCTTCCGAGCATCGTGACAGGGCGCCTTAAAACAATTGCGCGGAAGCACGGTGTCAGCTGGAAAACCGCTCGCAAGGGTGTCGACTTCTAGAACCACACCAGACTGGCAAACACATCAACGTGCACAAGAGCAAGCACGAAAAGCGATAAGGTCATGGCTATGGACCGGGTCGGCCAGATCCAAGCGACATCGCGACACATGCAAGACGGCGCCCGATGGGCGCCGTTTTTTGTTTGAAAGCCCCTTTTTCCTCCCGCTTTGCGGGGAGGGGGATCGCGAAGCGGTGGAGGGGCCGCCGGAGAGCGAAGGCGGAATGCCGGCGACACGCCCCGGCACGCCGCCTGCGGCGGCCCCCATCGACCCGATGCTGCGCATCGGCCCACTTCCCCATTTCATGGGGAAGAAAGACCCACCCACAAACCGTCATCCTGACGAAAGTCAGGACCCAGATCACAAGGCCGGCTTTTTCCAGGAAAGCCCCCGCCCCGCTCTGCGACCTGGGTTCCGGCTTTCGCCGGAATGACGGTTTGGAGCGTGCCGGCAGAAGCCGGCACGATCTTTCTAGAACCGCCGCGTCACGCTGGCGCGCACGGTGCGCGGAGCGCCGTAGAAGCAGTTCACGGCGGAGTAGCAGCGGGCGACATAGGTCTCGTCGAACAGGTTCGAGCCGGAGACCGCCACACGCCAGTCGACATAGTCATAGTGCACCGAACCGTCGAACAGGGTGACGGACGGGTTGGTGTAGACTTCCGGCGTCCAGGCGGACGGCAGATTGCCGGCGCTTTCAGCCATGTAGCGCACGCCCAGCGAGGCGCCGAGGCCGGCAAGCCGGCCCTCCTGGATCGTGTAGTCGGCCAGGGCAGAGGCCTGGAAGCCGGGCACGACCGGCAGTTCGGCGCCCAGGTCCGGACCGTTGGAGCGGGTGACTTCGCTGTCGGTCCAGGTCAGGGCGGCATTGAGGCTCAGACGCTCGCGGAAACGGCCGACGAATTCGACCTCGAAGCCGGAGACTTCCACTTCACCGGTCTGCACCTGGAAGCTCTCGCCCGCAGCGTTCTGCGGATCCGGCGTCAGCACATTGTCCTGCACCAGGCGATAGACCGCCGCCGTCGCGAGGACACGCGTGTCCGGACCCAGATCCGGCTGGTATTTCACACCGGCTTCCACCTGCTCGCCGCGCGTCGGGTCGAAGGCCACGCCATTGCGGTCGGAACCGGCCGCCGGCTGGAAGCTGCTTGCCCAGGAGACGTAGGGCACGAGGCCATTGTCGAACCGGTAGGCCAGGCCCGCCGTCCAGGACGTGTCGTCATCATCATGGTCGATACCGGCCAGGCGCTGTTCGGTCTTCACCCAGTCATGACGCAGGGTCAGCGTGGCGATCCAGTTGTCCAGCCGCGCCTGGTCGACGAGGTAGAGACCGGTCTGCTGCTGCAGGGTGCTGTCGAAGGGCGCGGTCGGCAGGTCGGCAATGGTGTGGCCGTAGACCGGATTATAGATGTCGATGGTCGGGATGCCGGCGAAGGAGAAGGCCGACGCGCCGATATAATCGTATTCGCGCCAGTCCAGACCGCCGGTCAGATCGTGCCCGATCGCGCCGGTGGTGAAGGTGCCCGCCAGCCGCGTATCCACCGACAGCGTGTCGACATCCTCGTCGAAGGAGAAGGAATAGCGGCTCACCGTGCGGTAGTCGTCCGGCGTGCCGTCGAAATCGGCATCGACGAAACCATTGCCGCCAATGCCGCGCTGGATGGATTCCAGATCCGTGTATTTCAGGTTCTGGGTGAGCGTGATGCCGCCGTCGAATTCGTGGGAGAACTCATAGCCGGCGCCGTAATGCTCGCGCTCGAAGCGGTTATAGCGGGTCTCGCCCAGATTGGCGTCGACCGGGATCGGCCCGTTCGGATTGGGTGTCAGCGTGCCCTGGGACGGGAAAAAGCCCATACCGTCACCATAGATGCCGTCATCCTGATAATAGGCCAGCAGGGTCAGCGTGGTGCGCGGCGAGGCCTGCCAGGTCAGGGCCGGCGCGATATAGGTGCGGTCGGTGTCGACACCGCGCGTCTGGCTGCCGCCTTCGCGGTAAAGGCCCGTCAGGCGAGCCGAGACCGTGTCCGACAGGGCGCCGGTGACATCGCCATTGATCTGCCAGAGATCCTGATTGCCGACTTCCACACCGACCTCGCCGCCGAATTCCTCACGCGGACGGCGCGAGACGATATCGACCAGACCGCCCGGCGGGGTGAGACCGTAGAGCGCGGCCGACGGGCCGCGCAGGATGCGCACGTCTTCCGCGCCATAGAGATCGAGGCCGGTATTGGCGATCGAGCCGATCGAGCCGCGCGTGCCGTCCAGGAACTGCACCGGTTCGAAACCGCGCATGGTCAGCCAGTCGACGCGCATGTCCGGGCCGTAATTCTCGCCCGTCACACCGGCCACATAGCGCACGGTCTGGGAGAGATTGTTCCAGTCGAGAAGGTCGATCTGGTCGCGCGAGATCAGCGAGACCGATTGCGGCGTCTCGATCAGCGGCATGCCGGTCTTGTTGGCGGCTTCCGAGCCGAGCGGCACATAGTCCGGCGCCGTGACGATAATGACATCCTCATCGGCGGTCTGGGCGAAAGCGGGCGCTGCGGCAACGGCACCGATGGCGGTCGCGGCGAGGCAGAGGGAGCGGAGGGTCATGGGTGTGAGCTTTCTGTCTTCTTCTTGGGGGAGGTCATTGCCGCCGCCGGGACCGGGCCCAGACGATGGCGATCAGGGGCACGGCCAGGCCGGCCCAGGAGAGGACGTCGCTGAGACCGTCGCCGGCCAGCGCACTGACAAGACCGATCAGGCTGAGACAGCCGATCAGCGCAGGAATGACAAAGATCGCGCCCAGGCTGCGGCGGGGTGTGGCGGCAGCGCGGCTCATGCCCCGGCCTCCGCCATCAGCGTGCGCACCGGCCGCTTGCGGCGGGCGAGCCAGAGATAGACACCCGAGCCGAGCACCACGATCGTCACCAGATCGAGCAGCGCCCAGAGGATCTTCATCGGCAGGCCGCCATAATCGCCGAAATGCAGCGGCTGCGAGAGCAGCAGCGCCTGCATGTACCAGGGCATGGGGCGGATATCGGTCAGCTCGCCGGTCACCGCGTCCACCAGGCCGACCGTCAGCAGGCGCTTGGTCAGCGGCGTCGCGCCCTGCAGGAAGACCGCATAGTGATGATCGGTGGAATAGAGCCCGCCCGGGAAGGCCACGAACTGCACCCGCATGCCCGGCGCCGCTGTCGTCACCGCATCGATCGCACCCTGGATCGAGCCCGGCTCGGCCGGCGGTTCGGCCTCGCGATAGCCCGCCGTCATCTCGCCCAGCTGGGTCGCCTGCCAGGTCGCGGTGATCGGTTCGGAGAAGGCGTTGATGACGCCGGTCAGCCCGACCACGCTCGCCCAGGCCAGGGTGACGATGCCGAGGAGGTTGTGCCAGTCGAGCCATTTCACCCGGCGGCTTCTGGACACCCGCAGCGTGCCGAAATCATGCTTGCGCATGAAGGGCGCGTAGAGCACGACGCCGGACACGATGGCGACAACAAAGAGCGCGCCCATCGCCCCCAGGAAGAACTTTCCCGGCAGGCCCAGGAACATGTCGATATGCAGCTGGAGGATCACCGCCATGATCCCCTCCTCCACCGGCGGCGGCACGAAGTCCGCCGAACGCCAGTCCAGCGACATCAGCGTCATCTGCCGTTCCGGCGCGTCATAGGCCGGGCCCGAGGTGACATTCACCACCGGCCGGTCCTCGTCGAAACTCATGAACAGGCCGACCTCGCCGGGCCGCGAGGCCAGCGCTTCGGCGAGCACCGTGTCGAGGCTTTCCAGCCCGTCATCGCCGGGCAGGTCCGGCATGACGTATTCCTCGCCGGTGAGGTGTTCGATCTCGTGATGGAAGATCAGCGGCAGACCGGTGACGCACAGCATCAGAAGGAAGAGCGTGCACACCAGGCTCGACCATTTGTGCAACCAGGACCAGATCTGGATGGTGGATTGGGACATACGCGCCTGGGCACCGCCGGAGAATGCAACTAAGTCGCATTCCGCATACTGCACCCGGGCCGGCACAGCAAGCGAGCACGCGCAGCGCCATCCTGTCGCAGGGCGTCAGGAGCCGCTGCCGATGCCCGGAATATGCCGGGATGGATCGCGGGCAACACCGTCCTGGCGCACTTCGACATGCAGATGAGGTCCGGTCGCATTGCCGCTCGTGCCGACATCGCCGATATGCTCGCCACCGTCGAGATGGTCGCCGGTTGCGACATGGACGGCCGAGAGATGGGCATAGAGCGTGATCCAGCCCCGGCCGTGGTCGATCACGACCGTACGGCCCCAGGCCGCCGATCCCTGATAGCCGAAACCGGCATGGATCACCTCACCGGCGCCGGCGGCGCGGACCGGGGTTCCGTACTGTGTGGAGATGTCGATGCCGGAATGATACCGCCCGCCGCTGCGGGCGGCACCGAAGCCGGAATAGACGATGCCGGACACGACGGGATAGCTGAACAGGACACTCCCCGCGGTTGCCGCGGGCGCGGCTTCCCCGGTTTCCGCGCCGGGGACGGCGATCCCGGCCGGGAATGTCGCCTCTGTCTCACGCGGCCGCGGTGTCTGCGCGCAGGCCGCCAGCAGGCCCAGCGCGCCGAGTAAAACCGTGCGACACGAATGATGCACCAATGGCATCCCTATGTCCTATCCATGCTGCCATGATGTAGCACATCCTACACCATGACAGCACGGCGTGCAGACCGGACGCTAGCGCAGGCCCGGAAGATACTCGGCCGGATCGATCCGCTGGCCGTTCCGGTGCAGCTCGACATGGACGTGGGGTCCGGTCGAGCGGCCGGTGGAGCCGACACGACCGATCTGCTGGCCGGAGGACACGCGGTCGCCGACCGAGACGTCAAACCCTTCCATGTGGGCATAGACCGTCTGCCAGCCATTGCCGTGATCGATCGCAACCGTATTGCCCCAGGCAGCCTCGCCGTTGAAGCCGGCGGCCGCATGCACGACCACGCCCGGTCCCGGTGCCACGATCGGCGTACCGCGATCGGCCGCGATGTCGACGCCATGATGGAATTGCTGGGCTCCCGCCGGACGGGCCGGACGGTCGCCATAGCGGCTGCTGATCCGGCCATGCGCCACGCGATGGGTCAGAGACGGGGCCGGGGCCATGACGGGACGCGGCTCGGCGCGGGGTTCAGCCTGCGGTGCCGGCCGGACCTGGCGCACCGGGCTGGGCTCGGAAGCGGGTTCGGCATGCGGCGCCGGGTGCGGCTCGGGCGACGGCTCGGCCGCCACCGGTGCGACCGGGGCCTCGCGGCGATTGATCTTGGGTTCGCCGGTCGTCTCACGCTCTTCCTGCAGCGCGATCAGCTCAGCCAGCTCGCGCTCCATCCCCAATTCCTGGAGATAGTAGTAGAGCAGGTGGTAATTGCCCTCGGCCGGATCGTCGGAATAGACCGCACGGGCATAGCCCAGACCGTCCTCGAAACGCCCGGCATGGCCATAGGCCTGGGCCAGCATCCGCATGAAGCGCAGATCGGGCTCGTCCTCGCCGAGCGCAGCCTCAAGCGCTTCCGCGCCGGCCTCGGCATTGCCGTCAGCGATCATCAGCTGGGCGATATTGATGCGCATATTACGGTTGCCATCTTCATCCATGGCGCCCGTGTCGATCGCGTGCTGCCAATCGGCAATCGCCGCCTCGACCTGACCGAGTTCATAGTGAGCCCGGCCACGCATCTGCAGTGCGATCGCCTGGTCATGGGCCGAGCTGCCGGGCGCATCGGCGATCGCAGTGAGCTGGTCGATGGAGGCCTGCCAGTCCTCGTCCTGCTGGGCCGCAAAAGCGGCCTGCATCGGCGCCTGCGCGTCCTGTTCGGGCTGAACATGCTCGGCCGGCTCGGCGACGACGCGCCGCTCGGTGATCAGCGCCTGGGCGCCGGCAACCGGCAGTCCGGCTGCAAGGATTGTGGCAGCCAGCCAGGCCGCGCGGCCGCGCCGGCTGGCGGTTGAAGTCATGATGGCCTTGATCCGCATTTCACGATGTCTCCTGTCGTGAGGGCCGAAAGCAGACGCCGGCGGCGCCGCGATCCGCATGGTTTCGATCAGCGCGGCCGCATAGGCCTTGCGCCGTGCGCCCCCCAGCGCCTCCAGCGTGTCGCGATCGCAGGCGATTTCCCGCGCCGCGTTGAGTTCCCGCTCGATCCAGCGAAGCGGCAGGTTGAACCAGAAGAGCGCGATCAGCGCGGCACCGAGGAGACGGTCTCGCTCGTCGCCACGGCGCAGATGGCTCAGCTCGTGTGCCAGGGCGAAGCGCAGCGCATCGGCCCGCAACAGCATTGCCGCCGGAACCAGGACGACACCCCGCCAGCCGGTCAGGATGGGCGAAGCCGTGTCGGGCCCGACCCGCATCTCCGGAGCACGAACGCCAATGTCCTCGGCAAGCGCCTCGAGTGGCCGACGTTCCTCGCGGCTGGCCGGACGGCTGGCCGCAATCATGCGGCGGCGCGCCAGGTGGCGCAGGCCCGCCAGGCCAAGGCTTACCGCAAGACCCGCCAGATAGAGTGCCAGGATGGTCTGGGTCAGGGATGGCAGCGCCGGAAGCACGAATCCGCCGGCCTCGACTACCAGCGGCAACGGCTCTGTCACTTCGGCAAATTGCGGTTCGAAAACCAGCGCTGCGCCGCCGGCGGTCACGGTCTGCGGCACGGCAAAGATGATGGCCGCCAGCGGCACCGGCAGCAGGGCGACCAGCCGTGCCGCGCGCCACAGCGCGATATCGGTATCGGCCTCGCCGCGCCGCTGCAGCCGGGCGAGCGCCCAGGCCGCGCCGCTGGCAATGACCGACAGGCCGCCGCCGAGCAGGAGCGCGTCAAGCAGTCCGCCGCTCATGCCTCGTCCTCCCCGCGCTCCGCTTCATCGGCCTGTTCGAGCAGGCGGGTCAGCGCCGCGGCTTCCTCCTCGCTGAACAGACGGCTCGATGCGAAGGCCGTGCCGGGCAGCGGGCCGTCCATGTCCAGGACATTGGCCGCAAACTCGCGGATCATCCGGCTCATCATCGAGACCTTCTCGACCTTGGCCGTGAAGACCGACAGGCCGTGCACATCCTTGCGGCGGATAAGCCCCTTCTCGGTCATCCGTGTCAGCAGCGTGCGCGTGGTGGAGTAGGACCAGCCGGTATCGGCCGAGATCGCGTCCTGCACCTCGCGGGCGCTTTGCGGCCCGGCATTCCAGAGATGCTTGAGAACGGCCAGCTCGGCCTGGGAGGGCGGTGATGCAGACATGCGGTTACTCCAGCCTTGTCGCGCTACATATGTCGCATGTTGTTACACGTGTAGCGAGGCCCGTCAACCGGCCTTGACGCGATCCCGCCTGCGCCGTCTAAGTCGGAACATGTCCGAACCGTCTTCCACACTTGCGCCATTGACCATCTGGGTCGTCTCGGATGGCCGCCGCGGCATCGAGAATCAGGCGCTCGGCCTGGCCGAAGCCGTCGCACGCGAACTGGACAATCCGGCACGGATCGAACGCGTGACGGTGCGCAAGGACGGTTTCGTCACCCTGCCCGCCAACTCGCATCCCGATCTGTGGATCGGTTGCGGGCGTGCCGCCATCGCCGAGGCGCGGCGCCATCGCCGTGTCTTTCCTGACTGTTTCTTCGTCTATGTGCAGGACCCGCGCGGCCGCTATTCGAGCTTCGACCTGATCGTGGCGCCCGCGCATGACCGGCTGCGCCGGGAGAACGCATTGCCGATGATCGGCTCGCCCAACCGTATCGCAGCGTCTCAGCTGGATGAGGCCAGGGCCCGGTTCGCAGACGAGATCGATGCGCTGCCGGCACCGCGGGCCGCCGTGCTGATCGGCGGGGCCTCCAAGCGCTACCGCATGACACCGAAGATCGGCCGCTATCTGGAAGAGCGGATCGCCGGGCTGCTGGACCGGGGCGTCGGCGTCATGGCGACCGTGTCGCGGCGCACGCCCGAAGCGATCCGAAAACGGCTCGCCGAGCGTTTCGGCAGCGATCCGCGCGTCTGGTTTTTCGATGGCGAGGGCGACAATCCCTATTTCGCCTTCCTGGCGGCCGCCGACTGGATCTTCGTCACGGAAGAATCCACCAACATGATCCTGGAAGCAGCGACGACCGGAAAACCGGTCTACCTGCTGGCGATGGACGGCAAGCCGGGCAAGTTCTCGCGCCTGCACGCCGCGTTGGCCGCACAGGGCGCCCTGCGTCCCTTCCTCGGCACGCTTGAAACCTGGACCTACCCGCCGCTGGACGAGACGCGCCGCATGGCGCACGCCGTCATCGACCGGTGGCAGCCCGCACCGCAATGAGGTTCCCCTTCATGTCTTTCCCTTCCAACGACCCGGTCGTGTGCCGGCACGGCCATGTCGCGCTGGCCAGCCAGCCGCGCGAAGCCGATCTCGACAGCTGGGCCGGTGACGGTGTGGCGCTGGTCGTCAATTCGCGCACGCCGGAAGAGACCGCAGCCCTGCCCTTCAACCTCGCCGACGCCGTCGCCAGCCGCGGCATGCAATATGTCGAGCTGCCGATCGGCGGCCCGTGGGGCGCGTCGCCGGAGCTGACCGTGCGGCTGGGCGCCCTGCTGGCGGCCCATCCGGACAGCGGGATCGTCCTGCATTGCCGCAGCGGCACCCGCTCGGCCCATCTTTATGCCGCGTGGCTGGTCCAGACCGGCGAGGTGCCGGAAACCGTATTCGAGACAATGGGCTGGCCGGGCAGCCGCGACATGGCGCTGGTGCAGGCCCTGCTGCCGCTTTGACCCGCATGGCCGGTCTGCAGCAGGAGAGGCGTGCACGCCCGGCGGGACTCTCTATATAGGGGTCCGATTACATCCAAGAGACACAGCGGCACTGGCCTGCCCGCGAGACTGACCAGAGGTTTTTTTCATGTCCGACACGCGTCACGAACGCCTGATCATCATCGGCTCCGGCGCCGCCGGTTATACGGCTGCCATCTATGCCGCCCGCGCCATGCTGAAACCGGTCCTGATCGCGGGGCTGCAGCCGGGCGGCCAGCTGACCATCACCACGGATGTCGAGAACTATCCGGGCTTTGCCGATGTCATCCAGGGGCCCTGGCTGATGGAGCAGATGCGCGAACAGGCCGAGAAGGTCGGCACCGAGATGATCTCCGACATCATCGTCGAGGCCGATCTGAAAACCCGCCCCTTCGTCCTCAAGGGCGATAGCGGAACGACCTATACCGCCGACAGCGTCATCATCGCGACCGGCGCCCAGGCCAAGTGGCTGGGCATCGAGAGCGAGCAGAAATTCCAGGGCTTCGGCGTATCGGCCTGCGCGACCTGCGACGGTTTCTTCTACCGCGGCAAGGAAGTCGTGGTCGTGGGCGGTGGCAATACGGCAGTCGAGGAAGCGCTCTTCCTGACCAATTTCGCATCCAAGGTCACCCTGGTGCACCGCCGCGACAGCCTGCGCGCCGAAAAGGTGATGCAGGACCGGCTGTTCAAGCACGAGAAGATCGAGGTGGTGTGGGATTCGGTGGTCGAGGAAGTGCTCGGCGACGAGGATCCGCTGGGCGTCACGGCCGTTCGCGTGAAGAACGTCAATACCGGCGAGACGACCGACATCCCCGCGCACGGCTTCTTCGTGGCGATCGGTCACGCGCCCGCCACCGAGCTGTTCCTCGATCAGCTGGAAACCAAGGATGGCGGCTATCTCGTCGTCGAGCCGGGCACACCGAAAACCTCCATTCCGGGCGTATTCGCGGCCGGCGACGTGACCGACGATGTCTATCGCCAGGCCGTCACGGCCGCCGGCATGGGCTGCATGGCCGCGCTCGAGGCTGAACGCTATCTGGCCTCGCAGGAATAGGCCGCCCTGTCGGGGCTCTGGACTTTTGAGCCCCGATCGCGCCTGCTGCCTCCATGAACGCTCCGCTCGCCTCCACACGCGACAAGATCATGCGGTCGGCGCTGGAACTTGTCGCGGAAGACGGTTTCTCCGCCGCGACAACAGCGGCCATCGCGAAACGTGCGGGCGTGGCCGAGGGCACGCTCTACCGGCATTTCGACAGCAAGGACGCACTCTTCGTCGCGGTCTATTCCGGTATCAAGGAAGCCGTCTACCGCAGCGTCATGGCGGAGACCGGCGACTCGGGAAGTTTCCGGGACCGGTTCCGGCAATTGTGGCGTGGTGTCTGGAATGCCTACCGGGCCGATCCGGCCGCCTTCACCTACGGCCAGCGCTTTTCCGAGTATCCGCTGTCGGACCGCGACAGCACACCGATCCATGACGGCTTCGTGCGCCATATCCGCACGCTGATCGAGGACGGCCAGGCCCGCGGCGAGATCAAGGACATTCCCGGAACCGTGCTCACGGCCTTCTTCTTCCCGCCCATGGTTTCGATGCTCAAACAGGCCAATGCCGGGCGTGACTGGACAGCATCCGAAATCGACATGGCGATCGAGACCGCCTGGGACTCCTGGCGCCTGAACCGCTAGACTATCTGAACCGTTATGATGACCGGCAGGGCTTGCGCATTCTCATCGGGCGCCCCATATGTGAGTGAGCGCTCACGTCATTTGCACGCGTTCGCACTGCCACACAATCCATCAAACCTCATCTCCACCAGGGGAGACCATCATGCAGACACGCGAAATCGGACATTCCGGCATTTTCGTAAACCCGATCGGCCTTGGCTGTATGGGTCTGTCGGAATTCTACGGCCCCGCCGTCAACACGCGCGACGGCGTTGCCCTGCTGCACGCTGCCATTGACGCCGGCGTCAATCATTTCGACACGGCCCAGCTTTACGGCATGGGTGCCAATGAGCGCCTGCTGGGCGAAGCCTTCCACGACCGCCGCGACAAGGTGGTGATCGCCACCAAGTTCGGCCCCGTGCGCGACAAGGAAACCGGCGCCTTTCTGGATGTCGACGGGTCGGAAGCCAATATGCGCAGTGCCATCGAGGAGTCGCTGCAATTCCTCAGGACCGACCATGTCGACCTCTACTATCTCCACCGGATCGATCTCAAGCGCCCGATCGAGGAAACCGTCGGCGCAATGGCGAAACTGGTCGAGGAAGGCAAGGTCCGCGCACTCGGCCTGTCCGAAGCCTCTGCCGAGACGCTGCGCCGGGCCAATGCGGTTCATCCGATCAGCGCGCTGCAGTCGGAATATTCCATCTTCAGCCGCGATATCGAGGACGGACCGCTTCCGGCGGTGCGGGAGATCGGCGCCTCGCTGGTCGCCTATTCGCCGCTGGGCAGGGGTCTGCTGACCGGCCGCTACTCGCAGGACTACAAGCCGGCGGAGAATGACTTCCGGCAGGGTGCGCATCAGCCGCGCTTCGCGGAAGGCGCATTCGAGGCCAATCTCGCCCTCGTCGAGGAAGTGAAGACAGTGGCCGGCGAAGTCGGCGCGCATCCCTCGCAGGTGGCACTGGCCTGGGTGCTCGCCCGCGGCGAGGACATCCTGTCCATCCCGGGCACGACCAAGCTCGCCAATCTGGAGATCAATCTCGGCGCAGGCGCCGTCTCACTGAGCGAAGCCCAGACCGAACGCCTCGACCGCCTGGCGGACGATGTGAAGGGCGGCCGTTACCCCGAAGCCCGCATGGCGAATATCAACGCCTAACGCATCCAGCTAACGGTCGCACACGCTTGTGTAAAAAGGGGGAAGCGCGCGTCACGCTTCCCCCTTAACATTGAGTCATAAGTACGTAAGCTCCCGCCAAACCACGACACCCTATGGGTGCAGTACGCTAGTTTGGAGGATTAAGAGATGAAACGCGCGCTTCTGGTCGGCCTGTCTGCGGTACTGCTCGGAACGACAAGCGCTTCCGCGCAGGTTTCATCGTCCGAACTGGCCCGGTTCTCCCGATACGATGACAATTCGAACCGGCATGTCGACTACGACATCTGGACCGATCTTCTGCACGATATCGTCCTGAACGTACCGGTGATGGATCGCGAACCGGAGCGGCTCCGCGCGGTCAATACGGGCACCCGGATATCCACCGCCAACGAGTCGCGCTACCGGTTCGAGGCAAACCGCGTCGCCTATCATCTGATGTCCGATGAGTATCAGGAGGCTATTTCGGCCTACCGGCAGGACCTCGAATCGCTACCTGGCCACGTCGATCTGGCCACGCTGTCGAGCAATGAACAGCTGGCGTACTGGCTGAACCTCCATAATGTAGCAGTGATTGAGCAGATCATGCTCAACTATCCCCTCACTCGAGTTAATCGGCAGGAGGCCTACGGTACGAATGAGAACATGTTCGAGGCCAAAATTCTCAACATCGCCGGCGTACCCCTCAGCCTCAACGATATCCGCCTGAGAATCGTCTACCGGCAGTGGGATGATCCGCGGGTGATCTACGGTTTCTTCAACGGTGCAATCGGCGGTCCGGAAATTTCGCGCACGGCTTTCAATGGGGATAGCGTCTGGACCCAACTCGACCGGAATGCCGAGGAATTCGTCAATTCACTGCGCGGCGTCGAGGTTGCCCGGCGCGAACTCCGCGTCTCGCATCTCTATGAGGAGGCGGCGCACTTCTTTCCCGACTTCGACAGTGACCTTCGGGCTCATCTGTCGGCGTTCGCCAATGCCGACACAGCCGAACAACTGGCTCCGGGCCGGCCCGTCCATGCAACAATCGAGGACTGGCACATTGCTGACCTGATCAACGGTTCGACGCGCTGCGTCGGTCCGGGCGGCGCTGCTACGATGTATTCTGGCTCCCCGGACCCGTCATCAGGCATTGTTGCAGCCGGCACAAGCTGCTCCACGGCACTGCCTTCGAACGCACTCGTCCTGCTCAACGCCGTTCAGGAACGCCGGATCGAGCTGATACGGGAAGGCCGCTACGGCGAGGTTTACACGGTCGATATTCCCACCGACGAGAACGGCAATGAGCTTCGTCTTGCGCCAACCGAGATCGACAGCCCCGACGACAGCGAATAACATCTCGCGATTTGTGCCCATACAGATAGAGTGTCGCCGGGAGATGCCGATTCCGGGGAGACGCAGGGCATGGACTGGGACAAGCTGAAGACCTTCCATGCCGCTGCACAGGCCGGGTCCCTGACCCGTGCGGCCGAAATGCTCGGCCTGTCGCAATCGGCCGTCAGCCGGCAGATCGCGGCGCTGGAGGACGATCTCGGCGTCACCCTCTTCCACCGCCATGCGCGCGGCCTGATCCCGACCGAACCGGGCAATCTGCTGTACGAGGCTGCCCGGGAGATCCACGGCAAGGTGGCCGTCGCCGAGGCGCGCGTTCACGACGCCCGCGACGAACCCTCCGGCGAACTCAAGGTGACAGCGCCGACCGCGCTGGGTGCGATCTGGCTCGCCTCGCGTCTGTCGGAATTCCACGACCAGTACCCCAATATCCGGATCCGGCTGATGCTGGACGATCACGAGCTCGATCTCGCCGGGCTGGAGGCCGAGGTCGGCATCCGCCCCTGGGCCTCGACGCAGAATGATCTGGTCCAGCGCAAGCTGCTGGCCGTGCGCCAGCACCTCTATGCCAGCCACGAATATCTCGAACGTCATGGCCGGCCGCAAACGCCCGAGGACCTCGACGATCATTCCATCATCCACTACGGCCCGCCTCAGCTCGCGCCGATCCCGGGTCTGGACTGGGCCGCCAAGGCCGGCCGCGAAGCGGGGGCGCCGCCGCGCCCGGCCGTGGTCGAGGTCAACACGATCTACGGCGTGATGAAGACCGTCGAGGCTGGTATGGGCATCGCCGCCCTGCCCGACTATGTCGCGCGGGAAAACCCGCGCCTCGAGCGCGTCCTGCCTGAGCTCGTGGGCCCCGATTTCGAAGTGTATTTCGTCTATCCCAGCGAGCTGCGCGGCTCACGGCGCATTGTCGCCTTTCGCGATTTCCTGATCGAACAGGCCCGCCGCTGGCAGAGCTGATCGCTCTGTGACCAAATCGGCCGGAATGCATGGCAAGAATGTGTCCTTGCCGCGTTTCTGCATGGCCGACATGCCCGCATGGCTCTGGTCGCCATTTCGCAACTGCGGCATAAGCCTCGCCAACGCGGCGGCGACGTCGCGCTCTCAGATCCCCCATCTGAGTTCTGCATACCCGTCTCCTCCCCATACGGTATGCACTTCGCGCCGGGCCCCGTCTCCTCCCCTATCGGGTCCGGCGCCTACCCTTTTCGGGCAACCCCGCCCGCACAATATCCTCGGCGCCCCGGTCCTTCAGGACCGGGGCGCTTTTTTGTGCCCGAAACGACAATGCCCCGGAAGCGGGGCTTCCGGGGCATCTCTTCCGCCAGAAAATCTGGCGCCATGGCATGGGGTTTGCCGGATCAGCCGATTGTGGAGCGCAGCATCCACGCCGCCTTCTCGTGCGCAGTCACGCGCGGGGCGAGCAGATCGGCGGTGGCCTCGTCATTATTCTCGTCCGCGAGCGACAGCGCCTTGCGGATCGTGGCGACGACAGCCTCATGGCCCTTCACCAGATCCTTCAGCATGTCATTGGCCTGGGTTTCCTCACCGCCGGACTTGATCGAGGCGGCTTCGGCCATCTCGTTATAGGTACGCGGCGCGACAAGACCGAGGGCGCGGATGCGTTCGGCGATTTCATCCGTCGCGGTCCACAGTTCGTTGTACTGGGCCTCGAACAGGCCGTGCAGATCGTGGAAACGCGGACCGGTGACGTTCCAGTGATAGGCGTGCGTCTTGAAGTAGAGCGCGTAGGTGTCGGCAAGAACGGCGGTCACGGCCTTCGCCATGGTTTCGCGTTGCGTTTCGGACAGACCCATATTGATGCTCATTGTGTTCTCCATTTGTGGTTCGCGTGCGGCCGGGCCGCGGCATCGACATTTATATGAGCCCCCGATCCCCATAATTCAAATGAGGATTAACTGGGTCAGCCATAAACTTCGCCTATACCTATTTCAGCGAAGCGCAGAAGCGCTGGATCCGCAGGCCGGCTTCCTTCAGCGACGCGTCATCCGTCGCATAGGAAATCCGGAAACCCGGCTCCAGGCCAAAGGCCACACCCGGCACGACCGCCACAGCTTCTGCCTCGAGCAGGGCCGAGCAGAAATCGGTGTCGTTCTCGATGCGCGTTCCGTCCGGTGCCGTCTTGCCCAGCGTGCCGGAACAATCGGCGAAGACATAGAAGGCGCCTTCCGGCGTCGGTGCCACGAGACCGTCTGACGCATTGATCGCTTCAAGCACCAGACCCCGGCGGCGCAGGAAAGCAGCATTGCGCGCTTCCAGGAAGCTGTGATCGCCGTTCAGCGCCGCGACCGACGCCCACTGGCTGATCGAGCACGGGTTGGACGTGGTCTGCGAGGCGACCTTGCCCATTTCCTTGATCAGCGCCTGCGGACCGCCGGCATAGCCGATCCGCCAGCCGGTCATGGAATAGGCCTTGGACACGCCGTTCATCGTCAGCGTGCGGTCATAGAGTTTCGGCTCGACCTGGGCGATGGTCGCGAATTCATAGCCCTCGTAGACAATGTGCTCATACATGTCGTCGGTCATGACCCAGACATGGCTGTGCCTGAGCAGCACGTCGGCCAGCGCCTTCAGCTCGGCCGCGGTATAACCGACACCCGTCGGATTGGAGGGCGAGTTGAGGATCAGCCAGCGCGTCTTCGGCGTGATCGCGGCCTCGAGCTGTTCCGGCGTGATCTTGAAACGGCTCTCGATGCCGGCCCGGATCGGTACCGGCGTACCGCCCACCAGGTTCACCATTTCCGGATAGCTCACCCAGTAGGGCGCCGGAATGATCACTTCATCGCCCGGATTCAGCGAGGCGAGCAGCGCGTTGTAGATGACCGGCTTGCCGCCCGTGGACACATGCACCTGGGCCGCCATGTATTCCAGGCCGTTGTCACGGCGGAATTTCTTGACGATGGCATCCTTGAGTTCGGGAATCCCGTCGACCGCCGTGTATTTGGTCTCGCCGCGGCGGATCGCATCGATCGCTGCTTCCTTGATGTGGTCCGGCGTATCGAAGTCCGGCTCGCCGGCGCCCAGCGAAATGACGTCAATGCCTTTCGCCTTCAGGTCGCGGGCCTTCTGGGTCACGGCGAGCGTGGCGGAGGGTTGCACGCGCTGCAGCGCAGCGGAGGGCGTAAAGGTCATGACAGTGTCCCGGATCTTGCATGCGAAGACATGACCCTAGTCGGGCTTGCCGGGCCCGCCAATAGCTCAGCCATGCAGTATCGCCAAAACCGCACAGCGTTTTTGCATGGCTGGCGGAAGCGTTCAGCCGCCCCGCAATCGCCCCACTTTTTCCCCTGATCGCCGCATTCCCGCCCTGCCGCATCCGCGTTCGCGGTCCAGCGTGCCCTTGGACAGGGAGGCCGGCCGCCCCCTGCCGCACCCTCGCAGAGGCGGGGCGGCCGGCGCGTTTCGGGGAGTATTCAGATGACATCCACACGCCACAGGCGCGGCTCCGGTTCGCAGGGCGGTTTCGCCCTCGTTCTGGCCATCGCCGTCTTTATTGTATCGCTTTTCCTGTGGACGGAGGCCCGGGCCGACACGCCGGCCCCGCCGGACGCCGGCCTGGTCCGTCTTTCGGAGATGGAAGAAAGCGCGCTGCTGATCCGCACCGTCGATGCCGGGCTGTACGTCCCCGCCCCGCTGGTTGCGACCGATATCGCCCTCGACATCGCCGGCCCGGTCGTGCGCGCCACGGTGACCCAGCGTTTCGAGAACCCGTCGGATGCCTGGGTCGAGGGGACCTACGTCTTCCCCCTGCCCGCCGATGCCGGCATCGACCGCCTGCGCATGCAGGTCGGCGACCGCTTCATCGAGGGCGAAATCCATGAGCGGCGCCAGGCGCGGCGGATCTATGAGGACGCCCGGGCGAACGGCCAGCGCGCCAGCCTGCTCGAGCAGGAACGCCCCAACATGTTCACCACATCGGTCGCCAATATCGGCCCCGGCGAGACGATCATCGTGCAGATCGAATACCAGGACGTCGCCCGCCTCGCCGATGGCACGTTCGAGCTGCGCGTGCCGCTGGCGATCACGACGCGCTATGTCCCGGGCGATGCGCCGCAATTCGTCGCCGAAAGCCGCAACGCCCCGGCGGCCGTGCCCGACGCCCGCCGCATCACGCCGCCGCTCATGCATCCGGACGGCGAACCGGCCAACGCCCTGCGCCTGCCCGTCTCGATCACCGCCCGCCTGCAGCCGGGTTTCGAGCCCGGCCAGATCGCCAGCCTCTACCACGCCACCCTGGTCGAGCGCCCGGGCGAGGGCGATGCGCGGATCTCGCTCGCCGACGGTCCGGTGCCCGCCAATCGCGACTTCGTCCTGACCTGGCGTCCGGCAGAAGAATACCGCCCCAGCGCCGCCCTCTTCACTCAGACGTTGAATGGCGAAACCTATCTTCTCGCCCAGGTCCTGCCGCCGGCCACACTCGGCGATGACGCACCGCGCCAGCCGCGCGAGACGGTGTTCGTGATCGACAATTCGGGATCGATGGCAGGCGCCTCGATGCGGCAGGCGAAACAGGCTCTCCTGAGTGCACTCGACCGGATGCAGCCCGGTGACCGGTTCAACGTCATCCGTTTCGACAATACGATGGAACAGGTCTTTCCCGCGCCGGTCGACGCGACCCGGGATAATCTCGACCGGGCCCGGCGCTTCGTTCGCGGGCTCGACGCCAATGGCGGCACCGAGATGCTGCCCGCCATGCAGGCCGCCCTGGTCGATGCCACGCCGCAGGACACGGCGCGCGTGCGCCAGGTTGTCTTCCTGACGGACGGCGCCATCGGCAATGAGGACGCGCTGTTCGCCGTCATCCATGACGGGCTGGGCCGGTCGCGCCTCTTCCCGGTCGGTATCGGCTCAGCCCCCAACACCTATTTCATGAGCCGCGCTGCAAGGGCCGGACGCGGCACCTTCACCCATATCGGCGATGTTTCCGAAGTCGCCGGCGCGATGGACGCGCTCTTTGCGGCCCTGGAACGTCCGGTGATGACCGATCTGGACGCGCTTTTCCCGGAAGGCGCGCTGAGCGAGATCTGGCCCGCGCCCCTGCCGGATCTCTACTATGGCGAACCGGTGCTGATGACGGCCCGCCTCGACAATCCGGCCGGCAGCATGCGGCTGGAAGGCCGGATGGGCGACGCCCTGTGGCAGGAGGACCTGTCCCTGTCCGATGCCCGGCCAGCGAACGGCATCGCCACGCTATGGGCCCGCAACCGGATCCGCGCAATCGAGGAGCTGCGCTATCAGGGTGCCAGTGCCGAAGCGATCGATGCCGAAGTCCTGCAAACCGCGCTCGACTTCCACCTCGTCTCCCGCCTGACCAGCCTGGTGGCGGTCGATGTGACGCCCGCGCGGCCGGCGGACGAGGTTCTGACCGCGCGCGATGTTCCCCTGATGGTACCGCACGGCTGGGATTTCGACGCGGTGATGAACCGCAATCCGGAGCGGCAGCACCGCGCCGCACTCGATCCCGCCCTCATCGACCGCCTCGCCCCCGGCTCGCCGCCAGGGGCAGGCGATGCGCAGGCCCGCAATGGGCTGGCCTTGCCGGCGACCGCCACGCCGCGTGAATGGCTGATCCTGCTGGGCGCCCTGATGGCCCTTTCCGGTCTGGCCTGGCGGATGGTGCAGCGGAGGCAGTCCGCATGCTGAACCCGGCCCTGTTCGCCAAGTCCGCCTCGCTTGCCCTGATTGCCGCCGGCACCGCCCTTGCCGGGCAGGGTGTCTGGATCGGCGCCAAGGCCGAAATTGCACAGGTCCTGCTCGCCAGAGCCTGGGCCCGTGCGATCGACGGAGAGTCCGCGCCCACACCATGGCCCTGGGCCGATACCTGGCCCGTGGCGCGGCTCTCCGTTCCGGCCCTCGGCGAACACGCCATCGTGCTGGCCGAGGCGGGAGGCGAAGCGCTGGCGTTCGGCCCCTCCTTGCTCACGGCCTCGGCAAGGCCCGGCGAAGCTGGCATCTCTATCATCGCCGCCCATCGCGACACGCATTTCCGCTTCCTGCAGCATGTCGAGCCGGGCCAGACCGTGATCATCGAGCGGGCCGATGCGCCGCCCCTCGCCTTCCGGGTCACCGGCAGCGAGATCGTCGAGGCGGCCCGCTCCGGCATCGAGACGAACGATGGCGGACCGGCCCGGCTGGCCCTGGTGACCTGCTGGCCCTTCGATGCCGTCACCCCCGGCCCGCTGCGCTATGTGGTCTGGGCCGAACCGGTCGCGGTGACCACCTGAAGCATTCGTAACCCCCGGCCGCACTGGTCAGGCCCGCCGCGCTCCGCTATGCATGAGGCACGGCGGGGGCCGAAGGGAGGCTGGATTGGGCGTTGCGTTGTTCGCGCCCCCGACCGAGGTCCTGCGCCGCCGCTTGCTCGCCGGTGCGCTGTCGATCGCCGCAAACGGGGCTTTTCTGCTTCTTCTCATCCTGTTGCCGCACCGGTTTGCCTCCATAGAAAGACCGGACGCAATCGATGTGGTTTTCGTGACCCTGCCGCCGCAGCCGGTGGAGGCGGAAGAACCAGCCCCGCAGCCGGTCGCTCAACCTGAACCCGACACACCGGAGCCGGTCGCCGAAGAGCCGGCGTCCCAGACCGTGGAGACCATCCCGCCCGAGCCGGAGCAGTCGACCGAGCGGGCTGAGACGTCCGCGCCTGCAATCCCTGAAGAACGCCCGGAAGAGGACGAAGCTCCGGCTGGCGGCGGCGCGCCGCAACGGCCGACCGAGTTCATCGGCGAAGCCATGCCTCTTCCCGATGGCATCAATGGCGGCGGCGCAAGCGGTGTCGTACGGGATGTCTTCTGCCTCTCGAGCTCAGACGCCAATCGCGACGCGCTCGGCTGCCCGCCCGGCGACGGGTCCGAAGGCCTGCCCATGCTGCAATTCGCCAGTCCCGAGAATATCGCCAAAGCTGAAGCCGCTTTCGCCAATCTGTCGGACATGCAGATCCGTGCCCTCTATGCCGGCCGCGGCCTGCCGGTGCGCGACCTGGAGGGTCAGTCGACCCTGGCCGATCCGACGGGCCGCACCACCTCCTCGGCCGACCAGATGCGCGACAGCCTGCCGCCACTGGTGCCGGACCCGGCATTCGGCGATTGACGCCGGCGCTGCGGCAAAGTCCATTGCGGCCATGAATTTCCTGTCCGACACCACCGCCCCCGCCCACCCGGCGCTGATCGAGGCGATCGGCGCCGCCAATGCCGGCTTTGCCGCCTCCTACGGCGCCGACGAAATCTCGTCCCGGGTGGAAGCCCGCCTGAAGACGATTTTCGAGACCGATCTGAAACTTCTCTTCGCGGTGTCGGGCACGGCGTCGAACGCGCTTGCCCTGTCAGCCCTGTGCCCGGCCCATGGCGCAATCCTGTGCCATGACGAGGCCCATATTCATCGCGACGAGCGCGGCGCGCCGGAATTCTTCACCGGCGGCGCCAAGCTGATCCCCCTCGCCGGCGCCCATGCGAAGATTTCGCTCGAGGCGCTCGACCGGGCGCTGGGCGAGATTCCGGAAGGCTTCGTCCATTCCAGCCCGGCCCGCGTGCTGTCACTCTCCAATCTTACCGAAAGCGGAACGGCCTATACGCCGGCCGAAGTGGCCGAACGGGCAGACCGGATTCACCAGCGCCCCGCCTTCGTACACATGGACGGCGCCCGCTTTTCCAACGCGCTGGTGACGCTCGGCTGCACGCCGGCCGAACTGACCTGGAAGGCGGGGGTGGATGCGCTGTGCTTCGGGGCGACCAAGAATGGCGCGCTCAGTGCTGAAGCCATCATCCTCTTCCCGTCCGTCATGGACCGGTTCGAAGAGCTTCAGGCCCGCCAGAAACGGGCCGGCCATATGGCACCGAAGATGCGCTTTCTCGCGGCCCAGTTCGAAGCCTGGCTGAAGGACGATCTGTGGCTCGACCTGGCCGGCACCGCCAACGCCCATGCCCGGGCCCTGGCCGGCGGGCTCGATGCATTGGATGGTGTCGAGGTGATGCATCCGGTCCAGGGCAATGAGGTGTTCATCCGCCTGCCCGAAGCTCTGGGCGACCGTCTGGTGGCGGCCGGAGCCCGCTTCTATCAGTGGCCGGACGGCTCCTGCCGCTTCGTCACCAGCTGGTGCACCCAGGCCAGCGAGATTTCCGCGCTGCTGGATGCAGCACGGGCGTAGATTTTCCGCACAGATTTTCTGGAACACGCACCCCTTGAACGCGCGGAACAAAAGGTGTACATCCTGTGCGTGCAATGCGGGAGATCGCCATGTCTGCGAATGTCGGTATCGTCTTCGATCTGGACCAGCTCGGTTTCGATCCCTATGGCCGGGTGGTGATTTCGGACCGGGCCGCGGGCGCGCGCATGGCGGGGGTTCTCGAACAGGCCGACGCCATGGCCTGTCATTCCGGATGCGGCGCGCCTCTGAGCTGTGACACCGCCCTGATCGCGCGCGAGGAACTGGTGCGGATCGGACCGGACTATCTGGTCAACAATCCCGATTTCGGCACCATCATCCGCAAGCGCAAGGCGGTCGGCGCCCAGGACGTGGTCATCGTCTTCTCGGTCTACCGGAAAGTGGATCTGGATGCGGCGGCGTGAGCGATGGCTCAGCCCGTGGCCTTTTCCTCGTCCGTCGACCGGCGCCACGGGCCGGTATAGCGCGGGTCCTGGCGGCGGCGGCGATCCGGACCGAAATAGGTCGAAGCCTTGATGAAGCGACGGGGCCGCTCGATCAGCGCCGTGATGCGATGGAAGAGGTCGACCGGGCGGACCGGCTTGGCCAGGTATTCATTGACGCCCGCATTGATCGCCTCGATCACTTTCGAGCGGTCCGTGTGGCCCGTCACCATGATGATCGGCAGATACTTGTTGGCGCTGTCGGACGCGGTGCGGACGAGACGGGTGAATTCCAGCCCGTTCAGATCGCCCAGCATGTAGTCGACCAGGGCGAAGTCCGGATTGACGTCGCGCATGGTCTCGAACGCATCAGCGGCATCGCGCACCTCCACGATCGTGCGCACCCCGAACCCCTGCAGAATGGTGCGCAGGATGGTCGACATGTGCGCATTGTCCTCGACGATCAGGACGCGGATACGGTCGAAGCTACCGGACATGGAATCTCTTGGGGGCCGCGGTGAATCAGGTGTGCACCGCGATAGTGCCAATTCGTCCTTAACCAAGTCTTGACCGCACTGGCCGGAACCGCGCGGATGTGCCGAAGTGCCGCATCCCCGCTTCGCCACTCCGCGTACCGCCTGATCCGTGCTAGTGTTTTTTCGAGTACCGCCGAGACTGTCGCAACCGACCGAAAGGGCGTCGTCATGAATATTGCGGAAGAAATGGTCCGGAAACTGGTCCTTCAGGCCCGGGCTTATGACAGCAAGGAAATGATCGAGGATTACGAACGCGACCCGGACAGCGGCGAGACGGATGCCGTCGAAACGCTGCAGACCGGGGATAACGACCCGATCCGCTCCGAGCTGGAGGACTGGATCGACTCGCTGGACGAGGAGGCCCAGGCCGAACTCGTCGCGCTCTACTGGATCGGCCGCGGCGATTATGACGGCGCAGACTTCCCCGACGCCGTGCGCGAGGCCCGCGCCCGCCGCACCGGCTCGACCGCGGAATACCTGCTCGGCGCACCGCTGCTGGGCGACCAGCTGGAAATCGGCCTGGATGCGGTAATCGAGGCCGACGTCTACGACGACGCCTGACGCGGCCATCCCGGTGCCGCGCCGGCGCCACAGCGCTGGAACCGGCATGGCACCGCACTAGTTCTACCGGCATTGCGACATGTCCGGAGGTCCCGATGCGCCGAGCCCTGATCCTGCCCCTCATCCTGCCCGCGCTGGCGCTGGCCGCCTGTTCGCCGCCGCGCGACCGTCTGGCCGGCGACGCGCCGCCACAGACCGTCGAGGCCGTCGATCTGGAGCGCTATGCCGGGCTGTGGTTCGAGATCGCCCGCGCCGACCACAGTTTCGAGCGCGACTGCCAGGGCGTGACCGCCTTCTACACCCCGCAGCCGGACGGCACGGTCGGTGTGACCAATCGCTGCTGGAAGAATACGCTGGACGGCGAGCTGGACATCGCTGAGGGCCGCGCCCGCTATCCCGATCCCGCCGACACGGCCAAGCTGGAAGTGAGCTTTTTCGGTCCCTTCTTCGGGGATTACTGGGTGATCGACCTGGCCGAGGACTATAGCTGGGCGGTGATCTCCGAAGCGCAGGGCCGCTATCTGTGGATCCTCGCCCGCGAGCCGCAGCCCGGCGATGCCTTCATCGAAGCCCGTCTGGCCGATCTGCGCGACCGCGGCTTCGATACCCAGGGCCTGATCTTCCCGCAGCAATGGGCAGATATCGAGGCGATGCCGCGCGACGGCCTGCCGGCCGCTGCCGGCGATCAGCCTTCCAGCACCCAGTAAGTGTCGGCGTCGGGGCGGTCCGGCGCATCCGGATCGTCGCCGGGACGCGGCTCAATGCGCGCCGACAGCACATCCAGGATGCGCTCGCCCAGGCGGTCCGGCTTGACCGGTTTGACCAGGTAGGAATTCGCCCCCGACTGCACGGCCGCCTGCATGACGGCGGTTTCGGTGTGGCCGGTAAGGACGATGACGGAGACATCGTGATTGCGGGCCGCCGTATCGCGCCGCAGGCGGCGCACCAGGGTCAGACCGTTCTCGTGCTCCAGCTCGTAGTCGAGCAGCACGGCGTCGAAGCCGAGCGTGTCGAGATAGGTGAAGGCATCGGCGATATTGCCGACCGCGTAGACATCGCCGCAGCCGAGACGTTCCAGCAGCCGGGCAATGAGGCTGCGGATCGAGGGGATGTCCTCGACGACCAGGATTCTCAGTCCATCCAGCATGGAACCGCCGTACATGACCGGCCCGCTCCACGGCGCCGGTGAGTGAGTGTTGGGGGGGATCAGGCCTGTTTGCGGGCCAGCGCTTCGCCGGCTTCAGCCTGACCGGTCAGCTGCAGGATGCGCTCGCCGAGCATGCGCGCCGTGACCGGCTTGGGCAGGACAGCGTCCGCACCGGCTTCACGCGCCTGTTCGGCCAGGTATTCCATACCCGTCGGCACCAGCAGGATGAGCGGCAGTTCCGGCATCGGACTGGTCGCGGTATCGCGAAAGGCGGCGACCAGCTCCACCCCGCTCGTCCGGCCCAGATCGTGATCGATCAGCGCCAGATCGGGGCGGCAGACGCGGGCCATGATGAAGGCCTCCTCGCGGTCGGTCGCCTCGTAGATCCGGGTGACACCAAGGCCGCAGAGCAGGGTTCGCAGGACGGTGCGCACCGAAGGGCTGTCATCGACCAGAAGAATGTTGACGGCACTGTCTGCAAGCTCGGACATCGGGGCCTCCCTTGTTAAGGCTTCACTATGCGCGCTCCATGCTTAACGCCCGGTGACCGGCGGATCATTCCGTATGATCCGGCGCTCATTGTGTATGACCCGGCCGATGCACCCTCATGACACAACGCTGGCAGGGACCTCACCCCGCCTGCACCCGAAGCACTGGCCGAGCGGCGCCGGAGTGCGCATATTCGGCGCATGACCAGGCTCACCGTCGACGACACCCTCACTGCGCCCGAAGACTTCGTTCTGGACCAGCTGCCCTCCGCGCCGGCCGCCTGGACGCCGCATCGGCCCGACCGCCCGGAAAAGTCCGAGGGCGGCGAGCGCTTCCGCTGTGTCTCCGAATTCCAGCCCATGGGCGACCAGCCCGCGGCGATCGCGGAGCTCGTGGAAGGCCTCAACAACGGCGAGCGCGACCAGGTCCTCCTGGGCGCGACGGGTACCGGCAAGACCTTCACCATGGCCAAGATCATCGAGGCCGTGCAGCGCCCGGCCCTGATCCTGGCCCCCAACAAGACGCTGGCAGCCCAGCTCTACGGCGAGTTCAAGAGCTTCTTCCCGCACAATGCCGTGGAATACTTCGTTTCGTACTACGACTACTACATGCCGGAAGCATATGTTCCGCGCACGGATACGTATATCGAGAAGGAAAGCTCGATCAACGAGGCCATCGACCGGATGCGCCACGCCGCCACGCGCTCGATCCTGGAGCGCGACGACGTGATCATCGTCGCCTCGGTGTCCTGCATCTACGGCATCGGCTCGGTGGAGACCTATACCGCCATGACCTTCGAGCTGAAGCCCGGCGACGAGGTCGATCCGCGCGAGATCATGCGCCGGCTGGTCGATCTGCAATACACGCGCAATGACGCCGCCTTCATCCGCGGCACATTCCGCGTCCGCGGCGACAATCTGGAGGTTTTCCCGGCCCACTATGACGACCGCGCCTGGCGCATCTCCTTCTTCGGTGACGAGGTGGAGGCGATCACCGAATTCGACCCGCTCACCGGCAAGGCGATGGCCGAGCTGAAAAGCGTCAAATTCTACGCCAATTCCCACTACGTCACGCCGCGCCCGACGCTCAACCAGGCCATCGTCCAGATCAAGAAGGAGCTCAAGGAACGCCTCGCCTGGATGGAGGCCGAGGGCATGCTGCTCGAGGCCCAGCGCCTGCAGCAGCGCACCGAGTTCGACCTGGAAATGCTCGAGGCGACCGGCTCCTGCGCCGGTATCGAGAATTATTCCCGCTACCTGACCGGCCGCAAGCCGGGCGAGCCGCCCCCCACCCTGTTCGAATACATCCCGGAAGACGCCATCGTCTTCGCCGATGAGAGCCATGTCTCCATCCCGCAGCTCGGCGCGATGTACAAGGGCGACTATAACCGCAAGAAAACCCTGGCGGATCACGGCTTCCGCCTGCCTTCCTGCCTCGACAACCGCCCGCTCAAATTCCAGGAATGGGACGCCATGCGGCCGCAGACCGTCTCGGTCTCCGCCACCCCGGGTTCCTGGGAGCTGAACCAGACCGGCGGCGTCTTCACCGAACAGGTGATCCGCCCGACCGGCCTGATCGACCCGCCGGTCGAGGTGCGCCCGGTCGCCAAGGACGGCGCCTCCCAGGTCGATGATGTGATCGACGAGGCCCGCGCCACCGCCGAGCGCGGCATGCGCACCCTGGTCACCACGCTCACCAAGCGCATGGCCGAGGACCTCACCGAATACATGCACGAGCAGGGCCTCAAGGTCCGCTACATGCACTCCGATGTCGACACGGTGGAGCGGATCGAGCTGATCCGCGATCTGCGCCTGGGCGTCTATGACGTCCTCGTGGGCATCAACCTGTTGCGCGAGGGCCTGGACATTCCCGAATGCGGCCTCGTCGCCATTCTCGACGCCGACAAGGAAGGCTTCCTCAGATCCGAGACGTCCCTCGTCCAGACCATCGGCCGCGCGGCCCGCAATTCGGAGTCGAAGGTCATCCTCTATGCCGACCGGGTCACCGGCTCCATGCAGCGCGCCATGGACGAAACCGAACGCCGGAGAACGAAACAGCTCGCCTACAACGAAGAACACGGCATCACCCCCCGCACCATCACCCGCGGCATCAGCGACATCCTGGAAGAAGTGATGGAGAGCCAAGCGAAGGGACGGGGAGTCGCGAGCAAGGGGAGAGGCAAGAAAGCCAGCGGCAAGCCGAGCGGCGTCTCGGATCGCGGTCAGGCCGCGCTGGCCGGAGAGAATATCACGGCGGTGATCGCGGATCTGGAGAAGCGGATGCGGGAAGCCGCGGCGGATCTGGAGTTTGAGACGGCGGCGAAGTTAAGGGACGAGATTATGGGGTTGCGGGGGAGTGAGGGGTGGGGAGGCAACGCGGATTCGGGCTCATATGGTTACCTGGCTAAATGAACCTACCTTTCGGAGATCGACGTCGCCAAGCACGATAGAACCTAGAGAGAACAGCTATCGCGTTCGGCGCGGCGCGTGCCGAGACAAATAGATCTCAACGTAGCTACTACCCATCGTCATGGTCACCGATAAATTCAATGAAGATATAATACTTAACTGCATTATTCGCATCAACAACAGGGTTTCCAGAAATCACCACAATATCACCACTCATCGCGTCCAATATATCTGAGAGTTTTCTTCTTTTCTCCGATCGCTTTACAACAAACCGCAGTATTTTTCCAGTATTGTGCTGCCTGAGCTCCCCCCATCCCGTTTCTTTGTCAAATTTTTTTAACGAACCAACAACAACGACGACTTCATCTAACACTTTTGAATCGTCAAGGCTTTCCACATCTGAAAGATGCAGTGTATTTTTGTAATCCGCCCGCTCTTCAGACACCCCAATATCCAGTTTTTCTGCAGATTTCTTTAGCGGATACCCAATTTCACGAACTTGGGGCCTAGTTTTCTGGATAAGTTCGACCCGCGCGTCAGAATCCACCTCGCGCAACTGTGGGTACGCCTTAAGATATTCAGCCCTTGAAGCAGAATCTTCGAGTGCGCCAATCCGTTCAGATAACCTATCTAGGTTGTTATCATTCGCATTTGATTTGGCTTCAGCTAGCAAGGTATGTAGAGTTTCGATATGCTTGTGGTTATATTCGTCATTCTTCTCGATAATCTCTAGGGCCCTCATTAAAGCATCGTTGTCCTTCGATCCGAAATCACCTTTTGCTTTAGAACCAAGCCATTTTAGAGGAAATATAGACTGCAATCCATATTGAATCATAGCCTGTATTGGAACTTGAATAGCGGTGGTTGCTGTAATTTTAAGCGCTTCCTCTATTAGTATTTCCCAACTTCCGTGCTGAGGCGTGGTAACTCTAAATGTTGAATCCACCTGGCCAGGCGATATCCTTTGAATCACGCGGCCTGTTTTCCGAAAATGGTGCAGCGTGTAAATGAAACGAGATGCGCCATATTGAAATCTTGAAGCTTCATAAAAATCCAAGACACTTTCTGACGCTAAGCCGCCATCGAATCGAAATTTGATTTCCGAGTCCAACGCCTTCTCCCCCGAATCATCGGCAAATTGCTAACAACCTAAATTAGCTTTCTCTTTCAGGTCATGCAATCTAGACGGGATCAGCAATGGGCGCTTAGCCTACGACAACAATGCGGAGTTGGGAGGGGCTAGGAATGCGGGCAGAGTTTCTCAACTGGGCCACCAATTACCTGAGCGATAGTCAGAGAGACCTTGCAGCAGGCAAAGCCGGCGCGCCCTCGCATATTGCCGCAACACAGACACTGCCGGCTTCGATTGCGGGTCGGGTCGCCGAACCAGATCGCTATCAAATAAGAGGCAGCACGGGCGCAGGCCCTTGGGCAGATATCTCTTGGGTTGCCGTACTCGATCGCGCCATCACCAACACCACCCAGCACGGCTACTATATCGTTTATCTCCTCAGCAAAGACGGAACCCGTCTCTATCTGACGCTCAACCAAGGCTGCAAAAAACTTAGCGATGACATCGGCAAACCTTCCGCAAAGGATGAACTCGAGCGGCGGGCCGCGATTATGCGAGCGCGCTTGAGAGGGCGCTTGGCGCGCCTAGGCGTCAAACCGATCACACTTGGCACTCCGCCAAGCCATCGTCTCGGACCTCTATACGAAGCGGGCCATGTGGTCGGAGCGCACTATCAAACCGATGCGCTTCCATCAGAGACCGAACTGGTTGCTGACCTCGAAGAAGCTTTAGCGCACTACAAATTCCTCGTAGCGAACGGCGGCTACCGCTCCACAGAAGACATCATCGAGGAAGCCGACGGCGACGGGTTCGAGGGCGAAGACCTGCCCTTTAAAAAGAAATATGTCGCGCACCGGACGGTGGAGCGTGATGCGTCACACGCCAAGAAGGTCAAAGCCTACTTCAACACGGACGTCTGCATGGGCTGTGATCGCAGCATGACAGACCTCTATGGCGACATCGGCCCCAAAGTGCTTGAGGTTCACCACCTCATCCCACTTGAAACACTTGCAACAGGCCAGATCACATCCTTCCGAGTGCCAGAAGATTTCGCCCTTCTCTGCCCCAGCTGCCATCGCGTCATCCACAAGATCGGTGCCTCGGATCTGAAGGCCCTTCAAAAACTGGCTCGCAAGTAAGCGCCCACAATCCGCTCGACGGCATACGATTTGTGGTGGCCGCTGCGCGGCCGCCCCTCACCCTGCCCTCTCCCCGGTGGGGGAGAGGGGGTGTTGATGCCGCAACATTCACCGTCACCCTGACGAAGGTCAGGGCCCAGTTCATAGGGCGGGGTATTCGTGAGTTCGCACTTGTTCCGCACGTCGCCGATCGCGATCCGAGCCCGTCTGGCGTAAATCTCCCTTTACGATCTGGGTCCTGACTTTCATCAGGATGACGCTAGGTGGGGCCGGAAAACGGGGACACACACCATTTCCGCCGGCAAGCACCGACGACGCCCTTCCCCACAAAGCGCATGGCCCCCGGAAGCCCGGCTCCAGCTATCCGGCTTGCGTGCGGAGCCGCGGAGCGGCGCCCTGGGCGCGCCTGGCCTGAACAAGCGGAGACGGCCCGCCGGCCTGCGGTTTGTGGGCGCCCCTGCACCGGCGCGCGGCGGAGCCTGGCCTGTGAGCAGTCCCTGACTGGCCGCTGCGCGGCTGCCCCTCACCCTGCCCTCTCCCCGGTGGGGGAGAGGGGAATGCCGGGTCCAGGGGCTCGCCCCGCTTGCGGGGGAGCTGTCCGCGTCAGCGGACTGAGGGGGCGGTGCGAAGCGCCGCGGAGCGCGGCAGCGCGCATGGACTTGCCCCCTTCGACCTCACCCGGCCGAAGGCCGGGCTCGGCCACTTCCCCCGCTCACGCAGGGGAAGCCTTGTCCCGTGCGTGTCGCTATCTTCGTGAATGCCTCACATACCATTCCGCTTTCCCCGGATTTATTCCGGGGGAAGTGGAGCGTTGGAGGAAGAGCGCCCCCTCACCTCATTTCCACGGCGCGTCCGGCATGAAGGGGATATCCGTGTCCTCCGGCTTTGCGCCGGCCGCCGTCAGCATGGCGTGGACCTGGCCGCGGTGGTGGGTCTGGTGGTTGAAGAGGTGGGTGAGGCAGACCCAGCGCGGGGTGACGAAGCGGCCCTTGCCGGTCGAGGAGGTCCAGTGCAGGTCGGGCTCGATATCAGCCGTTGTGAGGCCGGCCGCCCAGTCGATCAGCCAGGCGTCGAACGCCGCGCGGTCGCGGTTCAGCGTCTCCCAGTCGCGGGTTTCCAGATAGTCGGCCTCGAGGCCTTTTCCGTCCGGGAAGGGCCGGCCGGCCAGGCGGGACATCCAGGCCTCGTCGCCCCAGAGAATATGCGCCAGCGTGGTGTGGATGGATTTGAAGAAGGCGCCGCGATCGGCCCGCCGCGCCGCCTCGTCCAGCGTGTTGGCGGCGCCGTAGAGCGAGCGGTTCTGCCAGCGATTGTATTGCGCCATCAGGCGCACATGGTCCGGCGATATCATGGCTGTCTCCCCGTTGGCCGTGACGGGGATGTAGGCAGCCGGAGGCCGCCTGGCCAGTCGCTATGTCTGGCCGTCCCCGGTGCGATCCAGCCAGCGCGACAGCAGGCGGGCATTTCTCAGATTGGCCTTGAAGCCGAGGTCGAACAGGTCGCCGAGCACGGGGATGGCGCCGATCACCAGGTCGAGCCCGGTATTGATCGCCATGCGGACAATGAGATGCGCCGGTGCGCCCAGCGCCACGGCGCGGGCGATGATCCAGACCGCCGGGGCGAACATGGCGAGATCGCCCACGCCCGGCACGAGGCCGATCAGGCTGTCCAGTCCGAAACGGATGCCGGTGCCCGGAATGACAAAGCGCGCATCGAGCCAGCGCGCCAGCCGCTCGATCCGCGCCTTCTCATCCGCCCGCGAGACGGGGAGTTTCGCCATGGGTCGATCTCTAACGGCGGGCAATAATCCACACAGCATGCACGATACCCGGAATATAGCCCAGAATGGTCAGGATGATGTTGATCCAGAACTGGGCGCCGATACCGACCTGCAGGAAGACGCCCAGGGGCGGCAGGAGGATGGCGGCGATGATGCGGAGAATATCGCCGCCGGTGACGGTCTGTTCCCGAGCCATGACATATGTCCCTTTCGTTGATCCTGCGTCTGCAACGTGCGGACGCAGAGAAGCGTTCCCGCGCGGCCTGCAGGACGTGTATCGCAGCAAACCGCGACAATACGGCGAAAATTCGCCTCAAATCCGGGTGCTGCGCTGAACCGGGCCGCAAGACATCGCTGCTTTCATCGATGGCGGATGCACCAGAGGGACCGTCCAGGACGGACGGGTTGAGAGGTGAGCGATGTCCGAAGAGAAACCGCGCCGGCGCATGGCCCAGGTCGTCGTGTTTGCCTCGCAGAAGGGCGGATCCGGCAAGACCACCGTGTCGGCCCACATGGCCGTGGAGGCCGAGCGCTGCGGCGCCGGTCCGGTCGCGCTGATCGACACCGACCCGCAGGGCTCGATGGCGAAATGGTGGAATGCGCGCGCCAGCGAGACGCCGGCCTTCGCCCAGGTCTCGGTGCCCGATCTGGGCCGCGACATCGATTTTCTCGAGCGCGCCGGCTACCGGCTGATCGTGATCGACACGCCGCCGGCGGTCACCTCGACGATTGCCGAAGTGATCACCCATGCCGATCTCGTCGTGATCCCGACACGCCCCAGCCCGCACGATCTGCGCGCCGTCGGTCCCACGGTGGACATCGTCCAGATGCAGGGCAAGCCGCTGGTCTTCGTGGTCAATTCCGCCACGGCGCGGGCGCGGATCACCGGCGAGACCGCCGTCGCCCTCTCCCAGCACGGCACCGTCGCCCCGGTGACGCTGCACCATCGGGTCGATTTCGCTGCCTCGATGATTGACGGGCGCACGGTGGGCGAGGTCAACGAGACCGGCCGCTCGGCCCAGGAAGTCGCCAATCTGTGGGCCTATTTCGAGGACCGCCTGTTCCGCCTGCGCGGCAACGCGAGGGCGATGCTCGACCGGGCACCGCGCCAGACCTTCGAGCAGGACATCCTCACCCCCGCCCGCGCCGGCATGGCCGGTCTGGACGATGGCGAGGAGGAGGAGGTCGCGCTGGAGGACCGGCCCGGCTATGCCCTGCCGCCGCGCTTCGGGACCGGCAGCCAGCCGCCACCGCGCCCCGCGGCACCCGCCGCGCCGGAAGCCTCGAACTCGAACTGGGACGGGGTGGAGCGGCGCAAGAGCGATCAGGGGCCGCCGAAGGGCCAGGCCGATCGCCGCCGCCCGCACATGCCCTTCGGACGCCGCCACCTGGCCTGAGGACGGAGACGGTCGATGAGAAAATATGCCAGCCTTCACGCCGGACTGCTTGCCCGCAAGGGTGAGGCCGCGCCCGCCATCCCCTCCGGCTTCGCCGGCGCCAGCTATGTCGACCGGCCGGCCCAGCCCGTCCCGGTGCCCGACGAGCGGCGCGATGTCGAACAGCGCAGCGACCGGCCACTCATCGCCCGCAAGCCTGCCGGCGCAGCGGAGGATCTGCCGCCGGCCTGCTGCGGCGGGGGCGATCTGCCGGACCTTGCGGAAGATCCCCATGCCGGCATCGCCCGCTCCGGCCGCGCCGAAGTGCGGTTGACGGCGGAGCAGAAGCGGCGGCTGCGGACCGTTTCGGTGCAGACAGGCCAGTCCCAGCAACGTATCCTCTCGGCTGCGCTGGATGCCTGGCTCGACCAGCTGTGCGAAACGCAGATGCGCCATTGTGCGTGCCTGAAGGCCCGTCCGGAGGCGCCGGACCTGCTTTGACGCATGGCGGCCATGCCCGCGCGACGCGAGAGCATTTCGATTTTGCCTCATTCTTGGCAAGATTGTCGTTAAAAAGCCCCGCTCTCGTAACAATAAAGCGCGAACGAGGGGGAAATGCCGCAAGCTTGTTTCACCAAACCCTTCTTGTCTCTCCCGATTTCGCTCCGCTGCGGCTTCATGAGTGGCCGTATTCTCGAACCGCAAAACCGGTGCCCGCTTTTGCTGAAAATGCTTTGGCCTGGCATCGCCGAGGCCGGATCATGCGGCACCACACCTGCGCCAGCGCAGCAGACGAAGAGGGTATCGTGACGGCCAGCTACTCCATGGAAGGGTTCTCGCTGACGCTGAATGACGGCGTCATCGAACTCTATACCGACGGCGATCTGGGCCAGGGGTCCGAACAAGCCCATGCACGCGCATTCGCAACCCTTGCGAGCCGTCTTGACTCGCGCCTGATCCTCAATGATGTGCGCAGCGCTGTTTTCAGCCTGTCACCCTTCGAGTGGGAGGAACGCATGCGCTTCATCGCGCGGGAGCTCAAGAGCTACCAGACCGCCTATGTCGTCCGGCCGGACCAGGTGAAAGGCGTCGAGAAGTTCGTCGAGGCGCATGAACGCCTGGGCGACACGGCCGCCTGGTTCACGTCCAAGGCCGCTGCCCGCGCCTGGCTGAAAGGCTAGAGCAGGAGGGCTTCCTGCGGAACCGACCCTGCTCCGGAATCCTGTGCTGTCGCGTGATCGAACCGGTCAACCGGTACCCACTTCACCTGATCACGCTCGACTTGAGCGGTCGCGTGATCGAACCGGTCAACCGGTACCCACTTCACCTGATCACGCTCGACTTGAGCGGTCGCGTGATCGAACCGGTGAACCGGTACCCACTTCACCTGATCACGCTCGACTTGAGCGGTCGCGTGATCGAACCGGTGAACCGGTACCCACTTCACCTGATCACGCTCCAGTAACCTAGCCTATTGCACCGGCCCGCCGGCCCCGCCGGCCAGCCGCTCCGCCAGGATCGCCTCCATCTCGCCCAGCCGCGCCGTACTGTCGGCGGCCTCGAGCAGGCGCTGCCGGTCGAGCGCGCCGAAGGGCGCCGACATCGACAACTGATCGACCACGGTGACCAACGGCGCCTCGGCAACGCTTTCCCAGTCCGCCGCCACATGCTCGCTCTGGAACCAGGCCTGCAGCATGCGGATCAGGCGGCTGCGATCCGCCTCCACCTCGCGCCGCGGCTCGATATCCATGAAGAAGGGACCGTAGTCGGCCCGCGCCACGCGATAGGGCGTCCGCGCCTTCACCTCGCCGGTCAGGACGAAGCGGCACACACCGGTCAACGCAATCAGATAGCGCCCGTCATCGGTTTCCTCGAAATGGTCGAGACGGCCTGCCGTCCCCACGCCGGCCAGGGCCGGACGATCCGGCGTCCCGCCGGGCCGCACCTGGATGATACCGATGAACCCGTCGCCGGAACGCACATCGTCCAGCATGTTGAGATAACGCGGCTCGAACACGTTGAGCGGCAGCCGTTCGCCGGGCAGCAGGATCGTACCGCCCAGGGGAAAGAGCGGCAGTTCGTCCGGGAGTGTCCGTGTCTTGCCCATGCCGGAGGAAATAGGTCCCGGGTCCGGCCGCGCCAACCCCGGCTAGCCGGCAAAGGCGCTGCAGGGCGCCTCGGGGGCCAGATGGCAGCCAGCCTCGACATAGGGTTTCAGCCGCGCGCCGATGAAGTGCTGCCACACATTGCGGACAATGCCCGCAAGCTCTGCATCGATCTCGCCCGCCATGTGCAGCTCGACCGTGAAGCGTGTCGCCTCACCCTCTGCGGTCTCTTCCAGCTGCCAGGACGAGACGAGATCGACCGCCCGGCCGGACAGGCCCAGCGGGCCGTGCAGGCGCAGCTGGTTCGGCGCATTCACGAAGATCACCCGCGCATGCAGGCTGCCATTGTCGCTGCCGGGCTCGAAGCGCTCGTAGAACCGGCCGCCGAAGCGCGGCTCGATGACCATTTCGGCCGGATTCTCCGAGAAACTGTGATCCCACCAGCCGGTCACATCGCCCGTGGCCGCATCGAACACTTCGGCGACAGGCGCCGCGATCTCGACGGTGACCGACGTCACGAAACCCTGCGGCTCGAAGGCCCGCACCTCGGCCGGCTCCTGCACGGCCGCCAGGCCGACGGCAAGCACTGCAAGCAAAGACGTCATTCTGTCCTCCCCGTTTTACCGGGCAGATTAGAGCATTTTCAGCAAAAGTGGGGACCGGTTTTGCGGTTCGAAAATGCGGCCACTCAGGACCCGGCATTTTCAGCAAAAGTGGGTACCGGTTTTGCGGTTCGAAAATGCGGTCGCCAAGGACCGGCATTTTCAGCAAAAGTGGGGACCGGTTTTGCGCTGAAAACGCTTCAGGCGTCCGCGTCGGCCTCGTCCCAGGAAAAATGCGTGATCTGCTCCAGCTTCGGAACAGGCTCGCCGGGCGCCAGAAGCCGGACCTCGCATCGCAGCACACAGGCCTCGGCCTGACTGCATACGGGCGTCACGGTCGCGATGCCGGCCGCAGACAGCCCGTTTCGGTGGGCGGTCAGGGCCAGCTTTGCGTACTGCACGCGGCCGTTGAACGCGCCCTCGCCGACCAGCCGGTCGAGCAGGCGGTCGATATCCCGGCCCAGCTTGCCGCGCAGGGGCTTGCCCAGATCGGCCGGCGTCAGAAGGGGAAACAGGCGGTAACTGTCATGGCTGAGCAGTTCAACAACCACCTCGCCATCGCGCATGGTGAGCAGGCCGCACAGATTGGGACTCTCGACAACACTGGTGCGCACGGCCGCATTCAGCCGCTCGCCGGGCGAGACCAGAAGACGGCGTCTCAGCTTGGCCTTGATGTGGGCCGGGGGCTGGGCAACGCTTCGCTCCCATTGCGACACGCTGGCCTGGCTGACCCCAAGCTGCTGCGCCAACGCATCCTGTTTTAGATTCTCGAGAAAACGCAACTCTCTGATTTTACGCGACCAATCCATTACCCAGTAACCGCAGTTTTTGTATGTCTTTATACGAAGCTACCAAGCGCATCCAGCCTCACCAAGCCAGAAGTATTTTACTATCACGGCACTTCGCGCTCTACGGTTATACGTCTGAATTCGGAACCGGATTTCAGGAGCCGGTGGGCGTTGTGCACAAGCGTCTCGAAAGTCGCCGACTCCGGCTCCGGGATCCAGGGCAGGCGGCGCTGGATCTTCGGTGCGTCGCGGACCACCACGCTCCAGTCGGGAAACAGCCGCTCGGGAACCTCTTCGAAACCGGCCAGAACCAGACCGCCATGGCGGCTGTCATTCTGGATCCGGCAGAAGGTGTCCGACAGCATGCCGCGCGGTCCTTCGAGGATCTGGACGAAGAGATTGCCGTCGACCACGAGCACACCGCTCAGGCCGCGCTTTGGATTATTGCGCAAGCCGGCCGTCAGGATCGAGCGGAGCACGCCGTTATTCTCGTCCGGCGTGTCGAAATACCAGTTGCGGCGGCTGAAGAAGGCAAGACGGCACAAAAACATCGCCGCCCCCCTAGCCCGTGCGTATGGACATGCGGAAAGCGGGGCGAACCGAGCGATCAGTTGCGGGCATCTGTCCCTCCCGTGACAAGATGTCCCGGACGTTCGGCCCGCCCTGTTAACATCCAATTAATTTGGACGATTATTGCCTTTTATTTTCAACGATTTAAACGTAGTATAATATTATTCTGCCACAAGTTGTGTCGCCCCCATCATGTCCGCCTTGCCCAGCGGCACGCCGATATTGCGCAGGATGTTGTAGGCCGTTGCGGCATGAAACTGCGTGTTGGCGAGCACGAAGTTCTGCAGATAGCGCCCGCGCGGCAGGGTGAGATCGCCGATCGCGCCGGCGGGGAAGGTGATGGTGCCTTCGGGATCGGCATCAAGGGCCGCCGGATCGAGCGCCCAGATCGCTTCACGCGCCTTTGCGAGCCGGAGACGAAGCGCTTCGAAGGACGTCTCGTCATCGGCCATCGAAACCGGGTCGCGCCCGGCCATCCGCGACAGGCCGCGCACGGAAAAGTCGCTGACGAGCTGGATCTGTTTTGTCAGGGGGTACATGTCGGCCGCCAGACGCCAGTCCAGATAGACCGCCTCGTCGACACCGCGCTCCCTTGCGTGCGCGGCCCCCTTGGCGAGGATTGTATCGAGGGCCCGGAAGGTCTGATCGAGCTGGATCCGGGCAATGTCGGACAGGGTTGTGGTCATGGTTTCCTCCCGCAAGACCAGTTGACCGGCAGGAGATGGGACGCCGGTCCGGCGTTGCAAGAGAATAAAGGGCATGCGCCGATGTCGCTGGACACGCCTGCCCCCGGCCGGGCAGCCGGGGACATGAGCGTCGTCGAGGCCGGCTAGACCCGGTCGCCGAAGCGGCAGACCGGATCGCCATTGGCGTCCCAGGCCGTCAGCCGGGCAGAGAAGTCCGCGCCTGTATCGATCAGGAGATCGGAGACCGCGACCGCGCCGTCGCCGGGCGGCACATCGCCTTCCTGGACGATATCGAATCCGCCACCGCCGGTGCGCTGGGTGACGACCATCCGCCAGGTCCGGGTCCGGGACGGGGCACTCCACGCCGTCAGCAGGAGACCGTCCGAGGTCTGCGAGACGTCGATGCCACAGGCCGCCTCGCCGCCGCGGATGTGATCCGAGACGAGATCGGGAAGCGGATCGGCCTGGGCGACGAACCAGAGGCCGGCGGCCGAAACGGCCGATGCGAGAATTGCCAGTTTACCTGTCATGACAGCCTCCTTTGCTTGCTGTCTTCCTGTCCCGGACGGGTCCCGGGAAGCCTGGTGGCCAGGCCCCCGGGACGGTCACCGGGCTAGTGGTCCCCCTGGATAACCAGGGTCACATTGCCGCTGCCCGTCTGTGTGACGCGGGCGTCCTGGCCATTGCCGACCTGGATCACGCCGGCGGCGTTGTTCGAGCCATACTGGTCGGTGACGGCCGTGTTGTTCGCACCCATCTGCGAGATGCCGGAGATGTTGCGGCGGCCGGTCTGGACACTGGTCGCGTAATTGTTGCGGCCCAGCTGGCCGACCACGGCGTCATTGTCGCGGCCGTACTGGTCGACATGGGCCTCGTTGTAGCGGCCCTGCTGGCCAACCGTGGTGCCGTTGCGCGCGCCATCCTGGATGACGGTGACATACTGGCGCTCGCCGCGCTGGTTGATGACCATGCGCTGGCGATAGCCGGTCTGACGGCCGGCGACATCATTGCGATAGCCTTCCTGGGCGATGCTCACGCGGTTGCGCGACTGCGCCTCGGCGACGCCCACCGTTCCAAGAACCGAAACCGCCGCGAGGGCGCTGGCGATGAGAAGACGTGCTTTCATGATCTGTACTCCTTCCAACTGGCCGACGCCCAATGCATCGAAGCCTGATCCCTGTTTAGCGAAGGCCCGATGAGCGGATGCTGAGAGCCGCGTTCAGACTTCGATCAGGTGGATGAACGCCAGCTGACCGGACGTGTCCGGACAAAAAAGCGGCCCGGAACAGGATGTTCCGGGCCTTCAGTCGGGGCCGGATGGAGAGCGGCTGAAACTAGTAGCGGCGGGCGGCGGGCTGCCGGACGGGCGCCGGTGCGCTCAGGCCCGGGCGGGCAGACGGAGCCGGGCGCAGGGCGCCGATACCGATCGCGTCGACACGGCGGCTGGAGCAGATCCGGCGCCCGCGCGCGTCATAGACGTCCAGCTGGGCAGCGATGCGCGACGGGTCCACCTGGCTGCTGCCCATTTGCGGTCCCGGCGCCCGCATCTGGATGAAGTGACGTTCGAGCTGCGACTCGGCCAGCACCGCTTCAGGGCGGCCGCGGCTGTCATAATCGCCGGCCAGCTCGGCCAGCACGGCATTGCCCGGCCCGCGGCGCCAGAGCGTCAGCGTGTAATGGCCCTGGCGGCCGCCCTCGACTTTCGCCAGCAGCGGTCCCGAGCGATAGGCACGATAGAATTGCAGGCCGCAGACATCGCCCGAGGCCAGGGGCACACCGCGAACCCCGTCGACCGCGGGCACGGTCTGGGCCGATACCAGGCCGGGCAGGCTCAGCAGGGCGGCCAGGGCGGCGGCGGCGATGGATCGGGATGATGTGCGCGGCATGTCGGTCGTCCTCGTGAATGATACGAGGACACTATCCCGCAGCGGCGCTGAGCCTGCGATGACCCGTCCGGTCAGCTGGCGTTCATCTTTGCCGCCGGGAGGCGGAAATCAGGACGCGGCGGCCGTGCGGCGCGGCGCTTCCGTGGCACCGTTATCGGTATCGGGCAGGACGATCGAGGCCTCCACCGTATTGCCGGTGCCCAGCCAGTTCACCTGCGAGAAGCCCATCGAGCGGGCCAGACGGGCCGTCTTGCCGCGATAGCCGGCGCGGGCGGGATTGGCCATTTCCGCGGTCTCCGCATCGATGCCCTGCCCGTCATCCTGTACCAGCACGCTGATCGTGCGCATGCCGCGATGGAAGCCGACCCGGACGCGCCGGCCGGCAAAGGCGGGCTCCGCCATGCGGGCATTCAGCTTGCGCGCCCAGCTGCCGTCGGCGAGGCCCTTGGCCTTCTCGGTCGCGTCGAATTCCAGATTGCCGTGCTCGATCCCGTTCGCGATCAGCACATAGAGCCCGACGGCGGCCCGGCGCGGGTCCGGACAGGCATGGCCGATGAAGATCGCGACATCGCGCGCCTGCTCCAGCGTCTGCACGGAAAACTCGCCGCCCGCAAAGGCCGCCATCGCCCCATGGCCGATATCGCGCGCGTGCGGCACGGCGAGCGAATAGGCCCGCCAGGCCCGCAGGCCCTCGATGGCATTGGTCAGCGTGCCGGCATCGGTGTCGTGATCGAGAAAGACGTCGGCGCCGGACCGGCGGGCGGCCGCCGTCACCAGCAGCGAGACCTGGCCGGGGGCGGCATTGCCCTTTGCCTCGGCGATGCGCGCGGCATGGGCGTCGTCGGCAACGACCAGCGCGACGGGGCCTTCCTCGTCCATGGTCGGGCCCATATAGACCGTCATGCCCAGCCCCTTGGCCAGGGCCCGCGACACGACGCGGGTGCGGTTGCTGTCGGCCATGCACAGCCAGATACGGTCGGGAGTGCCGGTGTCGGCGGTCGCCATGTCGTCTCCGCTTCGGGTTTCGCGCAATTCGCGTTTGGCCGGATCATGCCGCGATATGATTAACAATGACTGTCCCGCGATGTTCGCGCAAATGCACGCTGACGACGAGACTGCTGACGCCATGCTGTCAGGGCGCACGGCGTAAGAACATTGGGCGAACGGCGCTGCGCGGGGCAGTGCCGGACTATCGGGATCCGCCCACCATGTACGTCCTCTACACCTTCCCCTTCTCCCAGCACGCCCGGCGCGTCATCACGCTGCTGGAGGCCGAGGGCCTGCCCTGGACCGCCCGCCATGTCGCGATGGACAAGGGCGAGCACCTGTCCGACGCCTATCTGGCCATCAACCCCAACCACCAGGTTCCGACCCTCGTCGAGGGCGATCTGAAAATCCACGAATCCACCGCCATCCTGCGCTTCCTGTGCAATCGTCATGCGCTGGAAAACTGGTATCCGTCGGCGCCGACCGTGCGCGCGGAAGTCGACCAGTGGACCGACTGGTGCCAGAGCCGCATGGCGCAGGCCGTGATCGATATCGTGTTCAACTCGGTCTTCGCACCGCCGGACCTGCGCGACGAGGATGCGATCGCGCGCGGCAAGTCGCGGATGGCGGAGCTGGCACCGATGATCGAGAAACGCCTGGCCGACCGGGCGTGGATCGCGGGCACGGCCACGCCGACCATCGCCGACCTGGCCATTGCCAGCAATATCGCCCAGCTGGGCCTGGCCGGCTGGCGGCCGGCGACGGGTCGGCTGAAGGACTGGTATGCGCGCATGTGCGCCATCGAGGCCTTCACCAATGCGCTGCCGGAGATGGAAGGAGCGTGATCAGGTGAAGTGGAACCCGGTTCGCCGGTTCGAGCACGCGACCGCTCAAGTCGAGCGTGATCAGGTGAAGTGGAACCCGGTTCGCCGGTTCGAGCACGCGACCGCTCAAGTCGAGCGTGATCAGGTGAAGTGGGTACCGGTTGACCGGTTCGATCACGCGACCGCTCAAGTCGAGCGTGATCAGGTGAAGTGGAACCCGGTTCGCCGGTTCGATCACGCGACCGTCAAAAACCCGGCCTAGTAAGCGCGTTCGACCACGAAGTCGGCGAGATCGCCCAGCGCCCGGCGCCAGGCATTGTCCGGGAAACCGGACAGGGCCGCCCGGGCGCGGGCGGCGTGATCGCGGGCCTGCTCGACGGTGGCATTCAGCGCGCCGTGCTCGTGCATATAGTCCAGCGCCCGTTCGAAATCGCCGTCTTTCTGGTCGGTCTCGGCAATCACGCGGCGCCAGAAGGCGGCCTCGTCCGGACCGGCCTGTTTCAGGCTCAGCGCGACCGGCAGGGTGACCTTGCCCTCGCGGAAATCATCCCCGGTCGACTTGCCCAGCTGGGCGGCAGCCCCGCCATAATCCAGCGCATCGTCGACCAGCTGGAAGGCCAGACCCAGCTCGCGGCCATAGGTTTCCAGCGCGGCTTCCTCGTCGGACGGGCGGCCAGCGACAATGCCCGAGACCTGTGCCGCAGCAGCAAAGAGCGCGGCGGTCTTGGCGTCGATGATCTGCATATAGGTGTCGACGGAGACGCCGATATCCTTGACCGCGGAGAGCTGGCGCACCTCGCCCTCGGCAATCGTGGACGCCGCCGCCGACAGCACGCCCAGCGCCTTCATCGAGCCGGCCTCGACCATCAGCGAGAAGGAGCGCGCGAACAGGAAGTCGCCGACCAGAACGCTGGACGCATTGCCCCAGACCAGATTGGCCGCGACCTTGCCGCGGCGCATGCCGCTCTCGTCGACGACATCGTCATGCAGCAGGGTGGCGGTGTGGATGAATTCCACGGCCGCGGCGAGCCGGATCGGCGCCATGTCGGTATGGCCGAGCATGTTGGCCGCGGCGACCGTGATCATCGGGCGCACGCGCTTGCCGCCGGCCTCGATCAGGTAGCGGGCCAGTTCCGGGATCAGCGCGACATGGCTGTCCAGGCGCTCGAGAATGAGCGCGTCGACACGGCGCATGTCGTCATAGGCCAGGGCGGCCAGGCGTTCGGCGGCGTTCTCCCGCGCCGGAACGTCTGCCGTGTCGGCTTTCAGCATGCTGTCCAAGCCAGCTTCCTCTTGCACCCGGTGAAACGGATCGAGACAATAGAAATCCGATCCCCGCGCGGCAAGCCGCGGAGGCGGTGACGAAACAGCACAGGGAATGAAAAGCCCGTGAAAGATGTCCTCAAGACGGCCGATCCGGTGAAACTCTCCTTTGCCCGCGCGGTGCTGCGCGACGCCGGGATCGAGAGTTTCGTGCTCGATGAGGGCATGGCCTCGATGTATGGCGGCGGCATCGAATTCGTGAAGAAACGCCTGTCCGTCATCGACGAGGAGGCCGATCGCGCCCGGCAGCTGATCGACGACGCGCTGGCGGAAAGCGAATGAGCGCAGCGCAGAAGATCACCGAGGACCGGCTGCTGGACGGACAGGTGCTGCTGCGCCAGGGCGCGGACGGTTATCGCGCCGGCATGGATGCCGTGCTGCTGGCCGCGGCGATCGATGCCCGTCCCGGCGAACATCTGGTCGAGTTCGGCTGCGGGGCCGGTGCGGCCCTTCTGTGTGCGGCCTGGCGGATGCCGGGCGTGCGCATCACCGGCTACGAGAAGGACGCCGCCGCGGCCGGACTGGCGCGCGAGAATGTCGCCGCCAACGCGCTGGACGGCAATGTGGAGATCGAGACGGCAGACATCGCCCGCCTGGGCGCCGGGCACGGCGCCGACCAGGTCTTCTTCAACCCGCCCTATTTCGACGATCCGGACGCCCTGCGTGCACCGAAGGAAGGCAAGCGCGACGCCTGGCTGTCGGGCAGCGCGCCCCTGGGCATCTGGATCCAGGCCGCCGCGCGCAGCCTCAACGCCAAGGGTAGGCTGACCCTGATCCACCGCGCCGACCGGCTGGGCGATATCTGTCACGGGCTGGAAAAGAGTTTCGGCTCGCTCGTGATCAAGCCCGTCCATCCGCGCATCGACAAGCCGGCCAAGCGCGTCATCGTCTCCGCCCGCATCGGCGGACGCGCGCCGCTGGTGCTTCTGCCGCCGCTCATCCTGCATGCCGGCGAGCGCCACACCCCCGAGGCCGAGGCCATTCTGCGCGGCCGCGCCGTGGTGGAGATGGGCGGATGATCGCAGGCTCGCCTCTCGTCCTTCCCCTTGACGGGGAAGGTGGGCCGAAGCGGAGCTTCGGGTCGGAAGGGGTGAAACCCGGTGCTTGTCCATCCGGCCACCTCGCCGCCACCCCATCCACCCCGCCTTCGGCGCGGTCCCCCTTCCCCATCAAGGGGAAGGATGGTTGGTCCGGGCGCTTGATAGACCGTATCAGCATCCCATGATCGCCACCGCGCTCCTTGTCCTCCTCGCCGTCATTCTCTGGCTCGCTTTCGGGCGGCGGAAGACGGCCAGCCGCGATGCGGCCGCCGATGCGGCGCGCCGGGCGGTGCAGGCGCGGCTCGATGGCGGTGCTGCGCCGCAACAGGAAGCGCAGCGGGACAGGGACTCCCGTGCTTGATTAGGCGGGCGGGCTTGCCTAGTGTCCGCCCGATTTCTGCCGCGTATTCTTTCGCCGGGACTTTGAGATATGGCCGCCGACACTGCGCCCTCCTTCCAGGAGCTGATCCTGCGTCTTCAGACCTATTGGGCGGGGAAGGGCTGTGCCATCCTGCAGCCCTATGACGTGGAGGTCGGCGCCGGCACGCTGCATCCGGCCACGACGCTGCGTTCGCTCGGCCCGCGCCCCTGGCGCGCCGCCTATGTCCAGCCTTCGCGCCGCCCCGGCGACGGGCGCTATGGCGAGAACCCCAACCGGCTGCAGCATTATTACCAGTTCCAGGTACTGCTGAAGCCCTGCCCGGCCGACATCCAGGACCTCTATCTCGGCTCGCTCGACGCCATCGGCATCGACCGCGACCTGCACGATGTGCGCTTTGTCGAGGACGACTGGGAAAACCCCACCGTGGGCGCCTGGGGCCTGGGCTGGGAAGTCTGGTGCGACGGGATGGAAGTCAGCCAGTTCACCTATTTCCAGCAGGTCGGCGGGCTGGATGTCGACCTCGTCTCCGGCGAGCTGACCTACGGGCTGGAACGTCTGGCGATGTATGTCCAGGGCGTGGAGAATGTCTACGATCTGGACTTCAACGGCGCCAAAGGTGATCAGGCCCTGAAATACGGCGACGTCTTCCAGGAAGCCGAACGCCAGTATTCCGCCTTCAATTTCGAGCATGCCGATGTCGACATGCTGATCGAGTGGTTCAAGGGTGCGGAGAACCAGTGCAAGGCGCTGCTGTCGCTGGACAAGCCCCTGCCCCTGCCCGCCTATGATTTCTGCCTGAAGGCCTCGCACCTGTTCAACCTGGTCGACGCCCGCGGCGCCATTTCCGTGGCCGAACGCGCCAGCTGGATCGCCCGCGTCCGCGAGCTCGCCAAGGGCTGCGCGGAAGCCTGGGTCGCCAGCGAACGCGCGATGCTGGAGCAGGTGTGATGGTGCGGACAGCAAACATCCTTCCCCTTGATGGGGAAGGCGGGCCGAGGCGAAGCCTCGGGTCGGATGGGGTGAATCCCGGTGTTCGCCCTTTCAAGCATCTCGCCCCCACCCCCTCCACCACGGCTGCGCCGTGGTCCCCCTCCCCCATCAAGGGGGAGGATGGAGCTTGTACGGAGGCCGCTTCATGAAACTTCCCCTTCGCGGCGGCTGCCAGTGTGGCGAGGTGCGTTATGAGGTCACCAAACAGCCGCTGACGCTGTACACCTGCCATTGCACGACCTGCCAGCAGCAGTCCTCCTCGGCCTTCGGCATGTCGATGCTGGTCGAGCGCGACGGCTTCCGCTTCCTCAAGGGCGAGGTGGCGGCCTTCGCCATTCCCACCGAGTCAAAATCGAACAAGCTGGGCCTGTTCTGCGGCAAGTGCGGCACGCGCATCGCCAACGACACCGAGGGCCGCCCGGCCCTGTCGCTGAAGGCCGGCACGCTGGACGAGCGCGCCAGACTGCGCCCCGTCGGCCATATCTGGACCCGTTCGGCCCAGGCCTGGATGACGTTCGACGAAAACGCGCTGACCTATGAAAAAGCGCCCGACGACAGTTATTACGCGCTGATGGAGCGCTGGGCGGCACAAGAGCACGCCTCGTAACGGAACCCGATAATGTCCGAACTCCTGTTTGAAATCTTCTGCGAGGAAATCCCCGCCCGCATGCAGCCGAAGGCCGAGGCCGATCTCGAGCGTCTGCTGGGCGAGAAGCTGACGGCGGCGGGTCTCGCCTGGTCCTCGCTGACCACATTTGCCGGACCGCGCCGCTTGGGCCTCGCCATCGACGGCCTGCCGGTGAAGACGCAAGACGTGCGCGAGGAACGCAAGGGTCCGCGCGTCGGCGCGCCGGACAAGGCGGTGGAAGGCTTCCTGCGCGGCGCCGGTGTCGACAGTCTCGACGCCTGCGAGACGCGCGAGGACAAGAAGGGCGAATTCTGGGTCGCCATCATCGAAAAGCCCGGCCGCGCCACCGCCGAAGTGATCGCCGAGGCGATCCCCGAAGTGATGAAAGCCTTCCCCTGGCCCAAATCCATGAAGTTCGGCGAGGACGGCAAGGCCCAGCGCTGGGTGCGTCCGATCCAGCGTCTTCTGTGCCTGTTCGACGGCCAGGTGGTGGATTTCGAGGTCTTCGGCATCCGCACCGGCAACCTCACCGAAGGCCATCGCCGCATGGGCCGCGGCCCGTTCGAGATCACGGATTTTGCGCAATACACGAAAGTGCTGCGCGAGAAGGGCCATGTGATCCAGCAGCGCGAGGAGCGCGAGGCGATCATCCTGGAGGGCGCGCGCACGGTGTGCGCCGAGGCCGGTCTGGAACTGGTCGAGGACCCGGGCCTTTTGACCGAAGTCGCCGGCCTGGTGGAATGGCCGGTGCCGCTGCTGGGCGAGATGGATCCGGACTTCCTGGACCTGCCGCCGGAAGTCATCACCCTCACCATGAAGACCCACCAGAAGTATTTCGCGGTGAAAAAGCCCGGCGAAGCCGGCGTGACGTCGAAATTCGTCGTCATCGCCAACCAGCTCGCGCCCGATGGCGGCAAGGCCATCGCCGCCGGCAATGCCCGCGTCCTCTCGGCGCGGCTCTCCGATGCCCGCCACTTCTGGGATGTCGATCAACACGTGCCACCAGAGTTCGGGGGCGAAGTAACCCCGCTCAGCAACATGGTGGGCCGCCTTGAAGACGTAACGTTTCACGCTGAACTCGGAACAGTTGAAGCTCGGGTTGATCGTCTTACCAGTCTCTCGAAAGCGATCGGGAAACTTGTCGGCGCCGACGAGCACGATGTTTGGACAGCCGCCCACTATGCAAAAGCGGACTTGGTGAGCCAGATGGTTTACGAGTTTCCTGAATTGCAGGGAGTGATTGGGCGCTACTACGCACTTGCAGCAGGAGAAGCCACAGAGGTCGCAGATGCGATCCGTGATCACTATAAGCCACAAGGTCCAAGTGACATTGTACCTAGTCAGGCTGTGTCGATCGCTGTCGCGCTCGCTGACAAACTCGATGCCCTTTTTGGGTTCTGGTTGATTGGTGAAAAACCAACAGGCTCAAAAGATCCGTTTGCACTAAGGCGTGCGGCGCTTGGCGTTATACGAATTGCTCTCGAGAATGGCCTAAAGCTCCCGCTTAGCCGTGTTCTGGAGTTTTCTGGGGCCGCCTACAGAGAGCAATTTCTTGCCGAAGGGCTTCTCGATCTTGAGGCCTATAGCGATGTTTCCGATGAGGATATCGACCGAGCAGAAGCTGGTCGCGTTGCCCATTTGGACGTTAAGCTTCCCGAGATTGTTTCCGACCTCCTCGCCTTCTTCGCCGACCGCCTCAAGGTCCACCTGCGCGACGAGGGCATCCGCTATGACGTGATCGACGCCGTCTTTGCCCTCGGCGATGACGACCTCGTGCGCGTCACGGCCAAGGCGCGCGCGCTGCAGGCTTTCCTCGACACCGAGGACGGCGCGGCGCTGCTGGCCGGGTATAACCGCGCCTCGAACATCGTGCGGGCGGAAGAGAAGAAGGATGGCGAAGGCGCTTTCGAGGGCGAGCTGGAAGCGGGTTATCTCGCCGCCGCCCCGGAAGACCAGGAAAGCGCGCTGATCGCCGCCGTCAACACGGTGAAGGGCGAGGCCCAGCAGGCGCTGGTCGCGGAGAATTTCGAGGCCGCCATGGCGGCCCTGGCAACGCTGCGTGCACCGATCGATGCCTTTTTCGAGCATGTCACCGTCAACAGTGAAGATGCCGCGTTGCGCCGCAACCGGCTTTTCTTATTGTCGCAAATCCGCACGGCCGTCCGCGCCGTCGCCGATTTCGACCGGATTGCAGGCTAGAGGCATCATGCTTTTCATTGCAGACAGCCTTGTTCCAGACCGCCGGCCTGGCGTCCCGCCTCTCCCCCGACCGGGGAGAGGTCCGAGCGCAGCGAGGGGTGAGGGGCGCGCCCGCCAGGGCGCCGCTGAAGACTCTTTGCCTGGCCGCTTTCGCGGCCGCCCCTCATCCGGCCCTTCGGGCCACCTTCTCCCCGGCCGGGGAGAAGAAGGTCGTGGCGCAGGCCACGTCGCACATCTAACTCCGGGAGTTCGATAGCATGAGCGCACAGACCAAATGGGTTTACGCCTTCGGTGGAGGGGACTCGGAAGGCGAAGCCGGTATGCGTGAGCTCCTTGGCGGCAAGGGGGCCAATCTGGCCGAGATGGCCAAGCTGGGCCTGCCGGTACCGCCGGGCTTCACCATCACGACCGAGGTCTGCACCGCCTATTACGAGAATGACCACGCCTATCCGGCCGATCTGGAAGCCCAGGTCGAGGCCTCGCTGGCCAAGCTGGAAGCGACGGTCGGGAAAAAGTTCGGCGATCCGGCCAACCCGCTGCTGGTCTCGGTGCGCTCCGGCGCCCGCGCCTCCATGCCGGGCATGATGGATACGGTCCTGAACCTCGGTCTCAATGACGAGACCGCCGAGGGCCTGGCGAAACTGTCCGGCGACCGCCGCTTTGCCTATGACAGCTATCGCCGCTTCATCCAGATGTATTCCGACGTGGTGCTGGGCGTGGACCATGCCGTGTTCGAGGACATCCTGGACGGGTTCAAGGACGATAACGACTACTCGCTCGACACCGAGCTGTCGGCCGATGACTGGGTCCACATGGTGGCCGAGTACAAGAAGGCCGCCGCGCGCGAGCTGGGCCGCGATTTCCCCGCCGATCCGCGCGAACAGCTGTGGGGCGCCATCGGCGCCGTGTTCGGCTCGTGGATGACCGAGCGCGCCAAGACCTATCGCCGCCTGCACGACATCCCGGCCAGCTGGGGCACGGCAGTGAATGTCCAGGCCATGGTGTTCGGAAACATGGGCGAGACCTCGGCCACCGGCGTCGCCTTCACCCGCGACCCGTCGACCGGCGATACCGGCTATTACGGCGAATTCCTGGTCAATGCCCAGGGCGAGGACGTGGTGGCGGGCATCCGCACGCCGCAATGCCTCACCGAGGCGATGCGCGAAAAGATGGGCGACGACAACCCGTCCATGGAAACCGCCATGCCGGAGAGCTTTGCCGAACTGGCACGGGTGTTCGACAAGCTGGAACGCCATTATCGCGACATGCAGGACATCGAGTTCACGGTCGAGGCCGGGCGGCTCTGGATGCTGCAGACCCGCAATGGCAAGCGCACCGCCAAGGCGGCGCTGAAGATCGCCGTCGACATGGCCTCCGAAGGCCTGATCACCACGGACGAGGCCGTGATGCGCGTCGATCCGGCCCAGCTGGACCAGCTGCTGCACCCGACCCTCGATCCGGAAGGCGAGCGCGATGTGCTCACCACCGGCCTGCCCGCCTCGCCGGGCGCGGCCTGCGGCAAGGTCGTGTTCGACAGTGACGAGGCCGAGGAGCGCCGCAAGGCCGGCGAGAAAGTCATCCTCGTGCGGATCGAGACCTCGCCGGAAGACATTCACGGCATGCATGCGGCCGAAGGCATCATCACCGCACGCGGCGGCATGACCAGCCACGCCGCCGTGGTGGCCCGCGGCATGGGACGGCCCTGCGTCTCCGGTGCCGGCCAGATCAAGATCGACTATGCCAACCGGCAGTTCGCGGTCGGCCGCCGCATCATCAAGGACGGCGAGACCGTGACCATCGACGGCGCCACCGGCCAGGTCCTCTATGGCGAAGCCAAGATGATCAAGCCGGAGCTGACCGGCGATTTCGCCAAGCTGATGACCTGGGCCGACACGCACCGCCGCATGAAGGTGCGCACCAATGCCGAAACGCCGGCCGACTGCCAGACCGCCGTCGATTTCGGCGCCGAGGGCATCGGCCTGTGCCGCACCGAACACATGTTCTTCGAGGCCGACCGGATCGCCGCCGTGCGCGAGATGATCCTGTCGAACGACCAGGACGGCCGCGTCACGGCGCTGGACAAGATCCTTCCCATGCAGCGCGAGGACTTCAAGGAGATCTTCCGCATCATGGGCGAGCGGCCCTGCACGATCCGCCTGCTGGATCCGCCGCTGCACGAATTCCTGCCGCACTCGGAAGAGGATGTGGTGGACGTTGCCAAGGCGACCGGCCTGCCGGCCGACCAGCTTCTGGCGCGCGCCCGCGACCTCGCCGAGAGCAATCCCATGCTGGGCCATCGCGGCTGCCGCCTGGGCATCACCTATCCGGAAATCTACGAGATGCAGGCCCGGGCGATTTTCGAGGCCCAGGTTGCCGTCGAGAAAGAGACCGGCTTCCAGCCCCTCGCCGAGGTGATGATCCCGCTCGTGGCCACCGCCGCCGAGCTGTCCATCCTCAAGGCCCGCGTCGCCGGCGTCGCCAAGGCCGTGGCCGAGGAGACCGGCGGCAAGCCGAAATATCTCATCGGCACGATGATCGAACTGCCGCGCGCCGCCCTGCGCGCCGGGGATATCGCCCGCGATGCGGAATTCTTCTCCTTCGGCACCAATGACCTCACCCAGACCACGTTCGGCCTGTCGCGCGACGATGCCGGCAAGTTCCTGAACGACTATCTGGAAGCCGGGATTTTCGAGAAGGATCCGTTTGTCTCGCTCGACCGCGACGGTGTCGGCGATCTCGTGCGCATCGCCGTCGAACGCGGCCGCGCCGAGCGCGAGGGCCTCAAGCTGGGCATTTGCGGCGAGCATGGCGGCGATCCCAACTCGATCGATTTCTGCGAGGAAGTGGGCCTGGATTACGTCTCCTGTTCGCCCTATCGCGTGCCGATCGCCCGGCTTGCCGCTGCCCAGGCCCGGCTGCGCCGGCTCTGACGAGACCGGGTGCAGGCCCGCCATTCCTTTGCGGATGGCCAAGGCAAGGCAAGAAAAACACAAGAGAAATCGGCTCTTCCCTTGCGAGGGGAGAGTCATTTCTTATTTGTAATCGGCGGGTGATATTGACCTGACCGGCGCACGCCCATAGATACGCGCTCCTTATTTCATGAAGGATTCAGTAAGCAGCGGCCATGATAGATTCGGAGAATCTGCAGAGTGATTCGACGAATGGTCAGAACGAACAGTGATCGGATGAATCTGGACGACGCACGCAGCCAGCAGAAGCAGCTCGCGACCGCATTTCACATGCTGGCCGCCCTGGTGCTGTGCGCACTGACCATCCTGGTGCTGAACCTGGCCTCGGCCCGCGCCCGCGAACAGGACGAGACGCTGCAATGGCAGCGCCTGGCCGGCACCTATCTCGCCCGCGGCGATGTCGACACCGACTGGCAGGCGCCGCGCACGCTGCGCATCGCCTCCATCCTGCTCGAGTCCGACAGTGAAGCCGGCGCCATCCTGCGCGCCCGCTCGCTCGACGATCTGCAGACCTTCGACAGCTCGCACTTCTCCACCGCCGCCAATCTGACCTCCGAGGTCGATTGCCTGTCGCGCGCGATCTATTACGAAGCGCGCTCGGAGAGCTTTGTCGGCCAGCTGGCCGTCGCCCAGGTCATCATGAACCGGGTCCGCCATCCGGCCTATCCGAGCACGATCTGCGGTGTGGTGTTCGAGGGCGCCGAGCGGATGACCGGCTGCCAGTTCACCTTCACCTGCGACGGCTCGATGATCCGCGAGCCGCGCGGCCGCTCCTGGCGCCGCTCGCAACTGGTCGCCCAGCACGCCTTCATGGGCTTCGGCCGCGATGTCACCCGCCGCGCGACGCACTATCACACCGTCGCCGTCGATCCCTACTGGAACGACAATCTGGTGCGCACGCGCCGGATCGGTACGCACATCTTCTACCGCTTCCCGACGCGCCGCGAACGCGATGCCGGAATCCTGCGCGAGCGTGATGCCTGATTGTCACCGCAATGGGTGCGTCATGTGCCCCTTATGGTGCACTTGTGTCATAGGGATGATGCACCAATTTCGCTACTGATAGACGTCCAGACCGGCCGCGTCGGCCCGCTTGCGGACCTGGCGATGGAAGATCCAGAAGGCCGCAATCCCGGCCGCCAGGGCCAGCGCATTGATCCAGCCTCCGCCCAGCGCCTGGGCCGCCAGGGCCACGGCACCGCAGCCCGCACTCCACACCGCCCACAGCCCCGCCACCCGGCGATGACTCGCGCCCAGCGCGATCATCAGCTGATAGGCATGCGCCCGGTGCGCCACGAAGGCTGACCGTCCGGCGCGCACCCGTGCGGCCATGGTCAAAAGGACATCACCCAGAAGCGGCAGGATCAGCAGCGGCGCCAGCCAGACCGTCCCCTCGCCCGACATCCGGGCCCAGAACAGCGCCAGTCCGGCAAAGACGACCGCCATCCCCAGCGCCCCTGCATCGCCGCAGAACAGGCGTCCGCGCGCGCCGGCCAGCGGCGCATTCCACACGGCAAACCCGGCCATTGCGCCTGCCACGCCAAACGCTGCCACGGCGACACTGCCCCCGGCCAGAACACCCAGCGCCAGCGCAGCCGGGATCAGGACCGCGGCGATCAGCCCGTCCGACCCGTCCATGAAATTGACCGCATTCGCGGTGGTGAAAATCCACAGCGCCGAGCCGGCCAGTCCGACGAGCCAGGGCAAGGCAATCCCCAGCTCGGTGACCGGTCCTGCCATGCCGGCAACGGCAATCGAGACCAGGGCCAGAACCATGAATTTGAGCGTCTCGGACAGGGTGACCAGATCGTCCAGCAGACCCAGCGCAGCCGCGATCCCGCCGCCCAGCGCAATCCCGGCCAGCGCTGCGCCGGTTGCCGGACTGCCAGCGTCCAGCAGCGCCCAGGCCGAAAACACGCCCGCCATCGCGCCCAGCCCGCCGCCGCGCGGTGTCGGACTGTCGTGATTGGAGCGCGCATTGGGCCGGTCGATAATGCCGGCCCGCAGCATGACACCCGCCACGATCAGCGCCACGAGAAAAGCCGTCAGGGCAGAGACAAGCCCCGCCATCATGCCGGCATCTCCGGCGCTCCCAGGGTCACCGCCTGCGCGAAACCGGGATAGGCCCCGGCGGCGCTTTCCGCCTCGTCCAGCGTGTCGAACAGGGCAAAACAGCTGGCGCCCGATCCGGTCATCCGCGCCAGCCAGGCGCCGGGCCGGGCGTGCAGCCATTCCAGCGTATCGCCGATCGCGCCTTCCCGGCCGATCGCGACGGCTTCCAGATCATTGGCCTCACCAGCCAGCCAGCCCGCCAGATCGCCCTGATACCAGGGGCCGTGCGCAAGCGGTCCGGGATCCCGGCTGTCGAAGGCGACAAAGACCGGTCCCGTCGGGACAGCCACGCCGGGATTGACGATGACAGCCGGCAGGCCCGGCCCGATCTCGACCATCTCGATCCATTCGCCGATCCCGCGCATGCGCAGCGGCCGGGAGTAGAGGCAAGCCGGCACGTCCGCGCCCAGGCCAAGCCCCAGCTCGGCCAGCCGGTCGAGCGGCCAGTCCAGCTTCCAGAACCGGTTGAGCGCGCGCAGCGTCGCAGCCGCATCCGCCGATCCGCCACCCAGCCCGGCTTCCACCGGAATCGCCTTGTGCAGATGAATGCGCGCCGCGCGATCAAGACCGGCCGCGCGCTGCAGGGCGACGGCGGCCTTCATGACAAGATTGTCGTGCCCGCCGGAGAGCCGCCGCGAGGGTTCGCCCGACATGGTCAGCAGGAAGGCCGGGCTGTCATCGACGCGGATTTCGTCGCCCCAGTCGGCAAAGACGACAAGGCTGTCGAGGGGGTGATAGCCGTCCGCCCGGGCCCGTCCGACCCGGAGGGTGAGGTTGACCTTCGCCGGTGCGAATTCCCGGACTTCGCCCGGGCTCACGGCTCCGGCACCTCGGCGGGATCGGCCGGTGCGTCGCCATTGGCGGCATAGACAGGCGTGTGTTCCGGCGGCTGACCGTGCTCGAGGCGGTATTCCAGCCCCTCGCGCTGCTCGTCCGTGGGACCGAGATCGATGGCCCGGCGCCACTGGAAGCCCGCTTCCAGCCGGCGGCCGACCTGCCAGTAGGCATCGCCGAGATGGTAATTGGCCGTCGCGCTGCCCGGATTGAGTTCTGCTGCCCGCTCCAGCTCCTGCACCGCCAGATCGTAATGGCCCAGCTGGTAGTAGGCCCAGCCCAGGCTGTCGATCACATTGCCGTTCTCCGGCGCCATGTCGGCGGCCTGCGCGATCATCTCGAAAGCTTCGTCGACCCGCTCGCCGCGATCGATCCACATATAGCCCAGATCGTTGAGCACGGTGGACTGGCCCGGGGCCAGTTCCAGCGCGGCGAGATATTCGGCCTCGGCAGCCTCCCAGTTGTCCAGCATCAGAAAGCAGGACGCCCGGAAATAGTGATAGCGCCAGTCGTCCGGCAGGCCCTGCTCGCGGTTGAGCGCCATCGCCTCGCCATAGAGATCGACCGCTGCCGCCCATTCGCCCGAGATCCGGGACATGTCGGCGTAGAGCAGGATGGCCTCTGCGGCTCCCGTCCGCTCGGCAAGGTCGCGCGCAGCAGCATGGGCTGCCTCGATCCGGCCCAGCGTCGCCATCAGCACGATCCGGTCGATCTGCGCACCCAAGCGGAACGGACCTTCGGGAACCGAGGCATATTCTGCCAGGGCGAGATCATGCAGTCCGATCCGGTCGAGCGAGCCGGCCAGCACGATGTGCAGAGGCGCGAGGTCCGGATCCATTCGCTGAACCATGCGCATGTAGATGATGGTGAGATCCATGTCGGCCTGGGCCGCCAGATCGGCCGTCGGCCCCAGCACGGCGCGGGCGGCCAGTCCCGGAATGTCCGGCCGGCGCGGCGCCCTCCGGCCCTGGCTGGCGGTCTCGTAGAGCGCCTGGATGCTGGCCTCGTTCGGATCGTCTTCCAGATAGGTCTCGAACAGGGTCGCGGCCTCGGCGCGGCGCCCCTCGCGCATCAGGAAGCCGCCATACATTTCCGTCGACAGGCGGCGGAAGGTCGAGGTGAAAACCGCCGAACGGTAAGCCGCCTCGGCCGCCGCCGGATTGCCCGCGGCCTCGAACAGCATCGCCTTGTGCAGCCACAGATGGGACGCCAGAAAGCCTGGCGCCTGCATATCGCCCACCTCGGTCAGGGCTTCGTCACCCCGGCCTGCGCCCATCAGCGCCCAGTGGCGCAATATGTCCTGGAAGAAGGTATTGTAGGGGCCATAGTCCGGCGCCGCGTCGAGAACGCTCAGGGCTGTCCGATAGTCATGACGCGAGATCCGGTCGGAGGCGCGGAACAGGGTCGCCAGCCGGCTGGGATCGCCCGCCTCGCTTGCCGAGACGGCCAGGGCCGAGGCCCGGTCCAGATCGCCGGCGATGACCGATGTTATGAAGGCCCGGTCGGCGAGCACCGAATTGCCCGGCAAACGGTCGAGCGCCTCGAGATAATAGTCCGCCGCTCCCGCCGCGTCGCGGTTCACGCCGGCATAGCGGGCAGCCAGAAAGGCGCCATAGGCCGAGGTTTCCTCCTCGGCCGGCACGGTCACACAGGATGTCAGAGCCGTGGCCGCGAGCAGTGCGGGCCAGGCGCGCAGGATGCTTGTCATGGCGTCATGCTCGCTCCGCACCGCCCGGTGCGCAAGGCCTGATGGCTGTGAGCCGGATTACATTCCCGCATACATCGGACCGCCGCCGCCTTCCGGCGTGGTCCAGTTGATGTTCTGGTTGGGATCCTTGATGTCGCACGTCTTGCAGTGGACACAGTTCTGGGCGTTGATCTGGAAGCGTTCCTCGCCCGTCGTTTCGTCCTTGATCCACTCATAGACGCCGGCCGGGCAGTAGCGCGCCGACGGGCCGCCATAGACCTCCAGCTCGGATGCCTTCTGAAGGTGCATATCGGCCACCTTGAGGTGAACCGGCTGGTCCTCCTCGTGATTGGTGTTGGAAATGAAGACCGAGGACAGACGGTCGAAGGTCAGTTTGCCGTCGGGCTTGGGATAATCGATCTTGCGGAACTTCTCCGCCGGCTGGGTGCTTTCGGCGTCGGTCTTGCCGTGGCCCATCGTGCCGAAGGGCGACCAGCCGCCGAACAGCGTATTGCACCACATGTCCAGCCCGCCCAGGGCGATACCGATCGTGGTGCCGAATTTCGACCACAGCGGCTTGGCATTGCGCACCGCCTTGAGGTCCCTGGCGACCCAGGAATTCTCATAGGCCGTCTGGTATTCCGCCAGCTCGTCATGCGCGCGGCCGGCACCGATGGCGGCAAACACGCTTTCCGCCGCCAGCATGCCCGTCTTCATGGCGTTGTGGCTGCCCTTGATACGCGGCACGTTCACGAAACCCGCCGAACAACCGATCAGCGCCCCGCCGGGGAAGGCCAGTTTCGGCACCGACTGGAAACCGCCTTCGGTGATGGCACGTGCGCCATAGGAGATGCGCTCGCCACCTTCCAGCACGTCGCGGATGGCCGGGTGGGTCTTCAGGCGCTGGAATTCCTCGAAGGGCGAGATCCAGGGGTTCTTGTAGTTGAGGTGGACGACGAAACCGATCGAGACCAGATTGTCGCCATAGTGGTACATGAAGGAACCGCCGCCGGTGGAATTGTCGAGCGGCCAGCCCATGGTGTGCTTCACCATGCCGGGCTTGTGGTTCTCCGGCTTCACGCGCCAGAGCTCCTTCAGGCCGATGCCGAATTTCTGCGGCTCCTTGCCCTCGGACAGGCCGTAGCGGCCGATCAGCTTCTTGGCGAGCGAGCCGCGGGCGCCTTCGGCAATCAGCGTGTACTTGCCGCGCAGCTCCATGCCGGGCTGGTAGCCGTCCTTGTGACCGCCATCGCGGGCCAGACCGAAATCACCCGTCACCACGCCCTTGATGGCGCCATCTTCCTCAATCACATCGGCGGCGGGGAAGCCGGGATAGATTTCAACGCCCATCGCCTCGGCCTGCTCGCCCAGCCAGCGGCACACATTGCCCAGCGAGACGATATGGCAGCCATGATTGCTCATCAGCGGCGGGAAGAAGAGCGTCGGCAGGCTGATCGAACCGGCGGCGCCGAGCACTTCGAAAATATCCGTCTTAACGGGATCGTTGAGCGGCGCACCCTTCTCGGCCCAGTCCGGGATCAATTCGTTGAGCGCCTTGGGATCGACGACCGCACCGGACAGGATGTGCGCGCCGACCTCGGCGCCCTTTTCCAGCACGGCGATCGACAGCTCCTGCCCCGCTTCGTCGGCGAGCTGTTTCAGACGGATCGCGGCTGACAGACCGGCGGGGCCACCCCCGACGATCACCACATCGTATTCCATGGATTCGCGTTCGATCGGTGCGTCGGTCATCCCAGCTCCCACTCTTTTCTCATCGGTTTCAGCACTGCCCCGCTTGCAGGCCTTCGGTCATACCTTAGGATCGAATACCCATCTAGCGTGTCCGGCTGTCCGGATCAAAGTTATTACGTTGACGTACGCGTAAGCCATGTCCAACCCAGGTGCCACACTCGACCCGCACGACGAAAGGGCTCTCAAGGCCCTGATCGCGTGGTGGGAGGAAGCCGGGATCGAGCTCGATGCTCCGATCCAGCGGCCCCGGCCCGCGCCGGCGGCCGGCGCGGCGCATGACCGGACGGCCGCCTCGGCGACACCCGCGACTGTCCGCGACACGCAACAGGCCGCGCCCCAGCGCACCGCCACCGCGGCGGCGGCACGGGCAGCCGGCTACGGCCAGGCACCCGATGATGGCCCCTCAGCACGCGAACTCGCAGCCGGCGCCTCAACTCTGGATGCTCTGCAGGCCGCCATTGCGCAATTCGAAGGCTGTCCACTCAAGCGCACGGCCCGCAACACGGTTTTCGCCCGCGGCAATCGCGAAGCGCGGATCATGGTGGTCGGCGAGGCGCCCGGCAAGGAAGAGGACGAGCAGGGCCTGCCCTTCGTCGGCCGGTCCGGGCAATTGCTCGACCGCATGTTCGCCGCGATCGGGCTGGGGCCGGACGATCTCTACATCTCCAACATCCTGAACTGGCGCCCGCCCGGCAATCGCACGCCGACCCAGGAAGAAATCACGATGTGCCTGCCCTTCATCGAACGGCACATCGCCCTCAAGGCACCGGATATTCTCGTCGTCGCCGGCGGCATCTCCGCCCAGTCCCTGATGCGGACATCGACCGGGATCACCCGGCTGCGCGGCCAGTGGGGCGAATATGCCTTGCGGGATGCGCAGGGCGAGCCGACCGGCCGGACCATTCCGGTCCTGCCCGTCTTCCACCCCTCCTATCTTCTCCGGCGGCCACCGGAGAAGCGTCTGGCGTGGCAGGACATGCTGGCCCTGGAAGCGCGGCTTGCGGGCTAGAAGCAGCACGCATTCCGTGTGCTGCCCTGTCAATGATTTGAAAAACAAGTGAAAAACGATGGATTTGTGATGCATATCACACTGGTAATAAACTATTATGACCGCCGATCTGCAACCGTTGATTAACCCTAAAACCGCGACGGTCTTCCGCGAAATCTGGCCCCGATCCGGCTTGCCGGGCCCGGCCGTACTCTTGAGCAGGAAGGCTCTTTCCTCATGCCCCGGGACACATATCTCACAGGCGTCGAGCGCCGGTTCGACAAGGACCAGGTCATCGTCACGAAGACGGACCTGAAAGGCCGCATCACCTACGCCAACGACATCTTCCAGCAGATGTCGAACGTTACCGAGAAGCAGTCGCTGGGGCAGCCGCACAGTTTTATCCGGCACCCGGACATGCCGCGCTGCGTTTTCAAGATGTTCTGGGAGACGATCCAGGGCGGAAACGAGATTTTCGCCTATGTGATCAATCGTGCCACGAATGGCGATCACTACTGGGTCTATGCCCACGTCACGCCGAGTTTCAACGATGCGGGGGAGATTGTCGGATACCACTCCAACCGCCGCAAACCGGAAGAGCGCATCCTCAAGGAAGAGGTCATCCCGCTCTACACCGCCCTGCGCGAGGAAGAGGCCCGGCACGAGAATGCCAAACAGGGTCTCGCCGCCTCCACCGACAAGCTGACCCGTCACCTGGCCGATCTTGGCCTCGAATACGATGAATTCATCTGCACGCTCGGCCAGGGCCAGCGTCGCGGCGATCGCTAGGAGCCCGTTCGATGTTTGTAACCAAGGAACGCAAGGCCATCCGCCGCGCGGCGGAGATCGTCCGCGCCGTTGCCGAAGGCGATTTCGAAAAGCGCATCATCGGCGTGTCCGACGACCCCGAGATCGCCGAGATGGAACTGGCCATCAATCTTCTGATCGACCGTACCGACGCCTATCTGCGCGAAAGCCAGACCTGCGTTGAATATGTCCGCAAGAACAAGCACTTTCGCCTGATCCCGGAAACCGGGATGGTCGGGTCGTTCCGTAATGCCGCCCAGGCCGTGAACACCACGCTCTTCGGCATCAAGTCCCGGCATGAGAGCTTCATCGAACTGGCCGGAGGTCTGGAAGCACAACTGGCCGACGTCATGGACAAGGTCTCCGAGACGATCGGCTCGCTGCGCGATACGGCGGATCAGCTCTATGCCCGCTCCAGCGACGCCTCGGAGCGCTGCACCAGCGCCGCCGCCGGCGCCGAGCAGGCATCCACGAACATGCAGAGCATCGCCGCCTCGGCCGAGGAGCTCACCTCCTCCATCTCCGAGATCAATCGCCAGGTGGTCAGTTCGGCCGATCTCGCCGCCGGCGCTGTCGAGAAATCGCGCGCCATGAATGCGACGATCGAAGGCCTGGCCGGCGTGACCGGCAAGATCGGCGATGTCGTTCGCCTGATCGAGGCCATTGCCGACCAGACCAACCTGCTGGCGCTGAACGCGACCATCGAGGCGGCCCGGGCCGGCGAGGCCGGCAAGGGCTTTGCCATCGTCGCCCAGGAAGTGAAGACGCTGGCCGGCCAGACCGCCCAGGCGACGGACGATATCAGCCACCAGATCCAGGACCTGCAGCGCACCATGACCGGCGCGGTGTCGGCCAACTCGGTCATCTCGTCCGCGATCGAGGACATCAATACCGCGTGCAATGCCATCGCCGCCGCCGTCACAGAACAGAGCGCCGCAACCAGCGAGATCGCCCGAAATGTCAACGAGGCCGCCGCCGGGACCGGCGAGGTTTCCAGCGGCATCGGTGTGGTTCACTCCGCCACCGAGTCCACCCAGGCCTCGGTCGAAACGGTGATCAGCTCGACCGACATCCTCCTGCGCCAGGAACGCAGCCTGAACGCGCTGCGAGACAATATCTCCAGCTTCCTGGTTGACCTGCGGAAGGTGGGCTGATCCGGCCCGCCTTCCACGTTTTTCAGGGCCCCTGAAAATTTGTTCTTGATTTGTTCTGGTCATGAGTCATAGTGCGCTCATGACCGAGCGCCCAGGTGGCTACGCCCTAAACGCCCCTCAGGCGGCCCCCTCTGCCGGATCCCCCACCGCCCCGGGGGCCGGCGTCCGGGGCCGGGGCGCTCGGTCTAACGCGTCCGGCCGGTACGAGGCCTTTGCCCGCGAAGCCTTCGATGACGGATGGACCGAGGCGGATGCGCCGGCGCCGCGCCTGGGCACGACGATCCTGAAGGATGCCTCGCGATCCATCGTCGCGACCAACCGCTCGCCCGACATCTCCTTCGACCAGTCGATCAATCCCTATCGCGGCTGCGAGCATGGCTGCATCTACTGCTATGCCCGGCCCAGCCACGCTTATTGGGGCTATTCGCCGGGCCTCGACTTCGAAAGCGTGATCTTCGCCAAGCCCGAAGGACCGGCCCTGCTGGAGGCCTTTTTCAACCGTCCGGGCTATCGGCCCAAACCGATCGTGATCGGCGCCAATACCGATGCCTGGCAGCCGGTCGAACGGCGCCTGCAGCACACCCGCGAAATCCTGAAAGTCTTCGCCCGCTACCGGCACCCGGTCAGCTTCATCACCAAATCGGCACTTGTCCTGCGCGATCTGGACATTCTCGGCCCGATGGCCGCCGATGGCCTCGCCAAGGGTGCGATTTCCGTCACCACGTTAGACCGGCGTCTGGCCCGGGACATGGAGCCGCGTGCGGCAGCGCCGCACCGGCGGCTCGACGCCATCCGGGGTCTGTCGGAGGCCGGCCTGCCGGTCACGCTGATGATGGCGCCCATCATTCCCGCCCTCAACGACAACGAGATCGAGGCGGTCTTCAAGGCCGGCGCCGAAGCGGGTGCCGTGAACGCCTCCTACGTGCTGCTGCGCCTGCCGCTCGAGATCAAGGACCTGTTCCGCGAATGGCTGCAGACGGCCCGGCCCGATGCGGCCGGACGCGTCATGTCGCTGATCCGCCAGATGCGCGGCGGGCGTGACTACGATCCGCAATGGGGCACGCGCGGCCGCGGCCAGGGCCCGCTGGCCGAACTGATCGTCAACCGCGTGCGCGCTGCCATACGCCGCTACGGCCTGACCGCACCGCGCACCGAGCTCGACTTTTCCAAATTCGAACGCCCTCTCGGCTCCGCCGGTCAGCCGAGTCTTTTCTGAGCCGCGCTAGATCAGCCGCGGTCGCGCAGCAGGTCGCCGCTGCCGCCATTGACCTGGTCGGCAATGGCCTGGCGCTGTTCGGCCGAGAAACTGTCGAAACCGGGCACATGCCCGCGCGAGACCGGCCGCGAGACCAGGAAGCCCTGCAGGACGAGGTCGGGCTGGCAGCCCAGCGCGGCGAGCTCGCCGAACGTCTCGACGCCTTCCACGACGACGCTGATACCCAGCGCCCGCGCCAGATCGATCGTCGCCTGGACGATGATCTGCGCTTCGCGATCGTCCTCGATCCCGGTTATGAAGGAGCGGTCGATCTTGATCTTGTCGAAGGGGAAGGTGCGCAGATAGGCAAGGGAAGAATAGCCCGTCCCGAAATCGTCGATCGCCAGACGCACACCAAGATCCTTCAGCGCCCGCATCACCTGCAGGGCCCGGTCCTCGTCGTCGATCAGCACGCCCTCGGTGATCTCGACCACCAGCCGTCCCGGCTCGAGGCCGGACGCCCGCAGCGCTTGCTGCACACTCAGAACCAGATTGCCCCGGCGGAACTGGGCCGGGCTGACATTGACGGAAACGCGGCGGCTTTCAGGCCAGTTGACCGCCTCCCGGCAAGCCGCGCGCATCACCCATTCGCCCATCTTGAGGATCTGGCCGGTTTCCTCGGCGATCTGCACGAATTCGGCGGGGGAGACATAGCCCCGCTTCTCGTCATTCCAGCGCACCAGCGCCTCGTAGCCGACAATGGCGCCATCGCCGAGGCGGACCTGGGGCTGGAAGTGGAGTTCCAGGAGTTCGTCCTCGATCGCCATGGCCAGATCGGCCTCCAGCAGGCGCCGTTCCTGCAGCATCCGGCCAAGCTGGGGATCGAAACCGCGCACCTGGTTCCGGCCCTGACCCTTGGCGTGATAGAGGGCCAGGTCGGCCTGGTTCATCAGACGGTCCGGGTCCTCGCCGTCGAGCGGGAAGACCGTGGCCCCGCCGGACGCGCTGATATTCAGCGTCAGCTGGTCGATAACCACCGGCACGCCGATATGATCGACCACGCGCTGCGCCGCGCCGAGCACCTCGTCATGGCCGGACACATCCGGCAAAAGGACAGCAAATTCATCGCCGCTCAGGCGCGCCGGAATCGCCTTGTCCGGCAACGTATCGAGCATGCGTTCCGCGACCGTCTTCAACAGCGCATCCCCGGTCGCATGGCCATGGACGTCATTGACTTCCTTGAACCGGTCGAGATCGAAAATCACCACCGCGACCATGGTGTCGTTCTGCCAGGCCAGCTCGATGGCATCGTCCAGGGCCTCGCGGAAACGCAACCGGTTGGGCAGCCCTGTCAGGGTGTCGTGGTGCGCCAGATGGGTCATTCGTGCCCGCACCCGCTCCTCCGCAGAGACATCCCGGAAAACCAGCACGTCCGACGTCTCGCCGCTGAAATCGATCTTGCGCGCCCGCACCTGCACCGTCAGGCCGCCGCCATTGCGCCCGCGCAGGCAACAGGTCACGGGCCGCGTGTCATCAATGTCCGCCAGGGCAGACATCGCAGCCGCGTCGAGCGCCAGCTTGCTGACGGGCATGTCGAGGAGATCGGCGCGACGCAGGCTGAGCATGTCGCAAAGCGGTTCGTTGACCTCGCGCACCAGCCCCTCGCGGACAACGGCGATGCCCTCGAAGGTCGCATCGGCCAGCGCCTGCAGACGCTGCGCCTCGGCCTTGCGGCGGGCGCCGAGGATGACATCCAGCGCCGCTGCGGCCAGACCGACACTGATCACGAAGACCACGGCAAGTGCCACGGTAACGGCCAGCAGTTTGGAAGAGACCGCGGCGTCGTAGAGCACGCCGGGAACGGACGGCACCAGCTGCATCGCCGACATCGCCGTGAAATGCAGGCTTACCACGCCCAGCACCAGCAGAGCGCCCGCGCCCGCAAGCCCGGCAAGGCTGCGGACGCGGACCAGAAGCGTTGCGCTCAAGGCCGCAAACAGCACACCGGCCCCGATGGAAGCCAGCACCAGCGGTGCGTTCCAGACGATGTTTGCACCGACATTCATCGCGTCGATGCCCATGAAGTGCATGGTCGCGATCCCGGCTCCGACGACGGCCCCGCCCAGCGGGGCGCCATAGGCCTGCGGCATGCGCACCGCATAGGTCCAGCCGCAACTGGTCACGAAAATGGCGAGCAGGAGCGAGCCGACTGTGCCGAACAGGCCGTATTCGACCGGCACCGGCGCTTCATAGGCCAGCATGGAGACGAAGTGTGTGCCCCAGATGCCGACGCCCGTGACGAATCCGGTCACGATCAGCCACAAAGACTGCCGGTCGTCCGGTGCCGACTGCCCGCGGCGCGCCATCCCGACGGCTGCAAAGGCCGACAAGGCGCACAAAAGGGCGGCAACCGCGACGAGCCGAAGGTCATGTTCGACCGTCACGCAATAAAAAACGCGATACACTCGGCGCCTCGAAGGATCTGCTTTGCCGATGACCCTTTCAGCAAAAGACAAGGATTGCCTTAACGCTGTGGACAACGCTGCAGATATGCTTGTCGCCGGTGTCGACGAGGCGGGCCGGGGGCCGCTGGCCGGCCCGGTCGTGACAGCCGCCGTCATCCTCGATCCGGCGCGGCCGATCGCCGGGCTGGGCGATTCCAAAGCGTTGACAGCACGCCGCCGCGAGGCGCTGGCCCGCGAGATCCGCGACAAGGCCTGGGTGGGGATCGGCATTGCCGAGCCGGCCGAGATCGACCGGCTGAACATCCTTCACGCCACGATGACGGCTATGGCCCGCGCTGTCGCCCGATTGCCCGTGCGGCCCGACCGTGTGCTGATCGACGGCAATCGCGTGCCCGACGGCCTGCCCTGCCCGGCCGAGGCGATCGTGAAAGGCGATGCCCGTGAGCCGGCGATCGGCGCGGCCTCGATCATTGCAAAGACGCTGCGCGATGCCCTGATGGAAGAGGCCGCCCGGCGCTTTGCCGGCTACGGGTTCGAAGGCCACAAGGGCTATCCCAGCAAGCCCCACCGCGAGGCCCTGATGGCCCTCGGCCCCTGTCCGATCCACAGAACAAGTTATGCGCCGGTGCGCGAAGCCCTGCGAATCGCCGGGTTATCCCCAGGTGCGGGCGACTGTGGAAAACTTGATTGATGCTTAACGGCCCGTTAGCCATAGACGCGGGAAAACTTCCCCTCGCAAGAACGAGTGGAGTGGCGTGTCATGGCAGAGTCCCGGATCGACCAGATTCTCGAGGGAGAATGCGTGGAAGTGATGAAGTCGCTTCCCGATGCGAGCGTCGACCTGGTGTTCGCCGACCCGCCCTACAATCTCCAGCTTGGCGGCGATCTGCACCGCCCGGACAATTCCAAGGTCGCCGCGGTCGATAATGACTGGGACCAGATCGGCGGGTTCGACGAGTACGACCTGTTCACCTGGGGCTGGATGGAAGAGGCGCGCCGCGTGCTCAAGCCGAACGGCGCAATCTGGGTGATCGGCAGCTATCACAACATCTTCCGCGTCGGGGGCATTCTCCAGGATGCCGGCTTCTGGGTGCTCAATGACATCATCTGGCGCAAGTCCAACCCGATGCCGAACTTCAAGGGCACGCGCTTCACCAATGCGCACGAGACCCTGATCTGGGCTGCCAAGTCGAAGGAGGCCCGCCCGACCTTCAACTATGCCGCCATGAAGGCGCTGAATGACGGCGTGCAGATGCGCTCCGACTGGACGCTGCCGATCTGTTCGGGCGGCGAGCGCCTGAAAGGCGCGGACGGCAAGAAGGCGCACCCGACGCAAAAGCCCGAAGCCCTGCTGCACCGGGTCCTGCTGTCGACCACCAATCCGGGCGACATCGTGCTCGACCCCTTCTTCGGCACCGGCACCACCGGCGCCGCCGCCAAACGCCTTGGCCGCCACTTCATCGGCATCGAGCGCGATCCGGAGTATCTGGACGTCGCCCGCGCCCGGCTGGCCGCCATCACGCCGGCCTCGACCGAAGCGCTGAACGTCACCCAGTCCAAACGCGCCCAGCCGCGTATTCCCTTCGGCGCCCTGGTCGAACGCGGCCTCGTAAAGCCCGGCGACACGCTCTACTGCCCCAAGGGCCGTCATTCGGCGCGTGTGCGGGCCGATGGCACGCTGATCGCCGGCGACCGCGCCGGCTCCATCCACCAGGTCGGCGCCCAGCTGCAAAGCGCCCCGTCCTGCAATGGCTGGACCTACTGGCACGTCCGCACCAAGCAGGGTCTCGCCCCGATCGACATCCTGCGCGCCGAAGTCCGCGCCACCCTGGACAGCTGAGTTCTCGCCCATCCCGCTCTGTTTTCCCCGGCCTTGTGCCGGGTCCGGCTGAGCCTGCATCTGAAACGCCGCCAGACCCCGGAATAAATCCGGGGAAAGCGGCTCGGTGCTCTTCTTCCCCACCTCGTGGGGAAGTG
>NZ_BSFE01000013.1:0-95675 GCF_027922185.1 Maricaulis virginensis | reverse complement strand
GGGTGACGGTGTTTGGTGCGGCGCTCTCACTCTGTCTTCCACCCTCCAAATTTTTCCCGGACGAAGGCCCGCAGAAGCGGGCCGCAGATCCGGGACCGACCGGGCAACGTGAAGCGTGAGCCGCTTCCAGTCGGTCCCGGACAGCGCTGCGCGCTTCCGGGAAAAACGGGGTGTTGTTCAGGGGAAGAGCGCTCCTCATCGCCAAAAAGGGAGAAGGAAGACGCTGTTCATTCCGCGCGCTAACCTTGAGCTATGGAATCGCCTGCCCTGCTCCTGATCGCGCTGGCCATACTGGGTTACGGCCTGGTGGCGCGGCATCTGCGCCGGATCAGTCTGACGGCGCCGATCGTGTTTGCTGCACTGGGCGTGCTGATCGGCACGGCCGCGCTCGACCTGTTCGATGTCAATATCGCCTCGCACCAGATCGCGGTGCTGGCCGAGCTGACCCTTGTGCTGGTGCTGTTTGCGGACGCGGCCGGGATCGATCTGCGGCTCCTGCATGCCGATCAGGCCGTACCGGCGCGCATGCTGCTGATCGGCATCCCGCTGGCCGTGCTGATCGGGACGGGGGCGGCGCTTGTCTTGCTGCCGGATCTCGACCTGTGGCAGGCGGCCCTCCTGGCAACCATGCTGGCGCCGACCGATGCGGCGCTGGCGCGCTCGGTGCTGGTCGACGAGCGGCTGCCGGTGCGGATCAAACAGACAATCAATGCCGAGAGCGGGCTGAATGACGGGCTCGCCCTGCCGCTGGTCTTCATCTTCCTGGCGCTGGCGGGGGCGTCGGCCGAGACCCCGGACAGCCATCCGCTGGCGCACTGGTCCGGCTTCCTGCTGGCCCAGATCGGGCTGGGCGTTCTGGTCGGCCTTGCCGCCGGCGGGCTGGGCGGGCGCCTGGTCGAGCGCGCGGTGAAAGCCGGCGAGATGGACAAGGTGTTCGAGCGTCTCAGCGCCGTCGCCCTGGCGGTCGCGGCCTATGCCGGGGCCAGCCTGATCGGCGGCAATGGCTTCATCGCCGCCTTCACCGGCGGCATGGCCTTCGGACGGTTTGCCCGGCGCGCCCGCCAGCCCGTGATCTCCTTCGGCGAGACCGAGGGGCAATTGCTGGCCCTCATCACTTTCGTGATCTTCGGCGCCATCCTCCTGCCCGATGCGCTGGAAGCGCCGGACTGGCGCGCTGTGGCCTATGCCCTCGTCAGCCTTGTCCTGGTGCGCCCCCTGGCGATCTGGCTGAGCCTCACCGGAACGGGCCTTCTGACCAGTACCCGGCTTTTCTTCGGCTGGTTCGGCCCGCGCGGCCTCGCCTCGATCGTCTTCGCACTGATCGTGGAAGGCCGGCTGGGCAGCAGCGACGCAGCCCCGCTGGTCGCGGCGGTCTCGATCACGGTGGGGCTGAGCATCATCCTGCACGGGCTGAGCGCAGGGCCGCTGGCCGCCCTCTATGCCCGCCGGCTGGACGCCCGCGGCGACCGCGACGCCCTGGCCGAATTCGCGCAGGTGGAGCACGGTTCGGATCTGAAGCGCTCACGGTTCTAGTGCGCGCTTTTCTAGTGCGCGCTTCGCGCTCCGCGGCGCTTATGCGCCGCCCCCCTCAGTCCGCTTCGCGGACAGCTCCCCCGCAAGCGGGGCGAGCCCTGATTTTGCCTACCGCCGCCCGAACAGGCGTTCGATGTCGGCGAGTTTCAGTTCGACATAGGTGGGGCGGCCGTGATTGCACTGGCCGGAATGGGGGGTGGCCTCCATTTCGCGCAGGAGAGCGTTCATTTCCTCCCCGGTGAGGCGGCGGCCGGAGCGGACGGAGCCGTGGCAGGCCATGGTGCCGACGACGTCTTCCAGCTTTTCCTTCAGCGACAGGGCCTGGTCGGTTTCCGCCAGATCGTCGGCGAGGTCGCGGATCAGGCCCTGCACGTCGAGGCGTTTGAGAAGGGCCGGCGTTTCGCGCACCGCGACAGCGCCCGGACCGAAGGACTCGACCACGAGGCCCAGCTCTTCCAGCTCTTCGGCGCGTTCGAGAATGCGGCGGACCTCGGCCTCGTCGAGATCGACGATCTCGGGCACCAGCAATTGCTGACGCTGTACCCCGGTTTCCGCGATCATCTTTTTCATGCGCTCATAGACAAGGCGTTCATGGGCGGCGTGCTGGTCGACGATAACAATGCCGTCGCGCGTCTGGGCGACGACATAGGTCTCGTGCAATTGCGCGCGGGCGATGCCGAGCGGCCAGTCCGGCGACGGCGCGGCGGCCTGGGCCTGGTGCTCGGCGACCTCGAGACCCGGCTCCGGTGCAGATGGTGAGGACCAGGGCGCATCGGGTTCGACACGGGCCGACATGCCCGGATCGAAAACCTGGCCCTGGACGGGCTCGGCGGGCGCCGGCGGGCGGCCCCAGGCAGCGACATGATGCGCGGCGGACTGGTAGGGCTGGCCCGGCGGCGGCGCCCCTTCCGGACGCACCCGCCCCAGCGCGAAGCCGGCGACAGTGGTCGAGGCCCGGTGGCCGGCGGCAGCCAGCGCATGGCGGAGAGAGCCGACGATCAGGCCGCGCACCAGTCCGGCATCGCGGAAGCGCACCTCGGCCTTGGCCGGATGGACATTGACGTCGACCAGATGCGTCGGCAGGTCGACATTCAGCGCCACGACGGGATGCCGGTCGCGGGCGAGGAAGTCCTGGTAGGCGCCGCGGATGGCACCGTGCAGCAGCTTGTCGCGTACCGGCCGGCCATTGACGAAGAGATACTGGTGCTGGGCGGAGCCGCGCGAGAAGGTGGGCAGGCTGGCAAAACCGTGCACGCGCACGCCCTCGCGCTCCTGGTCGACCGCCAGCGCATTATCGCCGAAATCGGCGCCGAGCATGGCCGACATGCGCGCCTTGCCCGCCTCGGCCTCATCGCCGCGCTCGGCGGCGACACCGAAACGCTTGCGCCCGTCGAGGGTGAGGTGGAAGCCGACATCCGGCCGCGACATGGCCAGGCGTTTGACCACATCGGTGATGGCCTGGTTTTCCGAGCGCTCGCTCTTGAGGAATTTCAGCCGCGCCGGCGTGGCGTAGAAAAGATCGCGCACCTCGATCCGCGTGCCGCCACGGCCCAGCGGTGCCGCCGGGGCGGTGCCATGGGTCTGGCCGCCCTCGACACCGATGGTGAAGGCATCGCCCTCGCCCTTCGCCTGGCTGGTGATGGACAGGCGCGCAATGGAGCCGATCGAGGGCAGCGCCTCGCCGCGAAAGCCCATGGTGCCGATATTGAGAAGATCGTCGCGCCCGTCCTCGCCGACGGGCAGTTTCGAGGTGGCGTGGCGTTCGATGCACAGGGCGAGCTCGGCCTCGCTCATCCCCTTGCCGTCATCCTCGATCACGAGACGCACCAGACCGCCACCCTCGGCGGCGATGTCGATCCGCGTCGCCCCGGCGTCCAGCGCATTCTCGGCGAGTTCCTTGACCACGGAGGCCGGCCGCTCGACCACCTCGCCGGCGGCGATGCGGTTGACGGTTTCCGGCGGCAGGCGGCGGATGATCGGCTTGGAAGCGGTCAGGGACATGGCACCAAGGTCGGCACGCCGCCCGAGTCGGTCAAGGGCGGGGCATGGGCAATTTCGCGCTCCACCCGTAGTATTTTCCCCGGGCTGAACAAGGTGTCAGCCATGTCCCCGGGCTGAACACCTGTTCCGGGGTGTGGTAGCGCGGGCGCGTTTTCACGAAGGTGAACAAGAAACACCGGCGCCGGGACCGGCACCGGTGTCTCTCGTCAACTCGGGCAGGCCCCGGAACAGGTCCGGGGAAACTGCGAGATGTGTCGTCCTAAAGCCCCGGCAGCTTCGGCAGGAGGCGGCGGTCGCGTTCGATTTCGACATTGCCGCCGCCGGTGACGTTCTGGATCCGCTCCTGGCGTTCGGCCTCGTGCTCGGGGTCGAGCGGCGTGGCGTCGACATCCGGCGGCGGGGCGTATTCGCCATCACGCCAGAACAGGATGCGGTCGGCAAAGCTGCGCGACTTGCGCACGATGCTGGCCTCTTCACCGTCGATGATCGAGCGGATGAAGGGATCGGCTGCGCCACCGCCGGCGCGGGCGACAAGGAGGGCTTCGGCGTCGGAACCTTCAAATGCACCGGCAGAGCCGAGCAGCGCGGCGCGCGCCTGCTGGTCCGGATAGATCTCGTCCGGGCGCGGCTGGCCGGGGGCCGGCGGGCGCAGATTGTATTCCGGCGGCACCGTCAGCGGTGCGATCGTGACCGTGCGGAATTCGTCCGGCGTGACCTTGTTGGCACCCAGCGCCGAACGGACGCCGGAACAGCCGGTAAGGGCGAAAGCGGCGGTCGAGGCCACCAGAAGAGCAGTACGCAAACGCATCTCGACGAAGCTCCGTAAAATCGTGAACCCTGTTTTAGCGAAGAGCGGCGTTCATCTCCACCCCGCTTGCCACCCTATCTTACCGCGCGGTCTTTCCGGTCGTTGAGAAGAACGTCGAGAATGACGGCGGCGACGCCCAGATTGATGCCGACATCGGCAATATTGAAGACATAGGGGAAGTAGACGTCGGAAAAATTGAGGAAGTCGACGACGGCGCCATAGAGCGTCCGGTCGACAGCATTGCCGATCGCGCCGCCGATGATGAAGCCGAAGGCGACCGCCTGCAGCCGGCGCGCCGCCTTGACCGGGCCATAGCCCAGAAGTCCGGCGATCAGGAGACAGGCAACCGCAATCGAAAACGCCACCAGGATGAAGCGGCCGAGCGGGCCGTCGGCGCCGAACAGGCCGAAACTCACCCCCTTGTTCCACACCATGGTGAGGTCGAAGACGGGCGAGAGTTCGATATGACCGCAGGTATTGGGCAGAGCGATGCGTTCGACACCGCTGGCCCGCTGGAATTCCAGACAGCCCGGCGGCGAGAAGTGCAGCACGTTGAGGACCAGCCATTTGCTGATCTGGTCCAGAACGATGATGAGAACGGCCAGGCCCAGCCCGATCCGGGGCGCCGGCGACGCCGTCGCGCGACGCCGGATTTCACCCCAAAGATCAGCCATGCGTCGCGTCCCAGTAGGCCACCGCATCGGCATCGCGCGGCGAGAGTTCCGGATAGCGCTTGTCCGCACCGATCTGCGTGGAATATTTCCACGAGCGGGCACACTTGCCGCCTTCGGCGCGGCCCGGCACGACGGCGATGTCCGCGATATCGTCGATGCGGAAGGCTCCCTCCGGCGCAGCCCCGTCGATCAGGACAGCCTGGCTGGTAATGGCGATCTCGGCGAGGAAATCGTCGATATCGCCCGGCGCCTCGGCCTTCATCGCCGCGCGATAGGCCGGATCGGCGACATAGACCCGCGGTGCGGCCTCGAGGCTGGAGCCGATGCGCTTTTCGCGGCGTTCGACTTCCAGCGCGCCCGTCACCACACGGCGCAGGCGGCGCAGGGTGCGCCAGTTCTCGGCCAGCGCGCCATTGTGCCAGTCCTGCGGCGTTTTCGGGAAGGTGCGCAGGTGCACGCTGTCATCCTCGGACGGGAAGCGTGACAGCCAGACCTCTTCCATGGTGAAGGGCATGATCGGCGCCAGCCAGGCGGTCAGGCGCATGAAGACCTCGTGCATCACCGTGCGGCAGGCGCGGCGGCGGTCGGCGTCCGGACGGTCGCAATACAGGCTGTCCTTGCGCACATCGAGATAGAAGGCCGACAGGTCGACGACACAGAAATTGAACAGCGCCGAATAGACTTTCTTGAAGTCGTAGGCGGCGTAGCCTGCCTTCACCACACCATCGAGTTCCTGCAGCCGGTGCAGCACCCAGCGTTCCAGCGAGGGCATGCGCTCGAGCGGCAGGTGCTCCACCGTCTCGTCATAGCCGTGCAGCGCGCCGAGCAGGTAGCGCAGCGTGTTGCGCATCTTGCGATAGGCATCGACCGAGGTCTGCAGGATCTCCTCGGAGATGCGCAGATCGTCGGTGAAGTCCTGGGCCGCGACCCACAGGCGCATGATCTCGATGCCGTACTTCCTCGCGATCTCGTTCGGCGCGAGCGTATTGCCGAGCGATTTGGACATCTTGCGTCCGTCGCCGGCCATCACGAAACCATGGGTGAGCACATTGTCGTAGGGCGCCCGGCCGCGCGTGCCGCAGCTTTGCAGCAGCGAGGACTGGAACCAGCCGCGGTGCTGGTCGGAACCTTCCAGATAGAGATCGGCCGGCCATTTCTGGTCCGCCCGCGGCTCCAGCGCGAAGGCGTGGGTGCAGCCACTGTCGAACCAGACATCGAGGATGTCGGTGACCTTCTCGTAGTCATCGGCCGCGTATTCGTCGCCGAGGAATTCGGAAGCCGGCCGTTCGAACCAGGCATCGGCGCCGTCTTCCGCAACCGCCTTGACGATGCGCGCATTGACCTTGTGATCATTGAGCACGCGCGTGGTGCCCTTCTCCACGAACAGGGTCAGCGGCACGCCCCAGGCGCGCTGGCGCGAGACGAGCCAGTCCGGCCGCTGTTCGACCATGGAGCGGATACGGTTCTCCGCCGCCTTCGGCGTCCAGCCAGTCTCGGCAATGGCCCCCAGCGCCTTTTCGCGCAGCGTGCCGCCGGACTTCATCGGCCGGTCGATGGCGACGAACCATTGCGGCGTGTTGCGGAAGATGACCGGTGCCTTGGAGCGCCAGGAATGCGGATAGGAGTGCTCCAGCCGCCCGCGCGCCAGCAGCATGTTCAGCTCGATGAGCTTGTCCATCACGGCCTTGTTGGCCGGACCGTCCTGGCCCTGCTTCTTGCCGTCCAGGCGAATGATGTGCAGGCCGGCGAACAGCGGGATGTGGTCGTAATAGGCGCCGTCCGGACCGACGATGTGCGGCACGGCCTCGTGCTTGTCATGCCATTCCGGGAAGTCCATCCAGGCGGCATAGTCTTCCGCACCATGGCTGGGCGCGGTGTGCACGAAGCCGGTACCGGCCTCGTCGGTGACATGTTCGCCCGGCAGCAGCGGCACCGGATAATTCCAGTAGCGGTCGGCCTCGGCCAGCGGGTGCGAGCAGACGAAACCGGCCGGGTCGACGGTTTCCAGCCGGTCCCAGCCGACGATATTGGCGGCCTTCGCCGTTTCGTCCCACAGCGCATCGGCGACGATCAGCGTATCGCCGGGCATGGCCCAGGGGGTGAAACCCTCGGCCTCGACGCCGGTCACCTTGTAGAGGCCGTAGCGGATCTCGGGCGAGAAGCAGATGGCGCGGTTGCCCGGGATCGTCCAGGGCGTGGTGGTCCAGATCACCACATGTGCGCCGATGCAGTCCCTCGGGATGGCGGTGCCGTCCTTGCGCACGCCGCGCAGCGGGAATTTGACGTGGATCGTGGTGGAGATCTTGTCGTGATACTCGACCTCGGCCTCGGCCAGCGCGGTCTGTTCGACCGGCGACCACATCACCGGCGCCGAGCCGCAATACACCAGCCCCTGCTCGGCGAATTTCAGGAATTCGGCGACGATTGCCGCTTCGGCGTCAAAAGACATGGTCAGATAGGGATCGTCCCACTCGCCCGACACGCCCAGACGCTGGAACTCGCCGGACTGCACGCCCACCCATTCCTCGGCATAGGCGCGGCATTCGGCGCGGAATTCCTTGACCGGGATATCGTCCTTGTTGCGGCCCTTGGCGCGGAAATTCTGCTCGACCTTCCATTCGATCGGCAGGCCGTGACAGTCCCAGCCCGGACGATACGGCGCGTCGAAGCCCATCATCTGGTGCGAACGGACAACGATATCCTTGAGGATCTTGTTCTGGCCGGTGCCGATATGGATGTGGCCGTTCGCATAGGGCGGGCCGTCATGCAGCACGAAGCGTTCGCGGCCTTCGGCGCGTTGACGCATCTTGCGGTACAGGTCGAGCTTGCCCCAGCGTTCCAGCCATTCCGGTTCGCGCTGCGGCAGGCCGGCGCGCATGGGAAAGTCGGTGGTCGGGAGGAAAAGCGTTTCGCGATAGTCGCGGGAAGCGGTCTCATTGCCGGTTTCGGCGGGGGTATCCGTCATCGGATCGGTCCTTGCGGTCTGGATCGTCTAGGGGTCAAGGCAGGACATATCCCGGCACCGCTCGGATCTATTCCTCGCGGCCCGGGCCGGTAATTCGCCCCGTCGTCGGCGACGGCATCAGCGCCGCGCGGCGTATGAACACATGTGTGCAGACCATGGTCATGGCGTGTAACAGAGCCTGTCAGGCCGGTCCAGACGCGTCGGTCAGCGCCGCCCGCGCGGCCTGGGCATCTTTCGCGATCTGGTCCTTGAGCGCCTCGATCCCGTCGAAGCGGCGTTCCGGTCGCAGGAATTCGTGGAACTCGACCTCCAGCGTCTTGTCGTAGAGATCGCCGGCAAAATCGAAGAGGTGGATTTCCAGCAATTCAGTGGCGCCATCGACCGTCGGCCGCTTGCCGAAATTGGCGACACCCGGCCGCGCCGGCGTCTCGCCATCGATCCCGGCCCGCACGGCGTAGACGCCATAGGCCGGGCGCGCATAATCGCCCAGGGTCAGATTGGCGGTCGGAAAACCGATGGTGCGGCCGCGTGCATCGCCATGCTTCACGACGCCCTCGACAGCCCAGGGGGCGCCCAGCAGCGTCTCGGCGGCTTTCATGTCGCCATCGAGAATGGCCTTGCGGATCCGGGTCGAGGAGACCTTGTCGGCACCATTGCCGTGCAGTTCGGCAAAGGACGTGCGGATGCCGTGTTCCGCACACAGGCGCTCCAGGTCGCCGGTCGAGCCGGCGCGTCCCGCACCGAAGCGGAAATCGGCGCCGGTGACGACACCCTTCACGCCGAGGCCCTCGACCAGCACCGTCTCGACGAATTGCCGCGGCGTCATCTTCGCCATGGCCGCATCGAAGGGCAGGATATGCAGACGCTTCACGCCCAGCGCTTCCAGCGTGAGATTGCGGCGGTGCGCACTCATCAGGCGAAAGGCCGGCGCTTCGGGCGCGAAGAAGCGGCGCGGATGCGGATCGAACAGGGCGACGCCGAGTTCGCCGCCTGTCCCGTCCGCCAGATCGCGCGCCAGCGCGATGACATGCCGGTGCCCCTGATGCACGCCATCGAAATTGCCCAGCGCGATCACCGAACCGCGGGCGTCTTCGGGAATGGATGTGAAACCGTGGACGACCTGCATCAATCGATCAGTCCGCTGTCTTGCGCCGGCGCTTGCGGACCATGACCTCGGCCTCGGCCTGCATGGTCACATTGCCTTTGACCTGGCACACGCACTCCATGACGGCCTTGCGGGCCTTCAGGTCGACGGATTTCACCGAAACCCGGGTGGTCACCTCGTCGCCGATCCGCACGGGATGGAAGAAGCGCATATTGAGACCGAGGAAGATCGCGCCCGGTCCGGGCAGCTCGTTTCCGAGCACGCCGGAAATATAGGATGCGACCAGTGCACCGTGCGCGATCCGGCCGCGGAACGGCGTCGCGCGGGCGAATTCTTCATCCATATGCACGGGATTATAGTCGCCGGAGACCTTGGCAAACATGTCCAGATCGGCCTCTGTGACGGTTCTAACCGCCTCTGCCGATTGGCCAATTTCCATTTCTTCCAGAGCGATACCGAGCACTTCCGCCATGAGCGACTCCCTCTTTGCAACCGCTTTAACCGATTTTTATCGGCGATTGTCTAGGGTCCTCGCTGAAGACGGCAGAACAAGCTGTCACCCTAGTGTAACGCACCGAGTGGATGGAGACTACGCATGGCTGTCGAGATGACGATGCCGATCCTGGTTGTGGACGACTACAAGACCATGATCCGTATCATTCGCAACCTGCTCAAGCAGATTGGCTTCGAAAACGTGGACGAGGCCTCTGACGGCCAGGAAGCGTATGAGAAGATGCAGAAGAACAAGTACGGTCTGGTTATTTCCGACTGGAATATGGAACCGATGACCGGCTACGAGCTGCTTCAGAAGGTCCGGGCCGACGAGTCCATGAAGGCGACCCCCTTCATCATGGTGACCGCAGAGTCCAAGACCGAGAACGTGGTCGCGGCCAAGCGCGCCGGTGTGAACAACTACATCGTGAAACCCTTCAACGCCGGTACGCTGAAGGCGAAGATGTCCGCGGTGCTCGGCGACTTCTAGGAGTCCATGACCGCCCCTTCGCCGATCGAGACCCCAAGGAAGGAGGGCCCCATGCCCGCCGCCAATGTTGCTGCGCAAGTCCGCACGTCCCTGGCTTCCCTGAAAGCCAGCGACCTGAAGGACGCACAGATCATGGAAGTCCTGAAGCTGGCTCACCAGCTGACGGACACGATGAAGCTGTTCTTCAGCTCTCTCGACCAGTCGATCTGTCAGGAATTCAATTATATCGCCGACTATATCTCGCGCACCCGCGACGAGATCGCCGCCCTGCGCCCCAATGACATCAAGACCGAGCGCATCCCCTCGGCCGGTGTCGAGCTGGAAGCCGTCGTGGGCGACACGGAAAAGGCGACCGAGACGATCATGAGTGCGGCCGAAGCCGTGCTGTGCGAGGACGCCACGGATTACGACGAGTACCGGGCCAATGTGGAAGCGCGCATGATGACGATCATCGAAGCGTGTTCCTTCCAGGACCTGGCCGGCCAGCGCGTCTCCAAGGTCGTCAACTCGCTGCGTCACGTGGAAAGCCGCGTCTCGCGCTTTGCCGAAGTGATGGGCGTGCGCGACGCCGACGGATACGAATCCGAAGCCGAGAAGGCCGAAAAGGCCCGGGCCGAGAAGAACCTGCTCAACGGTCCCGCCATCGGCGGTCCGGAAACGAGCCAGGACGATATCGACGCCATGTTCGCCGATGCCGGCGGCGCGGCGCCGGATCTCGACCAGTCCTCGATCGACTCGCTGTTCGACTAGGTTTGCCGGTCGCGTTTTCGAACCGCGAAACCGGTACCCGCTTTCGCTGAAAACGCTCCGGATCTACCAGACAAGTCTCGGCGCCTGCCATCGCGCCGAGACGCCATACTCATCGAGTGCGCGGGCGACGGCTTCTTCATCGAAGCCGTCGCTTTTCATGTCGGCGCCCAGAATGCCGTCGGCAATGAACAGCGCATCGACGCCGATACGGATGGCCCCGGCCACATCGGTTTCCGGCCCATCGCCGATGGCGAGAACCCGGTCCGGCTCGACCGTGAAGCCCCGCTCCTGCAGCGCTGCCCGGGCCAGATCATAGATCGGCTTGTGCGGCTTGCCGGCCACCACGCTCGTCCCGCCCATTTCGCGATACCGCCGTGCAATCGCCCCGGCGCAGAAAATCAGGCGGTCACCCGCCTGCACCACGATGTCCGGATTGGCGCATACCAGGTCGAGGCCGCGCTCGCGCGCGACGGCCAGCCGTTCGGCATATTCGTCCGGCGTGCCGTTCCAGTAGTCGTCCGGCCCTGTGCAGGTGATGAAGTCGGCCTCGCCGACATCGGTGAAGATGATGTCCAGCCCGTCATAAAGGCCCAGATCATGGTCCGGGCCGATCCGCCAGGCGCGGCCCGGCGTGCGCGCGACGAGTTCGGCACGGATCGCATCGCCGGAGGTCACCATCGCGTCGGTCGCATCGTCCGGCAGGCCCATCTGCGCGAGCATGGTCGCCAGGCTGGGGCTGCGGCGCGGCGAATTGGAGACGAGGCAGACCGCACCGCCCGAGCGCCGGAAGGCCTGCAGCGCCTCGACGGCTTCGGGCAAAAGCGCCTTGCCGTCCCGGATCACGCCCCAGACGTCGCAATAGAGAATATCGTAGTGATCGCGCAGCGCACCAAGGCGGGGAAAACCGGTCATGGCGCGCTTGAAGCAGGGGGGAGTTCCGGCGTCAATCGGGCATTGGCGCTGCCGGGACTCCATCCGCCTCCCTACGGTCGTCATCCCCCGGCTTGTCCGGGGGACCTCTGCTAGCCAGTGGGAAAACAGATAAGTCGCGCCGCGGCAGCAATATCGCCCTGCGGTTGGTCGGGGTCCCCCGGACAAGCCGGGGGATGACGATGGGAAAGGGCTGAAGCTAGCAAAGGAGCGGCCCGAAGGCCTCAGCCAGCCAGGCGAACCGCCGGCTGCTGGCCGGTCTCTTCCAGCACGTCGTCACGAACCGGACGCGGCTCGCCGAAGAGGTGGCCCTGACCGTAGGCGACATCGAGTTCGAGGACTTCGACGACCGTGTTTTCGGTCTCGATCTTGTCGACGATCAGCTCGATACCATGGCGCGCAAACAGGCCGGCCAGGTCCTCGTGAGCGATCGAGCCCGCCTCATAGCCGGCGATCGACTCGTAATTATTGATGGCGTCGAGCAGGCGCTTGCCGCCGATCTTCACGAAGCGCACGCCGGCGCGTTCCATCTCGCTCAGGTCGAGATCGACATGATTGATCTGGTCGACGGAGAAGCGGAAACCGAAATCGGCCATGCGGGCCATGTTGCGGGCCGCGATCGCATCGCGCTCCTCGAAGGCACGCTGGGAGATCTCGAAGATCAGAGAGCCGGAGAGATCCTTGTTCTGGCGGACAAAGTCGAGGAATTCGGGGAAGAAGTCCTCGTCCGACAGCGAGTTCAGCGAGACATTGCAGAAGATGCCGACCTTGCGGTCCTGGCCGGTCAGACGGCGCACGATCTGCACGCATCGGAACAGGAGGAGATTGTCGACCTCGGTCATCACGCCGGCCTCCTCGGCGGCGGCGATGAAGGAGGCGGGTGTCAGCACGCGGCCGGTCGCATCGCGCAGCCGGGTATAGCCCTCATAAAAGGCGACGCGGCGCTGCGGCAGGGTGACGACGGGCTGGAGATAGAGATCGACCCGGTTGGCGCTGAGCGCATCGCGCACGGTGTCGATATCGGTCGAGCCGCCGCTTGCGGCCTGTCCGGTACCGGTACGGGCGCCAACCTCGCGGGGACCGCCGACACGGCGGACGAGGTCTTCGAGCACTTTCACCTCGTGCACCAGCGCATTGTCGCGCTCGACCGCTTCGGCGCGCAGCTCGTCGGTGATCGCGTCGATCCGCTTCTGGGCTGCCTCGAACTCCTCGGCGAGCGCCAGGTTGGAGGCCTTGAGATTGTGGATTTCCTTTTCCAGCGTGCGACGCTCCTGCGAGCGCGACGCTGCGGAATGGGCCATGCCGGCGACGATGAACACGATCGCGCCCATCATCCAGGCGGTCATGCCGGACATCAGGCCGAGCCACTCGAAACCGATCGCGGCCACGGTCGCGATGGCGACGTAGGTCATGAGGATAAGAATATCGAGCGCGCGGGGCATGCTGGCCTTCCGATGCAGCGAATCGTCACGAATGCTTGAAGGTTAATCTGCGTCGCTGCCGGTTGTCGTTTGGTTAACGAAGGTAAACCCTGACCCGGCACATCTATCCAACATATTGATCTTTATTGGAATGCATAAACTAAAACGGCCCGCCGAAGCGGGCCGTGTTGTTTCTTCCCCACCACGTGGGGAAGTGGGCCGGTGCGCGGCGCCCCTCCACCGCTGCGCGGTCCCCCTCCCCGCTGACCGCGGGGAGGAGAGACGGCAACGCCCTACGACGTCGTGTGCGGCCGGATTAGGATTTCCACGCGGCGGTTCTGCTGGCGGCCCGACGGCGTGTCGTTCGACGCGATCGGCGAGCGCTCGCCCATGCCGGCGACGTAGAAGCGGTCGCGCATCACGCCCTGGGCGATCAGATAGTTGGCGACGGACAGCGCCCGGTTTTCCGAAAGCGTCTGGTTGTAGTCCGCCGGACCGGTCGAGTCGGCATGGCCGACCACGTCGACATAGGTCGCCGGATAACGGTTCAGCACCGTCGAGACATCGCTGAGAATGCCATAGAACTGGCCCTGGATGTCGGCCGAGTTGGTGGCGAAGGTGACATCGCCCGGCATGATCAGGCGAAGATCATTGCCTTCACGGCGCACGCCGACGCCGGTATCGCTCAGCGCCTCGCGCATGGCCGCCTCCTGACGGTCCATGTAATTGCCGATGGCACCACCGGCCAGCGCGCCGATACCGGCGCCGATCAGGGCGTTGGTGCGGCCTTCCTCGCTGTCATTGGTATTGGTGAGATAGCCCAGGGCCGCGCCTGCGGCCGCACCCAGGAGCACGCCGCGCCCGGTGTAGTTGGGGCGGGTCTCGCCGGTATAGGGGTCGGTGGTGGTGCAGGCGGTTACCGCCAGCGCCGCCAGGGACGTGACGACTGCAGTGCGAAGTTTCATCGGGTTTCCCTCTCAGCTACGCAACCGGTTGCGATCATAACCTGAAATGTGACAGGCGTTGCAACGTCGGATGTATGGTCCATCACATGAACGCGCGATGACCGCAATTCGTTCGCGCCGCACTGCGCGCAGTCGCATTTTTTGCAATCGGCGCCTCTTGACGCTTCGCACCCCGCGCCTTATCTGCCCGCTGTTAGCAGTCGGCCGGGGTGAGTGCTAAGTCCCGGCCCTGCCAGGAACCACAGTCCTCTTTTTGGAGATAGACCAAGATGACCTTTCGTCCTCTGCACGACCGCGTGCTGGTGAAGCGCGTCGAAGAAGAGTCCACGACCAAGGGCGGGATCATCATCCCGGATACGGCCAAGGAAAAGCCCCAGGAAGGCGAGATCGTGGCCGTCGGCGGTGGCGCGATCAAGGAAGACGGCACGGTCCGCCCGCTCGACGTGAAGGCCGGTGACCGCGTCCTGTTCGGCAAGTGGTCGGGCACCGAAGTCACGCTGAACGGCGAAGAACTCCTGATCATGAAAGAATCCGACATCCTCGGCATCATGGGCGCCTAAGGCGGCCGCCCTTCCGAAGATCCCTCGAGACACCCAACACACAGGAATAAAGCAATGGCTGCTAAAGACGTACATTTCGGTACCGATGCCCGCGAGCGCATGCTGCGCGGCGTCGATATCCTCGCCAACGCCGTGAAGGTCACGCTCGGTCCGAAGGGCCGCAATGTCGTGATCGAGAAATCCTTCGGCGCTCCGCGCACCACGAAGGACGGCGTCTCCGTCGCCAAGGAAATCGAACTGGCCGACAGGTTCGAGAACATGGGCGCGCAAATGCTGCGCGAAGTGGCGTCCAAGACCAATGACGTCGCCGGCGACGGCACCACGACCGCCACGGTCCTGGCCCAGTCCATCGTCCGCGAAGGCATGAAGTCGGTTGCCGCCGGCATGAACCCGATGGACCTGAAGCGCGGCATCGACAAGGCCGTCGCCCTGGTCATCGAGGAAATCAAGGCCGTCTCCACCCCGATCAAGGGCTCTGACGAAGTCGCCCAGGTCGGCACCATCTCCGCCAACGGCGCCACGGAAATCGGCGAGATGATCGCCAAGGCCATGGCCAAGGTCGGCAATGAAGGCGTGATCACGGTCGAAGAAGCCAAGTCGCTGGAAACCGAGCTGGATGTCGTGGAAGGCATGCAGTTCGACCGCGGCTACCTGTCGCCCTACTTCATCACCGATGCCGACAAGATGCAGGCCGAGCTGGAAGAGCCCTATATCCTGCTCTTCGAAAAGAAGCTGACCTCGCTGCAGCCGATGCTGCCGATCCTCGAGTCGGTCGTGCAGTCCGGCCGTCCGCTGCTGATCATCGCGGAAGACGTCGAAGGCGAAGCGCTGGCCACCCTCGTGGTCAACAAGCTGCGTGGCGGCCTGAAGATCGCAGCCGTGAAGGCTCCGGGCTTCGGCGATCGCCGCAAGGCCATGCTGGAAGACATCGCTATCCTGACCGGCGGCCAGGTCATCTCCGAAGACCTCGGCATCAAGCTGGAAACGGTGACGCTCGACATGCTGGGCTCGGCCAAGCGCGTCAACATCACCAAGGATGACACGACGATCGTCGACGGCACCGGCGCGAAGGCCGACATCGAGGCGCGCGTCAGCCAGATCCGCCGCCAGGTCGAGGAAACCACCTCCGATTATGACCGCGAGAAGCTGCAGGAACGCCTGGCGAAGCTCGCCGGCGGCGTGGCCGTGATCAAGGTCGGCGGTGCCACCGAGATCGAAGTGAAAGAGAAGAAGGACCGTGTTGACGACGCCCTGAACGCCACCCGCGCTGCGGTGGAAGAAGGCATCGTGCCGGGCGGCGGCGTCGCCCTGCTGAAAGCCTCGGCCAAGCTGGCCGGCCTGGAAGGCGACAATGCCGACCAGACCCAGGGCATCGCGATCATCGCCCGTGCCCTGCAGGCTCCGATCCGCCAGATCTCGGAAAACTCCGGTGTCGAAGGCTCGATCGTGGTCGGCAAGGTCATGGAAAACCCCAGCGCGACCTTCGGCTTCAACGCCCAGACCGAAGAATACGGCGACATGCTGGCCTTCGGCGTGATCGACCCGGCCAAGGTCGTCCGCACGGCCCTGCAGGACGCTGCCTCGGTCGCTTCGCTGCTGATCACGACGGAAGCTGCCGTCGCGGAAGCGCCGAAGGAAGAAGGCGCCGGCATGCCGGACATGGGTGGCATGGGCGGTATGGGCGGCATGATGTAGTCTTGCCGTTCAGCTGAACGCTTAAAGGAAGGCCCGCTCGGATGAGCGGGCCTTTTCTTTTGCTGAATCGAGGGACACGTACCAGAGGTACATGTCCCTCAAAGAGGAAAGGATCAGCAGAGCCGGTTGCCCGGCACTCCGAGCCGCCCCAACGGCCCACTTCCCCATGGGATTGGGAGGAAAGTCGCGCTAAACTCCGCGCAGCTTATCGAGGGGACAGACATGACATACCGGATCACGGGTTCCAGCCTGGTGCTGGCCGGCCTTCTGGCCGCCTGCCAGCCGGCAGATACCGGCACGCAGGCTGCATCGGGCGAAACAGATGCTGCCGGACCGGCTGCCACCGTCACGCAATACGACGCCGCCACCTTCCATCAGACCACGAGTTTCGGTCTCGCCTCCTCGGCGGGCTTTGCCTGGTCGGCGGATGACAGCCGGATCCTGATCTCCTCGGACGAGACCGGCGTGTTCAACGCCTATGCGGTCGACCCGGCCAGCGGGGCGCGTGAGGCACTGACCGCTTCGGAGACGAACGCGACCTACGCCCTGAGCTGGTTCCCGAATGATGATCGCGCCGTGGTCACCGCCGACAGCGGCGGCAACGAGATCAGCCATATCTATGTGCGCGAGCTCGACGGGCGCCTCAACGACATCACGCCGGGCGAGGAGGTGCGCGCGCAATTCCTCGGCTGGTCGCCGGACGGCAATGACATGTGGGTGCTGACCAATGAGCGCGACCAGAGCGCCATGGATATCTACGCCTATGACACGCTGAGCTATGAGAGCGGCGTGGTGTTCCAGAATGACGATGCGCTGGAGATCGGCGATGTCAGCCCGGACGGCCGCTGGCTCGCCCTGGTACGCAACCGCACCTCCGCCGACAGCGATATCCTGCTGGTCGACCTGGCCTCCGGCGATGCCACACCGCGGCTGATCACAGAGCACGAGGGCAATATCGCCCACGGCGTCTACACCTTCACGCCCGACAGCACGGCCCTCGTCTATGCCACCGATGAGCATGGCGAGTTCAACCAGGCCTGGACCTATGATCTGGCGAGCGGCCACACCGCGCCGCTGATCGAGGCCGACTGGGACGTCTCCTTCGTCACCTATTCGCCCTCGGGCCGCTATCGCGTCTCCGGCATCAATGCCGATGCGCGCACGGAAGTCTCGATCATCGACACGCAGAGCGGCGCGGCGCTGGACCTGCCCGAGCTGCCGGCCGGCGATCTCGGCTCGGTGCGTTTCTCGCGCGACGAGGGCCGGATCGCTTTCCTGATCGACAGCGCGACCTCGCCGGCGAACCTGCATGTCGTCGACCTGGCCAGCCAGGATCACGCCCAGCTGACCAATGCCCTCAACCCGGCGATTTCCGAGGCCGAAATGGTGGAAGCCGAAGTCGTTCGCTTTGAAAGCTTCGACGGGCTGGAAATCCCCGGTATTCTCTACCGGCCGCATGGCGCCAGTGCCGACAATCCGGTGCCGGCCCTGGTCTGGGTGCATGGCGGTCCGGGCGGGCAGAGCCGGATCGGCTATTCCGCCACCATCCAGCACCTGGTCAATCACGGCTATGCCGTCTACGCCGCCAATAATCGCGGCTCGTCCGGTTACGGCAAGACCTTCTACCATATGGACGACCGCCGCCATGGCGAGGAAGACCTGCGCGACATCGTTGCCGCAGGCGACTGGCTGCGCCAGCAGGACTGGGTCGATGCCGACAGGGTCGGCGTGATCGGCGGCTCCTATGGCGGCTTCATGACCGCGGCGGCCCTCACCTTCCACCCGGACGCTTTCGAGGTCGGGATCAATATCTTCGGTGTTACCAACTGGGAGCGCACCCTCGCCTCCATCCCGCCCTGGTGGGAAAGCTTCCGCGAGGCGCTGTACGACGAGATGGGCGATCCGGCGACCGATGCCGAACGCCACCGCGCCATCTCGCCGCTCTTCCATGCCGAGAATGTCACCAAGCCGCTGCTGGTGATCCAGGGCGCCAATGATCCGCGCGTGCTGCAGGTGGAAAGCGACGAGCTGGTCGAGGCCGTCCGCGCCAATGGCGTGCCGGTCGAATACGTCCTCTTCCCCGATGAAGGCCACGGCTTCCGCCGCCGCGAGAACCGGATCGCGGCGTCGGAAGCGTATGTGAGTTTCCTGGATACGTATCTGACGGGTGAGGAGACGGTGGAGGAGTAGGTTTTCCACTTTCCTCTCCCACACTTCGTCATCCCCCGGCTTGTCCGGGGGACCTCAACTCACGACGTGGCGATTTCACCGATATAACCGGCCCGCGCGGTCCACAAACGGGATGGACGAGGTCCCCCGGACAAGCCGGGGGATGACGGCAGAGAAGAAAAGGGTATCGCGCCTCTAAGCCACCCGCGCCCGCAGCACATCGAGCCGCGCGACAGACGCGTCGATCCGGGCCTCTGTCAGGCGGCCCTCGGAAATCGCGGCGATGACCCAGTCGACGATGCGCTGGGGCAGTTCCGGATCGGGTGCGGCCGAGTTGGACAGCATGATGATGTCATTGCCGGCTTCGATCGAGCGGATCACGGCTTCGCGCTGATCGTAGTTCTGGCGGATCGCCGCCATGTCGAGATCGTCCGTCATGATCACGCCGCGATAGCCCATACGCTCACGCAACACGCCTTCCAGGATCGGCTGCGACACCGTGACCGGCGCACCGCTGGGATCGAGCGCGCGCAGGGTGAGATGGCCGCCCATGATGATGTGAGCCCGGCCCATCGCGATGAGCTGTTCGAACGGGGCCAGCTCGGCCTCGCTCCAGGTCTGCGAAATATCGACAAACCCGTCATGGCTGTCGCCGCGCGACCGGCCATGGCCGGGGAAATGCTTGATGGCACACACAGTACCGGCGGCCTCGTAGGCCTCGATGAAGGCGCCGGCATAGGCGGCGATCGTGCTGCCATCCGTACCGTAGGCGCGGCCATGGCGGCCGATCACGGCATTGTCCGGATCGTGCAGGTCGGCGACCGGCGCGAGATTCATGTTGAAGCCTGCTGTGCGGAATTCCGCCGCGCCCATCGCATAGAGTTCACCCGCCTCGTCCGGCGTGCGGTTCTCGGCCACCTGCATGGCGCGCGGGATGTGGGTATAGCCCAGATCGCGGGACAGGCGCTGCACCAGCCCGCCCTCCTGGTCGATCGCCATCCAGGCGGCCGGATCGATCTCGCCGAAGCGCCGGGCCGAGCTTTCGGCCCCTTCGCGCGAGCGGACATTGTGGCGCAGGAAGAGCACCCCGCCGATGCGCCGGTGAGCGAGATGGTCGGCGATCACGTCGGCGCCCTCCGTTTCCGCACTCGACCCGATAAAGCCGAGCAGCAGCATCCGGCCGATCCGCTCCGCCAGCGGCATGGCCGCGATATCGGCCAGCGCCGCCGGGCAGGCTGCAGCCATGGCGCCTGCCGCACCCCATTTGAGAATGTCACGCCGGTCCGGTCTCACCAATTCACGCTCCCGCTACGCCCGTAGCCATTGACCATGCAAACCCCGCTCCATGCAGGCAAGCCCCTATGGCCGCGACGTGTCGAATTCGTCATGCTCCGGCATAATTCCGGCATTCTTTGACGCCATAGTATGTCTTGGCCGTTTTCGCTCACGATTGCGGCCCCTAACCATAACTGGCGCGGCGAGCCGAATTCGGCTGCCGCGTCTTTTCTTTTCGGGCGTCTTTTCCCCGATCCGGATTGCGGCAAGAGTGTGACGAAATATTCAGGCGACCGCACAGGCGCCGTAAGGCACGGCCTGCAAGACTGAGCGCTCACAAGGGGCCTTCAGCGAGGGATTAACATGAAACGCATTCTTCTGGCCGGCGGCGCGATCGCCACTCTGGGCGCAGCCGCCTGGGCCATCGACGACGACAAGCAGCACACGCGTATCCTGGTCAGCGACGGCCGCCAGGTCATCATGAATGCCGAAGGCCGCGGGCCGGTGGTCGAGATCCGCGGCGAAAACGGCGAACGCACCATCCACATGGAGCGCGACGGACGCGACACCACACTGCGTATTGACGGTCAGACCGTCGAGATCGCCGATGGCGTTGTCACCGTCGACGGCGAGCGGATCGAGGCCGGCGCCGACAGCGTGATCATCGTCGGCGAGGGCAGTATCCGCGTCGTCGAGCGCGACTTCGAGATGGCCTTCGACACCGAGTTCGCGGCCCATATGGCCGAGCGCGCCGAACACCTGGCCCGTATGCAGACCGAACTCGCCGGCAATTTCGATATCGAACTCGATTTCGACGGCGAGGAAGTACAGGCCGAGGTCATGCGCTCGCTCGAGGAGGCGCTTTCCAACCTGGAGCGCAGCGATTTCCACCATGACGGTGACTGGGACGATCTGTCCGCCGAAGAGCAGGCCGAGGTCCGCGAAGCGCTGCGCGAAGCACGTGAGGAAATCCGCGAGGCGATGGCCGACGTGCGCATCGAACTGGCCGAGGTCGAGCGCGAGATGGAAGGCGAGCGCCGCCGCGTCCGGATCGAGCTGCGCGAAGCCGAGCGTGATATGGCCCAGGCCCAACGCGATATGGTCCGGGCCGAACGCGATATCGCCCGCGCCGCCCGGGACGCCGCCCGCGAGGAACGCCGCCGGGTCGAGATCCACCGCCGGCGCGACGAAGAGGCCGCGCGAGGCGAGGAAAGCCGTCACCGGGCCTTGGCCTGGCGCGAGCGTACAGAACGTCTCGATCTGGACGAGAACCGCAGTGTCCGGATCGAACAGGACAATGACGGCCGCCGCCGCGTCTGGGTCGATGGCGAGGAGCAGACCGGCGACGCCCTGATCGACTGGCTCAATCGTCTGGAAGCCGACCGGCTCGCCGGCAATAGCGAAGGCGACCGCGTACGCCGTCATGTCGAACGCCTGCATCTGGAAGGCGACCGGGAACGTCGGGTGATCGAGAGCGATGACGGCGAACGCGTCGTGATTCTCGAATTCCAGAGCCGCGATGACGAATAGCCGGATCGCGAAATCTGCCATGAGAAGCGGGCCGGTTCTCCGGCCCGTTTTTCTTTTGGCGAGCAAAAAAAAGAGGCTGGCACAGGGCCAGCCTCAAGATAACGGTTGGTCGATAAAGGGCGTCTCCTCCCCGAAACGCCAAAGGGACAGGACGGTCAGGTCCGTGTCCTGTGCCTACGTTTACGTGGCCACCGAGTTACGTCAACCCCAATGTTTGACGTTTTGTCGCAGCCATCCGCAGTTTACCGCAATCAGCCCTGAGCGCGGTCGCGGCCGGAAACCTCTTTGACTGCAGCGATCCAGGCATCCCGGGCGACCGTCTGCTGGGCGGGCTGTTCCTCCCTCCACTGACGATTATCGCTGATATCCGCTGCCAGACGCGCACCGAGCTTGAGGTCCTTGATCGTGACCAGCCCCTGCTCGCGCTCTTCGGAACCGACAATCACGGCGGCCACGGCGCCGCGGCGGTCGGCGTATTTCATCTGCTTGCCCATATTTCCGCCGCCGACGAAGGCCTCGGCCCGGAAGCCCGCCCCGCGCAGTTCGGCCGCCATCTGCAGATAGTCGGCCGAGCGGTCCTTTTCGGAGGCCACGACAATAACCAGCGGCTTTTCCGCCGCCTCGCCCGTCAGGCCGAGTGCGGAGAGCGCCGCAGCAAAGCGGCTGACACCGAAGGAGAAGCCGGTGGCCGGCACGGCCTGACCGGTGAAGCGGGCGACCAGATCGTCATAGCGTCCGCCGCCGCCGACCGAACCGAACTGGATCGGCTTGCCATCCTCATAGGTCGCCTGGGCGAGCAGCTCGGCTTCGAAGACGGGACCGGTGTAATAGCCCAGACCGCGCACGATCGAAGGATCGAACGCCGCACGCGTCTCGTCGACACCGATGGCGCCGAGGACGGCGTGGATTTCCGACAGGGCTGCGAGCCCGGCCTTGCCGGTTTCCGACGCCCCCACCAGCGGTTCCAGGCGGGCAATCACAGCCTCACGGCTGCCGCCCGTCGCATCGAGGAAGTTCAGCACGGTGTCGATGCCGGCCGTGTCCAGCTTCGCACCTTCGGTGAAATCGCCGGATTCGTCCTTGCGGCCCTCGCCCAGCAGTGCGGCGACGCCATCGCGGCCCAGCCGGTCCAGCTTGTCGGCGGCGCGCAGCACGCGCATGCGGCGGTCCGGATCGGACGCACCGATGCTTTCCAGCACCCCGTCCAGCACGCGCCGGTCATTGACGCGGATGACATAGTCGCCGTCCTTCAGGCCGACCTCGCGCATCACCTCGGCGGCCAGGGCGATCATCTCCGCATCCGAGGCCGGATTGGACGAGCCGACCGTATCGGCATCGCACTGCACGAACTGGCGGAAGCGGCCCGGACCCGGCTTTTCATTGCGCCAGACATCGCCCGCCTGATAGCGGCGATAGGGCTTGTTGAGATCCTGGAAGTTCTCGGCGACGAAGCGTGCCAGCGGTGCGGTGTGGTCATAGCGCAGCGCCATCCACTGGCCGTCATCATCCTCCATCGCAAACACGCCCTCATTCGGACGTTCCTCGTCCGGCAGGAACTTGCCCAGCGCGTCGGCATACTCGAAGGCCGGCGTCATCAGCGGTTCGAAACCCCAATCGTCGTAGACCCGGCTTGCGCACTCGACCAGATGCCGCTCGACCCGCAGGGTCGAACCGGTGCGATCCTCGAAGCCGCGCGGGCGGCGGGCCTTCGGACGGAAGGGCTTCTGCTTGCTCATGGTGTCTCTCCGGATGCGGGCGGACCGGGATCGCCCCGGGCCCTGCGCGCCTGACAGCGCTGTTTTCCATACCAAACGGCGCTCTGTGAACCCGTGATAGCAGGACTGGTCCGGGATTTGCGATGCGTTCACGGGAAATCAAGGCCTTACTGCCAAGATCACAGCGATCGCAACCGGAGCCGTGCCATAATGCGCCAGATCCTGCTCGCCGCCCTCGCCGCGACCGTGCTCGGTGCCCATGCCCATGCCGGACCGGGACAGGATTTTGCCGATTTCGCCGCCCGCCTGGGCAGCGAGGCGGCGGCGCGGTCACAGGCGGCCGCGCAACGCCCGGCCGCCCCTGCCCATCCGCTGGATATCGAGGATCCGTTCAGCTTCGAGCTGGAGCAGTTCTCCGTCGAGGCCCTGATGCTGAGCCGTCAGATCGATGCGGCGGGAGGCCCCGTCGATCTGCGCTGCATCTTCCGCGGCATGTCAGCCGACGCAGAACGCCGTCTGGGCGCGCTGAATGCCGCGGAGACGGCAGCCGAACAGGCGCACATCTATTCGGCCCTGGCCGACCTGATGCGCGATGCCAGCGAGATCGCCCCGGCCGTCGACAGCGATGCCGATCTGAGCGGGGTCGAGCTGCCCGCCAGCTGCCCGGCCGCCAGCCGCGCCGGCTAGCCGTTGCGGCGGGAGGCCCGGTCGAGCGCCTGTTCCAGATCTGATTTCGTCAGCACCGTCGGCAGAACCTGCGCCGGACCGCCACCGGCCGGATAAAGCAGGTAGAGCGGCACGCCGGCCTGGCCATGCTCGGCGATCAGCGCGGCGATCGTCTCGTCACGATTGGTCCAGTCGGCCCGCAATTGCGCAACATCGAAACGGTCGAACGCGGCCTGGATGTCTTCGGTGTGCAGCACGCGCAGCTTGTTGACCTGACACGTCACGCACCAGGCCGCCGTAACGTCGACGAAAACAGCGCGGCCTTCGGCGCGCAATTCCTCGACCCGCGCTTGTGACCAGGGCTCGAAACGTTCGCTGCCGGATGCGGTCTGTTGAGCCGCGGCCTCCGGGATGCGCGCGACCCAGACCGTGCTCGCCACGCTGACGGCAAGGGCCACAAAGGCGACCGACTTCCAGACGGCGCCATTGCCGCGATTGGCCCATACGGCCAGTCCCAGCGCGACCATGGCGATCCCGGCCAGCAGGACGCCGGTGGGACCGGACTGGATCGACAGCACCCAGAGCAGCCAGATCACCGAAGCAAACATCGGGAAGGCCAGCGCCTGACGGAAAACCACCATCCACTCGCCGGGCCGGGGCAGGACGCGCAGCATCGCCGGGAAGAAGCTGAACAGCACGAAGGGCGCGGCCAGACCAAGCCCCAGCGCCGCCGCAACGGCCAGCACGACCGGCGTCGGCTGGGTCAGGGCCAGCCCCAGCGCACCGGCGGCGAGCGGACCGACACAGGGTGCGGCCACGACAACAGCCAATACACCGGTGAAGAAGGCGCCGCGCCAGCCCGGTTTCTCGGTCAGGCCGGAGCCCAGCCCCATCAGCCGGGTGCCGAATTCGAAGGCGCCGAGCAGGTTGAGACCGATGGCGAAGAGCAGCAGCGCCAGCACGGCGACCACGACCGGCACCTGCAGCTGGAAGCCCCAGCCGACCGGCAGGCCGAATTCGCGCAGACCGACCAGCAGCGCCGCGAGGCCGACAAAACTGGCGAGAACCCCAGCGAGGAAGAACAGCCCCTGCTGGCGCACCTGTCCGGCATCGGAATGGGCGACCTGGACGAATTTCAGCACCTTGATCGACAGGATCGGGAAGACGCACGGCATCAGGTTGAGAATGAGGCCGCCGCCGAAAGCCAGGACGAAAAGCCAGGGCAGGCTGGGCGGCAGGCTGCCTGCGTCCGCACCCCCCGTATTCGCGACGGCGACGGCCGGCGTCCGGCTGGCCGGTTCGGGTGACACCGCAACGGCGTGGCGCTGCCAGCGACCGCCGACATTCACGTCATAGGACAAGACCCCGCCCCGGGCCGACTGCAGCTTGTCATCGGCCGCATAGCCCGGCTCCATGACCAGCAGAACACGTTCGCCATCGCGCTGGACCTCCTGCGGTCCGGCATGGCGGATCAGTCCGGCTTCGTAGGGGAAGAAGCGCAGATTGCGCCACTCGACGGCGTCGCGGACCAGATCGCCGCCGCCCAGATCGAGCACGACATGGCCGGAGGTCAGCCCCATCTGCGCATCGAGATCGTCAGCAAGCATCGGTTCGGCATCGAGGGCAGCGCGGATCGTCCAGTATCCCGCTTCATCACGCTCCGCGGCTTCTCCGACCGGCACGGTCAGTTCCAGCGTGCGCTCCTCGGGAATGCAGATATCCTCGCACACCAGCCAGGTCGCATCGGCAATCAGGGTCACACTGTCGCCGGCAAAGCCCGGATCAATGGTGACCGGCATGGGCAGGGTGACTTCGCCCTTATAGCCATAGTCCATGATCTCGTCGGTCAGCGGCAGTTCGATCGGCGCCGGCCAGACGATCCCGCCAATGCTCACCCCTGCCGGTGCGGTCCAGTCGATCTCGACCGGCAAGCCGTTGTCACCTGGATTGCGCCAGTAGGTGTGCCAGCCTTCCGGCATGACCTGGTGCAGGCCGATATGGAAGGTGCGTCCGGGTTCGGCCTGCGACAGCTCGGAAACGAGGCGCGCCTCGACAATCGGTTCACCGCTGGCCCAGGCCGGCTGGGCATCGGCCGGCGCATTCAGGCCGAGCAGGATCAGGGCGAACAGGACGAAACGCATGTACGAGACCTCGCAGGATGATCGATGACGCTATCGAAACACCGATATAGGCGGAATTCGACGCAGTTCGAACCAGGCTCCCGAAATGGTGATGTAAAAAGCAAAACGGCCGCACCCCGGGAGGCACGGCCGTCTTGTTGTGAACCGCAGGTTCCGATCAGGCCTGAGCCTGGGCCTGGGCCTGGCCGAGCTGCGACGTACGGCGCAGGATGCGGTCCCAGCGCTGCAGCGAGATCAGGTGGGACATGACGGCGGTCAGGTCGCCATTGTCCATCATTTCCTTGAGCTTGGCCGCCGGCAGAGCTGCGAACTTCTCGTTGGAAACGCCCCAGTATTCCGCGACCGTAACCGGGTTCTGCGGATCCTGCGGATTGGCAACCTTGACGTCTTTCTGCTCGAGCAGGTCGAGCGCGATCAGGCGCTCAACGAAGGCTTCGGTTGCGCGGGCATCGTTTTCGAATGCCGACACGAAATCGATCGCCTGCTTGGTGTAGTCGGTGGGCTCACCCTTCTCGTCGAAGAAGGGGCGCTCCGGGTTTTCGGACACGACGAATTCCGCATCGAGGTCGACACAGACCGTCGAGGCCTGGTCGTTCGGGTTCGTCGCGCTGACGAACGGATAGCGGCGCACATAGGCCGGAATGTAGTGTTCGTTATCGAACTGGCCTTCGCCGGTCACGAAAACATTCGAGCCCTGGCGCAGGCCCATCACCAGCACCGGCATCTTGCGCTCGCCGAGGAAGATGATCGGATAGCTGCCGCAGGCAAACGAGAATTCCGGGCTGATGGCCGGCACGAAATGCCAGTCCTTCAGGAAGGAAAACGGATTGGCGACAGTCTTGACGCCGTAATTCTTGTGCTTCTGCCGGTTCAGCGGCTCGACATTCTTGTAGAGCGGAACGGAACCCGTGAGACGCGGCTCGGTGGCGGGTGCATCGGCCATGGAACAAACCCCTTCAGTTCTTTGGGCGCTAGATAGCGGATATGCCCTGATGCGGCAACGCATCGGCGCAGGCAGATCGACAAACTGCACGCAAGAAAAATGCCGGGCCCGGAGGGAGACGGGCCCGGCACTCGCAATAAGGATCGCTCGATCTTAGAAAGTCCGGCCGATGCCGATGCCGAAGATCACCGGATCGATATCGACGTCGGCGGAAATCGCGCCGTCAATGAGAACGTCGGTATTGATGTCGATGTACTTCACATCGAAGTTCACCAGCCAGCCATTCTCGAGCGCGTAGTCCAGGCCGGCCTGGGCGGCCAGACCGAAGCTGTCGTCATAGTCGATGGTCGACAGCGCGGACCCGTTGGGCAGGTCTTCGTTGAAGAAGGTGGTGTAGTTGACGCCGGCGCCGAGATAGGGCCGTACCTTGCCTGCCGGATTGAAATGGTATTGCAGCGTCAGGGTCGGCGGCAGCAGGGTGACATCACCCAGATCGACATCGCCCACGCTGGTGCCAACGGCGGAGACGTCGTGCGGCGTGACGCCCAGGATAAGCTCGACGGCCCAGTTGTCCTGGATGAAGTAGGAGATGTCCAGTTCCGGCACGATCGAGGTGTCGATGTCGACATCGCCGCCGATCGGATCGATCGTGGCGCCTTCGTTCGGCATGACGTGCAGACCGCGCAGACGGATCAGCCAGTCGCCCTGTTCGGCGGCGGCAGGAGCGGCAGCGAGAAGGCTGGTTGCGATGGCACTCAGAAGGAGGCGTTTCATGGGTCTGTCCTTTCGTCCCTAGAAAACTTGAGGACTTTCTGGACCCACTTCGCGCGTGTCTGAAGTGCGCGTTTCGCCGCGCGTCAGCCTGCCGCGCGGCAGGCTGACGCAGGGGAAAGCCGCAGGCTCAGACGATCAGAAATCCAGTACCAGGGCGGCCCGGAAATTGCGGCCCGGCAGCGGCACCAGATCCTTGAGAACCGAGGTGTGCACACGCGCTTCCTGGTCGGTCAGATTCCGGCCTTCCAGTACGATGCGCATGCCGCGATCGTCGAACGGTTCCATCGTCCAGCGCGCATTCACCAGAACATAGCTCTGGGTTTTCAGCTCCTCGCTGGCGATCTCGTCCTGCACGTCGGCCCATTCGGCTTCCAGGTGCAGATCGTGACGGGCCGTGCTGGCCGTCACGCCGGCCGTGAAGGAGAGCGGCGGGATGCGCGGCAGGTTGCCGCCATCGTCGAGTTCACCGCGGACATATTCGCCCGTCAGCTCGCCGGACAGGTCGAACACGCCGACCGAGCCCAGCGGGCCTTCGATACGGCCCTCGAAACCGCTGAGCACGGCGTCTTCCTGGCGGTATTCATAGACCGGGAAGCCATCCTCTTCCTCGCCCGTCGGGAAGGACGCGATGAAGCCGTCATAGTCGGCGCGGAAGAGCGAGCCTTCCAGCTCCCATTCACCGATCGTGGTGCGCGCGGTGATTTCTGCCGACAGAGCCTTTTCAACGTCCAGTGCCGCATTACCGGTCTCGTAGGAGCGGGTTGCGACGTGCGGACCGTCGGCAAAGAGTTCGACATCCGTCGGCGCCCGCTCGCTGGACGACAGGGTCAGGGCCAGGAATGTATCGCGAACCGGACGGACGAAGACCGACCCCGAGAAGGATTGCGTGTCGAAGTCGCGGCTTTCGGCCGGCGTGTCGAGCTCGCGTGTCTCCAGCCGCAGCCCGCCTTCCAGGCCCCAGGTCTCGCGATCCCAGCGCTCGACGATGAACAGGCCCCAGTCGGAGGTCTCCGACGGCGGGACATAGGCTTCCTCGCCGGCGGCCTCGAAGTCGCGATTGAAGGCCTGCAGGCCGGCTGCGCCTTCCCAGCTGCCGCCCCACAATTCGATCGGGGTGTGGCGGGCCTCGACACGGCCTTCCCAGCCATCATTGGTGAAGCGGGTGCCGACTTCGTCGCCTTCCAGCTCGACATGCTCATAGCTGCCGACACCGAAGGAGAAGCGGATGCGTTCGATATGTTCACCCAGATCGCGCCACTCGCCACGCACATCATAACGGGTCTGTTCCAGGTCGATACGGACATCGCCGTGCTCGCCTTCATGCTCTTCGTCCTCGTGGTCATGATCCTCGTCGTGATCATGATCCTCGTCTTCATGCTCTTCCTCGCCATGCGCATGGGCATGGCCGGGAACGCCATAGAGCGCGTTGGACTGCTTTACCGAGAAACCCAGGAAGCCATTGTCGCCAACCCAGGAAATGCCGGCCGAGGCCGAGGAGAAGTCGAGGCGCGAATTCTCGACGGAGCCGTAGGGATGTTCCTCTTCCTCGTGATCATGATCCTCATCATGATCCTCGTCTTCGTGATCCTCGTCCTCATGCTCGTGCTCGGCTTCCTCGAACAGGCGGAACAGGTCGGACTCGGCATAGCCGGGGATATCGTAATTGTCGGCTGTCCGCGTGAGCGCTTCCAGATTGATGACGAACTCGCCGGCATTGAAACGGACGCGGCCCGCCGCCGTCTCGCCCTCGTCGACCGAGGTCATCGACGCGTAGAAGCGGCCGTCCAGACCGTCTTCGGCACGCTCTTCGGGAATACGGCCGTCGATCACGTTGACGACACCGCCGATCGCGCCGCCGCCATAGGCGATGGCGGCCGGACCACGCAGGATTTCCACGCTCTGGGCTTCCAGGGCCTCGGATGCCACCGCGTGGTCGGGTGAGTTGGTGGAGGCATCGATCAGGCCGACGCCGTTGACCAGAACGCGCACCCGGTCGGAGCCGAGGCCGCGGATCACCGGACGGCTGGCGGCAGGGCCGAAATAGGTCGTCGAAACGCCGGGCTCATGCGCGATCGTGTCGGCCAGGGATCCGGACAGATTGTCTTCGAGATGGCGCCGGTCGACCACTTCCACACCGCCGACAACCTCATCGGCCGTCACGCCCAGCGGCTGGGACGTCACCACAATGACATCGGCGTCTTCACGATCGCCGTCGGTGTGTGTCTGGGCCAGTGCCGGCGCGCCGGTCACGAGACCGAGCACAAGCAGCGAGCTGGTGGAGGCAAGAAGGTTACGCATGGCATCCCCGCAACGTAATAACAACACAATTGCGAATGGTGATATTATAACATCCTTGATGCGACAATCCCCCGGGGTGTGAAAACGGCGGGACTGCGATTAAATATCCGTCAGATGACTCGCGATTCTCTGATCCGGGCCCTTGAGGCCGCCGAAAGCCACTGCGCCGGGCGGGGCGAAAAGCTGACGCCCGTGCGCCGCCGCGTGCTCGAACTCGTTCTGGAAGCCGACGCTCCGGTGAAGGCCTACGACCTGCTCGAGGCGCTCAAGCCCGGGCCGGGCGCTGCCAAGCCGCCGACGGTCTACCGCGCCCTGGATTTCCTGATGGCGGCGGGGCTGGTGCACAAGGTCGAGGCGCTGAATGCGTTTGTCGGCTGTTCCCATGCCCATGACGATGGCGGCGCCGAACTCTTCATCTGTTCCGATTGCGGATCGGTGGAGGAACGGCACGGCGCGCCCGATCCGGTGAACATGCCCGACGGCTTTGTGATCGAACGTTCGGTGGTCGAGCATTTCGGCCACTGCGCCAACTGCAGGCACTGACCCTTTTATCCGGACCGGAACTTCCTGCGATGATCGAACTCTGGCGCGGCACCGTGAATGCCTGGGAATGCGACGAGCTGGGGCACATGAATGTGCGCTTCTATCTCGCCAAGGCAGCCCAGGCCGTCGCCAATCTGGCCGAGGAGGCCGGGCTCAATCCGGTCCATCGCGCCGATGCCCTGGCCACGCTGATCGCGCGCGACATTCATATCCGCTTCCTCGCCGAGGCCCATCCCGGCGCGCCTGTCTATATCGACGGCGGCCTTCTGGACCGTGATGCGTCCGGCGCGACCGCGATGCTGGTGATGCGCCATTCCGGCTCGGGCGCGCCGGCTGCCAGCTTCCGGATCGTGCTGGGCCATGCCTCGCCCCAGGACGGGCGCGACTTTGCCTGGCCGCGGCGCTTTGCCAGCCGGGCCGACCGGCTCGCCGTCGACTGTCCGGACTTTGCAGCTCCGCGCGGCATCATGCTGGATACCCGCCCCGGGACCGAAGCCAGCCTGGCAAGGGCCGACGTGCTGGGCCTCCAGCAGATCGGGCGCGGCCGTTTCGGTATGGAGGAGATGGACGCCTTCGGCCGCATGCGGCTGGAATTCCTGCTCGGGCGCATTTCCGACAGCGTGACCAATTTCGCGGCGGCCTTCCCCGAAGAGTACGCCATGCATGCCCGGGGGGGCGGCGGCAATGTCGGCTCGGCGCTGCTGGAGTGCCGGATCCGGCCCTGGCGCTGGGCACGGGCCGGTGACGGGTTTGTGGTCCGCTCGGGACTCAAGTCAGCCGGCCCCAAGGTGCGCAATCTCGTTCACTGGGTGCTGGAACCGGAGACCGGACGTCCGTGGTGGACCGTGGAGGGCGTCGCCGCTCCCATGGACCTCGACGCCCGCAAACTCCTGCCCGCTTCGCCGGAAATCCAGCAGGCGCTCGAGGCCGCCTGTATCGGCGACCTTGAAGCCTGAGCGGTCAGGACGCAACTTGCAGTTAATGACGCGCTAATGCTTCTGAACGCATCCGTTCTCTTGCATGCAAGGGTTTCCTGACCCTTAATCGCGATGAATTCCTTATACATCGCCTTTCCCTGAAATTGCGCCTAACGACTTCAGGTCGACACCCGGAGTGCCGATCGAGACCTGTTACCGCACACGCTTTGAGGGGACCGGCGGTCTGTGCAATCTGGCATCTGCACCCTCCCGGCCGATTGCGAGCCAAGGAGACACCATGTTCCGGTTTTCCGACCTGTCCATCGCCACCAAGATTCTTGCCATCACCGGCCTTCTTGTGGCGGCCATCGCGACTGTCGCCACGATCGGCATCGTCAGCCTCAATCATGTCGAGCACGACGCGCTCGCGATCGAGGAACTGGCGGTCCAGATCAATCTGGGCGGCCATCTGGGGCAGGACGCGATCGACCTCAACCGGACCGAATACCAGGCAGCGATCGACCCGGGGCATATCGAACGCGCCCGGGCCCATGTTCTCGAAGCCGAAGCGGATTTCGAGCACCTGCTCGCCGAGGCCCGCGCGACCGCCTCTCCCGAGCAGACCCGCATGCTCGACCGCATCGAACAGGCCTACATGGCCTATCTGGTCGACATGGAACACTCGATCCGTACCGCCGAGGAAATCGGCGAGATCGAGATGACGGACGAGCATCGCGCGCTGCTGTCGGCGGTGCACGGCTCGGACGACACGATCGTTGAACTGCGCAGCGCCATAGAGGCCTATATCGAACATGCCGACCACCGCGGCGTCGAGCTGGCCGCCGATGCGGAGGCGACCATGAAGTCTGTCCGTATCGCGATGATCGCGGTCAGCCTCATCTCGGCGCTGGGCGGTTTCGCCCTCGCCCACATCATCAGCCGCAGCCAGATCGTGCAGCCGCTGGACCGTGTCGTCGGCAATCTGACCCGTGTCGCAGAAGGCAATCTCGATGTCCGGGTCGACGGTATCGACCGGCGCGACGAGATCGGCGCGCTGAACCGCACGCTGCAGCACTTCATCACCGTCTCGCGCGAGCGTATCGAGCAGATCCGCAAGGATCAGGAAAACGCCCGCCGCGAACTGGAGCGCGCCGCAACGGTCAAGGAACTGACCGACGCCTTCGAGGCGCAGATCGAGATTTCCATGGCCACACTGGCCAGCGCCGCCGAGGAACTGGAAGCCACGGCGAGTTCGATGGCGACCGCGGCGGAAGAGGGCAATGCCCAGACCCAGAGCGTGTCGGCCATCATGGTGCAGACCTCGTCCAATGTGCAGACCGTCGCTGCGGCGACCGAGGAGCTCGCCGCTGCCATCCGCGAGGTCTCGAACCAGATCGGCCGCGGGGCCGAGATTTCCGAAACCGCTTCCAGCCGCACCTCCCAGGCACTCGCCCGGATCGACGGCCTGGCCAGTGCCGCCCGCGAGATCGAGGATGTGCTCGTCCTGATAGCCAGCGTGACCGAACAGACCAAGCTGCTGGCCCTGAACGCCACCATCGAGGCCGCGCGCGCGGGTGAAGCCGGCAAAGGCTTTGCCGTCGTCGCCGGCGAAGTGAAGAATCTCGCCGAGCAGACCGAACAGGCCACCGCCAACGTCACCGGCCAGATCCGCACCATCCAGCAGAGCACGCAGGACGTCGTCGGCGCCATCCAGGCCATCCATGACGTGGTCGGCCAGGTCGCCGAAATCTCCGCCGCCGTTGCCGTCGGCGCCGAACAGCAGACAGCCGCGACGGACGAGATCAACCGCAATGTTCACGAGGCCGCGGCCGGGACCGAAGAGGTCAACCGGTCCGTGACCATGCTCGAAACGGCCGCCAGTTCGACCTCTGCCGCCGCCTGCCAGGTGGCCGGCACGGCAGAAGAACTGTCCCGCCAGAGCTCCAGCATCCGGTCGGAGATACAGCGCTATCTCCAGGCCGTGGAAGCGGCCTGACCGGGCACGGGGTTCCCCTCCCCCTGTGCCCGGCAGGCCACACTTCTCCCTTCAAACGCGAAAAGCGCGCCGGCGAAACTTGCCCTTGCCGGCGCGAGCGGCTACCCAGCCCTCCCGGATCAATCGGCACAAGTGAGCAGATCCATGACTCGATCCATCTAGGAAAGCAGGTAGCCGGCGCGCTGCCTGGTCCCGTCGACAGCCCGACCCGCGCGATGCAGGAACGGCCCACGGGTTATCCATTGCGCCCGACCTTCGCTTTTCCCGGATGATCAAGTTCATGAGGACGGAACGCCCCACCCTCCGCAAAGGGGCTCCGACGCTGCCATGTCCGACTTTCTCGACGACGAAAATGAAACGCCGCGCACGCGCGAGCTGAAGAACACCCAGGTTCTGGCCTATCTCGGCCGCCAGTGGGCCCGCCGCCCGTGGCTGCTGACCGGTATGATCAGCTTCATGACGCTGGCGACCATCACCGAGCTGATGATCCCGCTCGCCGCAGGCCGCCTCATCGACACGCTGGCCGCCGGGCCGGATGCCGGAACACCCTGGCCCGCCTTCGTGCTCTATCTGGGCGTGGCGGTCGTGTTCTATGCCTTCCGCCAGCTGGCCTCGCGCTGTGAAGTGCCCTTCTCCTCGGCGAACATGGCCGACCTGACCTCGGAAGCCTTTTCCAAGGTGCAGCGCTTCTCGCTGGACTGGCACGCCAACACCTTTGCCGGCTCGGTCGTGCGCAAGGTGACGCGTGGCATGTGGGCCTATGACAATCTGACCATGAACATCATCTTCGGCGTCGCGCCGTCGGTGGCGGTCATGCTCGGTATCGCCGCGGTGATGGCGTTCCGCTGGCCGCTGGTCGGCCTCGTGGTGCTGTGCGTGATGGCCGCCTTCGTGGCGTCCACCCTGGTGCTGAGCCGCTATTATATCCGCCCGCAGAATATCCGCTCGAACGCGCTGGACAGCCAGATCGGCGGCGCGCTGGCCGATGCGGTCGGCGGCATCGCCACGGTGAAGGCTTTCGGCGCGGAGACCCGCGAGGACACGCGCTTCCACGCGCTCGCCTGGCGCTGGCGCGCCGAGGCGAAGAAGACCTGGCTGCGCTTCGTCAATTCCTGGCTGGTCAACATCGTCACCGACCTGTCGATGCAGGCCGCCCTCGTGGGCCTGCTGGTCTGGCAATGGTCGCGCGGAGCGGCGACGGCCGGCGATGTCACGGCAGCGCTGACCGCCTACATGATCGTGGCCGGCTATATGCGGCGCTTCGGCGAACAGGTGCAGCAGGTCCAGAAAAGCATGGACGAGATCCAGGACCTGGCGATTTTCGACCTGCAGGAAAACGAGGTCGAGGACCGTCCGGACGCGAAGGACTTCCGCCCGTCCAGGGGCGCGATCCGTTTCGACCATGTCGACTTCACCTATGCCGGCCAGGACCGCCCGCTCTACACCGACTTCTCCATCGCCATCCGCCCCGGCGAGAAAGTCGCGCTGGTCGGCCCCACCGGGTCCGGCAAATCGACCTTCGTCAAGCTGGTCCAGCGTCTCTACGATGTCGACGACGGCTGTGTGATCATCGACGGCCAGGATGTCCGCGACGTGCGCCAGGACAGCCTGCGCCGCCATATCGCCCTGGTGCCGCAGGACCCGGCCCTGTTCCACCGCTCGATCGCGGAGAACATCGCCTATGGCCGGCCGGGCTGTTCCCTGGACGAGGTGATCGAGGCCGCGAAAGCCGCCCATGCCGACGCCTTCATCCGGCGCCTGCCGCAGGGCTATGACACGCTGGTCGGCGAGCGGGGCGTGAAGCTGTCGGGCGGCGAGCGCCAGCGTGTGGCGATTGCCCGGGCGATCCTGGCCGACGCCCCGATCCTCATTCTCGACGAGGCGACCTCCAGCCTCGACAACGAGACCGAGCGCGACGTGCAGGCGGCGATGGAAGCGGTCATGGCCGGCCGCACAACCATCCTCATCGCCCACCGCCTGTCGACCATCCGCGATGCCGACCGCATCCTGGTCTTCGATCGCGGCCGTGTGGTCGAACAGGGCACGCATGACGAGCTGGCTGCCAATGATGACGGCATCTATGCCCGTCTGGCGGCACTGGCTGCGGGGTAGCGTCTGCGAACCCCATCTTCCCCCTTGATGGGGGAGGTGGGCCGCGGCGCAAGCCGCGGGCCGGAGGGGGTGGGGGCAACGTGTCTGCGAATTCGCGAGCACCGGGATTCACCCCTTCCGCCCGGCTGTGCCGGGCACCTTCCCCGTCAAGGGGAAGGATGGGTGCTCTGCTGGCCCCCGCCCTGTCCCTGTGCTTTTCTGGCGGCACCACAGAATGAGAGTTCCCCATGCGCATCACTGCCGCCGTGCTCGGCTTCCTGCTTTTTCTCATGCCCATGGTCGCTGCGGCCGAGGGCGATCATCCGCGGCCTTTCGACGGCAATTACGACGCCATGCCGGTGGTCGATGCCGCACTGGCTCAGGCGCGGGCCGAGGACAAGCGCCTGCTGCTCGTGCTCGGCGCCAACTGGTGCCATGACAGCCGCGGCCTGGCGCATCATTTCGAGGACCCCGAGCTCGCCGCCACGCTGGAACAGTCCTTTGTCACCCGCTTCATCGATGTGGACTGGCGCAATGAAAACCAGGACGTGGCCGCCCGGTTCGGCATTACCGCGCTCTATGCGACGCCGACCGTTCTGATCGTCGATCCCGAAGAGGAAGTCCTGCTGAACCGTGAGGCCCGAAATGACTGGTCGAGCGCCGCCTCGACGCCGGTCGAGGAAGCGCGCGCCTGGTTTGCCAAATGGGCGGATCAGGGCCCGGCCTCGGCCGGCCTGCTGGAAGGCTCGCTGACCTATCAGGCGATGCTGCTGGAAATCGAGGTGTTCGAGGATGAGGAGGCCGCCCGCCTCGCCCGGGCCTATCGCGACATCGCCACCTGGCGCGCCCTGCCCGCCTCCGAACGGCCGGAGAATTTCGCCGCGCTGGACGGCGAGGTGGAAGCCTGGCGCCGGGCGCTGCCACGCCAGATCAGCCGGCTGCAATCGCGCGCCCGCAGCCTGGTCGCCGAAGCGCTGAGCGAACGGGCCGGCGATGGCCCGGTGACGATCGAGACCGTGGCGGCGCTGGATGCGGACGAACCCGATCTCGCGCTCGATTTCGAGCCGCATGTCTCCTCTGCCTGGTAACGCCCCATGACCCGCCTGCCCTACTATGAAATCCACTCCTTCGCCGATCCGGACGTCCCGTTCAGCGGCAATCCGGCCGGTGTCTGCGTAATGGATGCCTTTCCCGGCGACGCTGTCCTCGCCGGTATCGCCAACTCCAACAACCTGTCCGAAACGGCCTTCGTCGTCCCAAGCGGCAAGGACCGGTGGGATCTGCGCTGGTTCACGCCGGCGGTCGAGGTCGATCTGTGCGGTCACGCCACGTTCGCGGCGGGCGCGGTGCTGCTGGAAACCGGTGCCGTGCGCGGCGAGACCGCGCATTTCCAGACGCGCTCCGGCCCTTTGAGCGTCAGCCGCAGCGCGGCCGGTTTCACGATGGATCTGCCGCAGGTCGGCTTTCATGCCGGCAAGCCGGATACCGCGACGCGCAACGCGCTCGGCCTGTCCGGACACGAGCTGGACGCCATGTTCGATATCGAGCGGATTCACGGCGCGCGCTATCAGATGTGGGTTGTGGCGGATGAGGACACCGTGCGGGAGGTCCGCCCCGATCTCGGACAGCTTCGCACCATCGGCAAAAATGTGATCATCACCGCGCCCGGCGACGCGGTCGATTTCGTCTCTCGCTTCTTCGCGCCGGCTTCAGGCGTTGACGAGGACCCGGTGACCGGCTCGGCCCACTGTTCGCTCGCGCCTTACTGGTCGGATCGCCTGGGTGAGACCCGTCTGACAGCCCGCCAGATCGGCCCGCGCCCCGGCCGGCTCGAGGTGGAACCGGCCGCAGGGCGCGTCACCTTCCACGGTCACGCGCCCCGCTATCTGGACGGTGCGATCATCCTGCCGGACGCCTAGTAGCCTCGGTACGGGCGGCCATGCGGGCGGTCATAGTGACGACCGCGCGGATACTCGATCCGCACATCGATCCACTGGCGGCGGCCATAGCGGTCGGCGACGTAGAAACCGCCATCGCGCGAACGGTAGACAAGGCCGGGCGAGGCATAGCGGCTGCGCTCATAGCGCGGGTGGCCGTAATGGCGGTCCCAGCGGCCGGCTTCATAGCGCCAGGCACGCGGCGGGCAGTCGATCACCCGGCGGTCGCGGAAGTCCTCGCGGCGGTCGCGCCGGCCGTCATAGTGGCGGCGATCGCGGCGATCCTCGCGCAGATCCGGGCAGGCTGCAGCGTTCAGGACCCAGGTGTCAGCCTGGGCAGCGCCGGCCATGGAGATGCTGCCGACGGTCGAGAGTGCCAGGGCAGCGGCTATGGTCTTGATACCGAACATGATCTCAGTCCTTTCCTGTCAGGTCGGTGCCCTCCTCGTCCGCCATCAAGCCACAGCCGGCCCGAACCTGGCTTGAATGCCCTGTTCAGGGGACGGTCATCTTTGTGGCGCTCTGATAGGCAGGGTGACGCTTGGTTTTGCCGCTGAACTGGCGGATAAGCGCCTGAGCACTTGGCCTGAGCACTTGGGGGGAACAGGAAAGTCATGAAACGTCGCGTCTGGATTGCTGCTGCCTTGCTTTTCGCCGTCTCGCCACTGGCCGCTGCCCAGGATGCGCGGGACGAGCCGGCTCTGGCCGGAGCGCCGTCACCGGACGCCGAACGCCTGTCCAGCCGCGACCTGTCCCGCTGGCTCCAGGGCAAGCCGCCCAAGCCCGGCGCCACGCCGGCGGCCGGCCGGTATTCCGGCGATGACACCTGCCAGTGGGCCAATGACGGCGAGTGCGATGATCCCGGCATCGGCACCGGCGCCTGTGAACGCGGCACGGACTATTCCGACTGCTGGCGCATCGTGGAGGGGGTCGAGGACAATTCCTGCCGCTGGGCGAATGATGGCGAGTGCGACGAGCCGGGCTTCGGCACCGGCGCCTGCACCCAGGCGACCGACCTCAATGATTGCGGCGAGATCATCCATCTGCGTTTTCGCAATGACAGCTGCGAGGCCGCCTTCGACGGTGTGTGCAACGAGCCCGGCGTCGGTGACGGCACCTGCGCCGAACGCACCGACCGGGCCGACTGCACCGGCCGTGATCGTCCGATGGGGATCAACGACCATTATTTCGGCCATGACGACCGGGTGTTCATGGATACCTCCGTGTTTCCCTGGAGCGTGATCGGCCAGGTCGATTTCGACGCCGGTGGCGCCTGCACGGCGACGCTGATCGCCGACACGGTGCTGATCACCGCCTCGCACTGCATCAGCGAGGACGGGCGGCTGGATGCGCGCGGCGTCTTCCGCACGGCCTATGCCCGCGAGGGCGGTCCGCTGGAAGCGCGGGTGATCGACTACTTCAATTCCCCCGACTGGGATGAGGAGCGCTTTTCCTCGACCGACGATCTGGACGGGACCGACTGGGCGCTGCTGCGCATCGACCGTCCGCTCGGCGCAGAACTGGGCCATGTCGGAGCCCGCGGCCTGATCGATACGGCCGGCGCGCAGCGGGCCCTGGAAGCGGAGCTGTTCCAGGCCGGCTACAGCTGGGATACCGGCACCCACCTGTCGGGCAATCTGGGCTGCCACATTGTCGAGGTCTTCAACGACAACACCATGGCCCACAACTGCGACACCACCCGCGGGGATTCGGGTTCGCCCTTCATGGTGCGTGAGGGCGACGAGTATTTCATCGTCGCGACGGACTCGAATTTCCGGTCGAACCCCGGCGGCCCGATGATCTATATCGCGACGCGCTCGGAAGGCTGGCTGCCCTATCTGGACGATTTCATCGCCGGCCGGATCGGCAATGACAGCCCCCGCCCGCGCGGTCCCGGCAAGCCGCCGAAATAACAACAGGGCTTCCCCTGCGTGAGCGGGGGAAGTGGCCGAGCCCGGCCTTGGGCCGGGTGAGGTCGAAGGGGGTGAGTCATCCGTGCGCGCTAACGCGCTCTGCGCCACTTCGCGCCGCCCCCCCACAGTCCGCTGACGCGGACAGCTCCCCCGCAAGCGGGGCGAGCCCTGCATTCCTCAATCTTCCCCCAGAAGCGCGACCAGGCCGTCCGCCAGGGCGTGGCGCCAGCCGGCAATGTCGTGGCCACCAGGGAATATCGCCAGCTCCGCTTCATAGCCGGCGGCTGTCAGGGCGGTGCCGAAACGGCGGTTGGCGTCGAGCATGACATGGCCTCCATTGGTGCTGGTCTCGACATATTCCAGCTGTCCCGCGGCCAGATAGAAGCGCGGCGCCCGGGCCCCGGCCGGCCGCAGGTCCCGGCCCAGCCATTCCGCCGCTTCACCCTCCGGCGCCCAGTAGAACGACCCCGACAAGGAGATCACCCCGCCAAACGCCTCCGGCCGCTGCAGCGCGGCCCGGGCGGCAGCGAGGCCGCGGCGGGATGCGCCGGCCAGGATGACCTGACCCGGCGCCGGTTCGAGGCCCTGCTGCGCCAGTGCAGGCAGGAGTTCGTCGGCAAGAAAACCGACCTGGTCGTCATAGCGGCGGGTCTCGCTGAGCGTGTCGAGCTGGTCGATCAGGACCAGGTTCACCGGCGGGATTTCGCCTGCTGCCGCAAGGTTGGCCGCGATCTCCCAAGCGGGGGCACGCACCCCCCACAGAAATGCATCATAGATCACCAATAGCGGTGACATCAGTGTTGCATCAGGGTTGCGGTAGAGCTGCACAGTGACCCGTCTTTCAAGCGCGCCGCTCTCCACGAAGAGGACTTCCGGCTCGCGCTGGCGGCGCGACGGCCAGGGACGCTGCGGCGCCGGATCGGGGGCCCGGTCGAGACGCAGGACGGCCTCGGCGCCGGATCCGCGCAGATGCCGCGGATTGTGCGGATCGGACCGGCGCTGCCAGCGCTCGCCATCGAAGACGAGGAAGGAGTAGACCGCCTCGATCTCGCGCGGCACGTCCAGCGTGGTCCACCAGATTCCGGTCTCGCCGATGCGCTGGAGCGGCAGGGTAAAGTCATCGACATAGTCGGTGACCGGCTGCCGGGCGTAAGGCGCGGCGATGACGCTGTCCAGGCGGACGCCGCTGACCGAAGGTGCCGTCTTGTAGACGAAGGTGACGCGGGCAAGCGCGTCGTCGCCGGGGTGCGGCTCGATGAGGGGCAGGCTGCGCGCCGACAGGCCGCGCCAGGCCTCCTCGCCGGCATGGGGGCGTTCGTCCAGCATCGCGATCGCAGCCGCGACAGCCTGCGGCGGCTGGGCGCGCGACGGCGCCGTGCACAACAGGGCGAGCACGGCCAGACCCCATCCCCATCTTCCCCACATGCCAAAGAAACCTTTTGCCGCCGCACCGGCCAGTCTAGCCTGTTGCAGCCCAGAGGGGAGACAGGCAATGACATCCACGCTTCGCACGCTGGCCGGCGACCGCCGCTCGCAGATCGTCCTGATCCTGTCGGCCCTGTTTGCCCTGACCTATCTGTTTGACGATTTTGGCCTTTCCGCCCCCTACCCCGCCGATGTGGCGATCAAGGCCGCCGGCATCGTGCTGCTGGCCGTGTTCGCCCTTATCCACGGACATCGCATCCTGGCACTGGGGCTCTTCCTGGGATCGCTGGGCGATATCTTCCTGGCGCTGGAGCCGGCGCAGCTGCCGCTGGGCATTGCCGCCTTCGGCCTCGGCCATCTCGTCTACATCTTCCTGTTCGCCCGCATCCGGCTGGAAGATGGCGGCCGCGGCGGCTGGAGCCGGATCGCGGCGCTCGCCCTGGCAGGCTATGGCGTGGTGATGCTGGCCTGGCTGCAGCCCTATTTCGGCGATCTCCAGCTGCCGGCCTCGATCTATAACGGCATCATCCTGGTGATGACCGTGCTCGCCGTGATCGGCCGCGTGCCGCCACTGGCCACGGCCGGCGCCCTCCTGTTCCTGGTTTCCGACAGCGTACTCGCGGTGCGGCTGTTCACCGGCTATCTGGAATGGGCCGGCCCGGTGGTGTGGGTGACATACTATCTCGGACAGGCCGGCATTGCGCTCGGTCTGGCTCTGGACGGCAAGTCGGCAAGGGCCGACCCGAATTAGCGATCCGTCCGCCAGAAGGCAGCCGGAACTCGGGAACGCCTAGAATTCGTGGACGATCGAGAAGTCCAGCCGGCTGTCGGTTTCCTCGCGGCCGGGCTGGGCGTCGAACTCGTGCTTGACGCGATAGCCCAGCTCCAGCCCCCAGTCCTCGCTGATGGCGGTGGTCAGCTTGAAGCGCTGCTCGGCGCGTGAGGCCGGGCCGGCCAGCAGCGTCGTCTCCGAGGAGAATTGCGCGGTTTCCGTCACCGCGAAATCATAGACCGAGCCCAGTTCGAGCACCCATTGCGTCACGCCGCCCTCATCGGTGGGGACGCGGTGGCGGGCACCGGGGCCGGCGCGCAGGACCCAGCTGGTGCGGTCATCGTCGAGGGCGTGCAGCGTCGCACCGGCCGACAGGACAGCGGTATAGTCGAAGCCGGACATGCGGTCCTGCTCGTAGCTGGAGCCGAGATAGAAGCTCCAGGCATCGACCGTCGGCCGCTCGCCGCGGGCCTCGACCAGCCAGCGGTCGCGCGTCACATTGCCGTCGCTCTCGGTGTAGAAATATTCCGTCTTGCCGTCGAAGCCCCAGCCGCCATTGAGCGGCCGGCTGACCTCCAGCGCCATCGAGTAATTGGTCTGGTCGGTATTGCCGCTGTCGACGGCGAGGCCTGCCTTGGCGCGGCCATCCCAGTGATAGGGGTGCAGCCAGTCCATGCGGCCGGGCCAGTGCGCGGTCCGGGGCGCCTCCACCTCGCCGGGCTCGACCGTGTCCGTGCCGCTGTCATGCTCCGTGGTCCCGGCGCCGGACGGTGCGGCCACCGTCTCGTCATCGGTATCCGGCGCATCGACGATGGTAACCTGCGGCGTGCCGCGGCGGGCGGCCTGGACGATTTCCGGCTCCAGCGGGACCGTGTCGCGGGCGGTCTGGTCCCAGGCGCGCAGCACATCGAGACGGCGCGGCAGCAATTCAGCGACAGCCGCGCGGACATCGGACCGGCCACCCGGTGTAACCGTGGCGATCAGATCGGCCGTGGCGAGGAATTCCTCGTCGTCCTGGCGGACATCGGCGGCGGCCAGCAGGGCCCGGTACTCGCGGGACAGTTCGGCATGAGCCGTTGACGGGCAGAGCATTACCGCAGCGCCGAGAAGCGGGGTCAGACGAACACGCATACGCAAACCTTTCGTGTGCCGGCAGACCTAACGGCCGAAGGCCGTCAGGTCCAGACATGCACAGTGCAAAAGGTGCGCAATCACCGCGTTTTCGAAGGATAGACCCGGTGTCTGCTTTCGCGAAAAACGTTCTAGTTGAGAAGACCCTGTTCGGCCGCCATCGACTTCATCGCCTTTTGAAGCTTTTCGAAGGCGCGGACCTCGATCTGGCGGATACGCTCACGCGACACGCCATACTGGTCGGCCAGTTCTTCCAGCGTCTTGGGCTCTTCGGTCAGGCGGCGTTCCTGCAGGATGTGCTGTTCGCGCTCATTGAGCTCGCCCATGGCCGACTGCAGCAGCGTCATGCGCGTATCGAACTCGTCGGACTGGACCAGCTCGTCTTCCTGGCTTTCCGCATTGTCATCGGCCAGCCAGTCCTGCCACTGGCCCTCACCCTCGGTGCCGCGCAGCGGCGCGTTGAGCGAGGCATCGGGTCCGGACAGGCGCCCGTTCATCGACACGACGTCCTCGGTGGTCACGCCCAGCTTGGTGGCGATCGCCTCGACCTGTTCCGGCTTGAGATCGCCCTCTTCCAGGGCCTGCATCTGGCTCTTCATGCGGCGCAGGTTGAAGAACAGCTTCTTCTGGGCCGCGGTCGTGCCCATCTTCACCAGCGACCAGGACCGCAGGATGTATTCCTGGATCGAGGCGCGGATCCACCACATGGCATAGGTCGCCAGGCGGAAACCCTTTTCCGGATCGAATTTCTTGACCGCCTGCATCAGGCCGACATTGCCTTCCGAGATCACCTCGGCGACCGGCAGGCCGTAGCCGCGATAGCCCATGGCGATCTTGGCGACGAGACGCAGGTGAGAGGTCACCAGCTTCTCGGCGGCTTCGGGATCCTCGTGCTCGCGCCAGCGCTTGCCCAGCATGAATTCCTCATCCTTGGACAGCATCGGGAAGCGGCGGATCTCCGCCAGGTAGCTCGACAGGCCCTGTTCGGGCGAGAGCGCGACTGAAAGTGCGTTGGCCATGATGACATCCTATCCCTTCGGCAGCCTGCGGGCATGCGTCATTTTCACGCCCCCCGGATGCCGCGTCCGAAGCCTATTTAGGAACCGATTGCGCCAATTGTTAGTCCCTCACAGTGCTGTGATCTGCATGACTGTCATTCGTGAATGACCGAGCCGGGCGCTCAGGCTTTCTCCGGCAGCCTTGCCCGGGCGATCTGCAGCTCCAGACGCTTGATCTCGCGCAGAGTGCGATTGGTCATCATCTGATTGCCCAGGCTGGACTTCATGAACAGGCCGATCACCAGCGAGGCCAGGATCAGCACCGCCCAGCGGACGGTCATCACCGGATCGGTGGTCTGGAACATCTGCCAGGCGCCCCAGATCGCCAGCCCGGCCCCGGCGATGTTGGTGATATAGGCCACCCACATCACCCAGGCGAGCTTGCCGCGGAATACCGAGAGCGCCTGGCTGAAATAGCCGGGCTCGTCCTCGAACTCGGCCAGCAGGGCCCGGTCGTCGGCATCGAGCGCTTCGGCGATGAGCGCGTCGAGTTCGCTGTCACTGCGTGTCATCACTGTCTCCTTCTCTGTCAGGTTCGAGCGCGGCACGGATTTTCCGCCGCGCATGCATCAGGCGTGTCTTGACGGTTCCGGCCGGAATACCGAGCGCCACGGCGATCTCGGCGACCGAGAAACCGTCCATGTAATGAAGGCCCATGGCTGCCCGCTGGGCCGGCGGCAGGGCCGCAATGGCCCGGGAGACGCGCGCGAGGTCGGACCGGGCTTCGGCCTCGGGCCATTCGACCCGCCCCTGGCCGGGATCGCTGGCCAGGTCGTGAGCGGTGCGGCGGGTGCGCTGGATACGGGAGACGGCCTGTGCAGCCTTGCGCGTCACGATGCGGTAGCTCCAGGCCGGGAAGGCGACCGGGTCGCGCAGACGCGGCAAGCCCCGGACGATATCCACCCAGGCTTCCTGCAGCACGTCGCGCGCCATGTCGGAGGTATCGGTCAGCCGCCGGGCATGGGCGAGCAATCGCGGCTGCCAGCAGGCCGCCAGATGCCCGAATGCCGTGCGGTCGCCTGCCTGCGCGGCAAGCACCTGGCTTTCCTGGAAAATTCTCTGGACGTCGCGCCGCACCGGACCGCTCCTGACCGACGATCACCTGCCGTCAGGTCAAAGGTGCCCGAAATGCGCGAACCGGTTCAATCGCGTTTGGGAACGCCCGCCTGGAAGCGCAGATAGCCGCGTTCCACCATGCGCCGCATGGCCTCATAGGCCTCGCACAGCTCGTCATAGGCCGAGCGCAGATGGGTCAGCCGCTGGACTTCCTGTTCCGACAGGGGCGAGCGCGAGCGTGCTGCCGACATCGCCGCATCCACCCAGGCGCCGCGCGCCTTGGAAGCGGACAGGGCCAGGTTCTGGAAATCCTCGATGGTGACGTGATGGATCGTCTTGCTCATCACGGCCTGATTGGCGGCAAACACCGTATAGTCGATCTGTTCGAGATGGCCGCGGCGCTTGCGCTGCTCGACCGGATCCTCGACCAGGTCCGGCTCGAAATGGTCCGAGATCCGGCGATAGCTCGATGTCATCGTCTTGGCCATGGCGACACCTCCTTATGGGCATCCATGGCCGACGCTAGCACAGGATGCATTAACGCCCGGTGTAAACCGGCCGCCCTGACAAAACCCTCACAAGGCCCCGCCCGCGCCGCAAATTCGCCTGCCCGCGACAGCAAGAGATGGCCGCCAATCAAGCAAGGGGACACTCCACATGCGCACACCCATGATCGCCATCGCCGCCACACTGGCGCTGTTTCACGCGGCACCGGCCGCCGCCCAGCCGGCCTCGCCGGATCTCGACGCCGCGCTCGCCAGCGCCGGGGTCGATACGGACACCGCGACCTTCATCGCCCGCCGTCTCGAGGACGGTGCGGAATGGGTGGTGAATGCGGACCGCAGCGCGATCCGCTTCCCGCCGGCCTCGACCTCGAAAATCCCGCACACGCTGATCGCGCTGGAAACCGGCTTTGCCGAACCGGACACGCATTTCGAATGGGACGGCCGGATGCGTGAATTCGATGTCTGGAATCAGGACCAGACCATGACGAGTGCTTTCCGCGTCTCGGCGGTCTGGGTCTATCAGCGCATGACCGCGACGCTGGGCGGCGGGACCATGGCGGCCTGGCTGGACCGGTTCGACTATGGCAATGAGACGATCGGCGGCGAGGCCGACCTGACGCAATACTGGCTGGACGGGCCGCTGGAGATCTCGGCCCGCGAACAGGTGGATTTTCTGGAACGCCTGGCGCTGGACCGGCTGCCGGTGTCTGCGGAGACGATGGCCGAAGCCCGCGACATCATGCAGGTCGCCACGGGCGAGGACGATCGCGGCCCCTGGACGCTCTATGCCAAGACCGGCTGGCGTTTCCGCGACGCAGCGCTGGATACGGGCTGGTATGTCGGCTGGGTGGAACGCCCAGGCGAGACCTGGGCGTTTGCGCTGAACATGGACATGCCGGAGCGCGCCGATGTCGCCCGGCGCCGGCCGGCCGCCATTGCGGCGCTGATCGCTCTGGATGTTCTGCCCGAGGGGGCTGAATAGCCGGGAGTTGAGAAGGGTATCGGGAAGCGGAAACACCAAGTGGCGTTTGGGACGTAGGGGGCACCGGGCCTTCCCGCTTCCCGATCTGTGTTACGGCGTGGCCGGGCCGCCGCCGAAGATCAGCACGAGAGAACCGCTGACGAAGGCAATGGCGTAGAAATACAGCCGGATTTTCTGCCTCATGGCGGGGCTCTCTTGTCTGCGTCGTTCTTGCCGGAGAAACGGCCTCCCGACACTTTGGTTCCCGGGGTGCTGCAGATTTTTTTGCACCCCGGGAAAGGAGGCCGGGAAACCGGTCCCGGTCAGTCCACCAGATCGGCCACGATACGGGTGGCCGCATCGATCAGCAGCACCTCGTCATCGACGCGCACATAGTAGTGGCCATGCGGCGGGGGCGAGAGCTGATAGCGGCTGTATTCGCGCACCACGACATACTCTTCGCGCTCGAACCGGTCGCCGATGCGCCAGGCATCGCGCTGGCCGTCGCGATAGCCCTGTTCATAGGCCCGCGCCTCGTCACGGCGGTCGTGGCGGTGATGATCGCCCGGCCCGCAGCGCCCCTGACGTTCAAGGCCCGGCGGACAGTGCGGCGGGTCGGCCTGTACGGGTGCGCCGGCCAGCAGGGCCAGCCCGGCAGCCGCCACTGTGCCGCGCAGAATATTCCTGCAAGTCGCGGACGGATGGAAATGTTTCATGTCCAACCTCCTTCACTGGGGACAGGAGGTGAAACGGCCGGACGCGGCCGGAGTTCCCGGGCTGCACGCTGTGCCAGTGCCGGGAGGCTCAGGTCCGGGCGGCCAGGGCGATCAGTTTCGCCACCGTGTTGAGATTGCGGCCGGTGCCGGTTTTCGTTGCCGGAACAACGAGTTTCGACTGCGCCATCCCGTCGCCGTAATGGATGTAGATTTCCCGCTCGCCGGCGGCGATCTGCTCGTCGGCCCGGTGGCGCAGCGTCGCTTCCAGATCGGCCGGCGGCGCCGCGTCGAGGAAGTGCACGATGCAGCGGTTTCCCGCCGCTTCGGGAAACGGGTTGGCGTCGAGCACGGCCTGCATCGCGTCCGGCGAGCGCATCACGACACCCACCGGCTTGCCGGCATAGGCCTCCAGCGCGGCTTCCAGCGCCGCGCGGGCCTCATCGGCCGTCATCGCGCTTTCGAAGACGAGATTGCCGCTGGCAATATAGGTGCGCGGATTGTCGAAGCCGATCTGCCCGGCCATCGCCCGCAGCTCCGCCATGGGCAGTTTGCCGGTCCCGCCGACATTGACGGCGCGCAGAAGGGCGATGTGTGTGGGCATGGCGTCGTCCGGAAACCGCGGCTCAGCGTTCCAGTTCGATATCCCAGTAGAGATAGTCGAGCCAGCTTTCGTGCAGGAATTTCGGCGGGAATTTCCGGCCCTGGGCCTGCAGTTCGTGCATGTTGGGGCGCTGCGGCGGGCGGCGCAGCGGCATGCCGGCCTCGCGCGGGGTGCGGCCGCCCTTCTTCAGATTGCAGGGCCCGCAGGCGGCGACGATGTTTTCCCAGCTGGTCTTGCCGCCCTGGCGGCGCGGGATGACATGGTCGAACGTCAGCTGGTCGACACCCGGCGCGCCGCAATAGGCGCATTTGAAGCCGTCGCGCAGCCACACATTATAGCGCGTGAAGGCAGGCGAGCGGTCCTGGGTGATATAGTCGCGCAGCGCCACGACCGAGGGCACATGCATCTCGAAAGAGGGCGAGTGCACGACCTCGTCATAATGGGAGACGACGGCGACGCGTTCGAGGAAGACGTTCTTGATGGCTTCCTGCCAGGGCCAGGTCGACAGCGGCCAGTAGCTCAGCGGCTGGTAGTCCGCATTCAGCACCAGACAGGGCCATCCCTGCGGCGCCCGGTCAAGCACCTGCATGGCGACCTCCCTCGACAACGCCGCCGGAGCGGCCGCTGAGGGGGTGTGTATTCTGGACAGGCGTCCTGAAAGCTCACCTCCCGTCGCGCTCAAGAGGCGGATTCGTTTCGACGAATCATCTCGCATCCCGAGCTCGGGAGAAGGTTACAGCCATTCGCGTGACACGCCTATGACGGTCTTGAGAATCTTGCGTGTCGGCCCGGCAGGACCTGCCTTCGCTAGAGATAGCGGCCCGACAGGGCCCGGCCCAGAAAGTGGGCGCCCAGTTCCAGGCCGTCTTGGCCGATCGAGTGCGGAATGCCCTGCGAGATATGCCACTGCGCGCCGTGTCCGGCCGCGGCGATATGTTCGAGCGCGTCGAACATGAAGCCCAGCGGCAGCACCTGGTCCTGGTCGCCGTGGATCAGCATGAGGGGCGGTTTCGAGGCCATCTCTTCCTTCAGGCGCGCCCCGCCCGGCAGGGCACCGGAAAAGCCCAGTATCCCGGCCAGCGGCCGCTTGCGCCGCAGGCCGGCATGCAGCGACAGCATCGTGCCCTGGGAGAAACCGCACAGGACAAGGTCCTGCTCGCTCAGCCGGTAGCGGTGCAGTTCCTGGTCGATGAAGGCATCGACGATGGGCCAGGCCGCGCTGGCGCCCGTCTCGATGCGCTGCGGGTCGAGATTGGAGATCGGGAACCATTGATACCCGTCCGGCGCGCCCGGCACCGGGTCCGGCGCATTCGGCGACACCCATTGCACATGCGGCAGATCCTTCGCCCAGTGCTGGCCCAGGGAGATCAGGTCCTGCCCGTTCGACCCGTATCCATGCAGGAAGATCACAAGTTTCTTCGGCGCCTGTCCGTCGCGCGGGGCCAGGCGGGGTCCGTCGATGGGTCGTGACATTAAAGGCTCCGGTATGGTCTGCGTCTCCCGAGATAGCGGGATGCGGGCGCCGGGGGCAAGGGGAATGGGTGTACGGGACTTTTCAGCGGGCCGCTTGCGCTGCGCCCCCTCAGTCGGCTACGCCGACAGCTCCCCCGCAAGCGGGGCGAGCCCTTGTTCAGACCCCGGCCCATGACCTTCACCACGCGTTTCGCCCCCTCACCGACCGGCTATCTCCATCTCGGCCATGCCTTTTCGGCGTGGACGGCCTTCACCGCCGCACGCGAGGCCGGCGGGCGGTTCATTCTGCGGATGGAGGATATCGACACGGTGCGCTGCAAGCCGGAATTCGATGCCGCCATCCTGGAGGATCTGGCCTGGCTGGGGCTGGAATGGGAAGAACCGGTGCGGCGGCAGTCGGCGCATTTCGGCGATTTCGACGGTGTGCTGCAACGTCTGCAGGAACAGGGCGTGGTCTATCGCTGCTTCAAGACGCGGCGGGAAATCCTGGAGGATATCGCCCGCGCGCCGCATGGCGTCGGCGATGTCTATCGCGGACCGGCCGAACCGATGAGCGCGGATGAGGAGGTGGCGCGTGTCGAGGCGGGCGAGGCCTATGCCTGGCGGCTGTCGCTGGCGCGCTGCCGCGACGTGCTGGGCGAACGCTTTGCGGCGATGCGCTTTGTCGAAGAAGGGCGCTTTGTCGAAGAGGGGCGCTTTGTCGAGGAGGGGCGCGGCGAGATCGCCGCCGATCCCGATCCGCTGGGCGATGTCGTGCTGGCGCGCAAGGATGTCGGCACGAGCTATCATATCGCCGTCGTGCATGACGATGCCCTGCAGGGCATCACCCATGTGATCCGCGGCGTCGACCTCTTCGAGCTCACCCCGCTGCACGTGCTGCTGCAGACACTGCTGGACCTGCCCGTCCCGGTCTATCGCCATCACCGGCTTCTGACGGATGCGAAGGGCGAACGCTTCGCCAAGCGCAACAGGGCCGCCACCCTGCGCGCCATGCGGGCGGCCGGCGGGACACCGGCGGATATCCGGGCGCGCTTCGCCTGAACGCACATATAACCGGGATTTAATCCGCCGCCGCGCATCCGGACGGCGGCTGCCACGCATCACCCTCACAGAACGCACGCAATCCAGAACGGGGACATCATGCCACTGCTTTCACTCTCGCTCGCCGCGGCCCTGGCCGCCACGACGCAAGCCGGTCCGGCGCCGTCGCAGGCTTTCGACGAAACGCTGGTGCTCGGCGCCGGCCGGGCGAGCGTCGAACAGGCGCTCGAACCGCGCTGCGACAGCCTGCAGGCCGTCTCCCCGCCAACCGCCGGCTTCCCGCTGGCGCGCGAGCAGGAAACCCATCTCGTCTGCACCGGCTTCACCTTCGACAGCGGCGCGCGGCTCGATGCGGCCGTCTTCACCCTCGCCGACGGCGCACTGGTCCAGATCGAGGCCCGCGGCGACACGGCGCCGCTGACTGCGCACGCCGGCGACAGCGTCACTTTCCAGGACTGGACGGCCTATCCGGCGGCCGGGCTGATGCTCGACAGTGCCGCGGGAACCGCGCACATCCTTTCGGCCGACGGGCTGCACACCAATCTGTTTGCCTGGCACAACCCCTTGCTGGACGGCGAACCGCTGGACTACCCGCCGCTCGATGTGTCCATACCGCCGGAAGTGCGTCCGGGCGCCAGCCTCGAGACCCTGATGCCGGAGATCGAGGCGGCCTGCCCCGTCGTCCAGGTGCGCGAGATCGATCCGCCCGGCCTGCCGACGCAGCCGGCGACACAGACCCAGATCAATTGTTTCGGGTATGCGGTTGCCGGGTTCGAACGCAAGATCGAGTTCGTGTTCGGCGATGGCCAGCTTGTGCTGGCCTGGATCCTGACCGGGCGCGGCGAATCCGATCGCCTGCAGGCAGCGATGGATGCGGCCTATGGCATGCCGGTTTATGCCGGCGACAGTTTCCGCTTCTACGAGGACGGCCGGATCGCACTGCGTTTCGACAAGCCGGAAATCCTGGTCATCGAGCAGTCGCTGGGCGCGGGCTATATCGACCAGCTCAACGGGGCGGAGGCGTCCGACTAGTCGGTCAGGCGCCGGGCCTCGACGCCCTCCACCCACTCGCCGGTGCGCACCAGCCGGCCCTCGCGCCAGGTATATTCGCGCACGGTGATGCCGCCGCCCGGCACACCGCGCGCGCCTTCGCGGATCTCGATCCGGGTCTCGCGATAATGCTGCACGATGCGCGCCTGATTGCCCGACATCAGGGCGACGGTCTGCCAGGCCTCGCCCTGCGATACGATCAGCGGAAAGGCGCAGCTGCCCGTGCCGCAGAAATAGGCCACGGCCGGGCCGTCGCGGCGGGCCTGGCAGTTGAGGCTGCGCGTATCGACCACATAGTCGGGCCGGCGATCGGCATTGATGTCGCCGGACACCGTCGCAGCGGCGGCAATGTCGCCGTCACGGCAGACAAGGGCGCCGCCGCTGATCCGGTCGAGATGATCGTGAAAGGCCGCAAGCACGCCGGCGGGCAGCCCGGCGGCCGGTGTCTCCGCTGCATCCTGCTGCGAGCAGGCCATGGCGGTCAGGGCAGCTGCTCCGGCCAGGCCGAAACGCCGCAAAGCGCGTGTCCACATCGCCGCACCCCGTTTGCGCGCCCCAGCGCTGACATCAGACTAGGGCCCGCATGCGGCGTCCCGCAAGCGGATATGCCGCAGGTTTAATGCGGTCTCCATGCTAGGCAGGCGGCACGGGACACGCTATCAGGCGATGCATGTTCGTGCGTGATCTCTGGTATTTCGGCTGCCTGTCGAGCGAGCTCAAACCGGGCCAGCACCTCCATCGCGAGTTGCTGGGACAGCCCGTACTGTTTGGCCGCGACCATAATGGCAAAGCCTATGCGCTGAAGGATATCTGTCCGCACCGGGGCATCCTGCTGTCCGGCGGCGAAGCCCAGCAGCACAATGGCGAGACGCATGTGGAATGCCCCTATCATGGCTGGCGTTTCCGCACGGACGGGTCCTGCGCCGCCATCCCCTCGCTGACCGCCGAGCAGGCGAAGGCGATGGACCTCACGAAGATCCGCACCCGCGCCTTCCCGGTGCACGAGGACCAGGGCCTGATCTGGATCTATTACGCCCGCGAGGAAGACGCGGACAAACCGCCGGCGGTCGAGCCGCCGAAGCTGGACATTCCGGAAGGCGAAAAGCCGCGCCTCGTCGTGCGCGACGTCTTCAACTGCCATGTCGACCATGCCGTGATCGGCCTGATGGACCCGGCCCACATCCCCTATATCCACCGGCAATGGTGGTGGCGCTCGGCGAAATCCGTGCACGAGAAGGAAAAGAAGTTCGGCCCGGTCGAGCGCGGCTTCACCATGCTGCCGCACACCCCGTCGAAGAATTCCTATCTCTACCGCCTGCTGGGCGAGCCGCAGACCGAGATCCGCTTCCAGCTGCCGGGCCTGCGCACCGAATACGTCCAGGCCGGCGGCAAGCATTTCACCGGCTTTACCGCCGTGACGCCGACCAATGAAAACTCCACGGCCATCACGATCGTGGTCTACTGGAACCACCCGCTGATCCACGCCATCCCGAACTTCCTGCTGAAGACGGGCATCTCCATCTTTGTCGGGCAGGACCGCGATGCGGTGAATGCCCAGCAGGTGGGCCTGGCCTATGATCCCAAGCTGATGCTGATCCACGATGCCGACGTGCAGGCAAAATGGTATTTCGCCCTCAAGCGGGCCTGGGACAAGCACCGCGACACGGGCGAGGCTTTCAGGAACCCCGTCAAGCCCGCCACCCTGCGCTGGAGAAGCTGATGCCGCCGATCGACGATATTCTCACCGGACTGCTCTACCTCGCGATGATCGCCGTCGTGGCCGTGCTGGCCTTCGGCATCATCAATCTCTATCGCGGTGACGAGAAGGCGCGCTCGCGCTCGAACAAGCTGATGCGCCTGCGCATCGTGCTGCAGTTCTCCGCCATCCTGATCATCATCGCGATCTTCCTGGTCCGTCAGAATTTCGGCGGCTGACCCCGTCAGTCGGCCAGGCCCTGCAGCGCGTCGCGTACGGGGCCGGCCACCCGGTCGATGCGGCCGTCATTGACGCCCACCGCCCGCACCTCGCCCGCCACCGGATCTACGGCCACCACGACGAACCACATCGTGTTCGACCCGGCGTGCTGCAGACGGCCGCCCTCGCCGACACCCCAGCCCATCGCATACTCGCCGCCGAAGGGCGGCGTGTGCAGCAGCGCCCAGCTGTCAGCGGAGAGATAGTCTTCCGGCTGGTCGAGATGTGCGTTGAGGAAGCGGGCGATATCGCTCATCGAGGCGTGCACCGTGCCGGCCGGTCCCATCACCGGCGGATTGTCGGCACGCGGCCCGGGCGCCACGGCGTTGAGCCCGCCGAACAGGCCGGCGCGGTGACCGCGCGGCTGGTCGACCGCGTCCGCCGAACCGGGTGCCCCGAAACCGGCGCTGGTCATCCCCAGCGGTTCGAACACTTCGGTGCGGATCAGCTCTTCCCAGCTCTCGCCCGTCACCTGTTCCAGCATCGCCCCGGCGATCACATAGCCGGCATTGGAATAGAGAAATTCCGTCTCGGCCTGCGCCGCCGGTTCGCGGGCGAGCATGTTGGCGGCATAGTCCAGACGCTGCTCACCCAGGGGCGCGTCACTGGTGGCGAAACCGACCAGGGCCAGCATGCCCGGATTGGCATCCAGCCCGGCACGGTGCGAGAGAAGGTGGCGGAAGGTCATGTCGCGATAGGCGGGATGGATTTCCTCGACGCGATTGCCCAGATGCTCCCCGATCGTGTCGTCCCAGCCGATCACGCCGCGCTCGGCCAGACGGGCCACCAGGGTCGCCGTCATCGCCTTGGTATCCGATCCGATATGCCAGAGATCGTCCGGCGCGATCGCGGCATCGCTGCCGCGGGCCCGCACGCCGGCCGTGCCGAGGCGGATATCCCCGCCGCGCGCCACCATGACCGCCGCGCCCGGCGATCCGGTTTCCGCGATCAGCTGTTCGGCCGTCACCGCGAGCGCGGCGTCCTGAGCAGCCGGGGCAACGGCCTGCAGCATGATGAAGGGTGCGGCGGCGAAGCAGAGCGGTGACAGCATGGATATCCTCCGGTTTGCCGGCCGGGCTTTCGCGCGCGGCGCCGGGGCGCTAGACAGGCGGACATGGTCCGACTGACAAAAATCTACACCCGCACCGGCGACGCCGGTACCACCCGGCTCGGCGACATGTCCGAAACAGTCAAGCATGACCCGCGGGTCGATGCCTACGGGGATATCGACGAGACGAATTCCTCCCTCGGCCTTGCCCGCGCGGCGCTGGGCGCCGGGCACGAGCTGGATGAGGATCTGGCGCGCATCCAGAACGACCTGTTCGATCTGGGCGCCGATCTGTGCGTGCCCGAGAGCGATACGCCGCCGGACTTCGAGCCCCTGCGCGTGACCGCCGGGCAGGTCGAGCGCCTGGAGGCGGCGATCGACCGGCTGAATGCGCGCCTGGAACCGCTGAACTCCTTCATCCTGCCGGCCGGCAGCGAAGCCGCCGCGCGCCTGCACTTCTCGCGCACGGTCTGCCGCCGCGCCGAGCGCAGGATCTCCGCCCTGATCGCCTCCGGCGCGCGGATCAATCCGCAGGCGCTGAAATACGCCAACCGCCTGTCCGACCTGTTGTTCGTGATGGCCCGGATCGCCAATCTGGAGACCGGCGGCGATGTGCTTTGGGTGCCGGGAAAAGACCGCTAGCCACGCGATTGTTTCCGCGCAGGAAACACGAAAGTGATATCTGCCCGGTCGACATGCGCTGCAGATCGCCTATCTCTGGGTGCGACAATTCAGCTCATCCGGAGACCCGCATGACCCGCTTTCTGACTGCCACTGCCGCCCTCGTCCTGATCGGTGCCGCCGCCCAGGCCGAACCGGTTTCGTTCGAGTTCGACAAGTCCCACACGATCATCCAGGCCTCCTGGGTGCACCAGGGCTATTCCACCCAGTCGCTCCAGTTCACCGATTATGACGGCACGCTGGACCTCGACCTGGAAGACCCGTCCGCCTCGACGGTCGACATCACCTTCAACCTGGTCGGCGGCATCTGGGCCGGCGCCAACCAGGAGCGCTTCCTGGGCCACCTCGCCTCGGACGACTTCTTCGGCCTGGAGACCAATCCGACGGCGCATTTCGTCGCCACCGGCTTCCAGACCGAGGATGGCGAGACCGGCACGATGACCGGCAATCTGACGATGAACGGCGTCACCGCACCGGTCACGCTCGACGTCACCCTGAACCAGGTCGGCGAGACCCAGGAGGGCAATACCAAGGCCGGCTTCACCGCCACTGGCTCCCTGATGCGTTCGGAGTGGGATATGGGCTTCGCCGTCCCCTACGTCTCCGACGAGATCGAACTCTTCATCTCCACCGAGCTGGTCGCTGCGGCGGAATAACCGCATCGCAACGACACTGGTCGATCGAGGGCGCTTCCGGCCGGAAGCGCCCTCTTTTTATGCCGGGCACGCTGAGCGCAAAACGTACCTGAAGCTCGAATCGAGCCCTTCAGATCACACCGCACCGCAGCATTTCAGCGCTGGCGCAGCGCCGAAAATGCAGCCGCGACCAACCGCACCGGCATACCCGAATCCACATGCCAGGTGCGAATTGACGCACGCGTAAGCCAGCGGGCTGCATTGACTTACCGCACGCGCGAAGGCAGTTTCGCCGCCTGTTCTTTGTAGGTGCGCAGAATATCCCGCGCGCGGCCAACCGGAGCCCCAGCATGAAGATTCTCGTCCCCGTCAAACGGGTCGTCGATTACAACGTGAAGGTCCGCGTGAAGCCCGATCAAACGGGCGTCGACCTCGCGAATGTGAAGATGTCCATGAACCCCTTCTGCGAGATCGCCGTCGAGGAAGCGATCCGCCTGAAGGAAAAGGGCGTCGCGGAAGAAATCGTCGTCGTGTCCATCGGACCGGCGCAGGCCCAGGAGACCCTGCGGACCGCCCTCGCCATGGGCGCCGACCGCGGCATCCTGATCCAGACCGACGAGACCGTCGAACCGCTCGCCGTCGCCAAGCTGCTGAAGGCCGTGACCGACGAGGAGAAGCCGGAGATCGTGCTGCTGGGCAAGCAGGCGATCGACGACGACGCCAACCAGACCGGCCAGATGCTGGCCGCACTGCTGGACTGGCCGCAGGGCACCTTCGCCTCCAAGGTCGAGATCGCCGACGGCAAGGCCACCGTGACCCGCGAGGTCGATGGCGGCCTGCAGACGATCGCGCTGGAACTGCCGGCCGTGATCACCACCGACCTGCGCCTGAACGAGCCGCGCTACGCCTCGCTGCCGAACATCATGAAGGCCAAGCGCAAGCCGATCGACACCAAGGCTCCGGACGATTTCGGCGTCGATATCGCCAAGCGTCTGGAAGTCGTGAAGGTTTCCGAACCGCCGAAGCGCGAAGCCGGTATCAAGGTGGAGAGCGTCGCCGAGCTGGTCGACAAGCTGAAGAATGAAGCGGGAGTGATCTGATCATGACGGTTCTCGTTATTGCCGAGCACGACAACAGCGCGCTCAACGACGCCACCCGCGCCGTGATCACCGCCGCCAGGAAGATCGGCGGCGATATCCACGTCCTCGTGGCCGGCAAGGATGCCGGCGGCGTGGCCGAAGCCGCGTCCAAGCTGGACGGTGTCGCCAAGGTGCTGCACGCCGAAGCCGACGTCTTCGCCTCGCCGACGGCGGAAGCCATGGACGCGCTGGTCACGCCGCTGATGGACGATTATGACGCCGTCCTCGCCGCCGCGAGCACGATGGGCAAGAACTTCATGCCCCGCGTCGCCGCCCGCCTCGACGTGATGCAGATCTCCGACATCACCGCAGTGGAAAGCGCCGACACCTTCGTGCGTCCGGTCTATGCCGGCAACGCGATGATGACGGTGAAGTCCAGGGACGCAAAGAAGGTCATCACGGTCCGCCCGACCACGTTCGAGAAGGCCGGTGACGGCGGCTCGGCCCCGGTCGAGGATCTCGGTGCCTCCTCCGGCCCGTTCAAGTCGGAATTCGTCTCCGAGGAGCTGTCGGAATCGGATCGTCCGGAACTGACCCAGGCCAAGATCGTCATCTCCGGCGGCCGCGGCATGCAATCCGGCGAGAATTTCCACCTGCTGGACAAGATCGCCGACAAGCTGGGCGCCGCCGTCGGTGCCTCGCGCGCCGCTGTCGATGCCGGCTTCGTGCCGAACGACTACCAGGTCGGCCAGACCGGCAAGGTCGTCGCGCCGGAACTCTACATCGCGGTCGGCATTTCCGGTGCCATCCAGCACCTGGCCGGGATGAAGGACTCCAAGGTCATCGTCGCGATCAACAAGGACGAGGAAGCGCCGATCTTCCAGGTCGCCGATTATGGCCTCGTCGCGGACCTGTTCCAGGCCCTGCCGGAACTGGACGAAGCGCTGGGCTGAGCCTCGCCGCACCGGACAAATCAGGAAACGCCCGGCCATCCAGCCGGGCGTTTTCTTTTGGTACTCACGTCAAGGCAAGATTAGCGGATCGCCAGCAGATGCCGGCCCAGGCGCCACCAGGTGCGAAGCGCCGAGGGCTGCCGCCCGGCCTCTTCCAGCGCATCGAGCGCATCGCGGTCGAGCCAGCGCCCGTCACGCATCACACCGCGCGGCGCGTAGAGGATGGACGGGCTGGTCAGCGGGTCACCGTCAACCAGAACCAGATCGGCAAAGCAGCCCACGGCCACACAGCCGATCTTGCCCTCCAGCCCCAGCACATCGGCCGGATGCACGGTCGCCGACCGGATTGCCTCCAGCGGTGTCAGCCCGGCCCGGACCAGAAGCTCGATCTCGCGCACCGTCGAGACACCATGCGGCGAGGCCATAATCCCGGAATCCGAACCGACCGTCAGGCGCACGCCGTCCTCGTGCATCATGCCGGTGAAAGCCTCGTAGAAGGCCTGCATGCGCGTGCGGTCCTCATGGACATAGCGCGACCAGAAGTCGAACGCATCCTGCTCGAAGCCGGCGACCACAGGGTTATAGCCGTCCATCTCGGGGCGCAGCAGATGCCCGCCGCGCGTCTCGACGATGCGCGCCAGGTTCTCGTGCACCACCAGCGTCGGGTCGACCGTGGCACCGGCCGCCGCAATCGTCTGCGCCAGGGCGCGGGCGCTCTCCGGGTCGGTATTGTCGGACAGGCCATGCCAGACGATCGACTCGCTGTGCTCGATCGTGTCGAAACCGGCCGGCAGCGTATCGGTGAAGGGCAGCGGGTCGTCTTCGGTGCCCTCGACCGGGTGACCGCTCATCGTCATACCCAGCGCCGCCGCCTCCTCGCGGATCGCGGCAAAGCTCTCGCCCGACAGGTTGGAATAGAGTTTGAGGTGGCGGAAACCGGCCGCGTGCTGGCGCCGTACGGCCGCGCGCGCCTCGCCGCCACCGCTCACCGCCTCGTGCAGCAGGTTGGCATTGCGGCCGCCGCGTTCATTGATGATCGCGCCTGTGGTGATGAGGCGGGGGCCGTAGAGACGGCCCGCATCGATGCGCCGGGCGAGCGGCAGATGGAAGGGCATGCCGCCCATATTGCGCACGGTCGTGACGCCGCGCGCCAGCCCGGCCGCCAGGTCCACCTCATCGAAAACATGGACGTGCATGTCGATCAGTCCGGGCATCAGGGTGCGGCCCTGCGCGTCGATGCGCGGAATGTCCGGATCGGTGCCGGACATCCCGTCCGGCCCGATACGCGCGATCCGCCCGTCCTGCACCAGGACCGACCGGCCGGCCTGCCGGGTACCGGTTTCCGGGTCGAACAGTGTGGCGTGCTCGATCAGCCAGGTCCGCGATGCATTGCGGTCCGGCACCATGGCGCCGGGCACCCGGGCGATGATGACGGCCGTGGCGGCGATCGCGGCCAGGATGACGGCAAGGCCGCCGGCGAGGATACGAAGCATGAATGTCTCCCGTCTGGATTTCGGGAGAGGTCAGCATGTCCGGCGGACGGGATCGTCCGGAATCCGGATTCCGGACGTGCGGAATTCGTCAAGCGCTGCGGATACCGGATACCGGTCCGTCTTCGCCGCTGCGCAGGCCGGCAGCATAGGCCGAGGGCGTCTCGCCGGTCTCGCGCTTGAAGACGGCGTTGAACACGGATTTCGACGAGAAGCCGGCGGTGAAGGCCAGGTCGATCACGCGCTGGGCTGTGCCGGCGCGGGCGTCCTCCTGCATCATCGCGCAGACATCCTCGATCCGCAGACTGTTGATATAGTCGTTGAAATTGCGCCCCGTCGCCGTCTTGATCGCGCGCGACACGGCGCGCTCGCCCAGCCCTGCTGCCGCCGCGACTTCCGGCCGGGTGAGACGCGGTTCCGAATAGAGCGCCTCGCCGCGCACGACCGTATCGATGCGCCGGAAGTCCTCGGTCGCTGCGGCCTCATCGCCCGGCGCCGGCGTGGCCGGCTCGTCCCGCGGCGCGTCCAGCGCTCCGGGTTCGAGCCCCTCGAACAGCCGGCTGTGGCGGACGGCGATCAGGATCAGCATCACCACGAAGGCCAGCGAGACGCTGATCTGGAAGAGATAGGCGGTCTGGGTCCCCAGCCATGGCCAGTAGGGATGGATCCAGTGCGCATCCATCCGCAGCACGTCGAACACGCCATCGACGACATAGAAACCGATCAGGGCGTAGAGCCCGTTGAGCTGGATCGCCCGGGCATCGGACCGGGTCTCGCGGGTCGCCCTGCGGAAGCGGTGGATGAGCCAGACCGCGGCGGCGGAATAGACGAACAGGCTGATCCGGGCGGCGTGCTCGACCCAGGCGATCTGCGTCGTCAGCGCCAGCGCGATGAGGAAGGGCACGGCATGCGGCCAGTCGCGCCAGGTCAGCGCCGGGCCGGCGATCATGATGCCGCGGACAGTGAGATAGACAAGCGGCGGATAGGCCAGGCGGAAGGCCGGCGTGACGAGCCAGATGTCGCGAAACCCGGCGGTCTCCTCCAGCACGTTGAAGATCATCCAGGTGCAGGACATCGCCATCAGCGCCGACACCGCCCGCAGGCGCGGCTGCGATACGGTCAGCAGCACGCCCAGACCGGCAATGGCGATCAGGGCGATATGGACGAGATTGACCGGCTGGAGCGTCATGGCGGGCAGATTAAGGACTGGAGGCGGCCTGCCTAGCCCTTCCAGCCGCGAAAGTCGCGGTATTCGGCCAGGGCGGACACGGCACGGCGCAAGAGTTGCGGCGCATCGGCGGCCTCGCGTTCGCAGGCATCATAGGCCGCATGCACGCTGTCGAAGATGTGCTGGGGTGCCTTGGTCAGCGCATCGCCGGCCTCGCCCGCGTCGATACCGGGCCCGCCGGCGACCGGCTTCTCGCCACGTTCCAGCAGGACCAGGCGGGCGGCGAGATCACGTTCGATCTCGCCGAGCTGCTGCGCCAGCCCCCGGTCCCGGCTGCGGTGCAGCCAGACCAGGGCAATAATGGCGACAAGAAGAATGAGCGGAAGAAGCAGGGCCATGCGGCCCGGACTACTCCGCCGCGCTCCCGCCTTCCAGCACAACGGTCAGCGAGCGCAGATCGACGAATTTGAAGTTCTGGCCGCCGGTCTCGTTCTCGTCGTCCTGCACGACGAAGATCCCGCCTGGGAAAGTCTCGCCCAGATTGGCGGTGGAAATGTCCAGACCGTCCGTATGGGTCACCCCGTCGACGGCGCCGTCGACGATCCGGAAGCGCGTGACGAATTCGTGCGTTTCCAGATCATAGGCCGCATAGGCATTGTCGCTCTGGGAGGAGACGACCAGCCAGCCGCCGGTCTCGCCGCGCGGCAGGAGGGCGGCGCCCTCGGCATCGGCGCTGAGCTGCTGGCCGTCGACGGCGGCGATCTGCACCGGTTCGGCCGGATCGGTGGGCTCGGCGCCCATCATCCAGACGCCGGCATTCTCTTCATTCATGTAGACCGTGCCGGTGCGCTCGTCCGCAACACAGCCTTCCGCGATCGTGCCCAGCGTGACGCGGCGGACTTCCTCGGCGGTGACGCTCTCGCCATTCCAGCCCACGCGGACCTGAATGAAGGTGCCCGGTTCCTTGTCGGAGACAAAGGCATAAAGCTCGCCATCCTGGCGGCTGCGGTAGAAGCAGAAACCATAGGGCTCGACGATATTGTCCAGCGGCACGGCGCCGGCATAGCTCACATCGCGCGTGTCCGGATCGATGAAGAAGAAGGCGATGCCGATGTTGGAACGGTCGGACGCGCCGGCAATGTCGACGACACGGTCACCGAGCGCGAAGTCGTAGCGGACGTCGACATTGTTAAGCCGGCCTTCGGGCAGGTAGGCATGCTCGGCGCCGGTCAGGGTGTAGACGTAGACGCCATTATCCTTGTCGGTGCCGAAGATCAGGCTGTCGGCCGGCGTGTCCGAGACCCACACGGCCGGATCGTCGGCCGCATCGCCCGTACCGGCGACGCTCGCCGTTTCCAGCACGGCTTCGATCTCGACAGCCGGCAGTCCGCCGCCACAGCCGCCCAGTGCCAGCGAGAATGCCGCAAGGCCGAGAATCCGCTTCATGACTGTCCCTCCAGAAGTCCGGTTCGCAGCGCAATAGCACGGGTCATGCCGCAATGGCACGCGGCCAATCGTGACACTTCCTTGACGGGGTGATGCAATTTCGCACCGTCACAAAACTTCGATCCAAACGACATGGAAGTGCAGCCATAACGTCATCAGCCTGTCGCGGCTTTTCCCCCAATAAGGCGCCGAAATCGGACTGCCAGGCCCGACTCGCCAGTCATTTCCTTGAAGGGGGACATCATGACCAGGACATTCGCCATGCTCGGCACCGCCTCGGTGCTGGCACTTGCTGCTGCGACCGCTGCCCAGGCCGGTACCATTGCCGGCCGCGTGATGGACGGCTCCCGGACCGTCGGTCTGGAGGGCGCCACCATCCGCATCGTGGAAACGGGCCAGACCGTTGCCGCCGGTTCGGACGGCGCATTCCGCATCGTCGGCCTCGCTGCCGGCACCTACACGCTGCGCATCAGCTATGTCGGCGCCGAGCCGGCCGAGACCTCGGTGACGCTGGCCAGCGTCACGGACACCGCGACCCCGGTGATCGTGATCGGCGAAGATGTCGACTATGTCGACAACATCCTGGTGATCGGCCAGCGCGGCGCGCTCAACTCCGCCCTGTCGCGCCAGCGCGCCAATGACGGCAATATCGTCGTCCTCTCCGCCGACGCGATCGGCCAGTTCCCGGACGAGAACGTCGCCGAGGCCGCCCGCCGCGCCGTCGGCGTGAACGTGCTGAACGACCAGGGCGAAGGCCGTTTCGTCTCGATCCGCGGTCTGGATCCGAACCTCGTCTCCACCTCGATCAATGGCGTGCGCCTGACCTCGCCGGAAGCCGAAGACCGCCAGGTCGGCCTCGACGTCATCGATGCCGACGTGCTCTCCAGCGTCGTTATCAACAAGTCGCTGACGCCGGACATGGACGGTGACAGTGTCGGCGGCAATGTCGAGATCGAGACCACCTCGGGCCTCGATGTCGACCATCTCTACGTCCGCGGCCGGGTGGCTTCGCTCTACTCCGATATCGAACAGGAATTCGGCTGGCGCGGCTCGGTGAACTTCGCCAACAACTTCCTCGACGGCCGTCTCGGCGTGGCCGGCTCGCTGTCGCACCAGGAACGCGTCTTCGGCTCGGAAAGCTATGAGGTCGACGGCGGCTGGGAAACGGACGAAAGCGTGCCTTTCCCGAACGAAGTCGAGATGCGCAACTACCAGATCACGCGCGAACGCACGACGGCGGCCCTGAATTTCGACTATCGCTGGTCGAACGAGCTGAGCTTCTACCTGCGCAACACCTGGTCCGATTTCTCCGACCATGAATACCGCAACCGGGTCGAGGTGAAGCTGGAAGATGCCGAGTACAATGATGCCGCGTCCTCCGGCGATCTGGCGGCTTTCGTCGCCGAAGAGATGGAAATCGACCGCGACATCAAGGACCGCCTGGAAACCCAGATGATCTTCGCCACCGATTTCGGCGGCGAATGGCTGCGCGGCAACACGACGGTCGACTGGTCGCTCTCCTATGTCCATTCCGAAGAGGAAGAGCCGAACCGTCTGGACACCGACTTCTCCTACGAATTCGAGGACGACGAGTCCTTCGGCGTCGACGTCTCCAACCCGCTGATGCCACAGCTTGTCTATGGCGGCGGCCAGACGACCGCTTCGGTCTTCGATCCGTCGATCTACGAAAATGCCGGCTTCGAGGTCACCAACGGCCTGGCCCAGGACCGCGAATACGCCGCAGCCCTGAACATCCGCCACGACTTCAACTATGGCGGCATGGCCACCTACATCCAGTACGGCGTGCGGGCCCGCATGCGCGACAAGAAATACGCGCTGGACTTCGACGTCTATGAAGACGACGGCAATCTGACGCTCGACCAGGTCGTGCGCTCGGTCGACTACTCGCAGGACCGCCTCGGCCCGGTGCCGGATCCGGTCGCGGTGCGCGACTATTTCAACGCCAATCTCGGCGCCCTGGAACTGGATCCGATCGCCAGCGACATCGACAGCTATGGCGCGACCTACGGTGTCGAGGAAGACATCATGGCGGCCTATCTGATGGGCTCCATCGAGAACGGCCCGCTCAGCGTGGTCGGCGGCTTCCGGATCGAGCAGACCGACGTGTCGGCCTATGGCTATGAAGCTTTCCTCGCCGAGGAAGACGCCACCGTCGGCGGTGTGACCCTGGACGAAGACACGGTGATCGTCACGCCGCAATACGTCTCGGACGACTATACCGACGTGCTGCCCTCCATCCTCGCCCGCTATGAAGTGGCCGAGAACTGGATTGCCCGCGCCTCCTACTATGCCTCGATCCAGCGCCCGAACCCGGGCCAGTTCGCACCGCGTCTCCTGGTCGAACAGAATGACGACGACGAGATCGAGGGCGAACTCGGCAATCCGGACCTGCAGCGCCTGGAAGCCGACAATTTCGAGGCCTCGCTGGAATGGTATCCGAACAATGACGCCGTCGTTTATCTCGGCTACTTCTTCAAGGATCTGGAAAACGTCATCGGCCCGATCCAGTACGAGAACGAGCTGATCAATGGCCGCCTGTTCGACGAGGCCGACAGCTATATCAACCTGCCGGAAGCGGAAGTGTCGGGCTGGGAGTTCAACTACCAGCAAGCGCTCGACTTCCTGCCGGTGGAAGGCTTCATCGCCGGCTTCAACGCCACCCTCGCCGATAGCGAGGCGACCCTGCCGGACGGCCGTGTCGTGCCGCTGCCGCGCCAGTCGGACGAAGTCTGGAACGCCGTGCTCGGCTACGACCAGGGCCCCTGGGACCTGCGCGCCGTCGTCTCGCACCGCTCCGAATTCCTCGACGAGATCCGCGGCGATGCCGGCGAGGACCGGATCGTGCTCGACCACACCCAGCTCGACCTGTCGGCAAAGTTCCGCTTCAACGACCATCTCCAGATCTTCGGCGATCTGAAGAATGTCACTGACGAACCCTACCGCGCCGTGACCCGTCCGGACGGTGTCGACCGGGTGGAACAGTTCGAAGAATATGGCTGGTCGGCCGTCTTCGGCGTGCGCTTCACCTACTAGGCGAGCATTGCATTCCACACAGGAAACCCCGGGCCTTCGGCCCGGGGTTTTTCTTTTTATTTCCGATAGTTAATTCTCGGCGCGACCGACGCGAAACTGTCTTCCAGGCGTCACCGATCCGTCGCGTTATCGGCGTAGACAGGCGCCGACCCGCTCCTCCCCGACCGGGTGACCTTCCCGCTTATCCCTCCGGGCAAGGTTTCAAACTCACAGGGCCGTCCGCGTTGTGGACGGCCCTTTTTTCTGTCCGGTGCCCCCTTACGACACAGTAAGTTGTTCCGGAGCGGCGGTGCTGCTTGACTGACGGCATCCTGCCAACCGGCTGTTTCTCCAAAAGATGCCGACAGATAACGGACCCTGCCGATGAGTATTCTGGCGCCGTGCCTGGCCGCACTTGCTGCACTCTCCCTGCAGGGCGAGCCCGTGCCCGGGTTGCAGTCATCGCCCGACCGCATCCGGGAAAGCGTGCTTCCCGCCCACTATCTGGAAGGCCATCTCGACGCGAGGTCGATCCCGCAGGCGATGCTGGAGCAGGATATTCCCGGGCTCGGCATGGCTTTCATCGAGGATGGAGAAATCGCCTGGCAGATGACGTTCGGCTATGCCGATCTTGCCACGGCAGCTCCGGTCACGCCCGACACCGTGTTCGCGGCGGCTTCGCTGAGCAAGCCCGTGGCGGCCATGATGGCGCTGCACCTGGTCGACCGGGGCGCGCTGAGCCTGGACGCGGATGTCGACGATTATCTGCACGACTGGCAGATCCCCGCCAGCGCATTCACGGCCGAAGAGCCCGTCACCCTGCGCCGCCTGGTCGGCCACACGGCCGGCATCGCCAATCATCTTTGGTCGGCCTACGATCCGGGCGAACCGCTCCCCTCGATCGAGGCCATGCTGACCGGTGCGCCGCCTTCGGTGGATCCGCCGGCCGCCGTGGAAGCCGTCCCCGGCGCGCGCTACCGCTACTCCAATCCCGGCTATGCCATCATCCAGAAACTGGTGCAGGACGCGACCGGCGAGGATTTCCAGACCGCCGCGGAGCGGATCGTCTTCTCCCCGGCCGGCATGACGCGCAGCACTTTTGCCCAGCCGGCCCCGCCGGCACTGAACGCAGCGGCCGCGACCGGTTATTCCAACGCGCTGCAGCCCTATCCCGACAGGCTGTTTCCCTTCCTCGCGGCCGGCGGCATGTGGTCGACACCGGGCGATCTGGCCCGCTTCATGGGCACGCTGATGGAGGATCGGGCAACGGGCGCGGGCCGTATCCTCTCCCCTGAACTGGCCGCAGAGGTTTTCGCGCACTCCGAAGGCCGGCTGGGCTTTACCCGGACGCCGGGCGCCGATGGCGAAGTGCTGGTCGAGCACTGGGGCAGCAATGCCGGCTTCACCAGCTACATGGTGGGCCATCTGCCCGGCAATCAGGCGCTGGTCGTCATGACCAACAGCGATAACGGTTTCAACCTGATGGCCTCGATTGCGCGGTCGGTTGCGCATGAATACGGCTGGCCTCTGCTGGAGCCCACGGTCTACACGGAGGCCGGTCTGCCCGCGGCGGATCTCCAGCGTTTCGCCGGCACGTATGGCGACGGACTGGTCTTCTCGGTGGCAGACGGTGCCCTCACCCTCACAGCCCCCGGCGACGCGGCGGCACAAACACTTGTCCCCGTCGGCCCCGCGACACTCATCTCGCCATCGCAGAACACGACCTACCAGTTCATCGAAGCGAATGACGGCGCGATCCGATGGGTCCGCATGACGCAGGGGAGCGGCTACAATAATGATTTTCCAAGGAACTAGATGCCGCTCGCTCAAGCGCCCCTTGCAATCGCCGCCCGGATCAGGGCCTTGGCGTCCTCGCTGTCCCATTCGGCCGGCGCTGTGACCCGGCCCAGTTCGCGGCCCTGACGGTCGTAGAGCACCGAGGTCGGCAGGCCGGGCGTGCGGATCTGGGAGAAGCTGGCCAGATTGCTGTCATGGATGATCGGCAGGTTTTCCAGCTCGATCCGCTCGAAGAAGGCCAGCACCTCGTCCATCGAGCGGTCGAGACTGACGGTGACGACCTGGAAGTCTTCGCCGCCAAGATCGGCCTGCAGCCGGTCCAGCGCCGGCATTTCCTCCACGCAGGGCCCACACCAGGTGGCCCAGAAATTCACCAGGATCACCTGGCCGCGATAATCCGACAGGCGCACCTCATCGCCGTTTTCGTCGACATAGACGGCTTCCGGCTGGGGCGGCGCATCGTCGATCTGGGTGAACCGGCGCATCTCGCCGCGGGCATAGCTTTCCAACCCGCCCGCATCGCTCTGGTCCATCGCGCTGAACACCACGACAAGGAATCCCACCACGAGGATTGCGGCCATGCCAAAAATGGCTATTCCAAGTGGAGTCTTCATATCGCTTCGCTCCCAAATCCGCAGGAATCCCCGATGGTCGAGAAATCCCCGCAACCCTCCAAGTCCAGCGCCATGTGGGGCGGACGTTTCGATGCCGGGCCGTCGGCGGTGATGGAAGCCATCAATGCCTCCGTCGATGTCGACCGGCGCATGGCCGAGCAGGATATCGACGGATCCCTCGCCCATGCCCAGATGTTGAGCGAAACCGGTGTGATTTCAAGCGAGGATGCTGCGGCAATCCGCCAGGGCCTGGAACAAATCCGTGAGGAGATCCGCGCCGGCGACTTCACCTGGTCGGCCGCGCTGGAAGACGTGCACATGAATGTCGAGGCGCGGCTGAAGGCGATTGTCGGCGAACCGGCCGGCCGCCTGCACACCGCCCGCTCGCGCAATGACCAGGTCGCGACCGACTTCCGCCTCTGGCTGCGCGATGCCTGCGACCGGATCGATGCCCAGCTGGCAGAATACCAGAAGGCCCTCGTCGCCCAGGCCGAAAAGCATGTCGACCAGGTGATGCCCGGCTTTACCCATCTGCAGACCGCCCAGCCGGTCTCGCTGGCGCACCACCTCCTGTCCTATGTCGAAGTGGCGCAGCGCGATCGCGGCCGCTTTGCCGACGCCCGCAAGCGCCTCAATGAAAGCCCGCTGGGCTGTGCGGCACTGGCCGGCACGGCCTTTCCCATCGACCGCAAGATGACCGCGAAGGCGCTCGGCTTCGACCGGCCCATGGCCAATTCGCTCGATGGTGTCGCGGCGCGCGACTTCGCGCTGGAAGTGCTCTCGGCGGCGGCGATCTGCGCGGTGAACCTGTCGCGCTTCGCCGAGGAGATCGTGCTGTGGTGCACGCGCCGTTTCGGCTTCGCCAGCCTGTCGGACGCCTGGTCGACCGGCTCCTCGATCATGCCGCAAAAGCGCAATCCGGACGCCGCCGAACTGGTGCGCGCCAAGCCGGGCCGCATCATCGGCTCGCTGACCGGGCTGCTGACCGTGGTGAAGGGCCTGCCGCTGGCCTATTCGAAAGACCTGCAGGAAGACAAGGCGCCGGTCTTCCAGGCGATCGACGATCTGGAACTGGCGCTGCTGGCGATGGCCGGCATGACCGCCGATCTCACCTTCCACGGCGCGGCGATGGAAGCGGCTGCCGGCGAAGCCTATTCCGACGCCACGGATCTGGCCGACTGGGTGGTGCGCGAACTGGGCAAGCCCTTCCGCGACGCCCATCACATCTCCGGCTCGATCGTGAAGATGGCCGAGAAGCGCGATATCCCGCTGGCACAACTGTCACTGGACGAGATGCAGAGCGTCGAACCGGGGATCGACGAACGCGTGTTTTCCGTGTTGAGTGCCCGGGCATCGATGGAAAGCCGCACCAGTTTCGGTGGCACCTCGCCGGTGCGTGTGCGCGAACAGGTCGCCGCGTGGAAAGCCCGGCTGGGCTAGCCGTGCAGCGCCGGTCCGGAGTTGAGGGAATGGACATGAAACGACGCCTTGCCGCCCTGGTCCTTGCGACCCTGAGCGCCCTGACCGTCGCCGCCTGCGGCCTGCGCGGCGAACTGGAACGCCCGCCACCCCTGTGGGGCGATCCGCCGCCGCAGGACGAAAACGCCGGCGGCGACAGCGAAAACTAGCGCCCGGCTCTCCAAATCGTAATGCATGTGGCTCTCGTCTATCGCGTTGGCCATGATAGGGTTTGTGCATGCGTCGCCGCTCGCTCATAGCTGCCGGGTGCGCCCTTGTCTGGGAAGCCTCGGTTCCGGTGCTCTGGCCTGTTCTGGCCTGGGCTTCTGCCTTTGCGATTCTGGCTCTTCTGGGCTTGTGGGACCGGATCGGCGATCCCTGGCGCGCGATCTATGCCCTTGCCACCCTGTTGCCCGCGGCCTGGCTGACCTGGCGCGGCATCCGCGCCTTCCGCTGGCCCGATGCCGATGCGCTGGCCCGCCGTGTCGAAGAGGACAGCGGCATCGAGGCACGCCCGCACGAGGCGCTCACCGACAAACCATCCGGCAGCGATCCTGTCGCCCTGCGTGTCTGGCAGGAACACCAGGCCCGCATGCGCCGCCGCCTCGCCTCGGCCCATGCCCGCCGCCCCAAGGCCGCCTGGGCCCGCACCGACCGCTGGGCCCTGCGCGGCACGCTGGGCCTGCTGCTCGTGGTGTCCTGGCTGGTCGCCGGACCGGCGGCCCGCGACCGTCTGGGCGAGGCCTTCGGCCTGACGCCCATTCTGGCGGGCGGTGAAACCCTGAGCATCGACGCCTGGATCGACCCGCCGGCCTATACCGGACGCGCGCCGGTCTTCCTGGCGGAGACCGAGCGCAGCGCCGAAGTGCCGGAAGGCTCGACCTTCATCACCCGTGTGGCCGGCAGCCGGCGCGAGCCGCGCCTCACCCTGCGCAGCGAAGCGGGAACAGAGCGTGGCGAAGTCCGCGAAATCGGCGATGGCGTCTGGGAGGTCCGCGCGCCTGTCACCGGCGATGCCACCGTCCGCCTGGCCGCGCCCGGCACGCGCGAGACCTGGACGCTCGACGCCATTCCCGACACACCGCCACGCGTGCGCCTGCTCGCCGTCCCCGACGCGACATCGGCCGGCGAACTCGATCTGCGCTTTTCGGTGCAGGACGATTACGGCCCCACCGGCTACGCACTCGATATCCGCCCGGAAGAGGATGAGAGCGCCGGCTGGGAGCGCCTGCCGATCGACGCTGTATCCGTCACGCCGCTCAGCGAGGGCGAAGGTCTGGGCACGCTGCTGGAAACCGCCCGCCACCCGCTGGCCGGCTCGCGCGTGACGATCCGCCTGGCCGTCACCGACGCGGCCGGCAATGAGGGCCTGTCGCCGCCCCTGGGCGTGACCCTGCCCGAACGGGTATTCCTGGACGCGCTGGCCCGCGCCGTGGCCGAACAGCGCCGCGGCGTGATGGCGGCCGATGCCGCCTATGCCCCCCTGCCCGAGCGCCCGGTGATGTATGCCGAGGATATCCCGCCCGGCCCGGCCTATCTGGCTGAAGAGCCCGAGCGCCGGATCGAGCGCGCCCCGGAAGGCCTGCAATATGCCGCCCGCGCGCTGGACGCGATTTCCGACGCGCCGATCTATTTCTTCGACGATCCGATCGTCTATCTGGGCATTCGCGAGACCGTGCACCGCCTGCGCCGGGCGCGCGACCAGGTCGACCTGACCGGGCTGGACGACGATCTGTGGAATATCGCCCTGCGCGCCGAGCTGGGCTCTCTGGCCGATGCGGAAGCCGCACTGCGCGCCGCCGAGCGGGCTCTGATGGAAGCCATGGCGCGCGGTGCCGACGAGACCGAGCTGGCCGCCCTGTTCGAGGCCTATGAAGAGGCGATGGACAACTACATGGCCGCCCTCGCCCGCGAGGCCGCCGAAGAAGGCAATTTTGCCGAAGGCGGCGGCGGTCCGCAGCTTGACCAGCAGATGCTGCAGGAAATGCTGAACGCCCTGCGCGAGGCCGCCGAGCTGGGCGATACGGCCGAGGCACGCCAGGCATTGGCCGCGTTGAGCGAGCTTCTGCGCAACATGCAGATGCAGATGGGCCAGGGTACTGGCGGCGAGGGCGAAAGCGACGCCACCTCGGAAGCCATGCGCGAGGCGCTGGAAGAACTCGGCGAGATGATCGGCGAGCAGCGCGACCTGCAGGACCAGACCTTCGGCCTGAACCAGCAGCAACAGCAGGGCGGTGGTGCTCCGCAAAGCGGCGAGCAGTCGGGCCAGCCCTCCGGTCAGGGTTCGCAATCGCTGGCCGAGAACCAGAGCGGCGGTGCGTCGAGCACCCAGCAGCTGGCGGACGCCCAGGGCCAGCTGGCCCAGCGCTTCGGCGAGTCGGCCGAGGCCGTGCCCGGTGAAGGCGAGAGCGGCGAGACGCTCGGCCAGGCCGGCCAGGCCATGCGCGAGGCCGAGGAGGCTCTGCGCCAGGGCAGTACCGAAGACGCACTGGCCGCCCAGGAACAGGCGCTCGCCCAGTTGCGCGAGGGCGCCGAGGAACTCGCTCGCGAGCTGATGGAACGCATGGAAGAGGGCCGGGGACAGGCCATGGGCGAAGGCGAGGAAACCGATCCGCTGGGCCGGCCGTCCGAAGGCGCCTTCGCCGACGGATCCGGTGTCGAGGTGCCCGAGGAGATGAGCCGGGCCCGGGCCCGGGCCATCCTGGAAGAACTGCGCCGCCGGGCCGCCGAAAGCGGCCTGACCCAGGAAGAGCTGGACTATATCGAACGCCTGCTCGACCGGTTCTGAGCCAACGGGCCATTGCCTGCATAAACGCGCACCGCAGCCCGGCGGGATACGGTCAGTTGGCAGCCCGACTTGCCGACACTTCGTTCAACAATTCCCGCAGCCCGATGGCTTCGACGCCATCGGCCAGCGGGTAACGCTCCTGACCGCCATATGCGAAGAACGCCCGCGCAGGCTGCAGGTCCTCGCATGCAGAGCGGAAGCCGCGGGTGAGCTTGGGCGTACTGGTACGCTTGATTTCGATCGCCCAGACTTCGCCGTCCCGCTCGACGAGAAGATCGATCTCCGCTCCGCCCGCCGCCCGGTAGAAGCTGAGCTGATGAGCATCCAGCTGACCGGCTCCGGCGATGTTCTCGACAACAAAACCCTCCCAGCTCCCGCCCAGAACCGGATGCCCCAGCAGGGCGTCGAAACTGTCGATGCCCAGCAATGTGTGGCAGAGCCCGCTGTCGCGGACATAGAGTTTCGGCGACTTGACCAGCCGCTTCTTGGTATTTCTGTGCCAGGGCATGAGCTTGCGGACCAGCAGCAGGTCGATCATCAGATCGCGGTAGTTCGCGACGGTCTTGCTGTCGACGCCCAGTGAACGGCCGAATTCGGACGCATTGAACAGGCCGCCCTGATGATGCGCCAGCATCGTCCAGAAGCGGCGCAGCGTTTCCGCCGGAATGCGTGTCCCGAGCTGCGGAATGTCCCTTTCAAGATAGGTCCGGATGAAATCGCGGCGCCAATTGACGCTTGCCCGCCCTCTGGACGCCAGCAGGCTACGCGGGAAGCCGCCCCGTTCCCAGAGGGTCGAAACCGGGATCCCCTCATCAAGTTCACTGGCCATGACCGGTGCCAGCTCGCGGTACGCCACGCGGCCGGCAAGCGACTCCGAGGACTGGTTCATGAGCTCCATCGACGCGGAGCCGAGCAACAGGTAGCGCCCGTCGCCGCGGCCGAGCCGGCGAGCCTCGTCGATAAGGCCACGCAGCGTTCCGAAGAGTTCCGGAACACGATGAACCTCGTCAAGAACAACCAGCTTGTCCAGATGATCGCGTAGATAGAGTTCCGGATCCTGAAGCTTGGCGATATCCGACGGCCGTTCGAGATCGAGATAGATCGATGGCCGGCCCGATGCGATCTCGCGTGCCAGCGTGGTCTTGCCCACCTGACGCGGCCCGAGCAGGACCACCGCGGGGTTTTCATCCAGCGCCTCGACAATTTCCGCAGTCAGATCGCGCGATATCATCCTAGCAATTTCGTATATAACTTCCGAATCTGCAAGGATAAGATATCCCGTGTCGTCGCCGGACGCGGCCGGTGAAATCAGTGATGACCGCCGTCAGCCGTTTCCTGGTGCTCGGCGACGACCGGCTCATGTGTGGCAGCCGGAGCCGCGGCGTGATCGGGCGCATCGCGGGACGGCTCTGGGTGAGACGGAGCAGCATGCGCATCATCTGCCTCGCCGGCATCCTCGTGCGCCGCATTGCCGGTCGCCGCATGGGCCATCAGCATGACCTCGACCTCGACGGCCGAGGGCGGCGGGTCGGACACGACGGTACGGAATTCCTGGCGCTTGCCTGCACGGATCTGCGCGGCCGGTACCGACACCGTCCATTCCAGAACCGACTCGCCCTGCGCATCGCGCAGCACGGCGCGCAGGCCCGGCATGGCGCGCGAGCGGCGGTCGAAATTGCGCACATCGCCCTCGATCACCAGCAGCGGAACGCCGTGATCCACATCGCGGCGGATATCCAGCTCACCGACCGAGAAGCCGTAGGGGTTCACCTCGGCGCCGACTGCAGCATAGGCCGAAGAGGCGCGCGGCCAGAGCGTGACAACATCGACCCGGAAGATCCAGGCGGTCGTCAGCACGACAGCGCAGGCAACAGCCAAAGCGCCCCAGGCCCCGCCTGCGGCAGCGACCGAGAGGGTGTGACGTTTCTTTTCCTGGCGTTCGCGGAAAGCCTTGTGCGGCTGCTTCTCGACGACGGGTTCGGCCGGGGATTCCGGTGAGACCATGTCTTGCGCCGCGGCCGCTTCCGTTGGAATCTGGGCGTCGGCGGTCCATACATGTCCGCAGGATGCACAGCGCACACGGCGGCCGGCGCTGCCGATTGCGTCGGCATTCGCGCGATACCGCGTAGAACAGGACGGACAGCTCAGTACAATGCTCATCGTGCGTCGTTTTCGTCCAACCAGGTTCACCCGTGTCAGTGGAGGCACTCCATCAACCCGAGTATGACCGCTTCCCCGCACAGCGATCCCGAACCGGTTGTCCGCTTCGACAATGTCGGCATGCGGTACGGACGCGGCCCGGAGATTCTGCGCGATTTGTCGTTTGATTTACCACGGGGTTCTTTCCAATTTCTCACCGGACCATCCGGTGCAGGCAAGACATCGCTGTTGAAGCTCATCTACCTGGCCGCCAAACCCTCGCGCGGACTGGTCTCCTTCTTCGGCCGCGACACCGCGACCCTGCCGCGCCGCGATCTGCCGGACCTGCGCCGCCGGATCGGTGTGGTGTTCCAGGAATTCCGTCTTCTCAATCACTTGAGCGTGTTCGACAATGTCGCCCTGCCGCTGCGCGTGGCCGGAAAGAAGCGCTCGGACTATGCCGAGGACGTGGCCGAACTCCTCGCCTGGGTGGGCCTGGGCGATCGCATGTCGGCCCTGCCGCCGACCCTGTCCGGCGGTGAGCAGCAGCGTGTCGCGATCGCCCGCGCCGTGGTCGGCCAGCCGGAAATCCTCATCGCCGACGAGCCGACAGGCAATGTCGACCCCGAGATGGGCATGCGTCTGCTGCGCCTCTTCGCCGAACTGAACAAGCTGGGCACGACGATTGTCATTGCGACGCACGACCTGCAGCTGGTGCGGATGGTGGACGCACCCGTGATGACGCTGTCGAACGGCCATCTGCATATCCGTCCCTCACGCGGCCGCCGTCAGCGCGAGGCCGATCAGCGTGAAGCCGAAGGCCGTGAGGCGCTGGACGCGATGTCGCCTCCCGATCCGGAGTCCGGCGATGAGTGAGCCCGCCGTTCCCAAACCGCCCGCCGGTGGCAATGGTCGGCTTCTGCCGCCCGATGCAGGCCGCGACCGGCCGCTGTTTCTCGTCGCCGCCATCCTGGTCTTCCTCGCCTGCGTGGCGGCCCTCGGCGCCCGCGGTGCCTGGGTGCAGGCCCAGACCTGGACCAGCGATCTGGAGTCCAGCCTGACCATCCAGATCCGTCCCGTCGACGGGCGTGACGCCACCGCCGATGCCGAAGCGGCTGCGGAGATTGCCCGCTCCCTGGACGGCGTCCGGGATGCGACTGCCCGTACGCGCGAACACGCGCTGGCCCTGCTCCGCCCCTGGCTTGGCGAAGGCAATCTGCCGGACGATCTGCCCCTGCCACTGATGGTGGAAGTCGAGCTGGACAGCGAGACCGTTCGCGCCGGCAGCTTCCAGCCCGAGGCACTACAGGCCCGGCTGGACGAGGCCGGGCTGGCCGCGACCGTCGACGATCATTCGCGCTGGGCAGCAGCCGTGCGCCGCGCCGCGACGACCGCACAGACGCTGGGCCTGGCCCTTCTGGCACTGGTTGCCGGTGCCGCCGCGGCCGTCGTCGCCTTCGCCGCCCGGGCCAGCCTCGCCGCCCGCGTCGACGTGATCGACGCGCTGCATCTGTGCGGCGCCGAGGACCGGTTTATCGCCGGCCTGTTCCAGCGGCGCTTCTTCATGCTGGGCCTGAAGTCCGGAGCCGCCGGCGCGATCTTTGCCGGCCTGGTGTCCATTCTGGTCAGTATCGGCGGATCGCCGGCCGACATGGCATTCTTCCTGCCGCAATGGGCTGCCGACCCGTTCGAGCTGGTCCTGCTGGCCCTGGCCCCCTTGCTGGCCGGTCTGACCGCCGCGGTTTCGGCGCGACTTGCTGTCGCGTCGGACTTGCGGGGACGCTGGTAGCGCGCCACAAAACGGCCGGGTTCGCGAGGACATGCTGATGCAGGTTTCACGGGCGGCAGACGCCGCGCAGCGATACGGGATCGGAAGGACGCGATGAGCCGGGGCTGGATGGCATTGCGCACACTCGCCTTCCTGCTGGTGGCCGGACTGGCCATCGGCTTTCTTGTGTTCGCCGGCCGGATAGCCACCTACGCCACCCCCGATACCGGGCGCCAGGCCGATGCCATCGTCGTGCTGACCGGCGATGCGGGCCGCACCACGGCGGGGATCGATCTCCTGCGTGAAGGCCGTGCGCCGCAGCTGCTGATTTCCGGTGTCGACGCCGCGGCCACGCCGGCCGATATCCAGCGCCATTCCGGCCTGTCCGACGACGAGCTGGACTGCTGCGTCATTCTCGGCCGCGACGCGACGGACACGATCGGCAATGCCCGCGAGGCCGGCGCGCTGGTGCGCGAAAACGGCTATCGGAGCTTGATCATCGTTACATCAGACTATCATCTGCCGCGCAGCCTCCTGGAGATGCGCGCCCTGATGCCCGGTGTCGAACTGATCGCCTATCCCGTCCGCACGACGCCGCCCTGGCGGGATTTCGGGGCATCGCGCCTGTGGCTGCAGGAATATGCCAAATTCACCGCCGTGTGGCTGCGCCAGACCGTTACACCGCGTCCCGAAAGCGTCTGATGACCCTGATCCGCTCGCTCGTCTTCTACATCTACATGTATTCGCTCATGGTCTTCATGGGCCTGGTCGGTCTGCCTCTGCTGCTGGGGCCACGCACCTGGTCGCGCAGCTGGCTTCGGGCCTATCTCAAAATGCTCTGGTTCGGCCTGCGCTGGATCTACGGCATCACCTTCGAGGTGCGCGGCCGCGAACACCTGCCCGCAGGCGGCGCGCTGGTTGCCTCCAAGCATATGAGCATGTGGGAGACGCTCGCCTTCTGGGAAATCCTGCCCGATCCGGCGATCATCCTGAAACACACCCTCACCTACATGCCCTTCTTCGGCTGGTTTGCCGTCAAGCTGGGCAATATCTCGGTGAACCGGAAGAAGGGCGCCAGCGCGCTGAAGGGCATGATGCGCGATGCGGCCCGCCGGGCCGGCGAGGACCGCCAGATCCTGATCTTCCCGGAAGGCACCCGCGTCGAACCGGGCGAGCACCCCGACTTCAAGCCGGGTGCTGCCGGGCTGTATCTGAATATGGGCGTGCCCTGCGTGCCGGTGGCGCTGAATTCCGGTGTCTTCCTGAAATCCTATTGCGGCCTGAAGCGGCCGGGCCGGATCGTGGTCGAGTTTCTCGAACCGATCCCGCCGGGGCTGGGCAAGCCCGAATTCCTGCGCGAACTGCATACGCGCATCAACACCGCATCGGACGCCCTGCAGGCGGTCGATGACGCCGGAATGCCGTTGGGGAGGACAGGCCGGTGACCATGAGAACCAAACTGCTATGGCCGATCGCGGCCATCATCGGGCTGTTTGTGCTGTATTCGGCCTACTGGGTCGTCGCCAGCGGACAGATCCGCAAGGGCGTCAATGAGTGGATCGCCGACAAGGAAAACGCCGGCTATCAGATCGATCACGCCGGTCTGCATATCGGCGGCTATCCCTATCGTTTCCAGATCCGGCTCGTTGAACCGCATTTCCGCGCGCCGCAGAGCGATGGCGGCTGGGATGCCCGGCTGCAGGAACTCAGCGCGAACGCCATGCCGCACGACCTGTCGCACTGGATCGTCGCTTTCGGTGGCCCGCTGCTGCTGGAAGACTATGCCAGCGAAGGCAGCATGATCGAGGTGACGGGATCCGACGCCCGCATCAGCCTGGTCTACAGCGTGACCGGCGAGACCGAACGCGTCGGGGCGGAATTCCGCGATCTTGTAGTAACCACGCATGCCGGCTCACCACCGGATATCCGCTCCGTCGACGAGCTCCTGATGTCCGGTGCTGTGGATGAAGAAGACGGCTTGCGCATGCGCTTGGCTGTTTCCGGTGTCCGCGCGGCGCCCGGCGTGCTGGAGCCCGATGTGGAGCGCGCCTTCGGTGACACCGCCCGCACGGCCCGGGTCGATCTCGAGGTCACGCACTGGTCGGCCCTGGCCGACGGCGCCAACGCCATCGCCTGGCGCGACGCCGGCGGTGCGCTGCAGATCGCCGATGCCGAGCTGGAATGGGGCCCGGCTCACATCACAGGCAATGGCGACTTCACCATCGACAGCCTGGCCCGTCCCGACGGGCGCCTGTCCCTGCGCGTCACCGATCCCGACACGCTGGCCGATGCCTTGGTCGAGGCAGGCATCGTGCCGCGCGAGAACGAGCAGGCCCTGCGCCTCGCCGCCATGCTGGCGCCACGCGGCCCGGACGGTGTCGCCCTGCCCTTCCGCATCCATGACGGCGGCATCTATCTGGGTCCGGTGCGCCTGGGCGCCATCGACGAGTGATCGCCCGACAAGCCGATGTCTAGCCGCCCATGAATTCGGCAAGACCGTCCACCAGGCGGCGATTTTCCGCGGCCTTGCCGACCGTGGCACGCAGCGCATTGGGCAGGCCATAGGGCTCGACCGGACGGATGATCAGGCCTTTGGACGTCAGGAAGGCGTCGGCGTCCCTGGCCGTGCGGCCCGGCGTCTCCGGGAAGTGGATCAGCACGAAATTGCACACGCTCGGTGTCACTTCCAGGCCCAGACCGCCGATCTGCTGACGCAGCCAGGCGACCCATTCCTCATTGTGATCGGCCGAGCGTTTCATGAAGTCGCGATCGGCGATCGCCGCCGTACCGGCTTCGATGGCCGGCAGGTTGACGTTGAACGGGCCGCGCACCCGGTGCAGCACATCGATGATGGACTTGTTGCCATAGGCCCAGCCCAGGCGCGCACCGGCCAGGCCATGGATCTTGGAGAAGGTGCGGGTCACGACGACATCATCGCGCTCGCGCGCCAGTTCGAGACCGGCGGAATAATCGGCATTGCGCACGAACTCGGCATAGGCCGCATCGACCACCAGCAGGGTCGATGACGGCAGCGCGTCGCGCAGGCGGCGCACTTCGGCGTCGGAGATATAGGTGCCGGTCGGATTGTTCGGATTGGCCAGGAAGACGATCTTCGCGTCATCGCCGGCCGCCTCGATCAGCGCATCGACATCGGTGGTGTAATTGCGCTCGGGTGCAGAAACGAGCTCGGCACCGGACTGCATCGCCACGAGGCGATAGACCAGGAAGCCGTACTGCGACTGCACCACCTTGTCGCCCGGATCGAGATAGGCCCGGCCCAGGAGCTGCAGCAGTTCGTCGGAGCCGCAGCCGCAGACGATGTTTTCCGCTTCCAGACCTTCCTCGCGCGCAATCGCTTCGCGCAGCTTGGTCGCGCCGCCATCGGGATAGAGATGCAGGCGCTTGGCGGACGCCTCGAAGGCTGCTGCCGCCTTGGGCGAACAGCCCAGCGCGTTCTCGTTCGAGGACAGCTTCACCGGATCGGCGATGCCCGGCGCTTCCGCGGCACCCGGCTTGTAGGGACGAATGTCGAGAATGCCCGCGCGCGGCTCAATACCCATGAAGCGACCTCTGGTCCTGGAGCGTCCGGTCAGCCCCTTGCCGTCCGGACAGGTGACGGGGAGATAGCGCGGGCTGCGCCTGCCCTTCAAGTGCGCGTTTGCGGACGGGCGCAGTGCGGCGCTGCGGCCGGACTGCACCGGTATGCTTCACGGCCTCTGCCAGGATGACCCCGCCCAGACCGGGCCAGGCGTATTCCCCGACCTCTTCCCACACCGACGCGATACGCCGGTGGGTCGCCCAGCCCCAGGGCGGCGCATAGAGCGCCCGCGACCAGGCTGTGGCCTCCAGCAGCGAATCCTCGAGCAGGCCGGACAGCTGGCCGCGCGTGAAGGGCCGGCCATGACCGAAGGGGGTCTTGTCGGACAGCGCCCACATGCCGCTGCGCGAGGCCGTCACCAGCATCAGCCGCCCCTCCGGGGCCATCACCCGCCAGATTTCACGCAGCAGGGCCGGCAGGCTGTCGGCCTCTTCCAGCGCATGGACCAGCAAGACCCGGTCGAACAGGGCTTCGGGGAAAGGCAGGCGGACCTCGTCGCCCAGCGCTGTCGGCGTGCCTTCGCGGGCCGGCACGACCACCCCCTGCCCGGCGGGCATGAAGGAGATGCAGCGCCGCGACTGGCGGCGATAGGGGTCCAGATAGGGATTGGCAAAACCCAGGCCCAGCACGTCGAGATCGCGCGTCTCGGGCCACAGCGCCCGGATACGCCGCCCGATCATGCGGCGGGCGGTCAGACCCTGGCGGGTCTTGTAGAAGCGATCGAGTTCGGTGGCATCGCGGCGCACTGGCCAGACTCCCCGTTCATGTCCTACACAGTCAGCATTCAAGGTCACACTAACCCAAGCCGCGGCAACGACAATGAGCGACCTCCTTATCCGGCAATTCCCCTGCCTATCGGACAATTACGGCTTTCTCGTGCACGATCCGGAGACCGGCGAGACCGCCACGATCGACACGCCGGACGCCGACCGCATCCTGGCCGAGGCCGACGCAGCAGGCTGGCGCATTACCCAGATCTGGAACACGCACCATCATTTCGACCATGCCGGCGGCAATGCCGCCGTGCGCGCTGCGACCGGCGCCCGCATTATTGCCCCCGGCTATGACGCCCACCGCATCCCGGACATCGACGTACCCGTCAGCGATGGCGACACCGTCGCACTCGGCCGGCACGAGGCCCGCGTGCTGTTCACGCCGGGCCATACGCTGGGCCATGTCTGCTATCACTTCGCCGATGACCGGATCGCCTTTGTCGGCGACACGCTGTTCGCGCTGGGCTGCGGCCGCCTGTTCGAAGGCTCGCCGGAGCAGATGTGGACCAGTCTGAGCCGGCTGGCCGCCTGGCCCGAGGAGACGCGCATCTACTGCGCGCATGAATACACCCAGGCCAATGCCGCCTTTGCGCTGTCGGTCGATCCGGACAATCGCGACCTGCAGGCCTATGCCGCCGCTGTCGAGGCCGAACGCGCCCGCGGCGAACCGACCGTGCCGACCACGATCGGCGCCGAACTGGCCGCCAATCCCTTCCTGCGCCCCGCCGATCCGGCCATCCGCAAACGCCTCGGCCTGGAAGCCGCCGACGACGCCACCGTCTTCGCGGAAATCCGCCGGCGCAAGGATAATTTCTGACCGATCCGGCCCAGTCGTCAGTTTGTCGCGTTGACACACCCCGCCCTTGGGGGTGACAAAAACTGTCCGGCAGTTGGCCTCCGCAATCGGCACGCCGCCGGGCAATGCGGGATGAGCTGCCATGGATCCATCATCGAGCGACCGCCGGTCCGGTCATCCGCCGGCACCGGGTTTCGCCGCCCTGTTCACACCCAAGATCGTCACCGTGCTGCGCGAGGGCTACGGGCTGGCGCACCTGCGCGCCGACATGGTCGCCGGGCTCACCGTTGCCATCGTCGCCCTCCCGCTGTCCATGGCAATCGCCATCGCGTCGGGCGTCTCCCCCGCACAGGGTCTCTATGCCGCGATCATCGGCGGCTTCCTGGTCTCCCTACTGGGCGGCAGCCGCTTCCAGATCGGCGGCCCCGCGGGCGCCTTCATCGTGCTCGTCGCCGCGACCCTGGAGCAGCACGGACCGGACGGGCTGATCCTCGCCACGCTGATGTCCGGCGTGATCCTGATCGCGACCGGCTATCTGCGGCTTGGCACCTATATCAAATTCATCCCCTATCCGGTGACGATCGGCTTCACGGCGGGCATTGCCGTCATCATCTTCACCAGCCAGCTACGCCCGATCCTGGGGCTTCAGCTGGACGGGCCGGAACCCAGCGCCTTTGCGCCGAAGCTGGAAGCCCTGGCGGCCGCCCTGCCGACGCTGAACCTGCAGGCCGCCGGCCTTGCCGTTGCGACCATCGCCATTATCGCCGGCCTGAAGGCCTGGCGGCCCGGCTGGCCGGGCATGCTGGTCGCCATCGTCGCAGCCTCGGCTGCCGCGGCCCTGCTGGACCTGCCCGTCGAGACCATCGGCAGCGCCTTCGGCGGCATTCCGCACGGCCTGCCGGCACCCGCCCTGCCCGCCTTCTCGCTGGACAAGGCGATTGCCGTGCTGCCCAGCGCCTTTGCCTTCGCCCTGCTCGGCTCGATCGAGTCGCTGCTCTCCGCCGTCGTCGCGGACGGCATGACCGGCCGGCGCCACCGGTCCAATTGCGAGCTTGTCGCCCAGGGGGTCGCGAACATCGGATCCGGCCTGTTCGGCGGGCTGTGCGTGACCGGCGCCATTGCCCGGACGGCGACGAATATCCGAGCCGGAGCCCGCAGCCCGGTCGCCGGCATGCTGCACGCCGCCTTCCTGCTCGCCTTCATGCTGATCGCCGCACCGCTCGCCCGCTACATCCCGCTCTCCGCACTCGGCGGCATTCTGGCCGTCGTGGCCTGGAACATGGCCGAGCGGCACCAGTTCTTCGGCCTCTTGCGCGCCTCCCGGGGCGATGCGCTGGTCTTGCTGTCGACCTTTCTTCTGACCGTCTTCTACGATCTGACCGCGGGTATCGTCGTCGGCTTCTCGCTGGGTGCGATCCTGTTCATCAACCGCATGTCGGAGCTGGCGGGCATCGACCGCGACGACGGCCTGGTCCAGCGCGACATCGCCGACAGTGTCGAGCGCGGCGATTATGATGTGCGCCTCGCGACCGATCCAGACATCGTCATCTACCGCATCCGCGGCGTGTTCTTCTTCGGGGCGGCATCGACGGTCGACAGCGTGCTGGGATCCATCGCCGACCGGCACCGCGCCTTCATTCTGGACTTCACCCACGTTCCGGCCATCGACTCGACCGCAGCGCACACGATCGCCGCCTTTGCCCGCAAGGCGGCGGAGCGGCACGCCATCGACATCTGGCTGACCGGTACGAATGCGACGGTGCGCGAGGCACTGGAGCGCCAGGGTGTCACGCCCCCCCTTGCCGCCTACGCCGCATCAATCGAGGATGCCGTCTCGACCGTTCGCCAGAGCAATGCCGCCACCGGGACACCGTCATGAGCCTCGCACCGGAAATCCGCACCCTTATCGACACGCTGGGCATGCAGCCGCACCCTGAGGGGGGCTGGTTTGTCGAGACCTTCCGGGATGCCGACGGACCGGACGGCCGGTCCCGCTCGACGGCGATCTATTTCCTGCTGACCGCGGGCCCCGGCTCGCACTGGCACCGGGTCGATGCGGTGGAGACCTGGCACTGGTATGCCGGCGCACCGCTTGTGCTGTCGATCAGTGAGGACGCACAGACCACGCGCGCGATCGAGCTCGGTCCGGATGTCGCAGAAGGCCAGCGGCCGCAGGGTGTGGTACCGGAAGGGGCCTGGCAGGCCGCCCGCACGACCGGCGCCTGGACCCTGGTCGGCTGCACGGTGGCGCCGGGTTTCGAGTTTTCGGGATTTGAACTGGCGCCCGAGGGCTGGGCGCCGGGGCAGGATTTGCTCTAGCTGGACATCCGCGCCAGGACCTGGGCGATCATCGCCGAGGACGGCCGTCCGGCATGGCCAGCGTCCGGCGCAATCACGATCACGAGCCGGCTCTCTTCGACAAAGGCCGCCGGCCGGTCGCCCAGAACCAGGCTGATTTCCGTCAGATCGCGCAGACGCCGGCGATCGCCGGGCACGAGACCGACGGCACGGTCGATGAGATCGAGCGTGTCGAACTGGATGCCGAGACCGGCCCGCGGCGCCGGGGCGTACTGCACCGAGATATTGCGATCGAGCTGGCGGGCCAGATCGCTGGCCAGACGCTCGGCGCGGCTGCGGACTTCACCCGGAGAGCGCGGGATCGGTGACAGGCCGGCCGCCGGGCTGGCGAACTCGACGATCACACCATCCGGCGCATCGGCCGGGAAATAGGTGGCGCCACCCAGCGGGTTGAGCCGCATCAGCTCGCGTCCGGTATCGGTGATATAGGCGGTCCCGCCCCCCGGCGCACGGTCGGGATAGAGCACGATCACCTCGCTGTCCGGCGCATCGCGCTCGCGCAGCAGGGCGGCCTCGCCGGACCGGTCGAACAGGAAGAAGGCGCCGGTATCGGCCCGCTGGTACCAGCCGGTGCTCTCCTGCGCCCGCTCATTGCGCAACAACCGGTCGCGCAACGGGTTCTGCATTCCCGAAGCGGCGCCGGCAGCGAGTGCGGCGATCAGTATGGCGGTTATCCAGCGTATCATCCCGGTCAGCATCATCAGCGGCAAGACGGCGAATTTGCGGCAGGCACTGCAGCCCGCCGCCGAGCCGCATCAGGCCATGTACTGGCCGCCATTGATGGTGAGGGTGGAGCCGGTCATGAAACCGGCCTCCTCGCTGCACAGATAGACGACGAGCGCGCCGATCTCCCTGGCCTCGCCCAGCCGGCCGGCGGGAATGCCCGCGATGATGCTTTCGAGCACTTTTTCCGGCACGGCGGCGACCATGTCGGTGTTGATATAGCCCGGCGCCACGCAGTTCACCGTGATCCCCTTGCGGGCGGTTTCCTGGGCCAGTGCCTTGGTGAAGCCGATCACGCCGGCCTTCGCGGCGGAATAGTTCACCTGGCCCATCTGGCCCTTCTGGCCGTTGATCGAGGAGATGTTGACGATCCGGCCCCAGCCGCGCTCGCGCATGCCGTCGATCACCGGACGCGTGACATTGAACATCGAGTCCAGATTGACCCGCATCACCTCGCGCCACTGTTCCGCACTCATCTTGTGGAACATGGTGTCGCGCGTGATGCCCGCATTGTTGATCACGATGTCGATCGGCGCGCCGGCTGCCTGTTCGGCCTCCGCAAGGCCGGCAGCGCTGGCATCGGCATCGCCGACATCGAACTTCACCACCTTGATACCGGTTTCCTCGGCAAAGGCCCGGGCGGCCGCCTCATTGCCGGCATAGTTGGCGACGACCGTGTGGCCGGCCGATTTGAGTGCGAGACTGATGGCGGCGCCGATGCCCCGAGTGCCGCCGGTGACGATTGCGGTGCGTGTCATTCCATCCCCCGAAATTCGACATGGCTCATCGGCCATTTGCGTTCGCGCTTGCAGCAGACCACATTAAGCGCGTACACCCTTAGATGAAATAGCTACGCGCTCGTGTCGAGCGAATTGCGGCTCGACCGATAAAAAAACGGCGCACCACAGGGGAGTAAGCGGTGACCAAATCGAACGGAAAGTCGCCCGAGATCATCATCAAGAAGTATGCGAACCGGCGCCTCTACGACACCTCGACCAGCCAGTACGTCACACTCGATTATCTGCGTGACCTGGTGAAGAAGGGGACAGAGTTCCAGGTGGTCGATGCCAAGAGCGGCGACGACCTGACGCGCGGTGTTCTGGCCCAGATCATTTTTGAAGAAGAGTCGCGCGGCGCCAACCTGCTGCCCGTCGATTTCCTGCGCCAGCTGATCGGCTTCTATGGCGACAGCCTGCAGAGCGTCGTGCCCGGCTATCTGCAGATGTCGATGAATTCCTTCGCCCAGCAGCAGGAGGAATTCCGCGAACGCATGACCGAGGCGATGACCTCGCCGCAGGCCTCCATGGCCATGATCGAGGAACAGACCCGCCGCAACATGGAAATGTTCGGCCAGGCCATGCGCATGTTCTCGCCCTTCAATCAACCGGGCGAGACCCCGGAAGAGGCCGGCAAGGCCGCGCCGGAGAAGGAGAGCGAGGATCTTTCCGCCATGCGCGAGGAACTCGACGCGATGCGCGCCAAGCTCGACCAGATCCTCGACAAGAAGACATAGAGCGGTCCCGTACCGTTAAGATTTTCGTATCGATTTGACGCACCCGGCAGTCCCGCGACTGCCGGGTGTATTCATTTACAACCTCTAAACCCTGTTTTCGCACCCGGATCGTGGTTAACCTCTCATTAAGAGTTGGCATCCGCCTTGCGAAGCAGAGGGCATGACCACGATCCGCAGTGCATATTCTGTCCCGACCCCGACCCGCCGGCGCGTAGAGCCGGCCGGTCGTGCACGCGGTTCCAGTGACCATCCGCCCCGGCAGGACCGTGCCCTTGTCACCGTCCCGACCCGGCAGAAGACCGACGGCGATGCCGAACGGTCCTTTGTCCGCACGCGTCCTGCCACGGCGGAGGTCATGGTCCAGATTATCGGTGGCGATATCCCGCGCCGGGGTATCAAGGCCGACCCCAGCGAGGTCGAGCGTTTCCGCCGCACCTACGCCCAGGCCGCACAGCCAAGCGCGCCGGCCCCGAAATGGGAGCGGCGCGCATGAGCCTGTCTCTTGGAACCGCCCGGCGTGTCGGTTTCTGGCTGGATGTCAGCCTGGGCGCCGGACTGGTGTTTTTCCTGGTCTGAAGCGTGATCAGGTGAAGTGGGAACCGGTTCACCGGTTCGATCACGCGACCGCTCAAGACTCCAGAGCAGGACCAATTCCGCAGAAAGCGATCCTGGTCCAGACAAGACGCCCCCGCCCCGCTTGCGCGGGGCGAAAGGGTTTGTGCCTATTCCCCGCCGACCGCGAGGTCGCGGCGGGCGGCGACGATCGTCACCACGAAACCGGCCACCGTATCCATCAGCGCCATCATGGTGATGAGGAAGAAGACCGAGGTGCCGAAACGGCCGACCAGCAGGAAGAGCGCCATGGCGATCACGAAGACGGCCATGGACAGGCCGTGATTGATGATCGTCGCAGTACCCGTGCCGGCCGACTTCACCAGTTCGATGAACATCATGATCAGCGAGAAAATGATCAGCAGGTCGCCGACCTTCATGCCCCAGGGGCCTGAAACCAGCGGCACCTGGAAGACGGTGTTGTCCATCAGCGCGGCTGCCGCCGACGGCTCCCCGCCCGTGAAGATCACCAGCACCGAATACACGATCACCGGGATGATCAGCAGTGGAATGACATTGAACATGGAACTTCCCCCCTTGGATCCGCCGGCGCGCCGAGCCTGGTTCGCCGCCGTCATACCTAGCAATACGCCGTTATCCCCGCCTCCGGACATGTCGCATCCTTTCGTCCCCTGACCGGCGGCCGCGGGCGGGCGCCGGTGTCAATACTCGTCGGTTCCGCGCGGACTGCGCGCCCGCGAATTTAACCACATCATGCCAAGAATGTCTGTCAAAGAGGCGAAAAGACGGCCGAAATTCGTATATTTTGACGAACCGATCGTGCGGTGGCGGTGCGAAACCGGGCGGAATTCGCACAGATAACCCTCGCGATTCATCAGTGCCGGGATGAAACGGTGCTGGTGATCGAAGAAGGGCAATTCCAGATAGGCCTGGCGCCGGAAAGCCTTCAGCCCGCATCCGGTATCGTTGCAATCGTCGCTCAACAGCCCCTTGCGAATGCCATTGCCGACGCGCGAGGCGAATTTCTTCCAGGTGCTGTCCTGGCGGTTCGCCGTGCGGTCGCCACCGACAAGGGCAAGCCCCTCTGGCGCATCGGGCCGCGTCAGGGCGTCGATCACCGTGGGCAGGTCCTGCGGCGGGTTCTGGCCGTCCCCGTCCAGGGTTGCGACGACCGCACCGCGCGCGTGCATCACGCCGGTCCGGATCGAGCGCGACTGACCGGCATTGTGGCGGTGCGACACCACCCGCAGCATGGGCAGTTCGGCCTTCGCGGCGACGAGCTCCTCGCGGGTCGCGTCGGAGGAATGGTCGTCAACAAAGATGATCTCGAAATTCCGGCCCTCGAGCGCTTCGGCGATCTCGCGGGCGAGCGGCACGACATTGCCGGCCTCGTTATAGGCCGGAACGACGACGGAGATGTCCGGCAGGGCGGAGGAGGTCTGGCTCATGGGATGACGGCTTGAGCTTGCGAAACAGGGTCTGCCCGTTACATACCGGGTTTGGTTCGCGACGCGAGGGTTTTCTCATGTCCGGCGTGAACCGGAGAGGTGGATGATCGAGCTTTCCCGGGGCCTGCGCGCCTGTTTCATCATTGCTGCGATAGCGGCTGCGGCGGCCCTGGCCGGGATATTCACCCTGCCACCGCTCGACCGCGACGAGAGCCGCTTTGCCCAGGCGACCGCCCAGATGCTGGAGAGCGGCAATCTCGTCGAGATCAATTTCCAGGACGAGGAGCGCAACAAGAAGCCCGTCGGTATCCACTGGCTGCAGGCGGCCAGCGTCGCTGCCCTGTCGAGCGCCGAGGCGCGCGAGATCTGGGCCTATCGCATCCCCTCCATGTTCGGTGCCATACTGGCAGCCCTCGCCTGTTTCTGGGGCGGCCAGCGCCTGGTCGGCCGCGAGGCGGCCTTTGCCGGCGCGGCGCTTTTCGCGGCGACCGTGATGCTGGGCATCGAGGGCGGTATCGCCAAGACCGACGCCGTGCTGGCCGGCGCCACCACGCTCGCCCTGGCAGCGCTGGCCAATCTGCGCGCCGGCGGCGGCCGCAAGACCGCCCTCCTCTTCTGGTTCGCGCTTGGCCTGGGCGTGCTGATCAAGGGCCCGGTGACACCGATGGTGGCCGGACTGACGGCTGTCACGCTTGTGATCTGGGAGCGGGAATGGCGCTGGCTGAAACCGCTCCTCTTCTGGGCCGGGCCGGTGCTGGCGGTCGTGATGGTCCTGCCCTGGATCGTCTCTATCCAGATCGCCACCGAAGGCAATTTCCTGCGCGAGGCGCTGGGTGTGGACATGGGACCCAAGATCATCTCGGCCCAGGAACGCCATGGCGGCTGGCCGGGCTATTATCTCCTCCTGCTGCCGCTGACCTTCTTCCCGGCCATCCTCTTCCTCGTCCCCGGCCTGACGCGCCTGGTCCCTGCCGTGCGCGGACGGATCGATGCGGATACCGCCCGCACGGCGCGGTTTCTGATCGCCTGGGCACTGCCGACCTGGATCGTCTTCGAACTTATGCCCACCAAACTGCCGCACTATGTGCTGCCAACCTACCCAGCCCTGGCCCTGATCGCAGGCTGGGGGTTTGTCGAGCTGACGAAAACCGCGAACTGGGCCCGCTGGACCGGCTGGGCACTGTTCGGACTGGCCGCGCTGGTCTTTGCGATCTTCGTTCCGGCGATTTTCATGACCTTTGGCGATGGCACGAGCCGGGATGTGCTGGCCCTTGTACAGGCCAGCTTCGACGGCACCGCCGAACCCGGGCTTTCGCCAGCGATGACGGCACTCGTACTCGCTGCGGCCGCAGTCTTTGCCGGCCTGGCGGCTGCGACCCTGATCGCAGGCTGGCTGCGCGCCGGCTCCGTCGTGCTCGTTCTGGCCGTGCTGTCGGGACTGGGCTGGCACGTGATGACACGCGGCGCAGCCCTGCCCGGCGCCGAAGCGGTACGTCTGGCCGAGCGGGTGCGTGCCGTGCGGGAGATGTCAGAGGAGATCGCGCACATCGCGCCGCACGACATCGTTGCGGCCTCATCCTACACCGAACCCAGCCTCGTCTTCTCGCTGGGCACGCAGACCTATCTCGGATCGGCAGAGGATGTGCTGGTCTTTGCAGAAGCGCGCGAAGCCCCCACATTGCTGGTACTGGACCTGTCGCGTGACGAGGATTTGCGCGCGGCTTTTGCCGGTGAAAGCCGGCCCGGCAGCGCCTGGCCGGAGCACGACCTGTTCGACCGCCTCAACACGCTGGGCGACTGCCATCGGGCTTGGCTTCCCGGTACGAATTATTCCAGAGGCAGTGACACGACGCTGGTCGCGGTCTTCACGCGCTGCCAGCCGGACACGCCTCATATCCCGGAGCTTGATGTTCAATGACCCGCAAGATCGAAATCGTTGAAGTCGGCCCGCGCGACGGGCTGCAGAACGACCCGGCGATGATGTCGACCGACACCAAGATCGAGTTCGTCGAACGCCTGATCGCGGCGGGCGTCCGGCGCATGGAGGCGGCCAGCTTTGTCCATCCCAAACTCGTTCCGGCCATGGCCGACAGCGATGATGTGATGCAGCGTGTGCCGCGCCAGGACGGGGTGAAATATATCGGCCTTGCGCTTAACGAACGCGGCATGCGGCGCGCACTGGAGGCCGGCTGCGACGAGGTGAACTATGTCATGGTCGCCTCGCCGGGCTTCGGCCTGAAAAACCAGAACGCCACCCCGGATGAGACCGCCGACCTGTTCGACCGCATCGCCATCCTCGCCCATGACGAGGGCGTGCCCGTCTCGGTGACCGTGTCCGTGGCCTTCGGCGATCCGTTTGACGGCGAGGTCGATCCTGCGGTCGTCGCCCAGCTGGCCGGCCGGGCCCGCGCCGCCGGTGCGGTCGAGTTCGCGATGGGCGACACGATCGGCGTCGCCGATCCGTGGAAGGTCCGCAAGACGCTGGATCTGGTGCGCGCGCAGAGCGGTGACATGCGCCTGCGCATGCACTTCCACAACACGCGCAATACGGCGATGGCCAATATCTACGCCGCCGTCGAGGCCGGCGTAGACGTGATCGACGCCTCGGTCGGCGGGATTGGCGGCTGCCCCTTCGCCCCGGCTGCGACCGGTAATGTGGCGACAGAGGATGTGGTCTACATGCTCGAGCGCGGCGGTTTCGACACCGGGCTCGACCTTGGCAAACTCATCGAAACGGCAAAATGGCTGGAGACGGACGGGCTGAAACACCCGGTCGACTCGGCACTGTCACGCGCTGGTGCATTTCCCGCTCCCGCCCGCTGACCATTGCGACACCATCCTTCCCCTTGATGGGGAAGGTGGGCCAAAGCAAAGCTTCGGGTCGGAAGGGGTGAATCCCGGTGTTGGCCTTTTTAGTGCAAAGCCGCGAACACCCCGCCCTCACCCCATCCACCACGCCTTCGGCGCGGTCCCCCTTCCCCATCAAGGGGAAGGATGGCGTCTGACGCAGTTGCGTGTTTGTGATCTGCCCGGCAGACGGCCTAGCGGCTGCCGCTGGCACGCCGGATGCGGCGCAGGCGGAGCGCCACACGCTGGCGGTGGATGAAATTCTGCACCTGCGCCTTCAGGCGCAGCAGGGTCACCCGGCCCCAGATCGCCGCGAAGATCGGCCCGATCATCGCCATCGTGGCGAGCCGCTGCAGCGGCCCCGGGTAGTGTTTCCAGAAATACTTGATGAAACCCAGCGCCTTGTGGGTCTCCACGAAAAAGGGCGAGGTGCGGCTGGTGCCGCCGTAGTGCAGGATTTCCGCCCGCGGTTCGAAATACACCCGTCCGCCCGCGGCGCGCACCTGGCGGCACAGATCGATGTCCTCGACATGCAGGAAATAGCGCTCGTCGAACCCGCCATGATCGAGAAAGGCCTGACGCGGCACCATCATCGCGGCGCCGGAGACGACCGGTACATCCATCACACCGTCGGCCAGCGGCTGGTTTTCGAAATGCAGATTGCGGGCGCCCGGCAGAAACCGCTCCAGCCCGAGGAAGCTGACCATGGCGGAGACCGGTGTCAGCTCGCCGCGGCGGCCGCCGCGCTGTTCGGTGCCGTTCTCATTGGTGATGCGCGCGCCCAGCACCCACATGCCCGATCCCAGTTCTGCCGCCGAGGCCTTCATCCGCCGCATGGATCCGGGACGCAGGACGGCGTCGGGATTGAGGAACACCACCCAGTCGCCGGAGGCACGCCGGGCGCCGATATTGCACCCTTTGCCAAAACCGAGATTGGCGCCGGTTTCCACCAGGACGAGCTTGTCGCTGCCCGCCGCCATTTCGCGCAGACGCCGGATCATGTCGGGCGGATTGCCGTGATTGACGAGCACGAATTCGTCGACACCGGGGGCCGCCAGGATCGCGGCAACCGCCTCGAGCAGGCGCGGGCCGGTCTGCCAGGAGACAGTAACGACGCTCAGACGCGCGGCACCCGCCCCCGGGGCTGCTTCGCTCCGAGGAAGAAGACCGACGTCGCCGCCAACGCTACTGTCCCTTGGTGCCATTCCTGCCAGACCCCGTAGGAGAACACGATAAGGGATACATAAACCACAAGTATCCAGACCACTCCAACGGCCTGCAGCCGTGAAAGTTGCGGAGCACCTGCAATTCTTCCCCCCATGGCAACCAGACAGGACGCCAGGAGCACAGCTCCGACAGCGCCTGTTTCAAGCCAGATGTGCAAAGTCGCATTGTGCGGATGCAACGGCAAGCGTTCGATTGTGTAACCGGCCAGTTCCATCTCGGCGTTGAGCGGCCGCGAGGCATCCAGCCCGTACCCCGTCCAGGGCTTTTCCCGGATCAGTTCACCCGCGTAGGACCAAATCTCCAGCCGCCAGACCCAGGACAGCGGCATGGCGTCGCGCAGGCCCTGCGGTATGTGCGCGATCACATCCGGCAGGGCCAATGGCATCACGATCAGCATGCCCGCCACTGTCCCGAACACGATGGCCAGCAGCGTACGCGGCCAGAATACGGTCAGAACGGCCGCGATCCCGGCCAGCACGAAGGCGACCGTGTTGACCTCGGTATCGAAGGCAAAGGCCGCAACAGCGGCCAGGCCGACAAAGATCGCGCCGATCAGCGGTCCGCCCTCGCGCCAGGCGATCAGCGCCGCGGGAACCGACAGCAGGAGCAACGGCACGGCCGCATGCCCCAGATTGCGGTTCACATGGATCATCTGGTCCCGTTCGGGCAGGCTGCCCATACCCTCCACGGCAACCTTGAAGCCGCGGGTTGCGCTGCCATCCAGCATGGCTTCGGCAAAGAGATAAAGCCCCAGCCCGGCGACGAGGAACATGATTGCCGCCTCGACACGCCGCTGCCAGGCGCCGCCCAGCTTGCCGATGCGCACGGCAAACAGCGCATAGAGCGGAATGCCCAGACAGGTCCGCCAGATCTGGCCGGGATCGTCATGCGGCGACCACAGGAAGCTCAGCGCAATCCAGACCAGGAAGAGGCCGCCGGCGATCAGCGAGATCGGCACCCGGCCGGGCCGCCAGAAGGACGGCTCGACCGGAAAGGCCACCAGCGCCATGATCGCCACGGCCGGCGCGATCATCAGCGATCCGGCAACACCGAAGAGAAAGGAGAGTGCGAACGCGGCGATGCCGGCTATGCCTGCCCTGGTATCATCGCGCACGTCCGCGTCCCTCCCGTACGCCGCTAGTCCCGTTTCAGGTCCGGCGGGGTGGCATCAGCCGCCAGGCGGGCGATCGCCTCTTCGAACGGCAGGACTTCCTGCTTGTTGCCCTCTTCGCCCAGGAAGCGCAGGGCGAGCGTGCCCTCCTCGGCCTCCTTGCGGCCGACAACGGCGATCACCGGCACCTTGCCGACCGAGTGTTCGCGGACCTTGTAGTTGATCTTCTCGTTGCGCAGATCGGTCTCGACATTCAGCCCGGCCTTCACCATCGCCGCCTTGACCGTTTCGGCATAACTGTCGGCATCGGAGGTGATCGTCGCGATGACGATCTGGCGCGGTGCCAGCCAGAAGGGCAGCTTGCCGGCATAGTTCTCGATCAGCACACCCAGGAAGCGCTCCAGCGAGCCCAGAATGGCCCGGTGCAGCATCACGGGGCGATGTTTCTCGCTGTCATCGCCGACAAAGGTCGCATCCAGGCGTTCAGGCAGGTTGAAGTCGCACTGGATCGTGCCCGTCTGCCATTCCCGGCCGATCGCATCCTTGACCACAAAGTCCAGTTTGGGGCCGTAGAAGGCGCCGTCGCCAGGATTGTGCTCATATTCCAGACCCGAGGCTTCGGCAGCTTCCTTGAGCGCCGCTTCGGCCTTGTCCCAGACCTCGTCGGACCCGACCCGCGTTTCCGGACGGTCGGAGAACTTGATCCGCGGCTCCTCGAAACCGAAATCGGCATAGACCGATTTCAGGAGTTCGCAGAAGGCCTTCACCTCGCCGGTAATCTGGTCGACCGTGCAGAAAATGTGCGCATCGTCCTGCACGAAGCCGCGCACCCGCATCAGCCCGTGCAGCGAGCCGGACGGTTCATAGCGGTGGCAGGAGCCGAATTCGGCCATGCGCAGCGGCAGGTCGCGATAGGATTTCTGGCCCTGGTTGAACACCTGGACGTGACACGGGCAGTTCATCGGCTTGACCGCCAGGACCTTCTCTTCCTGGTCGATCGAGGAGATGAACATGTTCTCCCGGTACTTGTCCCAGTGGCCGGAAGCTTCCCAGAACTTGCGGTCCATCAGCTGCGGCGTCCGGATCTCGACATAGCCCGCCGCTTCCAGCCGCCGGCGCATATAGTCCTGCACCGCGCGATAGAGACGCCAGCCATTGGGATGCCAGAACACCTGGCCCTGCGCCTCTTCCTGGAAGTGGAAGAGCTCCATCTGCTTGCCGAGCCGGCGGTGATCGCGCTTCTCGGCCTCTTCCAGACGGTGCAGATGCGCCTTGAGCTGTTTCTCGTCAGCCCAGGCCGTGCCGTAGATCCGCTGCAGCATGGCGTTGCGATGATCGCCGCGCCAATAGGCCCCGGCCACCTTCATCAGCTTGAACGCCTTGCCCACCTTGCCCGTAGAGGGCAGGTGCGGGCCACGGCACAGGTCGAACCAGTCGCCCTGGCGGTAGATGGTGATCGTCTCGCTCTCGGGCAGATCGCGGATCAGCTCGGCCTTGTAGGCCTCGCCCATCTTCTCGAATTCGGCGATCGCCGCGTCGCGGTCCCAGACCTCGCGCACGAAGGGCAGATCCGCATCGACGATCTCGCCCATGCGTTTCTCGATCGCCTCGAAATCTTCCGGGCTGAACGGCTCGTCGCGGGCAAAGTCATAGTAGAACCCGTCCTCGATGGCCGGGCCGATCGTCACCTGCGTGCCGGGGAACAGGTCCTGCACGGCCTGGGCGAGGATGTGGGCCGCATCGTGGCGGATCACTTCGAGCGCCTTGTCGTCCTTGCGCGTGATGATGGCGACCCGGGCGTCACCGTCCAGCGGCCGGGTCAGGTCCCAGTCCTGGCCGTCCACCTCGGCAATGATGGCCGCCTTGGCCAGCGATTTGGAAATGCCCTCGGCCAGGTCGAGGGGCGTGGCGCCGTCGGGAAGCTCGCGTTTCGATCCGTCGGGAAGCGTCACATTGATCATCGGTCACATGTCCTTGTTGTCGGCGCGGCCCGCCGGCGAAAGCTCGTCCTGCGCTGGTCCCGGCGACCGGGTCCGGAAGGCCCAGACCCGCCACCAGGGAACATGCGTACGCGCCTCCGGAACCGGGTCGAAACCGAACGTGCCGCCCGGGCGGCATCGTCCCAGCCGCCCCAGCGCCAGCCAGAAACCGCGCCAGGGGCCCTGCGCCGTCACCGATCCGATCGCATAGTGCGAGCAGCTCGGCTCGTGGCGGCAGCGCACGCCCAGCGCATAGAAGACCGGCGACAGGGTCCACTGATAGACGCGCAAGGCGCCGATCATCACGGCCCCGGCGAGCGGGCGGTCTGGCGTTTCTTTCCGTTCCGTCGAACGCATATGGATTCAAGCCTTTTAACGCCGCTGGACGCGCTGTCCACCATGGACATCAAGCGCGCACCGCGGGCCGCAGTAAAGCCTGTGGGTGAAGTGTGGAAGCCTTTTCGGACTGCCCGGGCTCGTCCCGCCGGCAAGGCGGGGCCGGACAGCCCTATCCAGTGAGCGAAGTCGGAGTCTGCGCGGTCGCGGCCTGGCGGGCAGCCTCGGTCACCGCCTCGAAGACCAGCATCACCGACTGGTGGCGGGCGGGATAGGCGCGCGCACCTTCCAGCACAGCGAGTTCGCCGAAGCGTCCGCGCGGTGCCGGCTTGCCCTGTTTCAGCATGGCCAGCAGGCTGTCGCGGGCGACTTCCAGCTCTTTCAGCGAAGCACCGACAGCCTGGCGCGCCAGCACCGAGGCCGAGGCCTGGCCCAGCGCACAGGCCTTCACCCGCAGGGCGAGGTCGGCAACACGCTCGCCGCGCATGACGATATCGATCTCGATTTCCGAACCGCACAGGCGCGAAACCTTGCGCACCGATGCCTGCGGACGTTCAAGACGCCCGATGCGCGGAATATCCGCCGCCAGCCGCAGGACGGCATTGGAGTAGAGTTCGTCAGCCATTACGCCCTCTATCTAGTGCGTTTCCGCGCGCTTTGCCATGGGGTTGTACCCCGCTCCCGTCTCCCCGGTGGAAGAGAGGATGCCAAAGCCGCACCCTTACCCTGAACACCCCTCCGCTTTTCCCGGCTGAAAGCCCGGCGCAGGCCGGGCGCAGCGCCGGGATCTACGGGAAGCTCATCGCTTGGAGTGACCCGCGGTTGGTCCCGGATCTGCAGCCTGCCTGCGCAGGCCTCCGTCCGGGAAAAATGTATAGGGTGGAAGACAGAGTGAGAACGCCGCCACAAACACCGTCACCCTGACACCCGCTTTCGCGGGCGCAGGCTTCGGTCAGGGCCCAGTTCGTAGGGCCGGGTGACCGCGAATATGCACTTATCCCGCACATCGCCGCCGCTCAGACCGAGCCCGCCTGGCCAAAATCTCCCTTTGCGATCTGGGTCCTGACCTTCGTCAGGATGACGGTTTGTGGGGCCGGGGCCGGAAACTTGTCCCCGCCCTCCCAGATGCGCGTATGCTCGTCATCGGTTTCCGGGATGGGAGGCATGAGCTCAGTCCCTTGTGCCCGGGAGCGTGCGGAGCTCGTCCGCGCCTGGTGGGTGACAGCATCAGGCT
>NZ_BSFE01000012.1:0-107767 GCF_027922185.1 Maricaulis virginensis | reverse complement strand
CCAAGAGACGAAATCCAAGCCACAAGGTGTCAACCATGTCTCCGAACACCCGTTAATGATGTCCCCGGGCTGAACAACAAGTCCGGGGAAAGCGGTGAGGTTGGGGAAAGTGGGCCGTATCGGGAAAACGGAGTGGGTGTCAGGGAAGCAAGGGCTCGCCCCGCTTGCGGGGGAGCTGTCCGCGTCAGCGGACTGAGGGGGCGGTGCGCAGAACCGCAGAGCGCGTAGCGCGCATTCACTTACCCCCTTCGACCGCTCCCCGGTCCAGGGGCCAGACCCAGCCGGTTTCCCCGGACCCCGTTCCGGAGCCTGGCAAAGGTGAAGAGTGGATCACCGCCGCCCCTCGAACCGGGTGTGGCCGGCGTCAGCGCGAGCGCGTCGAGACCACCAGGCCCCGGAACAAGTCCGGGGAAGATAGAGAGGGTGTCAGGGCAAGCCCTTCGCCTCAAATCCCTTTCGGGGCGGGTGTCTTGTCCCTGAACTGGCACAGATCCTCGATCGGGCAGCGCCAGCATTCCGGCTTGCGGGCCTTGCAGACATAGCGGCCGTGCAGGATCAGCCAGTGGTGGGCGCCCTGGCGGAATTCGTCGGGCATGATCTTTTCCAGCCGCTTTTCGACGGCCAGCGGGTCCTTGCCCGGGGCGAGTCTGGTGCGGTTGGAGACGCGGAAGATATGTGTGTCGACGGCGATGGTGGGCACGCCGAAGGCCTCGTTGAGCACCACATTCGCCGTCTTGCGGCCGACGCCCGGCAGCGCTTCCAGCGCCTCGCGTTCGGCGGGCACGATACCGCCATGCTGCTCGATCAGGATTTTCGACAGGGCGATGACATTCTTGGCCTTGTTGCGGAACAGGCCGATCGTCTTGATGCGGTCGCGCACATGATCCTCGCCCAGCGCGACCATCTTCTCCGGCGTATCGGCCTCCTGGAACAAAAGCTTCGTCGCCTTGTTCACGCCGACATCGGTGGCCTGGGCCGACAGGGCGACCGCGACCAGCAGCGTATAGGGATTGGTATAGTCCAGCTCGGTGCGCGGCGCGGGCCGGTCCTGCGCCAGCCGCGCCATCAGGTCGTGGGCCTGCTCGCGCGAAAGGCCGCGCGGCTGCGGCTTGCGGCGGGATTTCGGTCTGGCGGCGGTCTTGCGGGGCGTCGATGTCGTCATGGCCGCAGGTATAGCCGCTTCGCGCGGCCTGTCATCCGGCGAGCGGACCCGGCGGCCATTGTCTCGGCCACAGGAGCGACTATCTTGCCCGTCATGCGCACGATCGTGGAAAGCTGGCCCGCCGAGGCGGAGGCCGTCGCGCCGCATGAGGGCCCGGCCTTCATGGAGGCCGAACTGGCGCCCAACCGGTCGCTGCCCAACCCCGCCTTCACGGCGCTGATGATCGCCATCGCCATTATCTCCTTCAGCGCCGGCATGCTGTTCATCACCATCGGGGCCTGGCCGGTGACGCCGTTTTTCGGGCTCGATGCCTTTCTGGTCTGGCTGGCTTTCCGGATTTCCTATCGCGATGGCCGCGCGCGCGAATGGGTGACGGTGAATGCGCGCGATATCGAGGTGGTGCGCCAGCACCCGACCGGGCATCGCCGCCGCTATCGCTTGCCCACGGCCTGGGTGCAGCTGCGGCTGATCGATCCGGGTGAACACCACGCCCAGCTGGCGTTGAGCGCCCATGGCCGCGCGCTGGTGCTGGGCAGTTTTCTCAGCCCGCCCGAGCGCGGCGAATTTGCCGAAGCGCTGGGGGCGGCGATCGATACGGCACGCCGCTCGCTCAATCCGGCCCGAGAGGCGTCGCAGGACACCCCGAAGGACCGGGCGCAAGAACCGGGTGGAGCGGTGCCGAGCGGTGGCTAGACTGGCCGCATGATGACCGCACAGAATCTCGATCTCGACACGGCCTGCCGTGATTATCGCCGCATCGCCTCGGCCCTCGCCTGGCTGGGCGAGAACTGGCGCGACCACCCCGATCTGGACGCCGCAGCCCGCTCGACCGGCCTGTCGCCGCACCATTTCCAGCGCCTCTTCACCCGCTGGGTGGGGCTGAGCCCGAAGAAATATGTCGGCGCGCTGGCCCATGGCGCCGCGCGCGAGGCGCTGGAGGACGGCGCCAGCATTCTCGATGCCGCCTTCGATGCGGGTCTGTCGGGCCCCGGCCGGCTGCACGATCTCTTCATCGCCCACGAAGCCGTCACGCCGGGCGATGCAAAACGGCGCGGCGCCGGGCTGAGCTTCGTCTGGGGCGCAACGCCCACGCCCTTCGGCGAAGCGGTGCTGCTGATCGCGCCGCGCGGCCTCTCCGCCCTCGCCTTTGCCGAACCGGATATCGACACGGCCTTCGACGATCTGCACGCTCGCTTTCCCGCCGCAGACTATGTCCGCGACGACGCGGAGGCGCGGGCCTGGGCCGGGCGGATCTTCCTGGGCGGCGGGCCCGGTGCGCCGGTGCCGCTGGCGCTCTATGGCACGCCCTGGCAGCGCCAGGTCTGGCGGGCCCTGCTGGAGATCCCGGCCGGCGAGACGACAAGCTACAAGTCGATTGCCGAGCAGGTCCGGACGCCCAAGGCGGCGCGCGCCGTGGGTGCGGCGGTCGGGGCCAACCCGGTCGCCTGGCTGATCCCCTGCCACCGCGTGATTGCGGCAGACGGGCAGCTGACCGGCTATCACTGGGGTGTCGAACGCAAGCGCGCCATGCTCGCCTACGAGGCGGCAGCACGCTAAACTGGGTCCATGGACCTTTCACACCCCTTTGCCATTGCCGGCATTACCGGCCTTGTCGCGGCCGCCGCCTTCCTGATCCGCTGGGTCGCGGCACGCCGGCGGCTGATGGAAGACGCGCGGATCGAATATGCCGAGCGCTGCGAGAGCAAGCCGGCGACCGTGAGGGGCGTCGACGCGGCCGCGTTCGAACGCCTCTATGTCGCCGCCTACGAGCCGCGCTGGGCGCTCTATGCCGCCGGTACACTGGTGCTGGCGATCGCGATCACGCCGCTGGCCGCGCTGGGCCTGGTGGCGCTGTGGCCGGTCATCGTCATGGGGCTGGATGGCGGGCCCTGGTATGACGAGGGCTATTATCCGTGGATGTTCTACATGTTCTTCGGATTCTGCCTGATCTGGGCGGCCTGCGGCGCGCTGATGGCGCGCATCCACCATGCCCGCTCGCCGGAAGGCTTCGTGCCGGCCCTGGCCCGCGCCCGCGGCGAACCCTTCGATGACATTGTCATTCCGCGCAAACGCCCCAAATGGGCGGTAAGAGCGGTGCCCGATCCGAAAAATCCCGGCCAGCGGGATACGGGGACCGAACCCGCCAACGAGACGAATTAGGACGGATTGCCATGCGCTACCTGCACACCATGGTCCGGGTTTCGGACCTGGACGCGAGCCTGCGTTTCTACTGCGAAGGCCTGGGTCTCAAGGAAATCAGCCGGATGGACAGCGAGAAGGGGCGTTTCACCCTGATCTTTCTCGCCACGCCGGAAGATGTGGAGGCCGCGGGCTATCCGGGCGGTGTCTATACCGGCAGCAAGATTCCCGAAGGCCTGCCCTGTGTGGAGCTGACCCATAACTGGGATCCGGAGGAATACACCGGCGGCCGCAATTTCGGGCATCTCGCCTACCGCATGGACAATGTCTACGACACCTGCGCCCGCCTGCAGGCGATGGGCTATACGATCAACCGTCCGCCGCGCGACGGCCATATGGCTTTCGTGCGTTCGCCGGACGGTATCTCCGTGGAACTCCTGCAGCGCGGCGACAATCTCCCGCCGCAGGAACCCTGGGCGAGCATGGAGAATACCGGGAGCTGGTAGGGCTTGCAGGGCCTGCGCGGCAGGGCCTGCCGTCTCCGCTCCACCGTCATTCCGGCGAAAGCCGGAACCCAGCTCGTAGAGCTGGTTGTGATGAGCGTGCCCTGTGGACCGGGCCCTGACGGACACTTGCGCCCGTTGAGGCGGGCGTCTGGGCTTTGATAGGCTCGCGCACGCGCAAACCAGCCCATTGATTTCATACCGGGATTTCGCCGCAGGGGAGGCAAGAGATCAATGGAGAGACGGGCCTTTTTCAGCCTTCCCCTGCCCTTCTTTGTCATCCCGGATGGATGCCCGGCGAAAGCCGGGCGCGAGTCCGGGACCCATAGCCCCGCTGCTCATCCAGTTCTCACAGATGTCGAGGCCGCCCCGGCCTGCACCGGGCGTATGGGTCCCGGCCCTTTGGCCCGCCTGCGCGGGCCATCCGACCGGGATGACAACGGGTGAGTGAGAGCGGTTACGCCGCGCGCCGCATGTCTTCGTAGCGCTTGCCGGGCTCGTCTTCATAGCTTTCGGCGAGGACGGTGAGGCGTTCGATGCGGTCGGTGCGGAAGTGGCGGAAATCATTGCGCAGTTCGCACCAGGCCGAGAGCAGCCAGACGCGGCCGAAACAGGTCAGCGCGAGCGGACGGATGACGCGCTTGGTTTTCTCGTCCTGCAGCGAGTTGTAGACCACGCGCAGCTTGCGCTTCGAAGCGATGGCGTTGCGTACGGGGCCGAAGGCTTCCGGCCGCACGGTCTCGTCGAGGAAGGCGGCAAACAGCGGCGTGGAGCGCAGGCGCTGGCGGTGCGTGTCGGGCAGGGCGTGCTCGATCTTGCCCAGCGCCTCGGCGGCGGCCATGGCCAGATCCTTGTCGCCGGTCGCCTTGACCAGGCGGGCGCCCAGGGCGAGCGCGTCGAGCTGTTCATAGGAGAAGGTGAGCGGCGGCAGGTCGAAACCGGGGCGCAGCACATAGCCGACACCCGCTTCGCCGTCGATGGGCGCGCCGGAGCCGATCAGATGGGCGATATCGCGATAGATGGTGCGTTCGGAAACCTCGAAGCGCTTGCCCATGTCATGGGCGGTCACGGCGCCGGGCGCGGCTTCCCGCAAGGCCTGGACGATGCGGATGAGACGTTCGGCCCTGCGCACTGACACCCCCTGAAACATGGCCTTGAGGCCGGCTGATCTGGCGGGATGATGTCAGGATTTCGGGCCCTGCGCAAGCTTGGCCCGGCCGGCGCCATATCCGGCATGTTTCACGTGCAACGCAGGTCGAGGCCTGTCACACAAGTCCTGACAAATCCTGTCATGCGACGGCGATGACGTCCTGCATGGAGTAGAGGCCGGCCGGCCGGCCCTCGCCCTTGTTCGACATCCAGCGCGCAGCCTCCAGTGCTCCGGCGGCGAAGATCGAGCGGTCGAAGGCGCGGTGGGAGATGGAGATCTCTTCCATATCGCCCAGGAAGCGCACGGCATGCTCGCCGATGATCGTGCCGCCGCGCGTGGCGGAAAAGCCGATCGTGCCGGGCTTGCGCGGACCGGTCGTACCATGGCGTCCCGGTGTCGCGACGGCATCGAGATCCTCGCCGCGGGCTTCGGCGGCGGCCCGGCCCAGCAGCAGGGCGGTGCCCGAGGGCGCGTCGGGCTTCATGCGGTGATGGGTCTCCTCGACCTCGATATCCCAGTCATGCGCGCGCAGCCGGCCGGCGGCCTGGCGCACCAGGGCTTCGGCCAGGGCAATACCGAGCGAGAAATTCCCCGTGGAGAGAATCGGCAGCCGGCGGGCCGCCGCGGTCAGACGGACCTGTTCGTCCGCGTCGAACCCGGTGACACCGCTGACCAGGGGCGGACCGTTCCAGCCAGCCAGGCGTTCTGCCGTTGCGGCCGTCATGCGCGGCAGGCTGGCATCGAGCACGATATCGGCGTCGCGCACCGCCTCCTCGAGGGCGACCGTCGCGATGCACTCGCAGGGCGTGCCGGTCAGCCATTCGCCGACATCCTCGCCTTCCGAGGACGAGCCGGCGCGCACAACGGCGCCTGTCAGGGCGAAATCGGGTGCCTGCAGGACGGCCCGGCCGATGGCCCGGCCCAGACGCCCGGTCACACCCAGAAGCGCTACACGGATGACCTGGCTCATACTCCTCCTCCGGAAACAAACTGATCGGCCAGCTTTTCAAACACATAGGACCCGATGATGGGAATGACCGGGATCAGTACATAAAGCGAGAAGCGCGTCGTCACGCCCGCCGAGACCGGCCATTCCGGCCGCGCATTCACCCAGATCTCGTAATCGGTCAGACCGGCCAGGGCCGATGCGGCCTCCGCATCGCCGGCCAGCGCCCGCTCGCGCACCCTGGCCATCTCGGCATGAATGCGGTCGAGCTCGGCCTGTTTGGCGGCGCGGATCTTGGTGTGCACCGGATGCAGCGCGCTGGTCAGCACGATGACGCCGCCGGCAATCGAGGCGGCAACAACGGGCACGGTGATCCACAACTGGGTGGCGTCGAACAATGCGTCGGGCCGGTTCGGATTGATCAGGAAAAGCAGCAGGATACCGGCCATGATCAGCCAGGACCGCGCGGCGCGCAGCCCGATCCGGCCGAACACGCCCAGCCGGTCGAGATGGAAGAGATCGATCGTCAGGTGGTCGCGGATCAGCTGTTTGATGGCTGCGCTCTCGCGCGCCAGATCGATCCCGGCCCGAAAGCCGATGCCGTAGAGCACGGGCGATACCAGGATAAACCACAGGCCGACCGACTGGAGATAGGTCACGAAGGTGAAATTGCTGGTGAGGATGATCATGCCGTTGAAGGCAAGACCCGCGGCGGCGCCGGCAAAGAACATCAGCGCATAGCGCCGGCTCCAGCTGCGCGGAATGCCCAGGGCGAAGGCGCGCGCATCGCCGGCCCCGGCCGGTACGAGGGCGGCAACCAGGGCGTCGGTCTCGGCCTCCCACATGCGGCGGCTGAATTCGGTGAAGGCGGTGCCGGCCGTGAAGATCAGCGACAGGACCAGCGCGATCCACGCGACCTGTACCAGCACGATCCCGCCAGTCGCGCTGACATGGAAGAGCGAAGGCTGGCGGGTGGTCTCGGCAATCAGCACGAAACTGCCATAGACCAGGACGAACAGCGCCAGCGTTGTCAGGAGCGGGCCCAGCGGCGACACGCGATAGAGCCGCATCTCGAAGGGTTCGAAATGCGTTGCGTCTGCGGGTGTGTCAGCAGGGGCAGTCGTGTCCGGCCTGGTATCCATGCGCGAATCCTACGCCGTTGCGGCGCAGGGTGTCACGCGGATTGCGTGCGGCGGATCAGTTGGCGTTGGGACGACCGTCATCGGTCGTCACATCGTCCCAGAACTGTTTGACCTTGTTGAAGAAACCCGCGCTGTCGGGATTGCAGCCCTCGCCGGAGAGGTCGCAGAACTCCTTCAGGAGCTCTTTCTGGCGGTCGCACAGATTGCGCGGGGTTTCCACGAACAGCTCGACGATCATGTCGCCGCGCGGGCCGCCGCGCAGGCGGGGCATGCCCTTGCCGCGCAGGCGCATGCGGCGTCCGGTCTGGGCGCCTTCGGGGATTTTCATCTCGGCCTTGCCGCCCTCGATCGTGGGCACTTCGATGGAACAGCCCAGCGCGGCCTGCACCATGGAGGCGGGGGTGCGGCAGTAGAGATTGGGTCCGTCGCGCTCGAAAATCTCGTGCGGCTTGACGGAAATGAAGATGTAGAGATCGCCGCGCGGACCACCACGGGCCCCGGCTTCGCCTTCACCGGCAAGACGGATGCGCGTGCCGTCCTCGACGCCGGCCGGAACGGTGACATTCAGCGTGCGCGTCTTGCGCACCCGGCCGACACCGTCGCAGTCCTGGCAGGGGGTTTTCACGTACTGGCCGCGCCCGCCGCAATGCGGACAGGTCTGTTCCATGGTGAAGAAGCCCTGGGAGCGGCGGATTCGTCCGGCCCCGCCACAGGTGCCGCAGGTTTCCAGCTCGGTACCCGGCTCATTGCCCTGCCCGTCACAGCGTTCGCAATGCATGGCCGTGGGGACCTTGATGGTCGCTTCCTTGCCGCTGAAGGCATCTTCCAGGGCAATCTCGAGGTCATAGCGCAGATCGGCACCGCGCGCCGGACCATGGCTGCGCCCGCCGCGACGGCCGCCGCCCATGCCGCCCATGCCGAAGGCTTCGCCGAAGACCTGTTCAAAAATGTCGGCAAACTCGGCCGCACCGGCGCCACCGCCGAACGGGCCCTGGCCGCCGCCCATGCCGCCCTGTTCGAAGGCGGCGTGGCCCATGCGGTCATAGGCTGCGCGCTTGTCCTTGTCGGACAGGATGGCATAGGCCTCGCCGACTTCCTTGAACCTGGCCTCGGCCTCCGCATCGCCCGGATTCCTGTCCGGGTGATATTGCATCGCCAGCTTGCGATAGGCGCTCTTCAGCGCCTTTTCGTCTGCCGAACGGTCGACACCGAGTGTCTCGTAATAGTCGCGTTTACTCATCAAGCTTCACCGTGGGACAGAACCAGTACCGCGTTCTGCCGCATCTGCCGCGCCAGCGAATAGCCCTGTGCAAGACACAGGCCCGCGGCGCCGTCATGGATCGCGGCCTCGTGCCGCGTTTCGATCAGGATCATGCCGGGCCACAGCGTGCGCGGCGCCCGGGCAAAGAAAGCCTCCAGAACGGGACCCTCATAACCCTCGATGTCGATCTTCATGACATCGACGCGCGCAATACCGGCCTCATCCAGCACGGCCTGCAGCGGACGCATGGCGACCGTATCGCCCTCGCCACCGGTTTCGACATGCACTTCGCCCCGGTTCCTGCCGGATTGCACCATGCGGACTTCCCCCGCTTCGGCGCCCAGCGCACAGGGCACGACCGTCACGCCTTCGGCGCCGGACGATCGCAGATTGAATTCCAGCCGCCGCCGGTTCTCCGTGTCCGGCTCGATCGCCACCACCGTCACCGGCCGCCCCAGCGTCTTTCCGTCTGCCAGCACGGACAGGGTGTAGAGGCCGGCATTGGCGCCGGCATCGACGAAATTGAAGGGGGTATCGGCGTCGTGGGCGGCAATGCGGGCGCGGATCTCGGCCCGTTCCGCATCGTCCCAGGTGCGGGCTCCGGCGAAGACGCGCTTCTCGCAGCGATTGTCGCGCAGGTGCAGGCGGGCGAACTGTCCGGGAAACACCTCGACATCGGCGATCTCGCGGCCGCCGGACATCAGGGTCCGCCGGACCACGGTCTCCGCGCCGCGGCGCAGGCCGTCGAGCGGCAGGGACATGGGGAGGCGCCGGAAGCGCTCCGCCAGCTCGGGAAGTGCGAAGGCACCGAAAGGTGCGGAAATCGGGTCGGGACGGGCCATGAGGCGCTCCTGGGCCGGCGGGCCCGGAGCGGCAGCGGTATCCCGCGTGCCGCTCCGGATCACCGGACCTTAGCCGTCCTTCTTGTTTTCGTCGTCGACTTCGGAGAACTCCGCGTCGACCACGTCATCGTCCGAGGAGTCCCCGGAGGCGGTTTCACCGCCTTCGGCGCCTTCGGACTGCTGGGCGGCATACATCGCCTCACCCAGCTTCATTGCGGCCTGGACGAGGGCCTGGGTCTTCTGCTGGATGGCTTCGACATCCTCGCCATCCTTGACCGCTTTCAGCTCGGACAGGGCCGCCTCGATGGCTTCCTTGTCGGCGGACGGCACCTTGTCGCCGAACTCCTCGAGCTGCTTTTCGGTCTGGTGGATCATGGCTTCGGCGCCGTTATGGGCCTCGGCCAGTTCCTTCTTCTTCTTGTCGGCCTCGGCATTCGCCTCGGCGTCCTTGACCATCTGTTCGATATCGTCGTCGGACAGACCGCCGGACGCCTGGATCCGGATCGCCTGTTCCTTGCCGGTCGCCTTGTCCTTGGCCGACACGTTGACGATGCCGTTGGCGTCGATGTCGAAGGTGACCTCGATCTGCGGCAGGCCGCGCGGCGCCGGCGGGATGCCGACCAGGTCGAACTGGCCCAGCAGCTTGTTGTCGGCGGCCATCTCGCGCTCACCCTGGGAGACGCGGATGGTGACGGCGGTCTGATTGTCGTCGGCGGTCGAGAAGACCTGCGACTTCTTGGTCGGGATCGTGGTGTTGCGCTCGATCAGGCGGGTGAAGACACCGCCCAGCGTCTCGATACCCAGCGACAGCGGGGTCACGTCGAGCAGCAGCACGTCCTTCACATCGCCCTGCAGGACGCCGGCCTGGATGGCGGCACCCATGGCGACCACCTCGTCCGGGTTCACACCCTTGTGCGGATCCTTGCCGAAGAAGCCCTTCACGGCTTCCTGCACCTTGGGCATGCGGGTCATGCCGCCGACCAGAACGATATCGTCAATGTCGGAAGCCGACAGGCCGGCATCCTTGAGCGCCTTCTTGCAGGGCTCCAGGGTGCGCTTGACCAGATCGTCGACCAGCGCTTCCAGCTTGGCGCGGGACAGCTTGATATTCAGGTGTTTGGGGCCCGAGGCATCGGCCGTGATGAAGGGCAGGTTCACTTCATAGGAGGTGGCCGAGGACAGTTCCTTCTTGGCCTTCTCGGCTTCTTCCTTCAGGCGCTGGAGGGCCAGCTTGTCCTGCTTCAGGTCGATGCCGTTTTCCTTTTTGAACTCGTCCGCGAGGTATTCGACGATCCGCAGGTCGAAGTCCTCACCGCCCAGGAAGGTATCGCCATTGGTCGCCTTCACTTCGAAGACGCCGTCGCCGATTTCCAGGACGGAGACGTCGAACGTGCCGCCGCCGAGGTCGAACACGGCGATCGTCTTGTTCTCGCCCTTGTCGAGACCATAGGCCAGGGCGGCCGCGGTCGGCTCGTTGATGATGCGCAGGACTTCAAGACCGGCAATCTTGCCGGCGTCCTTGGTGGCCTGGCGCTGGGCGTCGTCGAAATAGGCCGGGACGGTGATGACCGCCTTCTCGACCTTCTCGCCGAGATAGCTTTCCGCGGTTTCCTTCATCTTCTGCAGCGTGAAGGCGGAAATCTCGGACGGGGAATACTTCTTGTCGCGGCCCTGCACCCAGGCGTCGTTATTGTCCGACGGCACGATCTTGTAGGGCACCATGTCGATGTCCTTCTTGACCGTCGGGTCGTCCATCATGCGGCCGATCAGGCGCTTGATGGCGAAGAAGGTGTAGTCCGGGTTGGTGACGGCCTGGCGCTTTGCCGGCTGGCCGATCAGGCGCTCGCCGTCCTGGGTGAACGCGACCACGGACGGGGTCGTCCGCGCGCCTTCGGAATTCTCGATGACCTTGGCCTGTCCGTTTTCCATAACGGCCACACAGGAGTTGGTGGTACCCAGGTCGATGCCGATGACCTTGCTCATTGATCGTCTCTCCGTTTTTTCCAAGCGGGACCGGTTCGGCGCATCAGGACCTTGTCGCAAGCGTACCGGATGCCGTTCACCGTCCCCTTCGGGATCGTCATTGAATATCCGGTGATGCCGACACCGGAGTGGTTCACGCATGTTCGGGGAATAACCCCGCGCTTGGTGGGCGATTTAGGGAGGGATGACTGCAAGCGCAAGGCCGCAGACGCGTCCGTTGCAGGGACGGGGTGTCGCGGCGGCGCGGACCGCAGAAAATCCCGCGCGCCTTCGTCGATCGCCGAATGGCCTGCCCTGCAAGCCCCCGGTAAACCGTACGGGTTTTCAAGGACAGGGCCCGGCGGCCCGAGGGGGGACAATGATCGCCAGACGCCTGATGCTGCCCGTTGTCGCAGCGGTCTCATTAATTATGTCCGCCTGCTCGGTGATTCTGCCGCAGCAGACCTTCATCGTCACCACGCCGGAACCGGGGGCCGAGGTCTACATGTCGCTGACCGGCCACCGCTCGGTCGGCGTCAATTCGACCGATGTAATGGGATCGATCCCGGCCGGACGGGACACGACCTCGATGAATTTCATCGGCACGACACCGCTGACCCACACCTTCCACGTCACCCGTCATCGCCCGGGCGTCGCTTCGCCCGGCGAATTCTCGACCAGCATGAACACGGTCTACACCGAGGCCTTTGTCGAGGTGATCTATCCCGATGGCCGCCGGGAATCCCGCAATGTCCGGCTGAACAATGGCGAGATGCGGCTCGACTTTACCGGTTCCGGCGCGCGTTAGGCGTTTGGGACGGCCGCTGGCGGGCGCTGCAGCAACGCGTCCGCCGGCGGTCGACAGGGGATGACTGCCGGGGGATGAATTCCGGGTGGAAGCGCGGCCTGCGGCGCGCCATGCTGGAGGCATGGACGAGCCCGCCCCGCCTCTGCCCGGTTTCCGCTTTCTGCCCGGTCATTTCGACCGGACGGTCCAGTCGGATCTGGTGGCGGCCGTGATCGAGGCGGCCGCGACGGCGCCCTTCTGGCGGCCCTCCATGCCGCGTACGGGACAGCCCCTCTCGGTGAAGATGACGAATTTCGGCCCGCTGGGATGGGTCACCGACCAGGCGCGCGGCTACCGCTACGAGCCCGCGCACCCGGAAACCGGCGCACCCTGGCCGCCCCTGCCCACTGCATTGCTGGATCTGTGGACGGCCGTGTCCGGCTATCCCGCGCCGCCGGAAGCCTGCCTGGTGAACTGGTATGCGCCGGGCAGCCGCATGGGCCTGCATGTCGACAGCGACGAGGCGGCGACCGATGCGGCCGTCGTCTCGGTCTCGCTGGGGGACAAGGCCCGTTTCCGGATCGGCGGCACCACGCGGCGCGGCAAGACGGCCTCCATGGTGCTGTCCTCGGGCGATGTCGTGGTGCTCGGCGGGGCCTCGCGGCGCAGCTATCACGGCGTCGACCGGATCTATCCGGGCACCTCGACCCTGCTGCCGGAAACGGTTTTCCCCGGCGGCGGACGCATCAATCTGACCATGCGGCGCGTCACGCCGGCCTGATCGCCCGCGGCGCCGGCGAAATCGCCGGTCCATGGAACGGCTCCTGCGTCCGGGCGTTGCATCCTGTGTCGAACAACACACGGGAGACTGGACGCCATGATGAAGACACTTCTGATCGTCAGTGCTGCCGCCCTGACCGTTACGGCCTGCGGTGCCACCACGCGAAATGCGGCTGCCGGCGGCGCAATGGGCGCGGCTGCAGGTGCGATCATCGGCAACAATACCGGCTCGGGCGATGCCCAGACCGGTGCCCTGATCGGCGGTGCCGTCGGTGCCGCGGCCGGTGCCTATTCCGGGTGCCGCGAGGAAGGCGGCTGCCGCTGGAACGAGAGCAATTCCAACCACTCGCAGCTCTATCTCGATCGCCGGGCCAACCGGTACTACTACGTCAACGACCGGGATGGCTGCACCTATTGGCGCAACGGCGAATACCGCGCCTGCTGAACCCGAACGCCACAGACATCGCCGGTACCCCTTGCCGGTCGAACGCCGGGAGTTGCCGCTCCCGGCGTTTTTTGTGCGCCCTGCGACCTGCTGGTTCATGGCGCAGTCATGCAATTGCGGGCAGAATGGCCTTTCCACCCGTTCGCGATGCCCCGGCACATGGCCGGACCGCGCCGGGTGCGACAGGGAGACGAGCATGATCTCGAAAGCGTTTGCAGTGAGTGTTCTCGCACTGGGCCTGACGGCCTGCGGGGCCACCACCCAGGGGGCGATCACCGGCGGCGCGCTGGGCGCGGCGGCGGGCGCCATCATCGGCAATAATACCGGGTCCGGCGATGCCGAGACCGGCGCCATCATCGGTGGCGTGATCGGTGCGGCGGGCGGTGCCTATGCCGGATGCCGGTCCCAGGGCGGCTGCGCCTGGAACCAGAACAATCCCAGCCATTCCCGCCTCTATTATGACGAGCGTGCACGCCGCGAATACTATGTCGACGAGCGCGACGGCTGCACCTACTGGCGCAATGGCGAGTACCGCGCCTGCTAGTCTGGTCGATACAGGTCTCTGCCGGCGCCGGCTCAGCGGGCGCCGGCAGAGACAAAATGGGTGCCGAGCCGGAAGGGGTGGTCGAAATAGGCTTCCCGCCAGGCAGCACCCCGGCGTTCGAGCAGCTCGGCATCGGCCGAGCCCAGCGCGTAAAAGGCGACGCGCTGCCAGTCCGGCAGTGACAGTTCGCGCAATTCCTGGCGCAGCCGGGCTTCCTGGCGTGCGGTCTCTTCGGCGTCGCCCTCGAGCCGGGCCAGTGCCAGCTCGGTCCAGCGCGCAACCCCCTCTTTCCAGACCTGGAATTCATAATAGCGCCCATCGGCGTCCGACAGGCCGGCGGTGAAAGCTGCGCGGGCGGCGGCATAGGTATCGAAGGCCGCGTCGAACCCGTCCGGCTCTGCATCGAGCGCTGCCAGGGCCGCGTCGGCCAGGGCGCGCCCGGCTTCCGCGGTCGCCGGGTCGGCGTAGGGGAAGGGATAGTTCAGCATCCACATGCCGGTCTCGTCCCCGCCATGCAGGTCAAGCGCCTGAACGGCGGCATAGCTGGCAGCGGGATGTGTGTCCTGGAACTGGTGCATGTGCTCGTGCAGCACGACCTGCTGCCAGGCGCGCGGGGTCTGTCCGGTCTCTTCCGGCGTGCCGGTCACGATCGTGCTGACCCCGAACAGCGGGAAGGTGGCCAGCAGGTTCGGCCCGAACTGCGCATCGCGCCAAGAGAGGGAACAGCCGGTCGCGGGATCCGTCCCGGCCGGTTCGAACCCGTCCGGTGTGCCGCCGCAGACCAGAAACTCCCGTTCGCCATCATTCAGCAGCATCCGGAAGGGCGCGTCGGCGAGGCCCGGCCAGAGTGCGTCGCCATGGGTTTCGACGGTTTCGCGCGCCCGGGCGTAGAGCGCCAGCGGTTCCGCCGGCGGTGCCTCGAGCGCGAGAAGTACGATCAGTCCCAGCATGCCATTCCCCCTGATTTTGCCGGAGCATCCTGACGGCAGGCGGCCTGTCGGGCCCGTGTCACACCCGTTACGCTTTGGTCATCCCGCGAGATAGCGGGCCGGCATGGCCGCGATCAGCACCAGCGACAGCGGCAGCATGACCGGCACCGTCCGCAGCGCCCAGCTTTCCGGCAGGAAGAAAACGTCGCGCGCCCAGGCCTCGCCGCTGCCGGTGAGCTGCCTGGCCCAGCTCTGCAGGATGCATTCGCCGCGATTGAGCAGAAGTCCCAGACCCACCAGTGCCGGCGGCAGCAGAGCCCACAGAGCCGGCACCAGACCCCGTCCTGTCAGATCATAATGCGCGATCAGGCCCAGACAGGTGAGGCAGAGTGCGAACACGGCCGTATGCATCAGGCGCAGCGCAAGGAGGGTCACCGCCAGGGTCCTGCTAGGGCTGGGAAGGCATGTCGCCGGGCCGGTTGCGGCCATCGGGCGGCGGCATGAAGTCGATCACACTCATCGGCAGCGAACGGCCGTTTTCCTGGACGATGCGCACATGCTTGCGGCGCAATTGCCGCGGCTCGGCGACACCGCAGGAATGCGCGATCATCTCGACATGGCTCCGGATCGTGTCGGCATAGCGGGCGACGCGTTCGGCCTTGTCGGTGACGACGAGGCCGCGCTGCAGGCGTTTGTCGTGCGTGGTGACACCGGTCGGGCAGGTATTGCGGTGGCACTTCATCGCCTGGATGCAGCCCAGCGAAAACATGAAGCCGCGGCCGCACTGGACGAAATCGGCACCGGCTGCCAGCGCCCAGGCCACGGCACCCGGCAGCAGCAGCTTGCCCGTCGCGATCACCCGCACCCGGCCGCGCAGGCCGTAGCGCTCGAGAATATCGACCACCATGGGCAGGCTTTCGCGGATCGTCAGGCCGACATTGTCCATCAGCGCCATCGGCGCCGCGCCGGTGCCGCCATCGCCGCTGTCGATGGTGAAGAAATCCGGCGCGCTCTCCGTGCCGCGGCGTGTGACCGCCTCGCACATGTCCTCGATCCAGCCATGGGCGCCGATCACCGCCTTCAGCCCCACCGGCTTGCCGGTGACCTCGCGGATATGCCCGATCATGTCGAGCAGGCCGTCGACATCGTCGAATTCGGGATGCCGGTTCGGCGAGATCGAGGCCTCGCCGACCGGAATGCCCCGGATCTCCGCGACTTCCGCCGACACCTTCTCGGCCGGCAGGATGCCGCCCTTGCCCGGCTTGGCGCCCTGGGAAAGCTTCAGCTCGAACATCTTCACCGCATCGATATCGGCCATGTCGCGCAGGCGCTGATCATCCAGCCCGCCGGCCGCATTGCGCACGCCATACTTGGCGGTACCGATCTGGAAGACGATGTCGCAGCCGCCCTCCAGATGCCAGGGCGAGAGCCCGCCCTCGCCGGTGTTCAGCCAGATCCCGGCCTTCGCCGCGCCGCGCGACAGGGCCTGCACCGCGGGTTTCGACAGTGCCCCATAGCTCATGCCGGAAATATTGAAGAAGGAGGGCGCATCATAGGGGTGGCGGGCGTGCGGTCCGATGCGCAGGGGTTCGGTGGCGGCGGCATGATCGTCGAGCAGCGGAAAGGCGCAATTGACGAAGAGCGCCGTGCCGGCCTTGTCCATCGGCTTGGTGGAGCCGAAGGGCACGGTGCCGCCCTCGCCCTGGGCCGACCGGTAGACCCAGTCGCGCTCCGCCCGGTTGAAGGGCAGTTCCTCGCGGTCCATGGCGAAGAAATACTGGCGGAAGAACTCGCCCAGCGTCGTGAACAGGTTCCGGAAGCGGCCGACCAGCGGGTAGTTGCGGCGCACCGCATCGGCGGTCTGGGCGCGATCAATGATGTACATGACGATCATCGCCAGCGCCGCGGCGCCCAGCGCCAGCACAAGGAGCTGGGTCAGGATGTTCAGCGCGTCCATTGCCCATTGCGGCAGCATCGACATGATTTTCAACCCCGTTTCATGACGGGCTCATCATGGACTTTCGCCGCGCCCCTTGCGAGGGGGCGCGGCGAAAACGGGTGTTGTTGATGCGATGTCCCGTCAGGCGGTGACGTCGACGCCGTTACCGCCTGACGTATTGCCGTCGCCGGACGGATTGCCCGCCGAGACGGCAACCATGGCGGCGCGCAGGGTGCGTTCGCCGATCACGAAACCGGTCTGCATCACCGAGGCGATGCGGCCATTGGGCTGGTCGGACGGGATCTGGGCGACGGCCTGGTGGCGGTGCGGGTCGAAGGCGTCACCCGGCTGGGGATCGACCTTCTTCACGCCATGCCGCTCCATCTTGGAGAGCAGGGCCTTCTCGGTCATCGCCACCCCTTCGACGAGGTTCTTCACCGCGTCCGGTGCGCCGTCCAGCGTCGCGGGATCGACGGCGCCGACCGCCCGCGACAGATTGTCGGACACGTCCAGCATGTCCTTGGCGAAGCTGGATACCGCATAGCTGCGGGCATCGGCGACATCGCGCTCGGCCCGGCGGCGGGTATTCTCGGCCTCGGCCAGGGCGCGCAACAGCTTGTCGCGCATGGAATCCAGCTCGGCCGTCAGCTTCACGATCGCATCGTCCGGCGACGCATCGGCACCGGTCTCGCCGGCCGTGTCCTCCGCGCCCGCTTGCGGGGTCGCGGCGGCGTCTTCCGTCTCGGGCTGGCCGTTGTCTTCAGGCTTGCTGTTTTCGGTCTCGCTCATTCGCTTTCACTCTCAAGATCGCGTGCCGTCGAGGATCTGTCCGACGACACGGGCGGTGTAGTCGACAAGGGGGATAACACGCGCATAGTTCAAACGGGTGGGGCCAATTACACCCAGCGCCCCGATGATTTCCTGGTCGGAATTCATATAGGGAGCCACGATCACGCTTGAACCCGACAGACTGAAAAGCGGGTTCTCGGCGCCGATGAACAGGCGCACGCCATCGCCGTCGCGGGCCTTGTCCAGCAGGGTGATCAGCTCTTCCTTGCGTTCGATGTCCTCGAACAGCAGCCGGATCCGCTCGAGATCGCCTGCCGCATCGACGCTTTCCAGCAGCCGGGCCTGGCCGCGCACGATCAGGGCGCGCTCGGCCGAGCCGCCGGACCAGTCGGCCAGGCCCTGCTTGACCAGGTCTTCTGCGGCACTGTCCAGCTGGGAGCGGCGCTGGGCGATCTCGGCCTCGATCGCCTTGCGCGCCTCGGCGAGGGAGCGCCCCTTCAGCCGGGCCGAAAGATAATTGCCGGCCTCGATCAGCGTCACCGGCGGCATGCCGTCCGGTGCGCGCATCAGCCGGTTCTCCACCGTGCCGTCCTCGAAAACGAGCACGGCGAGCACTTCCTGCGGCGAGAGCGGCACGAATTCGACATGCCGCAGCGGTGCCTCGCGCTTGGGCGTGACAACCAGGCCGGCCCCGCCTGCCAGGCCCGACAGCAGGGATGAGGCTTCCGACAGAAGGTCCTGCTGGGTGCGGCCCGAGCGGGTCACCTTGCCCTCGATCGCCTTGCGCTCGTCCTCGGTCAGCTGGCCGACCTGCAACAGTCCGTCGACGAACAGGCGCAGACCGGCATGGGTGGGCATGCGGCCGGCGCTGGAATGGGGTGCGGTCAGAAGGCCCATCTGGGCCAGGTCGGACATGGTGTTGCGGATCGAGGCCGGCGACAGCGACAGATTGCCGGTCTGCGACAGCGTGCGCGAACCGACCGGCTCGCCGGAGCGCAGATAGGCTTCCACGATCTCGCGGAAGATCGTGCGCATCCGTCCGTCCAGGGCGGCCAGGGTCGATTCGGGTCGCGTATCAGCCATGCCATTCAATTAATCTCCGCTTTGCGCCGGTTCAATTCTCTATTCCTGTCTGCGATCCCTGCCGCGGCGCTTGAAGCGATGCGCACATGCCGCTAGGAGCGGCCGGTATCAAGACGTGGAGAAATGCATGAGACCCTTCGGACGCGCCCGCGACGCACTGCGCGAGATCAGCCTGGAAGCCGGTGTTTCCGTCTATGCCGAAGGCTCCTGCATGGCCCGCTTCGGCGGCACGCACGTGCTGTGCACGGCGAGCATCGAAGACAGCGTCCCGCCCTGGCTGCGCGGTGGCGGCAAGGGCTGGGTGACGGCGGAATACGGCATGCTGCCACGTGCCACGCACACCCGGGGACGCCGCGAGGCGGCGGCGGGCAAACAGTCCGGCCGCACGCAGGAAATCCAGCGCCTGATCGGCCGCTCCCTGCGGGCCGTGGTCGACCTCAAGGCGCTGGGCGAACGCCAGATCACCGTCGACTGCGATGTCATCCAGGCCGATGGCGGCACCCGCACAGCGGCCATCACCGGCGCCTGGGTGGCCCTGAAACAGGCCACCGGCTATCTGATCGAGGAAGGCCTGCTGAAAGCCGATCCGGTGCATGGCCAGCTCGCCGCGATTTCCTGCGGTGTGATCGACGGGGAAACCCGCCTCGACCTGGAATACGAGGAAGACCGCCGCGCCGCAGCCGACGCCAATTTCGTCCTCACCAATACCGGCGGTATTGTCGAGATCCAGGCGACCGCCGAGGACAAGCCGATCCCGGAAAGCGATTTCCACGAACTCTTCGCCCTCGCCAAGGCCGGCGTGACCGATCTGTGCGCCGCTCAGCTGGCGGCGTTGAAGGGGTAGCGCCCGCGACCCATCCTTGGACCGGTTTCCCCGGAGGCGCACAGCGCATTCCGGCCCTGTGACTGCTGACAAACTGAGCACAAATGCCTTCGTATGCCGGGCCCCGGAACGGGGTCCGGGGAAAGCGGTGTGGGGTCAACGCGCTTGCCAGCGCGGCCGGTGGCGTTATCCTTCGGAAATTGCGGCAAATTGCTAGCAAGAGACAGACGGCGGGAGTGCGCTGGGGGGCTGGAAATGGCCCGCACGGGCTCTTTGGGAAGGGCCCCTTCCGTGAGGGAGGGTCTTCCGTGCAGGCCCACCCCCGCCGTCTGCTTCGCCGGTATGAGGGACGGCGAAGTTTCGTGTTCTGCCGAGGCCTTCCGCGCCTATTCGGCGGCGTCGCGGCCGTCTTCATCCTCGTCATCATCGAAGCTCAGCAGGTCGCCCGGCTGGCAGTCGAGTTCGCGGCACAGCGCCTCCAGCGTGGAGAAGCGCACGGCCTTGGCCTTGCCCGTCTTGAGGATGGACAGGTTGGCCATGGTGATGCCGACACGGTCGCACAATTCGGTCAGCGACATGCGGCGCTCAAGGAGCATACGGTCCAGGGTGACGCGAATGGGCATGAATGGCGCCTCCCTAAATCGTGAGTTTCTGTTCTTGGCGCATTTTCGCACCTTCGCGGAAGATCTCCGCGAGTACCAGCAGCGCGACCACCGCGAACCAGGCGCCCAGGTCGATATTCGCCGTCGCCGTGAGTTCCAGACCGCCCAGAACGGGCTGGTCCATCATGGTCAGCAGCATCGCAACGGCCCCCTGCGTGACGTGACGCAGAACCTGGTAGCCGGCGATGGCGATCGCAATGACCCGCAGATGCCCGGCATTTTCCGGCACAAAGGGGTCGCCCGCGATCAGGGTCGAGGAAATGCGGCGCAGCCGGTCGATCACGATCATGAACGCGATGATCTCGGTGACCAGCAGCGGGAAAAGCCAGCCGTGTTCGCGGATCGACTGGAAAAGCTCTGTGACAACACCCGGCGAATAGCCGAGGAAATCCATGACGAGCGTGGCAGCGGCAGCCAGCAGGACCAGCGCGGCGAAACTCAAAAGGACCCAGCCCAGATACCAGACGACATCCAGGATGATCTTCACAATGGATGCGAGCGATCCTTGGCCCAGTGTTTTCATGCCCGCCCCTTCCCATAGGCAATGCGGCTTGCGAATGAGGCCTGTGAGCGGCGCGTCCGCCCGTCAGGCCTCACCCGTCAGTAGCAATCATGCAGCAACCGGTGCAATCGCGTAGAACGCGCCGGCCGCAACCGAGATCAGCAGCATGGCATTGACCGCGATGGACGCGACGACCTGCATGCTCGAATTTCCGGACCTGACCATTTGACTGTTTCCTTTCTGCTTTAATCTGACCAATTACCGTTGTCATTCGTGGTACGCGGGACGGTGTCTCCCGTCCTTGTTGTTTATCGATAAACGAGAGGCGGCGGGTGCGCAAGCGAAAAATATCGTTTTTCGATATGAATTTTTCGAAAGGCGATAAAAGAGGACCGGAATAATGGCGATTTCAGACGGTGAAACCTGGGTTCTCGCAAGCCATAATGCGGGCAAGATCAAGGAGTTGCGGGACATTCTCGCACCCCGCGGGATCGCCCTGAAAAGCGCTGTTGAACTTGACCTTCCTGAACCCGAAGAAACCGAGCCGACATTCGAGGGTAATGCTGCGCTCAAGGCGCGGGCCGCCTGCGAGGCGACGGGCCTCACCTGCCTGGCGGATGATTCCGGACTGTCCGTCGATGCGCTGGACGGGGCGCCCGGCATCTATTCCGCCCGCTGGGCCGGCGAGCCGCGCGATTTCGGCCGGGCCATGCAGCGGGTGCATGACGAACTGGGCGAGGCGGCCGACCGTACGGCGCGCTTTGTCAGCGTGATTGCCCTCGCCCGGCCTGACGGATCGATCAGCCGTTATCGCGGCGAAGTGGCGGGCACGATCATCTGGCCGCCGCGCGGTAAGGGCGGGTTCGGCTATGACCCGGTCTTCTGCCCGGCGGGCGAGCGCCGCACCTTCGGCGAGATGGCGCCCGAGGAAAAACGCCAACTCAGCCATCGCGCCCGGGCCCTGGCTGCGATGATCGCGGCGGAATTCGGATCGTGAGCGACGGGCCGGCCTCCGGCCCCGGCAATGCGCTGGGGCTGTATGTGCACTGGCCCTATTGTGCCCGTATCTGTCCCTATTGCGACTTCAACGTCTACCGGCCGAAGGGCGATGACGAGGCGCTTCTGGCCGCCATGCTGGCCGATATGGCGCACTGGCGCGCCCGCACCGGTGCCCGGCCGCTCGCCAGCCTGCACTTCGGCGGCGGCACGCCATCCCTGATGACCCCGCAGCAGCTCGCCGCCGTGATCGGTGAGGCCGGGCGTCTGTGGGGCTTCGCCGGCGGCGCGGAAATCGGGCTGGAAGCCAATCCCAAGGATATCGACGGATTTGCCGGCATGGCCGCGGCGGGTATCAACCGGCTGTCGCTGGGCGTGCAGAGCTTTGACGACCAGGCACTGGTCTCGCTCGGCCGCGATCATGACGCTTCACTGGCGCGCCGGGCGATCGACGCGGCCCAGCGTGATTTCGCCCGCGTCTCGCTCGACATGATCTATGCCCGCGCCGGTCAGACGGCGGATGACTGGGCAGCCGAGCTCGGCGAGGCGCTGGCCAGCGGTGTCGGGCATATCTCGCCCTACCAGCTGACCATCGAGCCGGGTACGGCCTTCGGAAAGCGCGCCGGCCGCGGCGAACAGCTGGACGCGCCGCCGGATTTTGCCGCCGACCTTTACGAGCTGACCGAAAGCCTGTGCGCGGCGGCCGGGTTCGAGGGCTATGAAATCTCCAACCACGCCCGCGGCCGCGCCGACGAGTCGGTCCACAACCGGCTCTACTGGGAGGGCGGCGACTGGATCGGTATCGGCCCGGGGGCCCATGGCCGCATCGGGCGCGCGAGCGCTGGCGGACGTGCGGCGACAGAGGCCGCCCGGCGGCCGGCCGACTACATCCGCCGCGTCACAGAGACCGGTACCGGCATTGCGAGCGAGGAGGCGCTTGGCGTCGCGGACGAGATCGCCGAACGCATCCTGATGGGGATGCGCCTGGCGGACGGGCTGGACATCGATCATCTGCACGCCACTACCGGCAGCGGGATCGACCCTGACGGTCTGGCGCGCATGATGCGCCAGGGCATGGTGGATCAGGCCGGCTCGCGGATACGCCTGACCGCCGCCGGCCGTCTTCTGGCCGACGGGGTTTCCGGCGAACTCGTACCCTAGAAGGCCGGCGGTTCGAAGCTCAGCGGGGCGGGTTCGATCTCGCGCAGGCCGCGCGGGCGGATCTCGAAGATCGCCAGACCGCGCTCGATCATCCCGTCAGAGCGGAAGCGGAACAGGCCGTCCGCCCCCATGAAGCCCTGCTCTTCCTCGATCGCCGCACGCGAGAAGCCGCGCTCGCCGCCATCGAGGTGTGCGGCAAGGGCCATCGCATCATAGGCCAGGCTGGCGATGCGCGAGGGCGGACTGTCATAGGCTTCGCGATAGGCCGTTTCGAAGCGTTCGCGGGCAGCCTGGTCGGGGCCGGCAAACCAGCCGCCATGCAGCGCCGGTTCGCGCAGCAATTCCGGATCGTTCCACAGGCCGGTGCCCAGGAAGCGAACGACCAGCGGATCGACATTCTGCGAGACCAGCAGCGGGCCCAGAGCGCGCAAGCGGGTGCTGCCCTCGGGCAGGATCACGGCCTGGAAAGCGGCATCGGGATCCGGCACCCATTCCTGGCGCTGCAGCTCGAGCGCGTCTTCCGGGGTGAGCGGTTCGAAGACACCGCTGGCCAGGCGCGCCGACGCGCGCGCCATGGCTTCGACATCGCCGGTATAGAAGGAATCTGCGGCGACATAGCCGCCATTCAGCCCGGCACTGTTCTGCAGGGCATCATAGACCGCCATGCCATAACGGTCCTGCGGGCCCAGATAGGCAAAGCGCTCGACACCCTGGCGGGCGGCGTATTCCACAATCCGTTCGACCTCGATCTCCGGCGGGAAGCTCATCAGATAGACGCCGTCGCCTGCCACCGTCGTGTCCGTAGTGAAGGCGATCACCGGAATATCGGCCTGGCGCGCAATCGAGGCGGCACCGGACACCGCGGGGCCGAACAGCGGACCGATAATCATGTCGGCACCGTCGCCGGCGGCCGCCATGGCAGCGGCGCGTGCGCCCTCGGGCGTGCCCTGTGTGTCCTTGGGGATCATCAGGAGATTGCCGCTGCCGCGCTCGAACAGGGCCAGTTCGGCGGCGCGCAGCAGGCGCAGGGCTTCCGCGCGGGCGCCGGCATTCTCGGCCGAGAAGGGCAGCAGGACAGCGACGCGGACGAGGTCGCGATCGGCCATGTGCGGCGGAATGAGCCCGGTGCGCACTTCCGGCTCGGGTTCAGGCTCCGGCGTGGGCTCCGGTTCCGGCCGGGTAACGGGTGGCTGCTGCACCGGCGGCGGGGGCGGCGGCGTGGTGCTGCAGGCTGCTACGGCGATGCCGACAAGACCGATGACAGCGAAGGCGCGCAAGCCCGCGCTTTGTGTCATGCTGGCAAGACAGGAATGAAAACGCGAAAGAATGACGGACGGCATGAGCGGACTACCCGGTGAAATTTCTCGCGAAGCTATCTGGCCGGGTGGAAAGGGGCAAGCACTGGAGCCGGGTCTCTACCTGGTTTCCACCCCGATCGGGAATCTGCGTGACATCACCCTGCGTGCGCTCGACGTGCTTGCCGCCGCCGATACGGTTCTGGCCGAGGATACCCGTGTCTCCCGCCGCCTGCTCGATGCCTACGGGATCCGGGCCGAACTGCAGCCCTATCACGACCACAATGGCGAGAAGGTCCGGCCGCACATCCTGGCGGCGCTGGAAGCGGGCAAGCGGATCGCGCTGGTCTCCGATGCGGGCACGCCCCTCGTTTCCGATCCGGGTTTCAAGCTGGCGCGCGAGGTCATTGCGGCCGGCCACAAAGTGATCGCGATCCCCGGCGCGTCCGCGGTTCTGGCGGCGCTGGCGATTGCCGGCCTGCCGACCGACTGTTTCACCTTTGCCGGTTTTCCGCCGCCCAAGACCGGAGCCCGCGAGACCTGGCTGGCGGAAATGGGCCGGTCGCCGGGCAGTCTGGTTGTCTATGAAGGCGCATCGCGTCTGCCGGCCTCTCTCGCGAGCATGGCGAAGGTGCTGGGTGACCGGCCTGCCGCCGTCTGCCGCGAGCTGACCAAACTGCACGAGGAGGCGCGTCGCGGCACGCTTGCCGGACTGGCCGAACACTATGCCGAGGCCGGGCCGCCGCGCGGCGAGGTGGTGATCGTGATCGGCCCGCCCAGCGAGACCGGCTGGGACGAGGCGCGCATCGATGCGGCGCTGAAACGCGTGCTCGCGGAGATGCGGGTCAAGGATGCCGCGGCCGAGATCGCCGCCCAATCCGGCTGGGCCAGGCGCGACGTCTATGCCCGCGCCCTGGCGCTGCGGGACAAGGGGTGAGCCGGGCCCGGCAGGCAGCGGAAGCGCGCGGCCGCTGGGCCGAATGGCTGGCCATGGCCTGGCTGGCGGCCAAGGGCTATCGCCTGCTCGACCGCCGCGCCCGTACGCCGGCCGGCGAGATCGATCTCGTTGCCTGTCGCGGCGAATACATCGCCTTCATCGAGGTCAAGCTGCGTCCGTCTGTCGCCGAGGCGCGCGACTCCGTCGGTCCGCGCCAGCGCCAGCGCATCGAACGGGCAGCCAGCCTCTGGCTTGCCCGGCACGATGCCCGCTTCCGGCGGCTGTTTGTGCGCTATGATCTGTTTCTGGTCGCGCCGGGCCGGCTTCCGGTGCATCATCGCGCCGCCTGGGTCCCCGGCGATGGCGCGGTCAGCCTGATCTGAATCCGATCGGCGGCAACGGCGTGCAGCCGGGCCGGGAACCGGGACGTGGTCTTGCGCGTCCCATCGCGTAGAGTGAACCGCACGATTCGACTGGAGAGCGTCCCCATGTTCCGCATTCTGGCCCTGCCTGCCCTCGCCCTGTTGACCGCCTGTTCAACGGTGCAGGAGGAGCGCTCGATCGGCCGCCAGCTGGACGACACGAACGCGTCCGTCTCGATCAAGGCCGCGATGCTGCGCACCGAGGGCTATGCGCTCGACGGGGTCGATGTGGAAGTCACAGAGGGGATTGCCCTTCTGACCGGCGCCGTGCCGCGCGAGGCCGACCGCCGCATGGCGGAATGCCTGGCCTGGTCGTCGGTGGCCGTGCGCAATGTCGCCAACGAGCTGGAGATCGGTCCGGGAGACGGTTTCCGCAACCGGGTCCGCGACGGCCAGATCACGGCGCGGGTCAATGCGCGTCTCGCGGCCGACCGGAACGTCCGCTCGATCAATTTCAATGTCGAGACCCGCGACGGCCATGTCTACCTGCTCGGCGTTGCCCGCAACCGGGCCGAGCTCGAGCGCGCCTCCGGCCATGCCTCGCTGGTCGAGGGTGTGGAAGAAGTGATCACCTATGTGCGCATCGATGGTGTGCCCACCGATCTGCCCGCCCGCGGTGAGCGCCGCGCGGAAGTGTGTGAGGGGGAAGCCCGCCCGGCCCTTGATCCGGCGGCGCAAACCCCTAACTCCGGTCCGCAATTGCTGGGCGCCCCGGAGACACGTTGATGACCATGCGCGTTGCGGTCCAGATGGACCCGATCGAGACGGTGAATGTGGATGCAGACACCACTTTCGCCCTGATGGAAGAGGCCCAGGCCCGCGGCGCCGAGCTCTTCGTCTATCATCCCGACCAGCTGGTCTGGCTGCAGGGCCGTGTGCTGGCGCGGGCGCGTCCCGTGACCGTGCGGCACCAGCAGGGCAATCATGCCGATCTCGGCGAACCGGTCATGCTGGACCTGGCCGAGGATGTCGATGTCGTCCTGATGCGCCAGGACCCGCCCTTTGACATGGCCTACCAGACCGCCGCGCACATCCTGGAATTCCTCAAGGGCCGGACCCTCGTGCTGAACGACCCGGCCTGGGTGCGTTCGAGCCCGGAAAAGATCCTGCCGCTGATGTTCCCGGATCTGATCCCGCCGACGCTGATCTCGCGCGATACCGGTGCGTTGCGGGCTTTCCGCGACACCCATTCCGACATCATCATCAAGCCGCTCTACGGCAATGGCGGCGCCGGCGTGTTCCGGCTGCGCCCCGGCGACGGCAATTTCTCCTCGCTGCTGGAAATGTTCTTTGCCCAGTCGCGTGAACCGGTCGTCGCCCAGGCCTTCCTGCCGGCGGTCGAGAAGGGCGACAAGCGCGTTCTCCTTGTCGATGGCGAGCCTGTGGGCGCGATCAATCGCGTACCGCAGAAGGGCGAGACCCGCTCGAACATGCATGTCGGCGGTGTGGCCGAGGCTTCCGAGCTCGATGATGCCGATCGCGCCATCTGCGACGTGATCGGCCCGGTCCTGCGCGAGCGGGACCTGGTGCTGGTCGGGATCGATGTGATCGGCGGCCGGATGACGGAAATAAACGTCACCTCGCCGACCGGCGTGCAGGAGCTCAAGCGCTTCTCCGGCATCGATACCTGCGCCATTTTCTGGGATTGCGTCGAGAACCGGCTGGCCGCCTAGAATACACGCTTGACGTGTTCTGATTCTTCGTTCACTCTGTGTTCCTGTTTTGATCCGGGTGTGGACAGGGTCTGTGGAAAACCTTGTCATGATGGGCCTTTAGGGCGGTCGCTGGGCGACTGTGGCAGAAAGGCACGGTGAGCGGCATTCTGCGACGCATGCGGCTGCTCAGCGATTCAATTTCCCGGTACGTCAGGGAGAAATCATGGCGGCTCGAACGACATCGGTGGCGTTCGACGGGGCCGAGGCGGGCCTGGTTGACGTACAAGTCCAGGTAGCAGGCGGCCAGCAGCCGATCTTTTCCGTCGTCGGTCTGGGCGACAAGGCGGTCACGGAAAGCCGGGAGCGGGTACGTGCGGCTTTTGCGGCGCTGGGGCTGTCGCTGCCGTCCAAGCGGCTGATCGTCAATCTCGCGCCGGCCGACCGCCCCAAGGAGGGTGCGCATTTTGACCTGCCGATCGCCGTCAGCGTGCTCGCGGAAATGGGCATACTGCCCAAGGATGCCGTCGAAGGACACCTGGTGTTCGGCGAGCTGGGGGCCGATGCGCGCATCCGCTCGGCGCCGGGTGCGCTGCCCGCTGCGGTGGCCGCCAATGCGGCCGGCCTGTCGCTGATCTGTCCGGAGGCGTGCGGTGCCGAAGCGGCCTGGGCCGGGGGTGACCTGGCCATTCTCGCGCCCGCGACGCTGATCCAGCTGATCAATCACTTCAAGGGCACCCAGGTGCTCGCCCGCCCGGTGCCAGGTGAATTGCTCGATACCGGCACGGGTCCAGACCTCGCCCAGGTCCGCGGCCAGGAAGCGGCCAAGCGTGCGCTGGAGATCGCTGCGGCCGGACATCACAATCTCCTCATGGTCGGGCCGCCGGGATCGGGCAAGTCGATGATGGCCGAGCGCCTGCCGGGCCTTCTGCCCGCCCTGGCACCGGAGGAACTGCTCGACGTCTCGATGATCCACTCGGTCGCCGGCCTGCTCGAGCGCGGGCGGCTGACACGGACACGGCCCTTCCGCTCGCCGCATCACTCCGCTTCGATGGCGGCGATGGTCGGCGGGGGCATGCGCGCCCGGCCGGGCGAGGCTTCGCTCGCCCATCGCGGCGTGCTGTTTCTCGACGAGTTGCCGGAATTCCATCCCCAGGTGCTCGACAGCCTGCGCCAGCCCCTGGAAACCGGCTCGATCACCGTCGCCCGGGCCAATGCCCACATCGTCTACCCGGCGCGTTTTCAACTGGTTGCTGCCATGAATCCCTGTCGTTGCGGCGGTGGCGGGGATGGCGGTACCGGTTGCCGCCGCGGTCCGCGCTGCGCGCGCGATTATCAGGCACGCATCTCCGGTCCGATGCTCGACCGGATCGATCTGCAGATCCATGTTCCCGCGGTCACGCCCGCCGATCTGGCCCTCCCGCCGCCGGCCGAAGGCACGGCGGAGGCTGCCCGGCGCGTCGCCCGGGCCCGCGAGATCCAGGCGGCACGCGGTTATCTCAACGCGCATCTGCCAACGGACATTCTCGATCATGTCGCCACGCCGGACCGGCCGGGCGAGGCCCTGCTCAACGAGGCGGCCACAGCGCACAATCTCACCGCCCGCTCCTATCATCGCGTCTTGCGCGTCGCCCGCACCATTGCCGACCTGGAGGGCCAGGAAGGCGTGCGTCGCATCCATATCGCCGAAGCGCTGTCCTGCCGGCGCGGCCTGTTCGAGGCGACGCAGATGTCTGCGGGTGTAGCGCTCGCCGCGCAGTAGGCGGCATGGCCATGCAGGCCGTTGTGCTGCGCCCGGTCTATCTGCGGGCAGGCTGAGGGCGGAGCTGTGAGCGGCTCCTGAAACCGGGCTCCGGAGGCCCGGGCGCGATCCGGCGCGGCGCAACCTCCTGCCGCTGCCGGGTTGCGCCCGGTGTTGCGCTGCGCCCGGCCTTGCGGTGTGCGCGGGCGGGGGCGGTCACGACGCTTCGTTAACCGTCCCCTGCTAGACAGGACGGCATGAAACGGGACGGCAAAGATGGATCCTCCGGGCTCCCGTCCGGCGCGCCGCGGGACGGCTCCCGCACCGGCGCCGCGGGCGAGGGTGACAGGCAGGACGACGCAGACCGGTGCGCGGGCGCCGGGGCTGCGCGAGCGTCTGCGCCTGACCCCATGCGCCGGCGTGCTGAAATCGTCCGTCCGACGGGCCCGGCAGCACGGCAGGCGGCCGTTCGAAGCGATGCCGGTCGTGCTGATGCCGGGTGCGGTGGCACGGATCACGATGTCACGGATCACGATGTCACGGGTCACCCTGATACGGCGCGCGGTGATACAGGACACCATGACGCGGATAAAAGCCCGGACCGGGCGCCGGATCGCGTGCCGGACCCGGACACGGACCCTGTCACGCATCTCGCCGGCCGAGGCGTCGACCACGCCGGCCACGCCAGAGAGTCCGGGCCGCGCCGTCTTCATATCGAGCCCGCCCTTGATGCCGTTCTTCTGACAGCGCTGGATGCGGCAGGTGAGCTGATGTTGGTGCGCGGCCATAGCGGCCGCGTGCTCTACGTCAATGCCGCCTTTCTCACGGCGTTTGGCGGCGAGCGCACCGACTGGGTCGGCCGTTGGTTTTCCGTGGCGCCGCCGGTCTCGACCGCCGGTCAGCGCCGCTATGAAATGCTGATGCGCACGCGCTCCGGTCCGCTCTGGATCGAATGGGACGAGCGTCTGCTTCCCGACGATGGCGGGGTCATCTCCGTCGGCCGTGACGTCACCCGCCGGCGCGAGGCGCATGACGATCTGGAAGCATCCCAGCGCGCCAAATCCCTCTTCTTCGCCGCTGTTACCCACGAGCTGCGTACGCCGCTGGCTGGCGCGCTCGGCGTCGCCCGCCTGCTGGAAGCCACACCCTTGCGTCCGGACCAGGCCGACTATGTCCGCTCGATTGCCACATCGGCCGACCATGCGCTGGCGATGGTGGACGATATTCTCGATCTGTCGCGCCTCGAGGCCGGCAAGCTCGATCTGCGTCCCGAACCGGTCGACGTGGTCGAGCTGGTGCGAGAAACCGTCGAACTCGCAGCGCCGCGGGCGCGGGAGAAGGGGCTGGAGATCGGGGTCGTCCAGGCCGCCGGTGCACCGGTGCGTGTCATCGGCGATGCCGCCCGCCTGCGCCAGATCCTGTTCAACCTGATCGGCAATGCGGTGAAATTCACCCGGTCCGGCGGTGTGCGGGTCGATATTACCGGCACACCCGGCGCCGACGGCGCGGTGCGTCTGGCGCTCTCCGTCAGCGATACCGGGCCCGGCATTGCCGAAGCCGATCAGCAGACCCTGTTCGAGCATTTCGAGCGCGGCGCCGCGGAGCGTGACGGCGCCGAAGGCGGCGCCGGTCTGGGTCTCGCCATGGTGCGCCGCCTCGTTGAGGCGATGGACAGCACGATGGGCCTGGAAAGCCGCCTGGGCGAAGGCGCGAAATTCTGGGTCGTTTTCGACCTGCCCGTCGAGGCGGTGATGGATGCACAGCCGCTGACGGGCCATCGGGTCGCGGTCGCGGCGCCCAATGCCATTCTGCGCACGAGCCTGTGCGACCAGCTGCAGGCGCTCGGCGCCGACGCGCTGGCAATCGACTCGCCCGACATGCTCGCCGCGGAGGCCGATGGCCGGGAGCTTCTTGTCGATCCGGTCTGGGCGGCGGCCGCTGCCGAAACCGGCGTCGTGCGGACCTGGCACCTCGTCGCGCCGGACCAGAAGGCGGCGGTCATCGAAACGGCCGGCCCGGGTGAGGGCTGGTTGGTCAAACCGGTCCGCCCGGCAACCCTGATCGACCGGTTGACGGGCCGGGAGGACGCGCCGGACACCGAAGCACCCCGGCGGCCGTCCGTACAGCCCGATGTCTCCGGACTCAGCCTGCTGGTCGCCGAAGACGATCCGGTCAATGCTCTCATTGCCCGCAAATGCCTGGAAAGCCTGGGCATTGCCGTCACGCTCGTGACCGATGGCGAGGCCGCCAGCGAGGCGCTGGCGGTGCAGGAATTCGACGCCGCCCTGCTCGATCAGCGCATGCCCAAGCGCGACGGACCGGATGTTGCCCGCAAGGCGCGCGAAGCCGGGCTCACCCTGCCGCTGATCGCACTTACCGCCAATGCCTCGGAAAGCGACCGCAAGCTGTGCCTGGGCGCCGGAATGGACGAATTCCTCTCCAAACCCCTCGACCCCGACCGCCTCACCGCCGTCCTCGTTAACTTGTGCGGACGGCAAAAGCGGGCCAGCATGGGCTGATCTCAACCCGCTGGAGTTTCAGGGACATGGCCGACAGCAATGCGGAGATCGGTGCGGCTGGCCGCACCACCTGGCTCAAGACGCTCACCGTCTACTTCACCCCGGTCATGATCTCCATGCTGATCCTGGGCTTCGCGTCGGGCCTGCCGCTCTACATGGTGTTCCAGAAACTGTCCTACTGGCTGCGCGACGCCGGTATAGAACGCTCGACGATCGGCTTCTTCTACTTCGTCACCCTGTCCTACACGCTGAAATGGCTGTGGGCACCGGTCGTTGACCGGGTGAAGATACCGGTGCTGCACAGCCTGCTCGGCGCGCGCCGCTCCTGGATTGTCACGGCGATATCCGGAACGGTGATCGCGCTGGTCATCATCTCGCAGACCGACCCTCTGGTCAGCCTTGTCCCGGTCGCCATTGCCGCGCTCTTGCTGGCCTATTCGGGCGCCACGCTTGACGTGGCCATCGACGCCTGGCGGATCGAGTCCGCGCCCAATGACATGCAGGCCAACATGGCGGCGGCCTACTCCTTCGGTTACCGCATCGCCTACATGACATCCGGCCTGGGCCTCGCCATTTCCGAGTGGGCTGACTGGGACGTGTCCTTCCTCGCCATGGCCGGTGCCATGCTCGTCTCCGCCGGGCTCGTCTTCGCGATGAAGGAGCCCAGGGCCGGCGCTGGAAAGCGTGAGCTGGAGGGCGGTTTCGGGCTGAAGGTCGCCAAGGCCGTCTATGAGCCCTTCAAGGCCATTTTCGGCCGGCTGGGATGGTGGATCATCCCTGTCTTCGCACTGATCTCGCTATACCGGATGAGCGATTTCACCATGGGTGTGATGGCCGCCCCGCTCTATTCGGACCTGGAATTCGACCGTGCAGTTGTTGGCGGCATCCAGGGCGGGCCGGGGCTCGCGTCAACGCTTTTCGGGCTGTTTCTCGGCGGTGTGGTGGCCTATCGCATCGGCATGATGCGGGCCTTGATGGTCGGCCTGGGCATCACCTTCGTGACCAATGGCGCCTATGCCTGGCTGGCCGCGACCGCACAGCCTGACGATGCCTGGAAACTGGCCATCGCCATCGTCGGCGACAATCTGGCCGGCGGTTTCGTCACCACCGTCTTCATTGCCTATCTTTCCAGCCTGGTCGATCCGGCGAATGCGGCGACCCAGTATGCGCTGCTCAGCTCCTTCTACGCCCTGTTCGCGAAATTCCTGTCAGGCTTTTCCGGCGTGCTGGCGGATGCGGTCGGCTGGGTGATGTTCTTCGTGCTGACAGCGGCGTGGACCCTGCCCGCCGCCGCCTTGCTGGTGTTTGTCGCCTTCCGCGGACCGCCCGGCGCACGCGGCGAGGAGAAGTTCGCCGAACGCGAGACGGTGGAGGCGGAGTAGCCCTACTCCGCCAGCGTACTCTCCACCTCGTGCTTTTCCGGGTCATAGGCGGCCAGGGCCGCCAGCGTCGTGATCTCGCTGACCGAGGCGCCGAGACGGGCGATCTGCACGGGTTTTTCGACACCGACCAGCATCGGACCGATCACGGTCGCGCCGCCGGCTACGCGCAGCAGTTTGGTGGCGATGGAGGCGGCGTGGATGGCCGGCATGATCAGCACATTGGCCGGACCCTTCAGGCGCGAGAACGGGTAGAGGAAGCGGTGTGACGGGTCGAGCGCCACATCGACATTCATCTCGCCCTCGTATTCGAAGTTCACGCCGCGCTCGTCGAGCAGGCGCACAGCCTCCTGCAGCTTGTCGGACCGCTGGCCCTGCGGATTGCCGAAGGTGGAATAGGACAGGAAGGCGACGCGCGGGGTGAAGCCGAAGCCCTTGGCCGCCGCCGCGGTTTCCGTGGCGATATCGGCCAGCGCCTCGCTGTCGGGGAACTCGGCGATATTGGTGTCGGCGATGAACAGCGTGCGGCCCTTGGCCAGGGCGATCGACATGCCCATCACGCGCTGTCCCGGCGCCGGATCGAGCACCAGGCCGACATCGCTCAGCGCTGCGGCATAGGAGCGGGTCGTGCCCGTCACCATGCCGTCGGCATCGCCCAGCTTCACCATGCAGGCGGAGAAGACATTGCGGTCATTATTGACCAGGCGCTGCACGTCGCGGCGCAGATAGCCCTTGCGCTGCAGGCGTTCGTACAGGAAGTCCGCATAGATCGCATTGCGGTCCGAGAGGCGGGCATTGACGATCTCGATCGCGTCTTCCGGCACACCGACCTGGCGCATGTTGGCGCGGGTGATCTCTTCGCGGCCGACCAGGATGGCCTTGCCCAGCTCCTGGTTCTGGAAGGCATAGGCGGCGCGGATCACCGACGGCTCCTCGCCTTCGGCAAAGACGATGCGGCGGCCATGGCCCATCACCGCGCCCTGGATACGCTGCAGCAGGGCAGCGGTCGGGTCGAGGCGCCGGGCCAGCGAGGCCCGGTAGGCGGTCATGTCGGCGATCGGCTTGCGTGCGACGCCGGTATCCATTGCGGCCTGGGCGACATAGGGCGGCACATAGTGGATCAGCCGCGGATCGAAGGGCGAGGGGATGATGTAGTCGCGGCCGAATGACGGGCGCGAGCCGTGATAGGCGGCGGCCACCTCGTCGGGCACATCCTCGCGCGCCAGCGCAGCCAGGGCGCGGGCCGCGGCGATCTTCATTTCTTCATTGATCGTGCGGGCACGCGCATCGAGGGCGCCGCGGAAGATGTAGGGGAAGCCGAGGACATTATTGACCTGGTTGGGATAGTCCGACCGGCCGGTGGCGATGATGGCATCGTCGCGCACGGCACGCACGTCTTCCGGCCTGATCTCGGGATCCGGATTGGCCATCGCGAAGATGATCGGGTCCTTGGCCATCGCCTTGACCATGTCCTGGGTCACCGCGCCGGCGACCGACAGGCCCAGGAAGCAGTCGGCGCCGTCCAGCGCCTCGGCCAGCGAGCGGCGATCCGTGTCGGCGGCATGCGCCGCTTTCCACTGGTTCAGCCCGTCGCGCCCGGTGTGGATGACGCCCTTGGAGTCGCACAGCAGCGCGTTCTCGTGCTTGACGCCCATCGCCTTGAGAAGTTCGAGCACGGCGATGCCGGCCGCACCGGCGCCGTTCACCACGACTTTCAGATCGCTGATCTTGCGGCCGGTGATGTCACAGGCATTGATGATGCCGGCGACGGAGATGATGGCCGTGCCGTGCTGGTCGTCATGGAAGACCGGTACGTCGAGCAGTTCGCGCAGGCGCTGTTCGATGATGAAGCTTTCCGGCGCCTTGATGTCTTCCAGATTGATGCCGCCGAACGTGTTGCCGATCCGCTTGACGCATTCGATGAAGGCATCGGCATCGGTTTCCTCGACCTCGATGTCCATCGCGTCGATATCGGCAAAGCGCTTGAACAGCACCGCCTTGCCTTCCATCACGGGCTTGGACGCCATGGCGCCCAGATCGCCCAGGCCGAGAATAGCCGTGCCGTTGGAGATCACGGCGACCATATTGCCCTTGGAGGTGTAGTCGTAGACCGCGTCGGGATTCTCCGCGATCGCCTTCACCGGCGCAGCCACGCCCGGCGAATAGGCCAGCGAGAGATCGCGCTGCGTCGCCATCGGCTTGGTCGGAGACAGGGCGAGCTTGCCGGGAACGGGCTCCTTGTGAAAGGCGAGCGCTTCTTCGTCCTCGACGTGGCTGGTTCTGTCGTTCATCCCCGTTTTCCCTGCTTTATTTTGATTATGGACAATCGTATGGGCTCTAGCCGCTTCACACCCTTGCACGCAAGGTGAAACCTCGCCACCGTCTGCGCCGATGAATTCCCTGTCCAGCCTTCCCATGCCCGCCGATCGTGCCTTCCCCTCGGCCGAGGGCGCCACGCCGATGATGGAGCAATTCCTGGCCCTGCGGTCGCAGGCGCCGGGCGATGCCCTGCTCTTCTATCGCATGGGCGATTTCTACGAGCTCTTCTTCGACGATGCGGTGCGGGCGGCGGCGGCGCTGGATATCGCGCTGACCAAGCGCGGCGAGCACCAGGGCGAGCCGATCCCGATGTGCGGCGTGCCGGCAGCCACGGCCGAGGCCTATCTGGCGCGTCTGATCAAGGCGGGCTTCAAGGTCGCCGTGGGCGAGCAGATCGAGGATCCCAAGGCGGCCAAGGCGCGCGGATCCAAGGCGGTGGTGCAGCGGGCCATCACCCGTATCGTCACGCCGGGAACGCTGACCGAGGACAGCCTGCTCGATCCGCGTTCGGCCAACCGGATTGCCGCCCTGGCCCAACTGGCGACCGGCGAGAACGCCATCGCCTGGGCGGATATCTCGACCGGCGAGTTTGCGGTTTGCGCCGTTTCCGGGGACGCCCTGACGGCCGAGCTGGCGGCGATGAACCCGGCCGAGCTGCTGGTCGAGGAGAGCCGGTTCTGTGAGGCGGCGGGCCTTCTGCCACGCACCACGCTCACGCCTTTGCCGCGGGCCAAGTTCGATGTCGCTTCAGCGGAGCGGCAGCTCAAGGCCCAGTTCGAGGTGCAGGAGCTGACCGCGTTCGGGGATTTCTCGAAGGCCGAGCGCGCCGCGCTGGGGGCGCTGCTGGACTATCTCGCCCTGTCCCAGGCCGGTGCTCCGGCCAAGCTGTCGCCGCCGCGCCAGACGCGAGAGGGCAGTGTCCTGGCCATCGATCCGGCGACCCGGGCCAGCCTGGAGATCGATCGCACCCTGTCCGGTGACCGCCAGGGTTCGCTGCTCGGCGCAATCGACCGCACTGTCACCGCGCCGGGTGCGCGGGCGCTGGCCGACCGGCTGGCGCGTCCCCTGACCGATGTCGCGGCGATCGAGGCGCGGCTGGATGCCGTCGCCTGGTTCGAGCGCGAGGCCGGGCTGCGCCGGCAATTGCGCGATCGTCTGAAATCCGCCGGCGATGCCGAGCGCGGCCTGTCGCGCCTGCTCGTCGGCCGTGGCGGTCCGCGGGACCTCAAGGCGCTGAGCGGCGCGCTGCAGGAGGGCGAGGCGATCGCCGCGCACCTGCTGGACGCCCGGCTCGACCGGCCGCCGCAACGTATCGCCGACGGGATCGCGGCGCTGACCCTGGCCGACAAGCCGGAGCTTGCAGCCCTGGTCGGGGATCTCGACCGGGCGATTGTCGACGAGCCGCCACTGCTGGCGCGCGATGGCGGGTTCGTCGCTGAAGGCTGGATGCCGGAACTGGACGAGACGCGGCAATTGCGCGACGCTTCGCGCCGCATCGTCGCCGGTCTGCAGCAGACCTATGCCGGGGCGACCGGCGTTTCGAGCCTGAAGGTGAAGCACAATAATGTGCTGGGCTATTTCGTCGAGGTGACCGCACGTCATGCCGATGCGCTGATGGGCGACGACACTTTCATCCACCGCCAGACCATGGCGAATGCGGTCCGCTTCACCACGACCGAGCTGGCGGAGCTGGAATCGAAGATCGCGAGTGCCGGCGAGCGGGCGCTGGCGATGGAGATCGAGACATTTTCCGCACTGCGTGACCGTGTGGAGGCGCTGGCAGGCTTTATCCGCGTCGCGACGGCTGCTCTGGCAGAATTTGATGTGTCGTCCGCGCTCGCCGAATGGGCCGAAGAGGCCGGGGCGTGCCGCCCACAAATTAACGATTCATTTACGTTTTCTGTCGATGGCGGCAGGCATCCCGTGGTCGAGCGCGCGCTGGCGAAATCCGGTGAAGGGCGTTTCACCCCCAATTCCTGCCAGCTGGAGGGATCGGGGGAAAATGCGGCCCGTCTGACCTTCGTTACCGGCCCCAACATGGCGGGTAAATCGACCTTCCTGCGCCAGAATGCCCTGATCCTGATGCTGGCCCAGGCCGGCTGCTATGTCCCGGCGGAGCGGGCCGAGATCGGCGTCGCCGACCGGCTCTATTCCCGCGTCGGGGCGGCCGACGATCTGGCGCGTGGCCGCTCGACCTTCATGGCCGAGATGATCGAGACGGCGGCGATCCTGAACCAGGCGACACCGCGCAGCTTTGTCATCCTCGACGAGATCGGCCGCGGCACGGCGACCTTTGACGGGCTGTCCATTGCCTGGGCGGCGGCGGAACATCTGCACGAGATCAATCGCTGCCGCGCGCTCTTCGCGACGCATTATCACGAGCTGACGCGCCTCGCCGAGGATCTCGATGCGGCCGGAAACGTGTCCCTCAAGGCCAAGGAATGGAAGGGCGAGCTGGTCTTTCTGCACGAGGTCGGGGCCGGGGCGGCCGACCGCTCCTACGGCATCGAGGTGGCACGCCGGGCCGGTCTGCCGCGCAAGGCGATCAGCCGGGCCAGATCCATCCTCAAGCGGCTGGAGTCCGACGGGGCTCCTGCCGCAGCGCTCGACACCCTGCCGCTCTTTGCCGTGGCCGAGCCGGAACAGGCGCCGATCATCGAGCCGTCGGAAGTGGAAAAGCGGCTGGACGGGATCGACCCGGATACGCTGACGCCGCGCGAGGCGCTGGACCTTGTCTATGCGCTAAAATCGCTGGTGAAGAAGGCGTGACGGCGGCCCGCGGCACGACTAGATTGACGCCGTCATGACACGGTCCGCCCTGCCCGCCTCGCTCGACGCCCTGAAACTGCGGGCGCAACTGGCTGCCGCTACGGCGCAGTCGGGCTGGACCTCGCCTGCCGCGCGCTCGGCCGGGCTGGCCCATGTCCGCTCGGCGCTGGACGGGTTCCGTGAACAGGCCTTTGCCCGTCTGTCCGGTGCCGGCGGCGGTGCCGCCGCGGCGCAGGTCCTGTCCGACGGGATGAGTGTCTGCCTGCACGCCCTGTTCGACTCCATGGCCGCAGGCGACCCCGACGGAGCGGCCGGCATCGCCTTGTGTGCCCAGGGCGGGTTCGGGGCCGGCGAGCTGGCTCCGTCCTCGGATGTCGATCTCCTGCTGGTGAAGCCGGAAGGCGAGCGGCCGGAGACCGACGAATTCCTGCAGCAATTCCTCTACGCCCTGTGGGATCTGAAGATCGACGTCGGGGGTGGCGCCTGCCGCACGATCGACCAGACCCTCGATCTGACGCGCGAGGACGCATCCGAACGCACCGCCCTGCTCAGCCTGCGCCATCTGGCGGGCGACGAGACCGCGACCCAGTCGCTTGCCCAGCGTTTTCGCGAAGAAATCGTCGCGGGCGACCTGCAGGGTTTTGTCGAGGCCAAGCTGCGCGAGCGCGATGCGCGCATCGAGAAGGCCGGGCGCTCGCGCTACACGGTCGAGCCCAATCTGAAATCCGGCAAGGGCGGGCTGCGCGACCTGCAGCTGATGCGCTGGCTGGCGCAATTTCTCTACGGTGCCGATGCCTTCGAACGCTGGGTCGGCACCCGTCTGCTCTCGGTCGAGGATGTCAGCCGCTATGTGGCGGCCGATGACTTCCTGTGGACCGTCCGCTTCCATCTGCACGATCTGGCGGGCGGCAAGGACGAGCGGCTGACATTCGATCTGCAGCCAGAAATCGCCGCCCGCATGGGCTATGAGGACAGCGAGACGGAAAGTGCTGTCGAGCGTTTCATGCGCCGCTATTTCCGCACGGCCATGGCCGTCGGCTCGCTGACCCGCCTGGTTTGCGCCAAGCTGGAGGCCGATGCCTGGAAGGCCAAGCCGAAAGGGCTGGCCCGTTTCCTGCCGCCGGGCATGGATCGTGAGGAAGGCGCCGATGTCGGCGAGTTCATCATCCGCGAGGGCCGGCTCGACTTTGCCCATGGCACCCAGATCCGCGAGGATCCGGTGCGGCTGCTGCGCTTCTTCCACATGGCCGCCTCGCGCCGGCTCGATCTGCACCCGGAAGCCGTCGCCCGGATCGGCCGAACGCTCTATCTGATCGATGACGAGTTTCGCCGCGACCCGCGTGCGGCACGCGCCTTCTTTGCCGTGTTGCTGGACAGTCCGGCGCCGATGGCCGTGCTGCGCATGATGACCGAGGCGGGCGTTCTGGGGCGCTATATCCCGGAATTCGGCGATATCGTCGCACGCACCCAGTTCAACATGTATCACCGCTATACGGTCGACGAGCACACGCTGCAGGCGCTTGGCCTTTTGCGCGAGATCGAGGACGGGCTGCACCCGCTCGATCATCCGCTCTCGACCCGGATCGCGCCGCTGATCCAGAACCGTCGCGCGCTGCACCTGGCCATCCTGCTGCACGATACCGGCAAAGGAGCGGGCGACCAGTGTATCGAGGGCGCATTGCGGGCGCTGACGGCCTGCGAACGCCTGGGTCTGGGCCATGACGATACCGAGCTGGTGGCCTGGTTGATCCGCTCCCACCTCCTGATGAGCGATACCGCCCAGCGGCGCGATCTGTCCGATCCGCGCACTGTCGCCGATTTCGCGGCTGCGGTGGGCTCGGTGGAGCGCCTGCGCCTGCTCACCGTGCTGACCGTGGTCGATATCCGCGCTGTCGGACCCGGCGTCTGGAATGGCTGGAAAGGCCAGCTGATCCGCGAACTCTATACGGCCACCGAAGCGGTGCTGCTCAGCGATGGTGACGCAATGGCCTCGGCCCGGCGCAGCCTGTCGGACCGGGCGCGGGCCGAGCGCGAGGCCGTGTTGCCTCGGCTGGAGCGGCTCAATCCGGAATTTGCGGCCTGGTGGATGGCCGAACTGAACGACGCCTACTGGGTATCCTTCGGCCGCGAGGACCGGTATCGCCACGCCGCCTTTGTCCGCCGGGCCTTCGAAGCCGGAGAGACAACGGCGGCCGGTGTGCGCGTGGACCGGCGCCGCGCTGCGACCGAGGTGATGATCTGGTCGCCCGACCGCACGCGCATCTTCGCCGATATCGTGGCCGCCTTTGCCGAGATGGGGGCGGATGTTGTCGGCGCGACGATCAACACGACCGCATCGGGCCAGGTCTTCGACATCTTCTACATCCAGGACGCGGCCGGTCAGCCCTATGGCCAGCAGGACGAGCGCCAGCGCCAGGCCCTGGTCGCCTATCTGCGCGAGGTCGCGACGGGCGAGCTCACCGTGCGCCGTCGCAAATCCATGCCGCTGCAGCGCCGCGATGCCGCTTTCCGTGTCACGCCGTCGGTGACGATTTCCAACGAGATTGCCGAGAATGCCACGGTGATCGAGGCGTCCGGCCGCGACCGGCCCGGTCTGCTGGCCGATCTGGCAGACGTGCTGGCCGATGAGGGCCTCGCGCTTAATTCCGCCCAGATCGACGGTTATGGCGAGCGGGCGACCGACGTGTTCTATGTCAGTCACGGGCAGGCCAAGCTGGAAGATGCCGAGGTGATCGAGCGGGTGGAAAAAGGTCTGATGGCCGTGCTGAGCGAAAGCGAGACGGCCGCCGACGAAAAAGCCGCCCAGCGCGGTATCGCGCGGGCCCGCGCCAGCGTACTGAGGTAACGGCCAAACTTATCGTTGACATTACGGAAAACGGGGTTCGGCGGAACGCTGAACTCGAGAAATTTGCTCACCGCGCCAAAAACCAAAGGTTGAATTTGCTCGATCTGCGCCTTAGTCTAAGGTTGTGTGATTAATGGAGCTAATCATGAATGGTTTTTCCCAAATCGGAATTGCGGCTTTGACATCGGTAGTTCTTGCGACTCATGGCGGTGCAGTTATGGGACAGGAGTCCCCCCCCTCCTCCCACTTCTCCGCCGCCCGGTCCAAATGTCCCTGACAATACCGATTGGCCCGGTGTTCCGTATCAATACCCTGAAGACAACTCGATCCAATCCCTGAGAGATCTGTCTGCGCCAGAGATGATGTGTGTCGCATTCCACACGCTGGCGGGAGGTGGCGACCCCAATTTTGTGGACCGCGCGTGCGGCACAAACTTGGAAGGAAACAATCCCAATAGCGGCGACTAGCTAATATGAAGAACACGAGGTGCAGGCGTGGGTGCCATGCGCCTCGTGTTCGCGATGCTGCGTCGGGTCATTTTTTGTGCTAGGTCGTCTGGAGCCTACGATAGAGACATCGTACTTTATTGGATAAGTTTGTCCTTGGGGTTTCGATGCGTCTTCTCAGGTCCTCGGCGGTGGTCGGCGCCCTCACCATGGTCAGCCGGGTTCTTGGTTTTGTGCGCGACATGCTGCTTGCCGCAGCGCTGGGCACAGGGCCGGTGTCCGAGGCCTTTGTCGTTGCGCTGCGTTTCCCCAACCTTTTTCGCCGCCTGTTTGCCGAGGGCGCCTTCAACGCCGCCTTCGTGCCCCTTTATGCGGGCAAGGTAGAAGCCGAAGGTCAGGAAGAAGCACAGCTTTTCCTGAAACAGGTCTTGTCGGTCCTGATTACCGTGCTCGCGGTGTTTGTCGTGTTGGCGCAGGTGTTGATGCCGTGGCTCATGATGGCGATTGTGCCCGGTTTCGAAATCGGCGAGCCGGGCCGCCGCTACGAACTGGCCGTACTGTTTACCCAGATCACCATGCCCTACATCTTCCTGATGTCTATAACGGCGATGTTGGGCGGTGTCCTCAACTCCCACAATCGCTTCGTGGTTGCGGCTGCTGCCCCAGTGATCCTGAATGTGGTTCTGATTGCTGTTCTGGCAACGGCCCCTGACACGGCTCAGGTGACCGGGTTGCGGCTCAGCTTCGGTGTGACGGTGTCAGGTATACTGCAGGCACTCTTCCTGTTCTGGGGGTGCCGACGCCTCGGCATACGTTTCGGCCTCACGCTGCCGCGGCTGACCCCAGGCGTGAAACGCCTTATCGCGTTGGGAATACCCGGTACTTTTGCTGCAGGCATAACCCAGATCAATATCATCATCAGTCAGCAGATTGCCTCGCTGCAGGACGGGGCGGTGGCATTGCTCTACTTTGCGGACCGGCTTTACCAGCTGCCACTGGGCGTGATCGGTATTGCCATGGGTGTGGCTTTGCTACCGACATTGTCGCGCCGCATGCGAGCGGAGGATCATGACGGTGCGCGCAACGCCATGAATCGCGCGCTCGAAATGTCGATGGCGCTGACCGTACCCGCAGCCATCGCCATGATTGTGATGCCGAACTTCCTCGTCGAAGGCCTCTTCATGCGCGGCGAGTTCTCCGACCAGGCGGCAAGGGGGACGGCTTTTGCCGTACAGGCGTTTGCAGTCGGCCTCCCCGCATTTGTGCTGATCAAGGTCTTCTCACCCGGGTTTTTCGCGCGTGAGGACACAAAGACACCGATGAGGTTTGCAGCGTTGTCCATGCTGGTGAACGTCGCCGTCGGGCTGGGTCTCTTCTTCCTGATCCGCAATCGCTTTCCGGAGTTTGGCCATGTCGGTCTGGCGGCTGCGACGAGCCTTGCCGGCTGGCTCAATGCGATCCTGTTGATGCTGACACTACGTCGACGCGGCGGGCTGGACTTCGACGCGCGACTGAAGTCGCGGCTGCCACGTGTCGCGGTAGCTGCAACGATGATGGGGCTGGCGATCGCGGCGCTCGCCAGCCAATCGGAGACAATTACTGCACTGGCTCTTGGCAGCCAGCTACTCGCTTTGGTCCTGGTAAGCGGTGCCGGACTCGGCGTGTTCGGCCTGGTCAGCATTATGACCGGCGCGCTACGGCCTTCGGAAGTGCTGCAGGCGCTGGGGCGCCGCTAAGCCTGCCAAACAAGGCTTGAGCCTAGGGAGAGGCGCCGGTATCACCGCCTCTCCCATTTTCCTGTCCCCGAAGGTCAGATCCCATGAGCGAAACGCCCACCGACTACACCGGTCCCAAGCGCATCTTTTCCGGCATGCAGCCCACCGGCCGCCTGCATCTCGGCAATTATCTGGGCGCGCTGAAGAACTGGGTGGCGCTGCAGGATGAGGGCGATGCCGAGTGCATCTATTGCGTGGTCGACATGCACGCGATCACCATGCCGCACGATCCCAAGGCCCTGCCCGGTGCCGTGCGTGCTGCGGCTGCAGCCTATATCGCGGCTGGCGTGAACCCGGACAAGAGCATCATCTTCGCCCAGTCCGCTGTCTCCGCACATGCGGAGCTGGCCTGGATCTTCAACTGCGTGGCGCGTCTGGGCTGGGCCGAGCGCATGACCCAGTTCAAGGACAAGGGCGGCAAGGACAAGGAGCGCGCCTCCGTCGGCCTGCTGACCTATCCCGTGCTGCAGGCCGCCGACATTCTCGCCTACAAGGCGACGCATGTGCCTGTCGGTGAGGACCAGAAGCAGCATCTCGAGCTGTGCCGCGATATCGCGGCGCGCTTCAACCGCGACTACGGCGATGGCCAGGCCTTTTTCCCGTTGACCGAGCCGGTGATCCAGGGGCCGGGCGCGCGCATCATGAGCCTGCGCGACGGCACGGCGAAAATGTCCAAGTCCGACGTGTCGGACAATTCGCGCATCAATCTGGAAGACGATGCCGACACGATCGCCCGCAAGATCAAGAAGGCGAAAACCGATCCCGAGCCGCTGCCGGAAACGGTGGAGGGTCTGGAGGCCCGTGCCGAAGCGTCCAATCTGGTCGGCATCTATGCCGCGCTGACCGGCAAGACCAAGGCGGAAGTGCTCGCCGAGTTCGGTGGCCAGGGCTTCGGCGCGTTCAAGCCGGCGCTGGCGGATGTGGCCGTGGAATATCTCGCGCCGATCTCGCAGGAATTCCGCCGGCTGATTGCCGACCAGGCCGAGATCGACCGTATCCTGGCAAAAGGCGCCGAGCGGGCCGATGTGATCGCCGCGCCGATCCTCAAGGAAACCAAGGAAATCATCGGTTTCTGGCACTAAAATCGATCCATTCATCAACCAAGATCGCGATGAAATGGTTCAGGCGGACAATTCGCCGCATGGCGGGCCTTTCCAAGGCGCGGTCCTGTAGCGGCTGGAGGACTTCAATGAAGCACTATGCCCTGATTGCAGCCGCAGGCCTCGCCCTGACAGCCTGCAGCGAACCGGCCGAAGACACCGCCACCCGGGATAGCGCCATGGACCATGGCGGGATGGATCTCGCGGCACCTGCTGAAACGGCTGACGCGGCCGCGCCGTTGCCTGATGACGGCATCGCCCCGGTGGTCGAGATTAGCGACGCCTGGATCCGGCCGCATCCGCAGGGCCGCGACGTGACGGCGGCCTATTTCACGGCGACGCTCGCGCAGGGCCATGCCGATCGCCTCATCGAGGCGCGCATGGACGGTGCCGGCCATATCGAGCTGCACACCCACACCATGAATGATGAAGGCATGATGCAGATGCGCCAGGTGGGTCCGCAGGACATCACCGATGCCGGCGCGCTGGCCTTTGCGCCGGGCGGGCTGCACCTGATGGTGTTCGGCATGGATCCGGTCGCCGAGGGCGATGAGGTCACCGGCACGCTCGTCTTTGAACGGGCCGGCGAGGTGGCGGTCACGTTCCAGGCGCGCAATACGGCACCGGGCGGGCATTCCGGACACTAGATCCCGTCCGCAGGCTCCGGTTCGCGCGGTGTTGCGGGCCGGGCATAGGTTTCCGGATCATAGGGTTTCGGCCCGCGGGGCCAGAACAGGCGGGTCAGCCACACGCCCGCCACGACCCCGGCAATCAGGAACAGGCCGGACGCCTGTTCGCGCACCAGGAAGAGCAGGGCGAAGAAGAACAGGCTGATCCCCGTCAGCGCCAGGCCCAGTGAGAACATCACGAACAGGAAGACCATCGACGAGCCTTCGATGAAGCGGATGCCGTCGCGATAGGGCAGCAAGGCCAGGTGCAGGTCGCGCAGCAGGGCGCTGAATGTGTCCGCGGCGGGCTCCCACTGCCCCACGCCGGACCAGCGCATCGATCCGAAAACGGTTTCCTGTCCCCGCGTATCGGTGATGCGGCAGACGACCTGGCTCTGCTGGCCGGCCATCTCCACACTCAGCCGTACCTGGGCGATATCGGCCAGCTCGACCTGGCCGGCTGCGGCGTTCCCGTCCTCGCCGCGCCAGACCAGCGCCTTGTCGGTCAGGCCGAAAATTCTCGCCGGTGTCGCGGCATTGCGCCGGTCCCGATGTTCGCTTGCAGACATGCGCCCTCCCTTGCCCGCGCGGTGGTAGCAGCATTCTCTGGACGAGTCGCCCGCGAGACGCCAAACTCCGTTTCATGCCGCAGAGTTCACGAAAATTCCTGGTCGTGGCCGACGACAGCAATGAGTGCCGGACGGCGCTCTACTTCGCCGCCCGCCGCGCCGTGTCGACCGGTGCCCATGTCGCCATCCTGGCAACGCATGAGCCCAGCGACTTCAATCACTGGATCGGCGTCGCCGAGACCGCCAAGCGCGAAGCGGAGACCGCCGCCGAGACGCTGCTGGAATCCATGGCCGAGGATGCCGAGGCCGTGACCGGCGAGCGTCCGGAATTGCTGCTGCGCGAAGGCGATCGCCGGACCGTGCTGGCGCGTCTTCTGGAGGAAGACCCGCTGATCTCGCTGCTCGTGCTGGCGGCGTCCTCCTCGAGCGAAGGCCCCGGCCCGCTGGTCACCGCGCTGGCGCGCGGCCGCGGCCTGTTCGAGAGCCGCGCGGTGCCGGTGACAGTGGTGCCCGGCGACATGGATCCGGCGGAAATCGACGCGCTCGTGTGAAACCCACACGGCGATCATGGTTGAAAGCTGCGTCCGGGTGGGCCAAGTGACGATCAGGAGACCCGAGCCATGTTCATCCAGACTGAAGCCACGCCCAATCCCAACACGCTGAAATTCCTGCCGGGACGCGAAATCTCGCCCGACCAGCCGCGGGAATTCGAGAATGCCGAGGATGCCGAGGCGTCGCCGCTGGCGGCCGATCTCTTCCTGGTCGACGGGGTTAGCGGTGTGTTTTTCGGCGAGGATTTCGTCGCCGTCACCAAGACCGACGATTATGAGTGGGACCATATCAAGCCCTTCCTGCTGGGCGCGATCATGGACGGGCTGCAGTCCGGCCGGCCGCTGTTCGAGACGTCGCAGAGCGGCGTCGATCATGCCGAGTATGACGGCGCCGATGCCGAGGTGGTGAAAGAGATCATCGACCTCATCGACACCCGCGTCCGTCCCGCCGTGGCGCGCGATGGCGGCGATATCCTGTTTCATTCCTATGTCGCCGACAGCGGGCTCGTGCGCCTGCGCATGCGCGGCGCCTGCTCGGGCTGTCCGTCCTCGACGATGACGCTGAAGGCCGGAATCGAGAACCTGCTGCGCCACTACATTCCCGAAATCCAGGGTGTGGAAGCCGTCGAATAACGGTTTCCGCACGCCGGAAAGACTTTTTCCAGTGCGGAAATTCAAAAGCCGCTCGGCCCGGATTATGGTCCGGGCGAACTGGTTATTCGCACAGGAGCGACCCCATGGCCGACGAATTGTCGCGCAAGCCCACCCATAACGATCCGATCGATGCGGCCGCGCTGAAGCAGATCCTGCTGGACGCCCGCACCTATAATGATTTCGACGAGACCCGCCCGGTCCCGGCCGAGACGCTGAAACGGCTCTACGACACGGTCCGCATGGGCCCGACCAGCGCCAATTCCTCGCCGGCGCGCTTTCTCTTCCTGACCACGCCCGAAGCCAAGGCCCGCCTGGAGCCGCACCTGTCCGAGGGAAACCGGGCAAAGACCATGAAGGCGCCGGTCACGGTAGTCGTCGCCTGGGATACCGAGTTCTACGACAAGGTGCCCCAGCTGATGCCGCACAATCCCGGTGCCCGCGACTGGTTCACCGCGCCGGCCTCGACGCTCGACAATGGCAAGCGCAATGCCGTGCTGCAGGGCGCCTATCTGATCATCGCGGCCCGCGCGCTGGGCCTGGACACCGGTCCGATGACCGGGTTCGAGAATGACGGTCTGGACAAGGAATTCTTCCTCGGCGATCCGCAGATGAAGACCTGGCGGTCGGACTTCCTGGTCAATCTGGGCTATGGCACGACAAAGAACCTCTTCCCGCGCCTGCCGCGCCTGGACTTCGACGAGGCCGCGAAAATCCTCTAAAGGGCTGGCATGACCCTGCTGGCCATCGATACCACCGGTCCGGACTGTGCCGTCGCGCTGCGCGCCGATGGCCGGCCGGACCGTGTCCTTTGCGAACGGATCGGCCGCGGCCATGCCGAACGGCTGGCGCCGATGGTGCAGCAGATCCTGGCCGATGCCGGTCTCGCCCCCCGCGAGCTGACGCGGATCGGTGTCACGATCGGTCCGGGCAGCTTTGCCGGCACCCGCGTCGGCACGGCCTTCGCCCGCGGCCTGGCCCTGGCGACGGGTGCGGTGGCCATCGGCATCGGCAATCTCGCCGTGATCGCCCGTCAGTTGCACGATGTACGCCCGCTGGCCGTGCTGCACGACGCCAGGCGCGGCGAGGTGATCCTGCAGGTCTGGGCCGGACCGGAAGCGTCCGGGCCGCAGCGCCTCACCGTCGATGCGGTTCCCGCGCACCTCGAAGCATTGGGTCTGAGCCGTCTTGTCCTCGCAGGATCGGGCGCACCGCTTGTCGATCCGGCAGGCGCGACTGTCCGCGATGTCCGCGAGCTGGACCTTCACGCCCTGCTCGATCTGGCGGCCGAGGCAGACCCGGCGCAGGCGCCGGCCTCGCCCTTCTATGCCCGCCCGCCGGACGCCAAGCTGCCGGGCGGGATCGAGCCCGCATGAGCGTGACCATCGAGCGCGCCGGGACGGACGCCGCCGGCGAGCTGGCGGCGCTGCACGCAGTCTGTTTTGCCGCCGCCTGGTCGGAACGCGAATTCGCCTCCCTTTTGCAGACGGCCGGCGTGACGGCGCTGATCCTGCGCGGGGATGGCGAGGCGCGGGGCCTTGTCGTGGTGCGCCAGGCGCTCGACGAGGCGGAAATCCTCACCATCGGCATTGCGCCGCACGCCCGGGTCTCCGGCCGCGGCGGACAATTGCTCGCCGCCGCCCAGGACGGGCTGATGCAGGCGGGCTGCGGCAGGGTCTTCCTCGAGGTTTCGGTCGCCAACACGGCGGCACAAAAGCTCTATGCCCGGGCGGGATACCGGCAGGTGGGGCTGCGCAAGGCCTATTATGCAGACGGGACCGATGCGCTTGTCCTTGAGAAATGGCTGCGCGAAGATGGACAAACCCCGGCGTGAGCGCCTATCTGTGCAGTATCAAGGACGAGGACGATGATGCCTGACCGTATCGAACAGATCTGCATCGCGAAGGGACTTCGCATGACCGATCAGCGCCGGGTCATCGCCCGCGTGCTGTCGTCTTCCGACGACCATCCGGATGCCGAAGAACTGCATCGCCGGGCGTCGGCGGAAGATCCGCGGATCTCGCTGGCCACGGTCTACCGCACGGTCCGCCTGTTCGAGGAAGCCGGCATTATCGAGCGGCACGACTTCCGCGACGGAAGGTCGCGCTATGAGGAAGTCGGCGACGAGCATCACGACCACCTGATCGACCTGAAGACGGGCGAAGTCGTGGAATTCGTCAATGAAGAGATCGAACGTCTGCAGGAAGCGATCGCGCGCAAGCTGGGCTACAAGCTTGTCGATCACCGTCTGGAGCTTTACGGCGTGCCCCTGAAGGGCGCCGAGGACTAGGGCGTCCGCCTCCCGCAGGAGACGTCATGTCCGCCCGCAAGCCCGGCAAGCACGCTTTCATCTTCATTTTCATCACCGTGCTGATCGACATGATCGGCATCGGGCTGATCATGCCTGTCATGCCGGCCCTGATCGAGGATGTGACCGGGCTGGAAGCCAACAATGCCGTGGTGCTGGGCGCCTGGCTGACCGCCAGCTATGCCGGCATGCAATTTGTCTTTGCCCCGATTGTCGGCGGCCTGTCCGACCGGTTCGGTCGCAAGCGCGTTCTGCTTGCGGCGCTGGCCGGCTTCACGCTCGACTACACGATGATGGGCTTTGCCCCGCATTTCTGGCTGCTGCTGATCGGCCGTATCCTGGCCGGCGTGTTCGGCGCCAGCTATTCCACCGCCAACGCCTACATCGCCGACATCACACCGGCCCATGAACGCGCCGGACGGTTCGGCATGATGGGTGCGGCTTTCGGCATCGGCTTCATCCTGGGCCCGGCGATCGGCGGACTGCTGGGCGAGCATTTCGGTCCGCGCGCGCCGTTTTTTGCGGCCGGCATCCTGGCCGGGCTGAACCTGATCTACGGTCTTTTCGTGCTGCCCGAGACACTGGCGCCGGAAAATCGCCGCGCCTTCTCGATCCGCCGCGCCAACCCGCTGGGTTCGCTCATGCAGATGCGGTCCTATCCGGCGGTTCTGGTGATGATGGGTGCGGTCTTCCTGATGCTGCTCGGCCACGCGGTCTATCCGGCTGTCTGGTCCTACTACACCGACTTCAAGTTCGGCTGGACGGCAGGCGATATCGGCCTGTCGCTGATGGCGGTCGGGCTGACCACGGCGCTGGTGCAGGGCGGGCTGACCCGCATTCTCGTGCCGAAGCTGGGCGAGTGGCGCGCCATCGCGGTCTCGCTGTCGCTGGCCGTGTGCTCCTATGCCGCCTATGGCCTGGCGACCAGTGGCTGGATGGTCTACCCGATCATCGTCTTCGGTGCGCTGGCCGGGATCGGCCAGCCGGCGCTGCAGGGCGTGATCTCCCGTATCGTGCCGGCCAATGCCCAGGGCGAGCTGCAGGGGGCGATGACCTCGATGCAGAGCCTGTCGATGATTATCGGGCCGCTGATCATGTCGCGCATGTTCGAGGGCTTTACCGGCGCCGATGCGCCGTTTGTCTTCGCCGGCGCGCCCTTCCTTCTGGCCTCGGCGCTGACGATTGTCGCGCTCTTCCTGGCGCTCGGCGCCAAGCGGCATGATCCGGGCACGCATGAACTGCCGTCCCGGGAGACTGTTCCTGAAGGCGCCGTAGAGGCCGAATAGTCTTGCGGGCCTTGCCTATCGGCCCCATTTCCATCATAACGCCCCGCTTCCCGGCCGCGGGCCGGACGACGCTGATTGGGTGAACCGCCGGAGGCGGTTTTGAAGGTTTCATGAGTTCGACGCGCAAACGTCTCTTCATCAAGACTTACGGCTGCCAGATGAATGTCTACGATTCCGAACGGATGAGAGACGTGCTGGCCCCGCTTGGCTATGAGCCGGCCGAGGAGCCCGATGGCGCCGATCTGGTGATCCTGAACACCTGTCACATCCGCGAGAAGGCTGCCGAGAAAGTCTATTCCGAGCTGGGCCGCCTGCGCCCGCTGAAGGAGGAGAAGGCGGCATCCGGCGGCATGACGATCGCCGTGGCGGGCTGCGTTGCCCAGGCCGAGGGCGCGGAGATCATGAAGCGCGCACCGGTCGTCGATCTCGTTGTCGGACCGCAAACCTATCACAAGCTTCCCGAGCTGATCGCCCAGGCGCATCGTGCCCGGGGCGAGGCGCTGGATACCGAGTTCGAGGTCGAGGACAAGTTCGACCGTCTCGCCGGCGAGCGCCAGGTCGAGGGCTATTCCGCCTTCGTCACCGTGCAGGAAGGCTGCGACAAGTTCTGCACCTTCTGTGTCGTGCCCTATACGCGCGGTGCGGAATGGTCGCGCCCGGTCGACCAGATCGTTGCCGAAGTGCGCGGCCTGGCCGCCAAGGGCGTGCGCGAAGTCACGCTGCTGGGCCAGAATGTCAACGCCTTCCACGGCGCGCCGCCGTCCGGCCGCGAGGCCGACGGTGCCTGGGGTCTGGGCCAGCTGGTGCGCCATATCGCCCTGATCGGCGGTATCGAGCGTATCCGCTTCACCACCTCGCATCCGCGCGACATGGATGACGACCTGATCGCGGCCTTCGCCGACGAACCCAAGCTGATGCCCTATTTCCACCTGCCGGTGCAGGCAGGCTCGGACAAGATCCTCAAGGCCATGAACCGTCAGCACACGGCGGCGGAATACATCGCCATCATCGAGCGCCTGCGGGCGGCCCGGCCGGATATCGCGATTTCCGGCGACATGATTGTCGGCTTTCCCGGCGAGACCGATACCGATTTCCAGGCCACGCTCGATCTGGTGCGCGAGGTGAATTACGCCTCCTGCTTCTCCTTCAAGTATTCGCGCCGTCCGGGCACGCCCGGGGCCGCGATGATGGGCCAGATCGACGAAGCCGTGAAAGGCGAACGTCTGGCCGTGCTGCAGGATCTGCTCAACGCCCAGCAGATTGCCTTCAACGAAAGCCGGATCGGGCGCACCCTGCCGGTCCTGTTTGAAAAGCCAGGCCGCCAGGACGGGCAATTGCACGGCCGCAGCCCCTATCTGCAGGCCGTCCATGTCGAGGCGCCGGCCGAAATGATCGGCCATATCGGCCAGGTCGTTATCGAGCGCGCCAGCCGTAACGCGCTGGCCGGGCGTCTGGCGGGCGGAGAGCGGAGCGCGGCGTGAGTTCAGCGAAAACACCGCCCCGCAACCGGGCCACCAAGCCGCGGCGCGAAGCCTCGGAAACGGTCTTCTTCGACGACAAGGAACGCCTGCGCGGCATGGCCGGCGCCGGCGACCGTTTCCTGATCCTGATCGAGCAGGAACTGGGTGTGCGCCTGTCGGCGCCCGGCGGTGGCCAGATTGTCATCACGGCTGGCGACGGCGCGGCGCGCGATGAAGCCAAGCGCGTGCTCAAGCGGCTCTATGCTTCGCTGGAACACGGGCTGACCTGCGACGAGGCGGCCGTGCGCGCGGCGCTGCGCCTGCGCGACACCGACGAGCGGGCCGGCGAGAACGAGGATGGCGTGATCCGCGTGCCGCGCGGTTCCAGCCTGATCGCCCGCACCGAAGGCCAGCGCGAATACGTGCGCGCGCTGAAGAATGACAAGGCCTATGACCTGATTTTCGGCGTCGGCCCGGCCGGTACCGGCAAGACGCTGCTGGCGGTCGCCTATGGCGCCTCGCTGCTGGTCCAGCGCAAGGTCGAGAAGCTGATCATCACCCGCCCGGCTGTCGAGGCCGGCGAGAAGCTGGGCTTCCTGCCGGGCGATCTGACCGAGAAAGTCGATCCCTATCTCCTGCCGGTCTGGGATGCGCTGGCCGACACGCTGGGGCGTCACCAGCTGGAAAAGATGCGCGAGGACGGCCGGATCGAGGTCGCCCCGCTCGCCTTCATGCGCGGCCGCACGCTCAATCGCGCCTTTGTCATCGTCGACGAGGCGCAGAACACGTCAAAGCCGCAGATGCAGATGGTGCTGACCCGCCTGGGCGAAGGCTCGCGCATGGCGGTGACCGGCGATCCCAGCCAGATCGACCTGCATCCGCGCGAGCCGTCCGGCCTCGGCCATGCGCTGGGCATCCTGTCGGAGACGAAGGGTGTTGCCATCTGCCGGTTTTCGCGTGTTGATGTGGTCCGGCACGATCTGGTGGCCCGGATCGTGGAAGCCTATGAGGACGATGCGCGCCGCGCGAGCGGCACGGCGAAACCGGACCGATGAACGCTGTCGACCTGATCGTTGAGGACGAGGCCTGGAACGGGCTGGACGGCAAGACCCGTCTCGCCGAGCAAGCCGTTGAAGCCGTTTGCGAAGAGCTCGACGAACGTAGTCCCGGCGTCGTCGCGATCCTGCTCACCGGCGACGACGCCGTGGCGGCCCTGAATGCCGAATTCCGCGGCCGGGAAGGGCCCACGAATGTGCTCTCCTTCCCCTCCGGCGGGCATGCCGACAATCACCTTGGTGACATCGCCCTGGCCGCCGGTGTTGTGGCGCGCGAGGCGCAGGCGCGCGAAATCGCGCTCGCCGATCACCTGCGGCACTTGATCATCCATGGATTCCTGCATTTGCAGGGGTATGATCACCAGGATGATGACGAGGCTGAAATCATGGAAGGTCTGGAGCGGCGTGCGCTGGCCAGACTGGGGGTGGCTGATCCCTATGCCGCCTGAGCGACAATTTCCCGATCGAAGACACAATGGCTGACAATCCTATCACGCCGGGCCCGGAGGGCCGCTCCTGGTTCCGGCGCATACTGGGTAAAAGCGGTCGAACTCCCGTCGCGGCGGCGGCCACACCGGCGGCGCCGGCGTCCCTGCCGCTCTCCATCGAGGCGGATGCGCTGGACCTTCTGCGCGTTGCCGACGTGATGGTTCCGCGCGCCGACATTATCGGCGTCGAGGTCTCCACACCGCTCGACGAGCTGGCACAGCGCTTTGCCGAGGCGGCGCATTCGCGCATGCCGATCTACCGGGAAACGCTGGACGACCCGGTCGGCGTTGCACACATCAAGGACGTGGTGGGCCATCTCGCGCCGAGCGAGGACGGCGAGCGCCTGCCCGGCTGGCTGCAGAAACAGATCCTGCCCGCCATCAGCCGTCCGCTCCTGTTTGCCCCGCCCTCCATGCGCGCCAGCGATCTGCTGCGCCGCATGCAGGGCCGCCGCATGCACATGGCGCTGGTGGTCGACGAGTATGGCGGCACGGACGGTCTGGTGACGCTGGAAGACCTGATCGAGCCGATCGTGGGCGATATCGAGGACGAGCATGACGACGAGGATTCGCCGGCCATCCGCGCCCGCGGCCCCGGCGTCTGGGATGTCGATGCACGGGCCGAGATCGACGATTTCGAAGCCGTCGTCGGCGAGGAGATCGCCGCCGAGGACGAGGACGAGGATGTCGACAGCCTGGGCGGGCTGGTTTTCACCCTGATCGGCCGTGTGCCCGAGCGCGGCGAGGTGATCCGTCACCCGACCGGCTATGAGTTCGAGGTGATCGAGGCCGACAGCCGCCGCATCAAGCGGATGCGTGTTCGCGCCGCGCATCGCAAGCCCAGGCCAGCGGCCGTGCCGGCGGCAGACGGAGCCGGACCCGAATCATGAACTGGCGCCGGCTCGCTCTCTGGCGTCCGCGGGCCTGGCTGGCCGCCCGTCAGGGCTGGCGGCATCTCGCCGTGGTCTTTGCGGCCGGCGCCCTGTCGGCGACCGCGATGGCGCCGCTGCATCTCTGGCCGGCGCTGGCGGTGGGCCTGTGCGTGCTGGTGTGGAGCCTGGACGGCGCCCGGCGTCACCCGAAACGCACCCTGGCCGGCTTCCTGCGCGGTTTCGTCTTCGGCTTCGGCTATTTCCTCGCCGGTACCTACTGGATCGCCTTTGCTTTCCTGACCCGCGGCGAAGGCTATGGCTTCATGGTGCCGGTGGCCGTGCCGGCCTTTGCCGCGATGCTGGCCGTGTTCTGGGGGCTCGCCGGCGTGCTGCAGGCCTGGATCGCGCCGCGCCTGCCCTGGCGGGTGCTGGTCCTTGCCGCCGTACTCACCGTGACCGAATGGCTGCGCGGACATCTCTTTGGCGGTCTGCCCTGGAATCTGCCCGGCTATGCCTGGCCGGCCGGCGGGGCGATGAGCCAGGCAGCGGCCTGGTTCGGGATTTACGGGCTCTCCTTCCTGACGGTTTTTGCCCTGGCCTCGCCGGCGGCCGCCATCGGGCGTCCCTTGCGCCTGTCCAGCCTGGCGCCGGTGATTGCCGGTGCCGTGATCGGCCTGGTCGTGCTGTGCGGCGGGGCGCTGCGCCTGTCCGGTGCCGATGCGGGCTATCAGCCGGACATCAGGCTGCGCCTGGTCCATGCCGATATTCCGCAGCGCGCGAAATGGGCACCCGGCGGGGCCGCCATGACCCGCGACCGCTATCTCGAACTGACCGGCGAGCCGGGGCTGGCGGACGTCACCCATGTCATCTGGCCGGAAGGCGCGCTGCCGGTTTTCATGCTGGAGGACGATGCGACGTTGGCCCTGATCGGCCAGCAATTGCGCGCCGGCCAGACCCTGGTCGCCGGCATCAACCGCCGCGCCGACAATGGCAGTGGCGAGTACGCCTACTACAACGCCCTGGTCGGCCTGCGCTTTCCCAATGGTTCGCCGCGCGTGGAGAGCCTGTACGACAAGGTGCGCCTGACGCCATTCAGCGAGATCGTGCCGCTGACCGGCCTCCTGCGCGCGGTCGGGCTGGACGCGTTCGCGCGCTACCAGTTCACGCCGGGACCGGGTGCGACGACGCTGGACTTGCCCGGTGCGCCGCCCGTGATGCCGCTGATCTGCTATGAGGCGATCTTCCCCGGCTTCGTCCGCGCGGTTGCCGACCGGCCGGCCTGGCTGCTCAACATTTCCAACGATGCCTGGTTCGGGGTTACGGCCGGGCCGCGGCAGCATTTCAACCAGGCGCGTTACCGGGCGATCGAGACCGGTGTGCCGATGATCCGCTCGGCCGCGCGCGGCGTGTCCGGCGTGGTCGATGCGCATGGCCGGACCCGGGTGGAAATTCCTCCGGGTGAGGAAGGTGTTCGCGATGTGAACCTTCCGAGGCCTGTGAGCGTTCCTCTATACGGGTGGTGGGGCGATGTGCCGGTCTGGATTGTTATCCTGACAATTCTGGCCGGTGTCCTGATCCTGCGCCGCCGGGCGGTGGTCCGGCTGCTGTCGACGCGAACATGAACTGAAAGTGATGTGAAATCACGCAAGGGTTGTGATAGCGTCGTTCCGGCACCGCGGGGTGGCAAACCGGTAATGAGGTAATTGAATGCCCAAGGCGAATCCCAGGGGGCCCAACCCGATCGACGTCCATGTCGGCGCTCGGATCCGGTTGCGCCGCCAACTGGTCAAGATGAGTCAGGAAAAGCTCGGTGACGAACTGGGTGTCACCTTCCAGCAGGTCCAGAAGTACGAGCGCGGTGCCAACCGCGTCGGCGCCAGCCGGCTCTACCGGCTGTCGCGCGTGCTGGACGTGCCTGTGCAGTTCTTCTTCGAAGGGCTGGGCGAGAAATCGGCCGCCACAGGCATGGCGGAAGGCGACCAGACCCCCGTCGTCTACGACTTCATCCAGAGCGCCGACGGTGTGTCGCTGGCCGAAGCCTTTTCGCGCATCCAGGACTCCAAGGTCCGGCGGCGCGTTCTGGAACTGGTCCGCACGCTGGCAAGCGAAGCCGATGAAGGCGCGCTCGCGCACTGAGGCGGCGGGTCTGCGACGCAAGGGATGCCAAGCGGTCGCAAAACCGCTAAATGCCCGCGCATGAGCAAGACCGCGAAACCGGACGCACCGGAATTCCGCCTGTATGGCCGTGCCCAGGGCAAGCCGCTCTCGGCGCGCCAGCAGGGGCTGGTGGACGATCTCCTGCCGCGCATCGGCCTGCCTGAGAGCGGGCCGGTGGACGCGGCTGAGCTGCTGCCTCACTGCCGCCGGCAGGTGCTGGAAATCGGCTTTGGCGGCGGCGAGCATCTCGCTGCCCAGGCCGCCCGTGCGCCGGACACCGGCTTCATCGGCATCGAGCCCTTCCTCAACGGCGTCGCCAAGGCGCTGACCTATATCGACGCGCAGGGCCTGGAAAATGTCCGCCTGGCCCGTGCCGATGCGCGCGAACTGCTGCCGCGCTTCACCGATGCCAGCCTCGACCGGATCTTCCTGCTCTTCCCCGACCCCTGGCACAAGAAGCGCCACGCCAAGCGCCGCTTCGTGCAGCAGACCACGCGCGATGCCTTCGCGCGCCTGCTCAAACCGGGCGGCCAGCTGCGCATCGCCACGGACGTCAAATCCTATGCCGACCACTGCATGAGCGAATTCCGGCAGGATGACCGCTTTGTCTGGCAGGCTTCAAAAGCCGATGACTGGCGCATCGCCCCCGCCGATCACATCACCACCCGCTACGAGACCAAGGGCCTGGGCGATTGCGCGCCGGTGTTCATGGACTGGGTGCGCTCCTGACGCTCATCTTGCATCATTGCCCCTTCGGGCGTATAAGGTGCCCATTACATGTTCGATCGCATCGGATGATGCTATCGGGCGGTCGCTTCCGGCGGCCGCTCTTTTTTTGATGGAGACACGGGTCCCTTGAAGACCAAGACCCCGCAGGACACCCGCATTCTCGCCCTCGCCGACCCGGTGGCTGCCGGGCTCGGCCTGGAAATCGTGCGCGTGCGCGTCATGTCCGGCAAGAAGCCGCGCCTTCAGATCATGACCGACCGGCTGGACGGCAGCGGGGTGGATGTCGACGACTGCGCGCGCCTGTCGCGCGCCCTGTCCGACGTGTTCGAGGTCGAGGATCCCGTTTCCGGTGAATACGATCTTGAGATATCCTCGCCGGGTATCGACCGGCCGCTGACCACGCTGGCGCACTTTGCGCGCTGGGAGGGTTACGAGGCCAGGATCGAGCTGGACCGCATGGTGGAAGGCCGCAAGCGCTTCCGCGGTCTGCTGGCCGGTGTCGAGGATGGCAATGTCCTTCTCGACATGGACGGCGAAGAGGACACCGCGCTGATCCCGTTCGACTGGATCGCGGATGCCAAACTTGTACTCACGGACGCCTTGATCGAGGCGGATTTGAAAGCGCGCGGCGGCAATGCGCCCGCGCAGACTGAAGGAGACGAATGATGTCGCTGTTTACGGCAAAAGGGATTGCCCGATGAGCATTGGTGTTAGCGCCAACCGGCTCGAGCTGCTGCAGATCGCCCGTGCGGTCGCTGCCGAGAAATCGATCGACGAGAGCATCGTCATCGAGGCCATCGAGGAAGCGATCCAGAAGGCCGCGCGCTCGCGCTACGGTGCCGAGAACGACATCCGCGCCAAGATCGACCCGAAGACGGGCGAGCTGTCGCTGACCCGTAACATGACGGTCGTCGAAGAGGTCGAGAACGAGAGCCAGGAGCTCACGCTCGCCGACGCGCAGAAAATCGACAAGACCGCCGAGATCGGCACCGTCTTCTCCGACGAGCTGCCGCCGATCGAGTTCGGCCGCGTCGCCTCGCAGACCGCCAAGCAGGTCATCACGCAGAAAGTGCGTGAAGCCGAGCGCCAGCGCCAGTTCGAGGAATACAAGGACCGTGTCGGCGAGATCGTGTCCGGCATCGTCAAGCGCGTCGAATACGGCAATGTGATCATCGATCTGGGCCGCGCCGAAGGCATTATCCGCCGCGCCGACGGCATCCCGCGCGAAAACCTGCAGAACAATGAGCGCGTGCGCGCCTACATCTACGATGTGCGCGAAGAGGTCCGCGGTCCGCAGATCTTCCTGTCGCGGGCGCATCCGGACTTCATGGCTGCCCTGTTCGCCCAGGAAGTGCCGGAAGTCTACGAAGGCATTATCGAGATCCCGTCGGTTGCCCGCGACCCGGGTTCGCGCGCCAAGATCGCCGTGATTTCCAATGACAGCTCGATCGACCCGGTCGGCGCCTGTGTCGGTATGCGCGGTTCGCGCGTGCAGGCCGTGGTGTCCGAACTCGCCGGCGAGAAGATTGACATCATCCCCTGGTCCGACGATCCGGCCACCTTCATCGTCAACGCCCTGCAGCCGGCGGAAGTCGCCAAGGTCGTGCTCGACGAGGAAGACCAGCGCATCGAGGTCGTGGTGCCGGACGAGCAGCTCTCGCTCGCCATCGGCCGCCGCGGCCAGAACGTCCGTCTGGCCTCGCAGCTGACGGGCTGGTCGATCGACATCCTGACCGAGGAAGAAGAGTCTGAACGCCGCCAGAAGGAATTCGCCGAGCGGACCCAGCTCTTCATCGCGGCCCTTGATGTCGACGAGGTCATTGCCCAACTTCTGGCTACGGAAGGTTTCTCGGACGTCGAGGAAATCGCCTATGTCGACCTCGGCGAGATCGCCGTGATCGAAGGCTTCGACGAAGACACCGCCGAGGAAATCCAGGCCCGCGCCCGCGATTATCTGGACCGTCTGGCAGCCGAACAGGACGCCAGGCGCAAGGAGCTGGGCGTCGAGGACGCCGTGCTCGAGATCGAGGGTGTCGAACTGCCGATGGCTGTGAAGCTCGGCGAGAACGACGTCAAGACGGTCGACGATCTGGCCGGCCTGGTCACCGACGACCTGCGGGGCTGGTTCGAGAACCGCAATGGCGAGCGCGTGCGCGAACCGGGCATCCTGGAAGACTTCAACCTGTCTGCCGACGATGCCGAGATGATGATCATGCGCGCCCGCGTTGCCGCCGGCTGGATCTCCGAAGACGACCTGCCGCAGCCGGAGGTCGAAGAGGTCGAGGCTGAGGGTGAGGACGACGGCGTGTTCGACGTCGAGAACATGGATCTGGCGGCTCTGGAAGCCGAGGCCGAGGCCCTGGGTCTCGATCTCGACGAGGCGGCCGAAGAGGAGAAGGAGACTGACTAGGTCTCCTGTCAGCGGCCAGGCGCGTGAACGGCGCTGCGTCGCCAGCGGCGAGGTGAGGGATGAGGCGGATCTGGTCCGCATCGCCCTCGCGCCGGATGGCAGCGTGGTGCCCGATCTGGCCGCGAAACTCCCGGGCCGCGGTGCCTGGGTTTCCGCCGACCGGGCGTCGGTGGAGCGGGCGGTCGCCCGCAAGGCATTCAACCGGGCCTTTGGCGGTCCGGTCACGGTTCCGGAGGATCTCGCCGGGACCATCGAACGGCTTCTGGCCGAGCGCGCGCTGAACCTGATCGGTCTGGCGCGCCGGGCCGGCGAGCTTGCAGCGGGGCAGGACGCGGTGCGTCTCGCCCTCAAGGCCGCCCGCCCGGCCTGGCGCATCGAGGCGTCGGACGGGGCGGCGGATGGCCGGTCGAAACTCGACCGGCTGGCACGCGCAGCCTGGGGCGATGTCCCGGTGGCGGGGTGTTTCGAGGCGGAAGCCATCGGTCTGGCGCTGGGGCGCGGTCCGGTGGTCCATGCCTCCCTGTCGGAGGGACCGCAGGCGCGGGCCTTTTCGGCGGTGATGCGGAAGCTTTCGGGCTTCCGGCCGCTCGACCCGCACGGGGCGGGTCTTGCGGCAGATGCGAAATGAACCGCCTTCGCGGTTGCGTCCGGGCCTAAGCTGGCTAGTTTAGCGAGCCTTCAGACCGGACGAGCAGGTTTGAACAGTGCGCCGCACCGGCATTCGGCTACCGGGGCGGAACGTGGAACGAAAGCCGATTTGGAAGGCTCGCATGAGCGACGCAGACGACAACAAGTCCGGCCGCCGGCCGCTCTCTTTGAAACGATCCGGCTCCGGCACCGTGCAGCAGAGTTTTGCGCGCGGACGCTCCAAGGCCGTGGTGGTCGAGAAGAAGCGCAAGCGCGTGGCGACACCGGGCAAGGACGGAGCTCCGGGAACCGGCAAGGGTGCCGGCGGCGCGGCCAAGGGCGGCGAAAGCGCGCTTGCGGCCAAGGCGCGCCAGCTTGGCCTGTCCGAAGAGGAACTGGTTGCCCGTCAGCGCGCCATCGCCCGGGCCCGGGCCGAGGCGGCTGATCGCGACGCCCAGAAGAAGAAGGAAGCCGAGGAGCGCGCCCAGCGCGCGGCGGACGAACAGCGTCATCTCGAGGAACAGCGCGAGCGTGAGGAACGCGAAGCGCGCGAAGCCGAGGATGAGGCCCGCCGCAAGGCTGACGACGAAGCGCGCCGCAAGGCGGAAGAAGAGGCGGCCAATCTGGCCGCGGTCCAGGATACGCCGCGCGGCGAAGACGAGCCGCGCCGCAAGGCTGCGCCGGCCAAGGACAAGGACGAGCCGCGCCGCGACCGTCGCGATGATGGCGAGGACGCCGCTTCGGCCCTCGAGGCCATGGGCGGTCGCGTCAAGCGCAAGGGCAGTGCCGGTCCCGGTCCGGCCAAGGCCCAGCCGGCCCGAGCCAAGACCGACAACCGCCGCCGCGGCAAGCTGACGATCCAGAATATCGTCGATGGCGACGAGGAGCGGCAGCGTTCGCTCGCCTCGGTGCGCCGGGCCCGCGAGCGTGAAAAGCAGCGCCGCCAGGATACCGGTGCCGGCCGCGACAAGATCGCCCGCGATGTGGTCATCCCGGAAGCCATCACGGTATCCGACCTGGCCAACCGTATGGCGGAACGCGCTGTCGACGTCGTCAAATACCTGATGAAGCAGGGCCAGATGGTCCGCGTGAACGATGTGCTCGATGCCGACACGGCCGAGCTGGTGGTCGAGGAATTCGGCCACACCGTGAAGCGCGTCTCGGAGTCCGACGTGGAAGAAGGCTTCATCGCCGAGGACGATCCGGAAGAAAGCCAGGTCACCCGCGCGCCGGTCATCGCCGTCATGGGTCACGTCGACCACGGCAAGACCTCGCTGCTCGATGCGCTGCGCGCCACCGATGTGGCCGCCGGCGAGGCGGGGGGCATCACCCAGCATATCGGTGCCTACCAGGTGCAGCTGAAGGGCGGCGAGAAGATCACCTTCCTCGACACGCCGGGTCACGCGGCTTTCTCGGCCATGCGTTCGCGCGGCGCCGAGGCGACCGATATCGTGATCCTGGTCGTGGCGGCGGACGACAGCGTCAAGCCGCAGACGATCGAGGCGATCCATCACGCCAAGGCGGCGGGTACGCCGATCATTGTCGCGGTCAACAAGTGCGACAAGCCGGATGCCAATCCGCAAAAAGTCCTCACCGACCTGCTGCAGCACGAGATCGTCGTGGAAGCGATGTCCGGCGATGTGCAGTCGGTGAATGTGTCGGCGAAGAAGCGCGAAGGTCTCGACGAGCTGACCGAGGCGATCAACCTGCAGGCCGAACTGCTCGACCTGAAGGCCAATCCAGACCGGGCGGCCGAAGGCGTGGTCATCGAAAGCCAGGTCGACAAGGGCCGCGGTCCGGTGGCCACGGTGCTGGTGCGCCGCGGTACGCTGAAGCGCGGCGATATCGTCGTTGCCGGTTCGCAGTGGGGCCGGGTGCGTGCGCTCGTAAACGAGCGTGGCCAGCAGCTCGAATCAGCGGCTCCGTCCGTACCGGCCGAAATTCTCGGTCTGGCCGGGGCGCCGGAACCGGGCGAGGTCTTTGCCGTCGTCGAGAACGAGGCCCGGGCCCGCGAGATCGCCGATTACCGCCAGCGCAAGGAGCGTCAGGCGGCCGGTTCGGTCAGCGGCGGCGGTGCCTCGCTCGAGCAGATGATGGCGCGCCTGAAGCAGGACCAGACCCAGGAAATGCCGCTGCTGGTGAAGGCGGATGTGCAGGGTTCGGCCGAGGCGATCAAGCAGTCGCTCGAGAAGCTGGGCAATGACGAGGTCCGCGCCCGCGTCGTCCATGCTGCCCCGGGCGGTGTGAACGAGAGCGACGTGCTCCTGGCCAAGTCGTCCGGTGCTCCGGTCTTCGCCTTCAACGTCCGCGCCAACAAGCAGGCCCGCGAGCTGGCCGAGCGTGAAGGTGTCGAGATCCGCTATTATTCGGTGATCTACGACGTGCTGGACGACGTGAAGAACACGATGGAAGGCATGCTGGCGCCGGAGAAGCGCGAGAACTTCATCGGTTACGCCGAGATCCTGGAAGTGTTCAACATCACCAAGGTCGGCAAGGTCGCCGGTTGCCGTGTGACCGAAGGCGTGGTGAAGCGCGGCTGCGGCGTGCGCCTGCTGCGCAACGACACGGTGCTGCACGAGGGCCATCTGAAAACCCTCAAGCGCTTCAAGGACGAGGTTCCCGAGGTTCGTGCCGGTACCGAGTGCGGCATGGCCTTCGAGAATTACGACGACCTGCAGAAGGGCGACCAGATCGAGTGTTTCGAAGTGGTCGAGATCGCCCGCAAGCTGGACTGACCGGTTCGGACGGACGGCAGGCATTAAAACAGCTGGCATTGAAAAAGGGCGGCTCCGGCAGGGGCCGCCCTTTCTGCATCCCGCTACAGGTGCCGGTGGGTCACTCTGCGGCCGGGATCAGCCCCTGTTCGGGGTTGGCGTAATTGGCGTAGTCGTCATGACGGATCACCACGCCGTCGCGCACCGTCACCACGGTGACCTGTTCGGCGCGCCAGCGGAAATTCTGGCCCTCTGTGCGCGCCGGGTAGAGCGCGTTGACATGGCCCATGAAGACAACGCGGCCATTGCTCTCGAACACGGTGTCCCATTCGAAGCCGAGCTCGATGGGATTATAGCTGGCGCTGAAGCTGCGCAGCGCCTCCATCACCGCCTCGCGGCCCTCGTACAGGGCACCGTCCTCGCCATAGTCCGGCCCCATCGCGGTCGGGTCGGCGAACACCACATCCTCGGCCAGATAACCTTCCATCGTATCCCAGTCGACGGCGGAATAGTGTTCCATGTACTCGCGGGCGAAACGCTCGGTCTCGTTCATCTCCTGCGCCCGGGCTGCGGGCATGCAGAACAGGCCGGCCATCATTGCTGCCGCGACGGTATGTTTTCTCATGCAGGGTCCTCGTCAGTGATCGCCGGCCGGCGTGATCTGCGCCATACCGGCATAGTCGGTATAGTCGCGATGCTCGACGACCTGGCCGTCCTGCACCGTGACGATGGTGACAATGGGAAAGCGGTAGTGCCGTTCCCCGTCTTCCAACGCGTAGACAGCAGTGACCGCGCCGTCAAAGACGGTGCGTCCGGAGGCCTGATAATTGCGATCGACGGCATATTCGAGCCGTTCGACATTCCACGAACGCAATCCGGTGAGGATGGCCTCGCGGCCCTGCCAGTCGATCGGCGGTGTGATGTCGCCGACATCGAAGGAGGTCGGGTCGACGAACACGGCGTCCTCGGCATAGAGCCCGGCCAGGGCGTCGAAATCCTGCGCCTGGTAGGCGGCCAGATAGGCCTGTGCGACCGGTATCTCCGGCGGCGCATCGTCCTGCCGGGCGACCAGCGCCATCATGATCACGAAAAAGCCGGCAACCGACTTGTCCATCTGCGTCCTCCTCCCCGCGGCGGTGATCGAGACTAGACGCGGCGCCCGGGCGGGGCCATTCACGCTTTTGCGAGCGCTTGCCCTGCAAAGCCGGGCGCATGCCTTGCATCATCGCGGCAAGAGGCGTACACCCCCGCGCCCCGGACCCGAACCGATGGAGCGCGTCATGGCCAGGCATCAGCATCGCAACGAAACCAAGGGCCCCTCGCAGCGGCAATTGCGCGCGGGCGAGCTCATCCGTCATGCGCTGGTCGATATTCTTGCCCGCGAGGAGCTGCGCGATCCGGATCTGGACGGCGTGCTGATCTCGGTCACCGAGGTGCGGCCCAGCCCCGATCTGCGCCAGGCGAAAGTCTATGTCGCGCCGCTCGGCCAGGGCGACCAGGTGCGTCTGGCCGCGGCGCTCAACCGCGCCGCCAGCTATCTGCGCGGCAAGCTGGGGCGCGAGATCGACATGAAGTTCACGCCGCAGCTCAACTTCCACCCGGACAACAGTTTCGACACGGCCAGCCATGTCGACGAATTGCTGTCCCGGCCGCAGGTCAGGCAGGACCTCAGACACGATCATCCGGGCGAGGAAGAAGAGGACTAGCTTCGCCGCCCTTTCAACCGCTCTTGAGCATCCGGGTCCGATCCCCGGCGCAAGAAGGAGACTGATATGGCCCGCCGCCGCAAGGGGCTGGACGTCCATGGCTGGATCGTCCTGGACAAGCCGCTCGACATGACCTCCACCCAGGCCGTCTCGGCCGTGCGCCGCATCTTCAATGCGAAGAAGGCCGGCCATGCCGGCACGCTCGACCCGCTGGCCTCCGGCCTGCTGCCGATCGCGCTGGGCGAGGCGACCAAGACCGTGCCCTTCGCCGTCGAGGGCGAGAAGATCTACCGCTTCACGGTGAAATGGGGCGAGCGCACCGACACGCTGGATGCCGAGGGCGAGATTGCCGCCACGTCGGAGGTGCGCCCGGACCGGGCGGCGATCGAGGCGGCGCTGGCCGGCTTCATCGGCGATATCGAACAGGTGCCGCCGGTCTATTCCGCGATCAAGGTGGATGGCGAGCGCGCCTACGACCTCGCCCGCGACGGCGAGGCGGTCGAGCTGGAGGCGCGCCGGGTGCATGTCTCCGCGCTGAGCCTGATGGACTGCCCGTCGCCGGATATGGCGGTGCTGGAGATGCGCTGTGGCAAGGGCGTCTATGTGCGCTCCCTGGCCCGCGATCTGGCCTTCGCGCTGGGTACGGAGGGGCATGTTGCGGCGCTGCGCCGGATCCGGGTCGGCCGTTTCGATGAGGCTGAATCCACAAGACTGGACGTATTGGAAGAAATGGCCCATAAGGGCGCCGCTTCGGAAGCTCTGCTCCCGGTTCAGACCGCGCTGGACGACATCCCGGCCCTGGCCGTGACCGAGGAGGAAGCCTTCCAATTGAAGCAAGGACGCCCGATCGTCCTGCTCCCGCGTCAGGCGCAAGAGCTGAAAACGCAGCGACGCCCGCTCTCGATAGCGGGTCGGGACTGCAGCTTCTCGGCCCTGGCGGTCTGCAAGGACCAGGCAGTCGCGATCGGCGACGCCAGAGCCGGAAAATTCCAGCCCTGGCGCGTTTTCAACCTCACCCCGTGAACGGGGCGACATAGCGCGTTTTAGGAGAACACGATGTCGATTACGCAAGAGCGCAAGACCGCGCTCATCAAGGACAATGCTCGCGGCAACACGGATACGGGTTCGCCCGAAGTCCAGGTGGCTATCCTGACCGAACGGATCGCCAACCTCACCGAGCACTTCAAGAGCCACAAGAAGGACAACCACTCGCGTCGCGGCCTTCTGAAGATGGTTTCCCAGCGTCGCCGGCTTCTCGACTACCTGAAGAAGAAAGACGAAGCGCGTTACACGGCGCTTATCGAGAAGCTGGGTCTGCGCCGCTGATCCGCGACCACATCCGTACGAAAGACGATATGTTCGATATTCAGAAAGAAACGATCGAGTGGGCGGGTCGTCCGCTCACCATCGAAACCGGGCGGGTCGCCCGGCAGGCAGACGGCGCGGTCATGGTGACCTATGGCGAGACCACGGTCCTCGCCACCGCTGTCGGCGTCAAAACCGCGAAAGAGGGGCAGGACTTCTTCCCCCTCACCGTGAACTACCAGGAAAAATACTTCGCCGCCGGGAAAATTCCTGGCGGTTATTTCAAGCGCGAAGGGCGTCCGACCGAAAAGGAAACCCTCACCTCGCGCCTGATCGACCGTCCGATCCGTCCGCTGTTCGCACCCGGCTTCAAGAACGAAGTCCAGGTGATGATCACGGTCCTGTCGCATGACATGGAAAACGATCCGGACGTGGTCGGCATGGTTGGCGCCTCGGCGGCGCTGGTCCTGTCCGGCCTGCCCTTCATGGGCCCGATCGGCGCGGCGCGCGTCGGCTATATCAACGGCGAATACGTCATCAACCCGCATGTCGACGAAATGCCGGAGAGCGCTCTGGACCTCGTCGTTGCAGGTACGAGCGACGCCGTGATGATGGTGGAATCGGAAGCCAAGGAGCTGTCCGAGGACATCATGCTCGGCGCTGTCATGGCCGGCCACAAGGCCTTCCAGCCGGTGATCGACATGATCATCAAGCTGGCCGAAAAAGCCGCCAAGGAACCCTGGGACTACCAGCCGGCCGACTACTCGGCCGAGGAAGCCAGGGTTCGCAAGCTGGTCGAAGCCGACCTCGCCAAGGCCTACACCATCACCGACAAGACCGAGCGTTATGCAGCGGTCGGCGCGGCGAAGGAAAAGGCCGTGGCCGAGCTGGCCCTGACCGAAGAACGTCCCGACGGTATCCCGGGCACGGTTCTGAAAGATGTGCTGAAGTCGGTGGAAAGCTCCATCGTCCGCGGCGGCATCATCAAGACCGGCAAGCGGATCGACGGCCGTTCGCTCGACCAGGTCCGTCCGATCGTGTCGGAAGCCGGCATCCTGCCGCGCACGCACGGTTCGGCGCTGTTCACCCGCGGCGAGACCCAGGCGATGGTTGTCGCCACGCTGGGTACCGGCGAGGACGAGCAGTTCATCGACGACCTGACCGGCACCTACAAGGAAAAGTTCCTGCTGCACTACAACTTCCCGCCCTACTCGGTCGGTGAGACGTCCTTCCGTCTCGCGCCGGGCCGCCGGGAAATCGGCCACGGCAAGCTGGCCTGGCGTGCGGTGCGGGCTGTCCTGCCGAACCATGAAGACTTCCCGTACACGATCCGTCTCGTCTCCGAGATCACGGAATCGAACGGCTCGTCCTCCATGGCCACGGTTTGCGGTGCCTCGCTGGCCCTGATGGATGCCGGTGTGCCGATCACGCGTCCGGTCTCCGGTATCGCCATGGGTCTGATCAAGGATCCGGACGGCGTTGCCGTCCTGTCCGACATCCTGGGTGACGAAGATCACCTGGGCGATATGGACTTCAAGGTCGCCGGCACGTCCGAGGGCATCACCTCGCTGCAGATGGACATCAAGATCGCCGGTATCACCGAAGACATCATGACGACGGCCCTGGAACAAGCCAAGGGCGGCCGCATGCATATCCTCGGCGAGATGGGCAAGGCGCTGGGCGAAGCCCGCACCGAGCTCGGCGAATTTGCGCCGCGTATCGAGACCATCACCATTCCGACCGACAAGATCCGCGACGTGATCGGTTCGGGCGGCAAGGTGATCCGGGAAATCGTCGAGAAGACGGGTGCCAAGGTCGATGTCAATGATGACGGCGTGATCAAGGTCTCCTCTTCCGATGCCGCCTCGATCAAGGCTGCCCTCGACTGGATCCACGGTCTGACCGCGGAACCGGAAGAAGGCCAGATCTACAAGGGCAAGGTCGTCAAGGTGATGGATTTCGGTGCCTTCGTGAACTTCTTCGGCCCGAAGGACGGTCTCGTCCACGTGTCGCAGATGAAGAAGGAACGCGTGAACCATCCCTCCGACATCGTCGCCGAAGGTCAGGAAGTCTATGTCAAGCTGCTGGGCTTCGACGATCGCGGCAAGGTCCGCCTGTCGATGAAGGTCGTCGACCAGGAGACCGGCGAAGAGGTCAAGGAAGAAGCCGACGCCGAATAAGGCGTTTGCCGAAACTTCAACTTGAAAGGCCTGCCCTCTAATGGGTGGGCCTTTTTTGACTCGAAAGGCACCGGAGCGGTCTTCGGGCCTGCGATGAGTCTACGAGGTGATTCGCCCAATTCTAGAATCGCGCTCAACCGTCGCGATTGAGATGCCCGAATCTTATCAAATGGTTGAATCTCGGGCTTTTCAATCAGCCAAAAAAGAGAGAGTCTGGGTTTGCGGGAGAGCGATATGGCGGCGAGCAATCAATATTTCGACCAAATTCGAAGCGCAGATTTCGAGCGCGATATAGAGGTCCTGTCAGAAATTCTACGACTGGAAAGTCCAAACGTTGAAATCCCACTTAGTATAAAAAGATTATTTGTTTTAGGAATATACGCGAAACTTGGCGTGGATATAGCTGGTACGCTTTCAGAAAAAGAGATTGGATCGTTACAGGATAATATTGATGGCATCCCAAACAAAATCGACGATAAGAAAGCCGGCTGAAACGACTAAAAGAAAAAAACATATGAATCTAGCGACCGGATTCTTCCTGAATCCAGTGCCTTGATCGGAGTTTCTTAGGGCGTCGTCGACAACATCGCTAAAACTCAACGGCGTCAGGCGTCGTCTGTATGTTGTATTTATTGATCGAGCGATTTTCTGTGCTTCGGAACTGGGAATTCCGGGTGTCAACATTGATACAATGTCACGCTCTAAAATTTCCGCATCCAACTTGTCCAGGTTTTCTAAAGAAGAATGCGCGTTGGCGCGTTTTACAACTTCCGAACTTGTTAATGCTTCCAAGGCTTCTTCGACATTTTTGCTTCTCAAAATCTGCCAAGTTCGATTTGGGATAAGAATGCGACAAAGAAGCATTGAGGTGCCCCAGACCAACAATCCCAAATAATATGTTGCCAGAGGGCCAGATAGAGAAAAGCTAAAATCTTCTCTAACCTCCTCGGCGTAAGATATTACATCCGATACGAGAGGTATTAGAGTGAATGCGAGGAACCAGTTCTGAGGCCCCATTACATCGTACAGTTTGTGGATAAATAACCAACTAGGTATCTTCATTTACGCCGGGGTGCACTTGACGCTTAGAATGTTGTCATTCTGAATATTCTTGTTGAGGTAGAGTTTGGACAGGCTCTCGGAAATCATTTTTGCAATCATGCCGGCGTCTCTACCACTAATGCGCGCTCCGTGGTCCTTATTAAATCGTTCAATTGCACTGCGAATCTTGATCTTCAAATCTTTCTTGAGCTTCACTCGGTTTCGAGGACGATCGCTTGATACCCGCTCTTGAGAACTGGGTGAGATAGGGCCTTTCTCAGTCTCGATGATAATCCGACATTTGGAACAAGCGGTGTCGATATCAGATTGCTCAAGCATCCACTTTAGAACAACGTTGAGCGTGCAGCTTACCATGATTGTCGCGTCTTCTACTGACACGCTTTCTAAATCCGGACGCGCACCCTTGAAGTCGAGAGCGACACGACGGTCCGTCTGGAGACGCTGCTTCGCGCTCTCCAGTGCTTGGAAGCCTGCGGGTGTAATAGCTATCGGCATCAACATCTCCCCGAATACTGGAATTGGTTAATGTCAACTATGGCGCGAGTCAATCGCATTGTGAATCTCAAGGTTGGCTTGCTCGGCGTCTGGTCCCCCCGCAGGTTCCGCCTGCGGGGGCGTTTCTTTTTCAACACACTGTAAAGTCTGTATCATTTCTACGGCACGCGCGGCTTGCAGTTGCAAACCGCCCTGCTAGTAACCCCATCTCTTTTCGGGATTTTCCGGCGTGCCGCGCCGGCAATGGGGACGTTTCAGTGAAAACCATTCTTCTGACCACTGCCGCGCTCGCGGCGGCAAGCGGTGCTGCTTCTGCACAGGATCACGATGTCGAATACACGGCGCTGGGCCGCCACATCCGGGTCGACCCGGCGCTGACCAGCCAGCTGGCCGACACCCAGGAAGGCCTGACCCAGGATGTCGCTTTCCTGCTGCGCGCACGCCAGTCCGGCCAGATCGATCCGGACACGCTGACCCTGGGCGGTTTCTTCAAGGGCGCCTATTTCCACGAGACCACGGATACGGCCGGCAAATTCCCGATCCTCAACCGCTTTCCCGACCAGCACGGGTCCGGCGAGGAAAACTCCGATTTCGTGATCAATGCCGCCGGCCTCACCTTCACCGGCGCCGTGGGCGGCTGGCTGACCGGTTTCGTGCACACCGAGTATTCCGAAGTCACCTTCACGCGCGACCAGAACCAGTTCCAGACGCGCGAATATTATGCCGTCCTGGGCAATCTCGACGTGTTCGGCGGCTATCTGGCCTATGGCCGCAAGACGATCGATTTCGGCGAGCAGTTTGGCTACAACCCCTTCACCCACTCCATCAACCAGCACTTCTTCTGGGCCCTGGCCGACGAGCCGGTGCTGGAGCTGGGCTATATCGCGGATACCTGGCGCGTCTCCGCCACGGCGGCGACCGGCGAGCGCATGCTGCGCACCGGCTATTCCACCGACCGGGATGGCGGTCTGGGCACGAATTTCGCCCTGAAGGCCGAGCGCCGCTTCGATCTGGGCGACGACCGGGCCCTGCGCGTGTCGGCCAGCTATCTGCACGACACGATCTACAACAATAATTTCACCGCCCACACGGTGCAGGCCGTCGACCGTTTCTCACCGCCCAACGCGCCGCGTCCGCCGCTCGTCTATATCGAATACCGCACCGGCCTGTGGGATATCGCGGCGGAATACACCACGCCGCGCTACGACTTCGCCGTGGAATACACGCGCTCGACCGATGTCTGGTCGGCGACCGGCTTCGACACCGATACCGGCGCCGCCTTCGACGGCAATCGCCATCTCGATGCGCTCACCGTGATGGGCCGCTACCGCACCGAGTTTCTGGGCCATGACACCGATCTCAGCGCGGTCTTCTCCCACACCACACTCGGCCCGGACAATACCGAGTTCGACGAGGCCTTCCAGCACGTGCTCGGCCTGGAAATGCACCTCACACCGCAGCTCGATCTGGGCGTGGAATACGTCTTCAACGACGGCTTCCAGCCCTTCGTCGGCATCCAGGACGTCTCCCTGTCCGGCGTCCAGTCCAATGTCGGCATCGTGGGCATCAAGGCGCGGTTCTAGAGCCTTTTCTGCGAAAGTGGGCACCGGTTTCGCGGTTCGAAAATGCGACCACAAAAAGCCGGAGCCGTCTCATCGGCCCGGTTCCGCCGAAACTGCTCCAGACTGTCTTGGAGGTAGCAGACCCGGGCCCTGCCGTTTGCCAGACGGGGAGGCCCGGTCTATGCCGCCGGGCAGGAGGTCCGGCGAAGCGATGGAGACGGCGCAGCAGCATGTCCAGGCGGCGATGGATTATATCGAGGCGCATCTCGATACGCCGCTGCCGCTTGACCGGGTCGCCGCCGCGGCCGGTCTGACGCGTTATCATCTGCACCGGCTGTTCCAGGCCCATTATGGCGAAGGGCTGAAGGCCTATATCCGCAAGCGCCGTCTGACATGGGCGGCCGCCCGGCTGCGCGGCAGCGATGTGCGTATCCTGGATCTTGCGCTCGATTGCGGATTCGAGAGCCAGGCGGCTTTCACCCGCGCATTCAAGGCCCTGTACGGCACGGCGCCGGGCCGCTATCGCGCCCGGCCGGCGCGGCGCTACCAGTCCGGCCTGCGCCCGCCGACGCCGCCTGGCCTCGCCCAGCGCCGCCGGATTCTGCGCGACCCGCCGCAGCTGGTCGAGTGGGCGCAGCCGCTGCAGCTCGCCGGCCGGGGCATCGGTGTCGCCTTTGAAGACCAGGCGGCCGTCGAGGCTTTGTGGATGTCCGTTCTGGCGGCGGACCCGCCCGCACCCGGCGACACGCTGTTCGGCGTCACCCTGGCCGACCATCCCGCCATCGCCGACACGCCGGACCGCTGCCTGGTCTATCTCGCCGCCCGGCCGCGTGAAGCGGGGTCAGAAGCCGGCGGCACCGGGACGGGCGAAGGCGAGGCGGGCGAAGGCGCGCCGGAAGAAGGCGGGATCGCCCTCGAGATCCCGGCGGGTGCCTATGCCGTCTTCGTTCATGACGGCCCGCTCGAAACCCTGCTCGATACCGTCAATTACGCCTGGGCCAGCTGGCTGCCGCGCAGCGGCTGGGTGAAGTCGGAGCGTCCGGATTTCGAGCGCTTCCGGGCCGATGCGGTCCTGGGCGGGCCGGTGCGGGTGGAGTTGTGGGTGTCAGTGGAGCGCGCCGATCGTGCCGGCGATGATGGCGGCACCGGCCAGGGCGAGCGCGCCGCCGAGAATGAGCCGCCGCGCGCCGGCTGACAGGGCACGCGACGGGGCCCGCCCCGGCTGCGGCCGGCGCAGGTCGCGGGCGGCAGAGCCGATGATGGCGAGGCCGAAGACCAGTCCGGCAAGCTCGAACCCGATCAGGGCCGGCGACATCGGTGTCGGCGAGACCGGGAAGATGTGCAGCAGGTCGAGGGCGAAAATCGCGACATAGCCGAGCCCGTCGGCGATCACCCAGACCAGGATGCGGCGGCCGCCCCGGCGCGCCAGCGCAGCCAGCGGGATCGAGCCCAGCACCACCAGCGTGATGAAGGCGTTGAACGCGATCAGCACCGCGACGGGGATGTGCCCGAAACTGCGGTTCTCCACCGGGCCGCCCGGTATCAGGGGCGCCATCGACAGAACGGCGAGGATCAGGAGGACGGGGGTCAGGCGGCGGGCATTCATGACGGGCTCCGGGGCGGGAAACGGGACAGGCCCGATCTCTAGACCATCGCATGGCGGCCGTTTTGACTGTTTGTGACATTGGCTCCAGCGGACTGGACAGACCGGCAGCGGGGTCTGCTATCGTGGCCTTTCAGCCGGACGGGAGGGACGGGGCATGGACTGGAGTTTCGGGGATTATGCGGCCGCGGCGACCCTGCTGGCAGGCTTTGTCTTCGGTGCGGCCATCGCGCTGAGAACCAGCGGCCAGCTGGCCTACCGGGCTGCGGCCTTCCTCGCGCTTCTGTCCGTCCTGGCGCTGATCTGGATCAATGGCGCTGTAGGCATCATCGGTTCGGAAGGCAATGCGGCAAACCTGATGTATGGCGTCGTCGTGTTGATCGCCCTGGCCGGCGCCGTGGTCGCGCGCCTGCGGGCCGCCGGCATGGCGCTCACCCTGGCCCTGATGGCGGGGGCGCAGGTGCTGATCGGTATCATCGCCTGGCTGGGCGGGATGGGCAGCGGCTGGCCCTCCTGGCCGCAGAGCCTGATCGGCGTGACCGTGATCTTTGCCGGCGCTTTCCTGGCGGCGGCGGCCCTGTTCCGCGCCGCCGCGCGGGCTCAGGCCGCGGCCAGCCTGTCGCGATAGCGGCGGCTGCCGGGGATCCGGGCGCCGCTCTCCAGCGTGATGGCGACATCGCCCTCGCCGGTCGGCGCGATCTCGGCGATCCGGGCCCGGTTGACCAGCCAGGAGCGGTGTACGCGCACCGCGTCTATGCCGGCTTCCGTCAGCTGTTTTTCCAGCTCCGACAGGGTGATCCGCGCCAGATGCCCGCCGGCGGGTGTGTGCACTTCGACATAATTGCCGGCCGCCCGGGCACTGTCGAACCGGTCCGCTTCCAGCCGGATGATCCGGCCGCCGCATTTCAGGGTCAGCCGGTGGGTCCGGCGTGCTTCGGCCCGTGCGCCGATGGCCTCCATCCGGTGTGTCTCGATCGCCCGGAAGCCGGACAGGACCAGGAAGTGCGAGGCATAGGTCAGCACGTCCTTGCGCAGCTCGTAGACGAATTCGCGCACCGGGTCCTCGAAGAAGCGGTAGTCGAAGCCGAACAGCAGGGGTGTCAGGGCTTCGCGCGTCCAGGCCATGGCGAAGATGTGGATCGTCGCATAGGCCAGCACGCCGATGATATGGACGGGGATGGCGACGGTCCAGCGGGTCGAGGCCAGCGGGAAACGCCGCTCCAGCAGGATCAGGCCGATGAAGAGCAGCAGGACGTAGACGACGCTGGTCGCCTCGATGAACCAGGAAAAGGCGGGGGCCATCTCCCGGCCGATGCGCTCGAAATCGGTCACCCGGGACGTCGAATTGACGGCCAGATGGCCCAGCGTCATGGCATAGGTGAACAGGCCCGCATACAGCGCAACGCGCCGGTCGGTGCCGTCCTCGATCTGGCGTTCGGTCCGGGTCATGCCGTGTTCTTGCCCTTGCGCGCGCCGGGGGCAAGAGGCAGGCGCGCCACTCGTCCCGGAGCGCCGCCGCCCGTCCCCGCACTGCAGTCGCTCACCCCGCCGGTCCGGATATCGTCCCGCACCGCTGGGGCAAACGCGAGGGCCATGCAGTCTGGCGGCGAAAGGATACCGCCATGACGCCGCTCTCCCATCCCGCCGCTTCCGGGGCCGCCCATCCCCGCCGCCACGATCTCGACTGGCTGCGGATCATCGCTTTCGGCCTGCTCATCTTCTACCATGTCGGCATGTTCTTCGTGCCGTGGGACTGGCATGTGAAGAGCACCCGGGCCAATGACGGCCCTGTCTACGCCATGCTGCTGCTCAATCCCTGGCGGCTGGCCCTGCTCTTCTTCATTTCCGGCGTGGCGATCCGCTATCTCTCCGACAAGCTCGGCGCCGGCCGTTTCGCGCTCGACCGGACAGGGCGGCTCCTGCCGGTGATCGTGTTCGGCATGATCGTCGTGGTCATGCCCCAGACCTGGGCGCAGCTGCGTCAGGCGGGGGTGATCGAGGAGGGACTTCTCGCCTTCTGGCCGCGATATATCCTCGGGTGGGAAATCGGTGGTATAGAAGTGCCGACGTGGAACCATCTCTGGTACGTCGTCTACCTCTTGGTCTACTGCCTCATACTGGCACCTTTTGTACCGCTTATGAGGGGACTGTGCGACGGCTATGTCAGCCATATGTTGCAGGTATTGAACCGTCCCGTGACGGGTTTGCTCCTGCTCGCCCTGATCCCCGTCCTGCCCTTCTGGGCCTACCGGATCTTCCTGGAACCGCATTTCCCCACCACCCATAATCTCGTATGGGACTGGGCCAATCACGCCCATCGCCTCACCATTATGCTGATTGGCTATGCCGTTGCGAAGAATGAGGTTTTCTGGCGCGCCGCTGACCGTATCCTGGTTCCGGCCCTGATCTGCTGCGCCCTCTACGCCGCCGCGCTCTGGTGGGGGCTGGGACGTCCGGAGGCCGACTGGGAGGGGCAGGCCTGGCTGAGCTGGATCTTCCGCCTGGGCCGCATTCTCTATGCCTGGCTGGCCATTCTGGCGCTGACCGGTGTGGCCCGCCGCTATCTCAATGGCGACGGTCCCGTGCGCCGCTACCTCACCGAGGCGATCTTCCCCTATTACATCCTGCACCAGACGATCACCGTCCTCACCGGCTACTGGATCGCGCCGATGGGTCTGAATGTCTGGGTTGAGTTTGCCGTCCTTGCCGGGGTCACGACGGCAGGCTGTGTGGCGGGCTATGAGATCGTGCGCCGCATTCCGCCCTTGAGGCCCGTCATGGGACTGAAATGGCGGTCCGTTCCGGTGCGCTGAAGGCCGAACATTACGGAATTTTCAGCGACCGGACGGGATGTTCGCCCTATTCTCCCCGTCATCGATCGGGATACGGGGAGATAGTCATGAAACCGCTCGGACTTCACACCGCGCTGCGCCGTGCCGCGCCGGCCCTGGCGCTGGCCGCTTTCGGCCTGGCGCCGGTGGCTGCGCAGGAGGCCTACCGCTTGCCGCCGCAGGATATTGTCGACATCGTCGACGCCGCGCCTGCGCCCTATACCTCGCTCTCTCCGGCGCGCGACACGCTGTTGCTGATGCATCGTGAAGCCCTGCCGCCGGTGTCTGAACTGGCCCGCCCGATGGAGCGCCTCGCCGGCCTGCGTCTCGATGCCGCGACGAATGGCCGTCACGGACCGCGCACGGTCACCGGGCTCAGCCTGATCGATCTGGAAACGCGCGAAGAACGCACGATCGAACTGCCGGACGATGCCGGTATCAGCGCGATCTCCTGGTCGCCGGACGGCTCGAAGATCGCCTTCACCCTTACCCGCGACGACACGATCGGGATCTGGGTCGCCGATGTCGAGCGCGCCCGGGCCCGGGCCGTCGTGGAGCGCGGCGTCAATGCGGTGTTCTCGCCCTTCACCTGGATGCCCGATGGTGAGCGTCTGCTGGTCAGCCTGACCGATCCGGACCGCGGCGCCCGGCCGCAGCGTCCGCGCGTGCCGGCCGGTCCGGTGATCCAGGAAGCCAGCGGCTATGAAGCGCCGGTCCGCACCTATCAGGACCTGCTGAACGACGAGCACGATGCCGAACTCTTCGCCTGGCTGGCGACCAGCCAGCTGGCGATTGTCGGCGCCAATGGCCGCGGCCTGCGCCATGTGGGCGAGCCGGGCCTCTACTTCATGGCCGACCCGGCCCCGGGCGGCGACTACATCCTGATCGGCGAAATGCGCCAGCCCTTCTCCTACCAGGTGCCCTGGAGCCGTTTTCCCGACCGCACCTTCGTGATCGACCTCAACGGTAACGAGGTCGCGCAGATCGCCGAACAGCCGCTGGCCGACAATATCCCGATCGGTGGCGTGGTGACCGGCCGCCGCTCTGTCGGCTGGCAGGACTCCCATGAAGCCCGCCTGACCTGGGCCGAGGCCCTGGATGGCGGCGATCCGCGTGTCGAAACCGACGAGCGCGACAGCGTGTGGACGCTGGACGCGCCGTTCGACGGTGAGCCGGTGGAGCTGCTGCGCACCGAAGACCGCTATTACGGCGCCCAGTTCACCGAACAGGGCGAAACCGGCTTTGCCATGGAGTATGACCGCGATACGCGGGTCGTGCGCCGCTGGCTGGTCGACTTCTCCGATCCGTCGGTCGAGCCGCGCCTGGCTGAGGAACGCAATATCCAGGACAGCTATGCCGATCCGGGCGAGCCGATCATGACGCGCAACCGTTTCGGCGAAAGCGTTGTCGCGGTGACGGACGGCTACATGTACTTCACCGGCGATGGCGCCACGCCGGAAGGCGACCGGCCCTTCCTCAACCGGGTCAGCTTCGACACGTTCGAGACCGAGGAGATCTGGCGCAATTCCGGCGAGAATTACGAGCAGGTGATCGGCCTGACCGCTCCGGACGCCTCCGCCTTCCTGACCTCCTGGGAAGACCCGCAGACGCCGGCGAATGTGCGCTGGCACCGGGCGGGCGAAGAGACGGTACAGATCACGGACTTCCCCAATCCCCATCCGCAGCTCAACGCGATCTCGCGCGAGCTGATCACCTTCGACCGTGCCGATGGCGTGCCGCTGTCCGCCACGCTCTACCTGCCGGCTGACTATGAGGAAGGCGACCAGCTGCCGGTCGTCGTCTGGGCCTATCCGCGCGAGTTTAACAATGCCGAAACCGCCGGCCAGGTCCGCGGCTCGCCCTATGAGTTCACCCGGGTCGCCGGCACCAGCCCGCGCTTCCTGGTGACCCAGGGCTATGCCCTGCTGGAGAACGCCACCATGCCGATCGTCGGCGACGATCCGGAAACGGTGAATGACAGCTTCATCGAACAGCTTGTCATGTCAGCCGAGGCCGCGCGCGACGTCACGGTGGAGATGGGCTTCGGCGACGGTGAACGCCTTGCGATTGCCGGTCACTCCTACGGTGCCTTCATGACCGCTAACCTGCTGGCCCATTCGGATATCTTCCGGGCGGGTATCGCACGGTCGGGCGCCTATAACCGCACCCTGACGCCCTTCGGTTTCCAGGCCGAGCGGCGCACCTTCTGGGAAGCCTCGGACATCTATTTCGAGCTCTCGCCCTTCATGCAGGCCGACCAGATCGACGAGCCGATGCTGATGATCCACGGCCAGATGGACAATAATTCCGGCACCTTCCCGATCCAGTCGGAACGCATGTTCGCCGCCGTGAAAGGCAATGCCGGCACGGCCCGCCTGGTCATGCTGCCCTATGAGAGCCATGGCTATCGCGGCCGTGAGAGCGTGCTCCACGTGCTCGCGGAAAGCTTCGACTGGCTGGACCGCTGGGTGATGCCGGAAGAAGATCCGATGGGCGGCGGCGAAGAGGTCGCTGCGGACTGACGCCCAGCATCACGCCCGCACATGAAAAACCCCGCCGGAGCAGCTTTCGGCGGGGTTTCTTCCTGGCTGTGTGTTGTCAGACCTGTTCGCTTGCCATGTCCGGCACCGGCTTCCCCTGCCAGGGCTTGTGACCCGCCGGCCTGTCAGGCACAGTCCGGTTTTCCAGCCGCCAGCGGAAAAGCCCTTTGCGCGCGATCATTCCCGATGAAACCCTTCTCACCGCGCGGCCGTTCAACGGGCCGGGCTGGAGCGTGGAGTGGCAGAAATCTCTGGGGTGTTCGCTCACCTTGCACCGGCGGCGCTGGCATGTGCTGTCCTATTATCCGGAAAGGGAAACGGACGTACGGCGGCGAGTGGCCGGACGGACCGAAGCCTTCAGCTCGCCAGCCGGATCGCTCGGACTTTATCCCGCACGCACAGCCGAAACGGTCGAGTGGCACGGCGCCGGCATCAGCGCCCTTCATATCCATTTCGCTCCGGAAAGACTGGCCGCGATATCGCCGGCCCTGGCCGGCGTCAGGCGGTTGGCCTGTTTCCGGGATGCCGAGCTGTCACGATTGTGCGGCGGGCTCTACGAGATGGCCCGGGCCGAGCGGTTCTTGCCTGCCGGTGTGCCGCCTGTCATGGATGCGGTCATTGCGCACATTGCAGAACGGTACGCTTCTGCGGAGCTGCAGGCAGACAGGCTGCTGGGACGCAAACCCCTGACCGCACTGCTCGACCGCATGTACGGCCCTGCGGCGTTGGAGACATCGGTCGATCAGCTGGCCGCTGATGCCGGGGTGAGCCGGGGGTATTTTTTCCGCGCCTTCCGGCGTCATGTCGGCGCCACGCCGCATGGTCTGCTGCTCCGCAGCCGTCTGGAGCTGGCAAAGGGCCGGATCCAGGCCGGGGACCGGCTGGCCGATATCGCCCTGGCGTCGGGATTCGCCGATCAGAGCCATTTCGCGAATGCATTCCGCCAGACATTCGGCCTGTCCGCCGGCGCGTTCGCAGACTGGTTCAGGCGCTGAGAGAGGTCACGATTCCACAAGACCGGACGCAGGGCGCGCGCCAGATTCGGAGCCCTGGTTTCCGGAGTGACTTCCATGCGCGTTTTCCATCTTCTCGGTGTTCTTCTTGTTCTGCTCGTGCCGCCAGCCATGGCCGATCCGCTTGCCACGCCGGACCGGCGCGAACGGGTCGAGATCGATTCCCCGATCCTTGGCGCCACGCGCCAGATCGTCGTTCAATTGCCGGAAGGGTATGCCGACGATCCGGATAGGACTTACCCGGTTCTTTTTCTCACCGATGCGCAGTGGCAGTTCGACCTGGTCGCGGCGACGTTCGACTATCATGCCTATTGGGGACGAATCCCCGACCACATCATTGTCGGCCTCTACAATCCGGTCCGGAACGCCGATCTCGTTCCGGAACCCGACCCGCACTACCCGTCGACCGGGAGCGGCGATACGTATCTGGCTCACGTCACTCAAGAGGTGCTGCCAGGAATAGCGGAACGGTACCGGACCAACGGGATCCGGCTTCTGTTCGGACATTCCTTCGGCGGCGTCATGACGCTGAACCAGCTGCTGAGCCGGCCTGACGCGTTCAAGGCCTATATCGCGCTGGGATCAAGCACCTGGGTTTCGGAACGCGTGCTGTTCGACCGGCTTGAAGCGGCGGCGGACCGCGATTTCGGCGGTGCCGCTCTCTACATGGCCGTCGGGGAGACCGATGGCGGGGCCACCGTGCCGGACGGGGAGCTGTTCGCCGAACGGCTTGAGACACTTTCTCCGCAAGGCCTCGACTGGGTGTTCGAGATCACACCCGGCGAAAACCATTTCACCAATGTGCCGGAAGGGCTGCATCGCGCGATCGCCCATATCTATCCGTTTGCCGGACAACAGGCCGCGCTGATCGCGGCCGGTGAAGCGGGTGGCGCGGCGGGGGTTCAGGCGTGGTTCGCGGCGCAGGAGGCCGGGCTCGGCTGGCGCTTCGTTCCGCAAACCATGGAGCTGAGCCTGGCGGGGTTCGCCCTTGGCAATGACGGGCATGGCGAAGCTGCTCAGGCTGTGTTCGACACGCTCGAGCACCGCTTTCCGGACAATGTCGAAGTGGTTGCCGTCCGCGCCAACATGCTTGGTCAATCGGGGGACGTGCAGGCCGCGATCGACGTCATCGACCGGGCTATCGCGCTCGGTGAGCGGGAAGGTCATCCGGCCGATCGGCTACAGGCCTTCCGCGACTATCGATCCCGGCTCGAAGGCCGGATTGAGGAAGGCCAAGGGCACTGACAGGCAAGCCCGGCCGGCGCACACCGGCCGGGCTCACAAGCAAAGTATCTGCGACGCTTATTCGTCGTCTTCCATGCTCGGCACCGCCACGGCGTGGAAGCCGGCGTCGACGTGCAGGGTTTCGCCCGTGCAGGAATGGCCCAGATCGGAGAGAAGATAGAGCGCGGCGCCGGCGACGCCTTCCATGCGCGTGTCCTCTTTCATCATCGACCATTCGCGGCCGGTCTTCATCAGCGCCTTGCCGCCGGAAATGCCGGCCATGGCCAGGGTGCGCATCGGTCCGGCCGACAGCGCGTTGACGCGGATGCCGCTCGGGCCCAGATCGCGCGCCATGTAGCGCGTGGAGGCTTCCAGCGCGGCCTTGGCGACGCCCATGACATTGTAGGAGGGCACGACACGCTCGGAGCCGAGATAGGTGAGCGTCACCATCGATCCGCCATTCGGCATCAGATGGCTGGCGCGCTTGCCGGCATCGACGAAGGAGAAGGCCGAGATTTCCATCGCCCGGCGCCAGCCTTCACGCGTCGTGTTCTCGGTGAAGGAACCGACCAGCTCGTCCTTGCCGGCAAAGGCAATGGCGTGGACGAGGAAGTCGATCGTGCCCCACTTGTCTTCCAGCTGCTTGAAGCAGGCATCCATCGAGGCGTCGTCGGTGACGTCGGCCTTGATCATGAAGGGCTCGCCCAGGCTTTCCACCAGCGGACGCACACGCCGTTCCAGCGCATCGTCCTGGTAGGAGAAGGCCAGTTCCGCGCCCTGGGCGGCCAGCTGCTGGGCAATGCCCCAGGCGATGGAGTTCTTGTTGGCCACGCCCATGACAAGCCCGCGCTTGCCTTTCATCAGGTCTCCGGCCGGAAACACGGTCTCGCTCATCAGGCTCTCCCCGAACGCTTTGAGGCTTAGATTTTCTTGAACACCACGGTGCCGTTGGTGCCGCCGAAGCCGAAGGAGTTCGACATGGCGGTCTTGATATCGGCATCGCGGGTTTCGGTGACGATCGGCAGGTTCAGCGCCGCGATGTCCGGATCCATGTCGAAGACATTGATCGAGGGCGCGACGAAGCCGTGCTTCATCATCAAAAGCGTATAGACCGCCTCGTGAACGCCGGCAGCGCCCAGCGAGTGACCGGTCATCGACTTGGTGGCCGAGATCATCGGCGCGCTGTCGCCGAACGTCTCCTTCACCGCGGTCATTTCGGCGATATCGCCGACCGGGGTCGAGGTGGCGTGCGGGTTAAGATAGTCGATGTCCGAACCGGCCGTCTCCATCGCCAGCTTCATGGCGCGCACAGCGCCTTCGCCGGACGGGGCGACCATGTCGTAACCGTCGGAGGTGGCGCCATAGCCGGTGATTTCCGCCAAAATCGGCGCGCCGCGCTTTTTCGCGCGCTCATACTCTTCCAGCACGACCACGCCGGCGCCGGCACCGCCGACGAAGCCGTCACGGTCCTTGTCGAAGGCGCGCGAGGCGAGTTCCGGGGTCTCGTTATACCGGGTGGACAGGGCACCCATGGCGTCGAACAGGTTCGACAGGGCCCAGTGGATTTCCTCGCAGCCGCCGGCGAACATCACGTCCTGCTTGTTCCACTGGATCTGCTCGGCTGCCGCGCCGATGCAGTGCAGCGAGGTCGTGCAGGCCGAGGTGATCGAGTAGTTCACGCCGAGGATCTTGAACGGCGTGGCCAGCGTGGCCGAAGCGGTCGAGCTCATGGCCTTGGGCACGGCGAACGGGCCGACGCGGCGCGGACCCTTGTCGCGGGTGATGTCGGCCGCATTGACGATCGTGCCGGCAGACGGACCGCCGGAGCCCATGATGATGCCGGTGCGCGGATGGGAGATGTCGCGCTCTTCCAGGCCGGCATCGGCAATCGCCTGTTCCATCGCCATGTAGTTCCAGCCGGCGCCTTCCGACATGAAGCGGTAGACGCGCTTGTCGACGTGTTCGGCCGGATCGACCGACGGCTTGCCGCCGACATGGCATTTGAAATTGTATTTGACGAAGTCGTCCATGCGGCCGATGCCGCTCTTGCCATCCCTGAGGGATTGCGTGACTTCCGCGGCATTGTTGCCGATGGGAGAAATCACACCGAGTCCGGTGATAACGACGCGACGCATGTCAGGTCTCCTGGGGTGAGGCCATTTCGCCGGGCTTGAACAGGCCCACGCGCAGATCTTTCGCTGTATATATGGTCTTGCCGTCGGCTTCGACACGTCCGTCGCCGATGGCCATGATAAGGCGGCGCTGGATGACGCGTTTCAGGTCGATGATATAGCGGACCTGTTTGGTCTCCGGCTTGATCTCGCCCTTGAACTTCACTTCGCCGACGCCGAGCGCCCGGCCCTTGCCCGGATTGCCCTTCCAGCACAGGAAGAAACCGACCAGCTGCCACATGGCGTCGAGGCCCAGGCAGCCGGGCATCACAGGGTCGCCCTTGAAGTGGCAATCGAAGAACCAGAGATCGGGATTGATATCCAGTTCCGCGACGATATGCCCCTTGCCGTATTCGCCGCCGTCTTCGTCGATATGGACGATGCGGTCCATCATCAGCATGGGCGGTGCGGGAAGCTGGGCGTTCTCGGGGCCCCACATCCGGCCTTCACTGGATTCAATCAGGTCTTCGTAGCTGAAAGAGCTTTGGCGTTCAGTCATGTAGCCGATCGGTTGCGCCGCGTACGGCCGGAAGAAGGTGGCCGCCGGGCTGGTCACTGGGACCCGGTCCGAAGGCCGGCCGGGTGGATCAGGGCAGAGCGGTATCACGCGGGCGGGTGGTGCTCAAGACGGCGCTGCCGTCGCCCGTCTGCGTCTCGGCATCCGCTCTTTCCTCCGGATACACGCCCCACAGCGTGTCCGTCCTTGCCCAGCCTCGATAACCCTGCGCCTCGACACGGCACCAGCCGGTGCGGCAGCGTTCGAGCGACAAAACGACGCCCGGCCCGGCAATCGCCTCGACCGGCGAGTCGCCATTGTCGCGCGCATGCAAGGGTGTTTCGTCAAGCGTCCAGACCGAACGGCGGCCGGACAGGATCGACCGGTGCATCCAGGTGACCTCGCCATCGGGGTCGCGGACACGGCGCCAGTCCGGGGTTTCCGCGATCACTTCCATCGGCAGACCCGCCCGCACATACCGCCAGGCGATGGGGTGGGAACGGGACGGTCCGGAGCGGCCGTTGGCGACGTCCACTTTCAGGCTGACAAAGCGCGGGACCTGCTGGCCTGATGGCGTGTCGGCCCGATCGCTGTCGTCCTGCGCGAAAGCGGAAGCGGCCGATGCCAGGGCGGCGGCCGAGAGGGCGAGGGCAAGCATGATCGAGCGGCGCATGAAACGGACTCCTTCCACCAAGCCTGTGCCCGGGATCGGTGAACAGGCCGTAAAAGCGGTGCGTCCCAACGCGCATCCAGCATGAACCCGCCGCGCAAAACCGGCAAAGATGAAATCGCAGCGCGCCTTCCTATATCTTCAGTCAGGCAGCCGGATCGGCTGAACCTATTCAGGGAGGGACAGGATGAGCTTTCGTCTTGCGATAACAAGTGTTGCTGCGCTTCTCGCCGCTGGCAGTGTCGTGCCGCGCGCGGCCGAGGCCGGCGTGCGGATGCGCCAGAGCGAGGATGTCCAGGTCGAAACGACCGATATGGGCGATGGCATCTTCATGATGTCGACCGGCATTGCCGGCAATCTCGCCGTGCTTGCCGGCGATGACGGTGTGGTGATGGTCGACGATCAGCTGCCGAACACAACGTCGGTGATCGAGGGCGCCGTCGTGGCGGTCTCCGGCACGAATGCGCCGCGCTTCATCGTCAACACGCACTGGCATGGCGATCATACCGGCGGCAATGCGCATTTTGCCGAGCTGGGCTCGACCATCGCGGCGCATCACAATATTCGCCGCCGCCTGGCCGATGCCGACGATGAATGGGCGCAGAGCCCGGCCACCCTGCCGATCATCACCTTCGGTGAGGACCTCACCTTCCACATGAACGGGCAGACGGTCGAAGTCACGCACGTGCCCACCGCCCATACCGATGGCGATGCGCTGGTCTATTTCCGCGAGGCGGACGTGCTGCACATGGGCGACGTCATGTTCTCCGGCCTCTTCCCCTTCATCGACCTGTCGGCGGGCGGCACGGTCGACGGCTATATCGCGGCCATGGAGCGCGGGATGGAAATCGCCGGTGAAGAGACGCGCATCATTCCGGGCCATGGGCCGCTCTCGACCCGCGCCGACCTGCAGGCCTCGATCGACATGTTGCGCGAAGCGGCGTTCCGGGTGCGCACCCTTGTCGAGGGCGGTGCCGATCTGGAAGCCGTAAGGGCGGCCGAGCCGCTGGCGGACCTGCACGATGACTGGAACTGGCGTTTCATCACCACCGACCGCATGGTGCAGACACTCTACAATGATGCCGTCGGCAATGATTTTGCCTACGAGTAGGCCCGGATCGTGACCAAGATTTAAACCTGTGACCAGTTTCCGGTCAGCCTTGACGCGCTAAATGGTGTGTCATGGCAAAACCGGAAACACCCCCTTCCGGGTCGCATGGCCCAGCCCCGCTCGGATCCCGCCTGGGACGCCCCCTGGGATTTGCTGCGGGGCTGGGTATCGGCCTGCTGCTCTGGCTGATCATCGGCCTGGCGACCTCCAACCTGTTGCTGGGGCTCACCTTCGGGCTTCTTCCCGGCATTGCCATCGGGCTCGGCCTGCAATTGACGGCGAGGCGATGACGGTGAGGGTGGAATGAGTTTGAGCGCGTGGGACGCCGGGCATGTCCGGCTTGCAGGGGTCGGCATCATCCTCTTCGGCCTGCTGGCCTGGATCGCTATCGGCGCATTGAGTGGCAATCTTGCGCTGTCGCAGATATTCACCCTTTTGCCCGCGACGGTCGCTGGCGGCTTTCTGCTGGCCCGGGCGCGCCGGTGCGAGAACCGGACCGCGGACCGCCCTTAGCGGCCGCACACCGGGCAATCGGGATCGCGTGGCAGCTTCACCGTCCGGCTCTCCATCGACAGCCCGTCGAACAGCCAGATCCGCCCGTCCAGAGTCTCTCCGGCTGTGCAGACATGCTTGATGGCGTCCAGTGCCATCATCGAGCCGACGACCCCGACCAGCGCTCCGACAATGCCGACGCGGGCACAGGTCTCGGCGTCTGGCGGAATTTCCGGCACCCAGCAGCGATAGCAGGGTGCGTCCGGTGAGGCGTTGAACAGCGAAACCTGCCCGTCCCACCGCCCGACCGCGCCGGAGATGAGCGGAATGCCCAGCCTGCGGCTGACGGCATTGACTGCGAAACGGGTCTCGAAATTGTCGCAGCCATCCAGGATCAGATCGGTACCTGCCAGCAGGCTTTCGGCATTGCCGGCATCGAGGGCCTCGCGGACCGCGACGACTTCTGTGCCGGGATTGAGAGCATTCAGGACCTGCGCCCCCGTCTCGACCTTGGCGCGCCCGGCATCCGCCGTGCGGAACAGGATCTGGCGCTGCAGATTGTCCAGGCTCACCGTGTCCGGATCGATCAGCGTGATGCGGCCGATACCGGCTGCGGCGAGATAGAGCGCAGCCGGGGCGCCCAGCCCGCCCGCGCCGATCATGGCGACATGGGCACGCGCCAGAGCTTGCTGGCCCGGCCCGCCGATCTCGCGCAGCACGATGTGGCGCGCAAAGCGCTCGATATCGATCTCGTCTGTCATGCGGGAGAGGTGGCGGATTGCCGGGCGGTTATCAAGCACGCTGCCGCTTCGCACTATGCTTTTCACCCGAACCCGGCCAGTTTGCGGGCATGTCCACTGTTTCCCAGCTTGCCTCGGTCCAGCCGACCCTCTCCGACCAGCAGTCGCGCCTGCTGGACTGGCTGACGGGGGCGCGGCCGAATGTCTTCATCACGGGCCGGGCGGGCACGGGCAAGACCACGCTTATGCGCGAGTTCCTGCGCCGGGCGGGCAATCGTGCTGCGGTGATCGCGCCGACCGGGGTGGCGGCAATGCAGGCGGGCGGGCAGACCATCCACTCCTTCTTCCATTTTCCGCCGCGCATGATCGGCGCACGCGATATCCGCAAGGTGCGGCATCGCCGCGTGGTGCAGGCGCTGGAAACCCTGGTGATCGACGAGATCTCCATGGTGCGGGCCGACATGATGTGGGCGATCGACAAGGCGCTGCGGGTCAATCGCGAACGTGACGAGCCGTTTGGCGGCGTGCAGGTCGTGCTCGTGGGCGATCTCGCGCAATTGCCGCCGGTGATCCAGGGGGCTGAAGCAGAGTATCTGGAGAGCACGTTCGGCGGGCCCTTCTTCTTCAACCCGGAACCCTTCCGCCAGGCGGGTTTCTCGCTGGTCGAGCTTGAGCAGGTCTTTCGCCAGACCGACGAGTATTTCATCAACATCCTCAATGCCGTACGCGAAGGCGACCTGACGTCCGACGAAGCGGCGGAGCTGAATCACCGGGTGACCGGCCGCTCCGGCCTGGAAGCCTCGCTGACCCATATCGTGCTGACCTCGACGAATGAGGCCGCCTGGCGGATCAATTCCGCACGGCTGGAAGGGCTGCGCACACCGGGGCGGGCATTCGAGGCCAGGGTGGAAGGCCAGTTCGATACGCGGCTGTTTCCGGCAGAGGAACCGCTGACACTGAAGATCGGCGCTCGCGTCATGCTCACCCGCAATGATCCGGCGGGGCGCTGGGTCAATGGCACGCTGGGGGAGGTCGAGGGTTTTGACGAGAAGGCCGTGCGCGTGCGCATCGGGGACACGACCTATGCCGTGGAGCCACAGAAATGGGAGCGCAACGCCTATGCCTTCGATCCGGAAGCCCAGGCGCTGACCAAGACAACCGCCGGCAGCTTCACCCAGTATCCGCTACGCCTGGCCTGGGCGATGACGATCCACAAGGCCCAGGGGCTGACGCTGGACAAGGTCTATCTCGATCTAGCCCGCCGCCTCTTCGCACACGGGCAGGCCTATGTCGCCCTGTCGCGCGCCCGCTCGCTGGAGGGGCTGGAGCTATCGCGCCCGCTGACCCCCGGCGACATCATCTCGGACCCGCGCATTTTCGACGTGCGCAGCTTCTGCGACCCGGCGCCGGCGAGCGTGGAGGCTTAGGCGGCAAAGGGCTCGCCCCGCTTGCGGGGGAGCTGTCCGCGTAGCGGACTGAGGGGCGGCGCGAAAGCGCCGCGGAGCGCGTCAGCGCGCACTTTCCCCCATCGCCTTGCTACGCTCGGCACTTCCCCCGCTTCGCAGGGGAAGCCTTGGGCCCTACTCGTCCTCGAACAGCGCGGTCGACAGATAGCGTTCCGCACAGCTGGCCAGGATCACGACGATGGTCTTGCCGTCCATGTCCGGGCGTTTGGCGATTTCCAGGGCCGCCTTGAGGGCGGCGCCGGAGGAAATGCCGCCGGGCACGCCGTCGGTGCGGGCGGCTTCGCGGGCGGTGGAGAAGGCGGCGGCATTGGAAACCGTGACGATCTCGTCGATCAGGTCGGTTTCCAGGATGGACGGCACGAAGCCCGCGCCGATGCCCTGGATTTTGTGCGGGCCGGGATCGCCGCCGGACAGGACCGGGCTGTCTTCGGGCTCGACGGCCACGACATGGAAGCCGGGCTTCTTCTCTTTGAGCACCTGGGCGCAGCCCGTGATCGTGCCGCCCGTGCCGACGCCGGCGACCAGCACATCGGCCTCGCCGCCGGTGTCGTTCCAGATCTCCAGCGCCGTGGTCTTGCGGTGAATCTCCGGATTGGCCGGGTTGGCGAACTGGCTCGGCATCACCGCGCCGGGCGTGGCGTCGATGATTTCCTGGGCCTTCACGATGGCGCCCTTCATGCCCTTGGCCGCTTCGGTGAGGACGAGCTCGGCGCCGAGATATTTCAGAAGCTTGCGGCGCTCGATCGACATGCTCTCCGGCATGGTGAGGATCAGCTTGTGGCCCCGCGCAGCGGCAACGAAGGCGAGCCCGATCCCAGTATTGCCCGAGGTCGGCTCGACCATCACCGTGCCCTCACCCAGCTTGCCGGCGGCTTCCAGCGCGTCGATCATCGCCACGCCGATCCGGTCCTTGACGCTGGCCAGCGGGTTGAAGAATTCCAGCTTGGCGAGGATGCGGGCCTTCACGCCATGGGCCTTTGCCAGTCCGCTCATCTCGACGAGGGGCGTGCTGCCGACCGTGTCGGCGATGGAGGCGTAGACGCGTCCGCGTCCGGGTTGTTCGGTCATTGGGGGTGCTCCTTTTTGTCAGACGCCGGTCGAGCCGAAACCGCCCTCACCGCGTGCGGTTTCGTCGAGCGTATCGGCGACGTCCCAGACGGCCTGCGTGACCGGGGCGATGATCATCTGGGCGATGCGGTCGCCGCGATTGACGACGAAATCGGCCTTGCCGTGATTGATCAGGTTGACGCGGATCTCGCCGCGATAGTCGGCATCCACCGTACCCGGTGTGTTGACGCAGGAAACACCGAACTTGGCAGCCAGGCCCGAGCGGGGGCGCACCTGGGCTTCGTAGCCGGCCGGCAGGGCGATCGCAATGCCCACCGGGATCAGCCGCCACTCGCCCGGCGGAATGGTGACCGGCGCGTCTTCATCGATGGCGGCGCGCAGATCCATGCCGGCGGACTGTGCGGTCTCATAAGCCGGCAGGGCGAGGCCTTCATAGTGATCGAGCGGTTTGATGCGGACGGATACGGTCATGTGCGGCGGCCTTCATGGTCTGGATGTTGCCCTGTTTTCCGATGCGTCGCGGTGCGAGGCAAGTCAGGCGAGGGCCGATGCGATCCGGTTTGCCAGCTTTTCCGCAACCACGCCCTTGGGCGCGCGCTCCCAGGCCTCGGACGTTTCGGCGGTGACCAGCAGGACGGCGTTCTCCGCGCCGCCCATCACATCGCCGGAGACATCATTGGCGACGATCCAGTCGCACCCTTTGCGCTCGCGCTTGGCGCGGGCGAGCGCTTCGACGTCGTGGGTCTCGGCAGCAAAGCCGATGACCAGGCCCGGGCGGTCTGTGTCGCGGCGCGAGATCGTCTTGAGGATGTCGGGATTCTCGACCAGCGGCAGGCTGGAGAAGCTGGCCTTGTCCAGCTTCAGCTTGCGGTCGGAGGGCTGGGCCGGGCGCCAGTCAGCCACGGCCGCCACGGCGATGAAGACGTCTGCAGGCAAGGCTGTCTCGACCGCATCGAGCATGTCGCGCGCCGTTTCTACATGGACTGTCACCACACCGTCCGGATCGGTCAGGGCGGTCGGTCCGGCGACCAGTGTCACCCGGGCACCCAGCGCAGCGCAGGCGGCGGCAATGGCATAGCCCTGTTTGCCGGAAGAATGATTGGAGATGAAGCGTACGGGGTCGATCGGCTCGCGCGTCGGTCCGGCCGTGACCAGGACGTGGCGGCCGGCCAGCGGCTCAGACATTCAGCAGGCTCTCGATCTTGCCGGCAATCGTTCCCGGCTCGGCCATGCGACCAGGTCCGTGTTCCCCGCAAGCCATGTCGCCCTCGTCGGGACCGATAAAATGAACGCCGTCGCCGGTGAGGGTTGCCAGGTTCCGCTGGGTGGCCGGATGCAGCCACATGCGCACATTCATCGCGGGCGCCATCAGCACGGGTTTGTCGGTGGCGAGCAGTGTGGTGGAAGCCAGATCGTTGGCCATGCCGGTGGCGGCCTTGGCCATCAGGTCGGCGGTGGCCGGTGCGACGACAATGAGGTCTGCCGAACGGGACAGCTCGATATGCCCCATCTCGGCTTCGTCCGTGAGATTGAACAGGTCGGCATAGACCTTCTCGTCCGAAAGGGCCGAAACACTCAGCGGCGTGACGAATTCAGCGCCGGCCTTCGTCAGGATGCAGCGGCTGCCGATCTCCCGGCGTTTCAGCTCGCGGATGAGTTCGAGGGATTTATAGGCGGCGATACCACCGCCGATGATCAGCAGGATGCGCGGACTGGACAAGGCTCATCTCCCGTCAGGACGGGAAGACAGGTAGCGCTTCCGGGCGCAAATCCCAAGAGGAAGGGTGCGCCGGGCCGCTCAACTCGCCGCGAGCAGTTCGCGGACCTTCTCGGTGTCCTGCGCCAGCGCATCGCGCTTTTCCATCCGATGCCGGTAGAAGGCGCCAACGGTCAGTTCCATGTCGTACACCGTCACCCGCGTCAGGGCCGTGATGTCGTCAACGGTGAAGCGGTGGCGGTCCGACATGGCCAGCTCGACGATGCGCGCGAACGTGTTGGTATAGGCCGCGGTGTAGACGTGCGAGTGGTATTCCAGGCGCGAATGGCGTTCGCCCATCTCGTCGGTGGCGGCGTAGTAGGCGTGGTCATAGCGCGCCGCGAAAAGGCGTTCGCAATGGGCCAGCATGCCGGCGCGCAGATAGGTGACGTTCTCGGCGATTTCGTAATAGTGCGCGACTTCCGGATTGCCCATCAGGTGATCGAACACCGTCTCCAGGGCTTCCTGCGCATAGGTCATCAGGCGCGGCTTGAGATGGCGGATACGCTCCGCCGTCTCCGCATCGATGCGGAAGAACTCGCGCTGGATCTCGCGCTGCTCGTTCGGGATCGCGTCGTGCCTTGCCATGCAAGCAGTCAATCACACCTTCCTTGAGGGAAGGTGTAGAGAACCGCTAAAACTAGAAAAGAGCCTGTGCGGCGAAGGCACCAGCCGCTGCCGCGGCTGCCAGCCAGGCAATGCGCAGGGCCCACGGGCGGATGCGCGGGCTGCCGCCCAGTTTCAGCTCGCCCGCCTTGAGCATTGCGCCGACCTCGGCCCAGTCGTCGATGGCACGGGGCAGCTGGCGCACAGCATCGTGCAGCCGTTGCAGGTCCTCCCCCAGATCGCGGATGCGCCCCTCAGGGCCCAGCTCGCGCTTCATCCAGCGTTCGACCACCGGCGCTGCGGCGCCCCACATGTCGTGCTTGGGGTCGAGCTGGCGGGCCACGCCCTCGCACTGGACCATCGTCTTCTGCAGCATGACGAGTTCCGGGCGCAGGCGCATGTCGAACAGGTCGGTGATCTCGAAGAGCTGCAGCAGCACGCGCGACATCGGCACTTCGTCGGCCCGCTTGCCGAAGATCGGCTCGCCGACCGCCCGCAGCGCACTGGCGAAGTCCTCTACCGAATGGTGCTGGGGCACATAGCCGGCCGCGAAATGGGCGCGGGCGGCGGCCATGTAATCGCGGGTCAGGAAGCCGTGCAGGATGAGGGCGAGGAAGCGCCGCTCCGCCCGGCCGATCCGCCCCATGATCCCGAAATCGACAGCCCAGACGGTACCATCCTCCCCGGCGAAGAGATTGCCGGCATGCATGTCGGCATGAAACACGCCGCGATCGAGGGCGGTTGCCAGGAAGGCCCGGGTGAGGCGCGTCGCCAGGGCCGGCCGGTCCAGATCGCTCTCCGCCACGCGCTCGATGTCGGACAGCGGTATGGCATCGATCCACTGCGTGGTCAGGACACGCTTGCTGGAGCGTGACCAGTCGACTGCCGGAATACGATAGCCCTCGGCGACGGCTGCCGCTTCGGAGAGTTCGGACGCGGCGGCGGCCTCAAGACGCAGGTCGGTCTCGACCATCAGCGAGCGGGACACCGTGTCCACGAATTTGCGCGGCTCAAGGCGGCGCGAAGCCGGTGCGAAACGCTCGGCGAGCGAGGCGCCGAGCGACAGCGTGCGGATGTCGCGCGCAATGCGGCGTTCCACATCGGGCCGGAGAATTTTCACCGCGACGTCCCGGCCGTCGGCGGTGCGGGCCTTGTGGACCTGGGCGATCGAGGCCGCCGCGACCGGCGGTCCCAGCTCGGCGAACAATTCCCCGGCCGGCGCGCCGAATTCCTCTGCCAGGACCTTGCGGGCCTCGGTGTCGCCGAAGGGCGGCATCTTGTCCTGCAGGCGGGCCAGGCCGCGGGCAAAGCGCTCACCGACAACATCGCCGCGCGTCGCGAGGATCTGGCCAAACTTCACATAGGAGGGTCCCAGCGACTCCAGGGCCCGGGCGAGGCGCTCGCCGGGATTGTCCGCTCCGCCGCGGCGGGCGAACAGGCGCGTGACCCGGCCCAGCATGCGCGCAGAAGCCGGATAGACCGACTGGTATTCGGCCGGCAGGATCGCATCGTGCCGTGCCAGGGTGACCAGGGCACGCACAAGACGGAAAAAGGAGGCGAGGGAGGCAAGCATCGAAAGCCGGTTTAGTGTCTGCAGCGCCGTTTGGCGAGCGTGGCGTGAAGTCGCGCGGCAAGCGGCCGGCAAGAATGCTTGCCTGTGCGCAGCGGGTATCGGATTGTTGTGCCGTGAAACATACAATCGACCTCGACCGTGAAAACCAGTGGGCCGTCATTCGCTACCAGGGCGAGGTGGCGATCGAGGATGCGCTTGAGGTCATGCGCCGCCTGGTGGCGATGCCGGGCTGGACGCCGCATTGCGACCGGATCGTGGTGTATGATGACGGGCTGCTCGGCGGTATCACGGCCGAGGATTTCCGGCGGGTCCGGAACGATCTGGTCGCATTCATTGCCGAGCACTATGGCGATACGCCGAACTATTCCGCACAGGTCTGCGGAAACGCGACCCAGAAGCCACTGGTCGAGTACTGGGTCAATTTTGGCCGTGACGCCTATGCGCCGGGCCTGAAACTCTTTGACACGGTGACGGCCGCCAAGGCCTGGCTGCGCCGCAAGCGCGCCGGCGAAACGGACGAGACCTAGGCCCAGCCCGTGTGGAGAGCGGCAATCCCGCCGGAGAAGTTGGTATAGCTGACGCGGTTGAAACCGGCCTCGCGCAGCTCTGCGGCAAATGTTTCCTGATCCGGGAAACGCCGGATCGACTCCACCAGATACTGGTAGCTTTCGCGATCCTTGGCGATGTGGGCGCCGAGTTCCGGGATCACGTTGAACGACCAGGCGTCGTAGATTTTTTCCCAGGCCCGGCTGGTCGGCCGTGTGAACTCCAGGCAGAGGAAGCGGCCGCCGGGCTTGAGCACGCGCCGCATCTCCCTGAGTGCCGTGAGGCGCTCGGTAACATTGCGGATCCCGGTCGAGATCGTCACGCAGTGTGCCGAGCGGTCGGGCAGAGGCAGGCATTCGGCATTGCCGGTTACCCACTGGATGCGACCGGATTGCCGGTCCGATACGCCGCGCTTCACACCGGCGCGCAGCATCTGCTCGTTGATGTCCAGCACGATGGCCTCGGCACGCCGCGGATCGCCGCGCCTGGCCGCCGCGCGATCGGCCTTCACCAGGAAACTGCGTGCGAGGTCTCCCGTGCCGCCGGCGACATCGATCAGCCGCTCGCCGGGCTGCGGATTGGCGCGGGTGATCACCATATCCTTCCAAACCCGATGCACCCCGACAGACATCAGGTCGTTCATCAGGTCGTAGCGCCGTGCCGAACGATCGAACACGCCGCGCACAAGGCCGGCCTTTTCCTCGCGGGCAACATCGGTGAAGCCGAAGGAGACGGTGGAATGGGTCTGGGTCTCGGTCATTGCGCGACCATAAACCCGGGCGCGATGCGGGGAAAGCGGCCCGGGCGGTTCGCAGTGTCGCAGCGGGAGCGTGCTTGTCCGCAGCGCCGGAACGGGGCGATACAGGCAAAAAGGATGGAGCGCCATGCCCGAGCTTCCCGAAGTTGAAACCGTAAGACGCGGTCTCGTGCCGGCCCTGGAAGGGCGCCGGATCCTGTCCGTGCAACAGAACCGCGCCGATCTGCGCTTTCCTTTTCCAGCCGGCTTTGCCGACCGGCTGACCGGCCGGCGGGTGCTACGCATCGACCGCCGCGCCAAATACCTGCTGATCCGCCTGGACGGTGACCTGACGCTGCTTTCGCATCTGGGCATGTCCGGGCGCTACTCGATCGAGGCCGAGCAGGGGGCGGTACAGCCGGGCGATTTCGTGCATGCAGCGCCGGCCAATCCGCGCCACGACCATGTTGTCCTGCACGTCGAGGGCGGCGTGACGATCCGATACAATGATCCCCGCCGCTTCGGTTTCATGGACCTGTTCGAGCGTGACAGTGACAGCCCTTATCTGGCCGGGCTCGGCCCCGAACCGAACGAGAACCGTTTCTCCGGCGCCTATCTGTCCGAGGTGCTGACGGGGCGTCGGACGCCGATCAAGTCGGCGCTGCTGGACCAGAAAATCGTCGCGGGGCTCGGCAATATCTATGTCTGCGAGGCGCTGCACCGGTCCGGGATCAGCCCGCGGCGGCTGGCGTCCAGTATTCCGGGTCGGCGGGCAGAACGGCTGGCGCCGGTGGTTCGGAGCGTGATCGACGAGGCGATTGCCGCTGGGGGATCGACCTTGCGCGATTTCGCGGCGGCCGACGGCGCGCTGGGCTATTTCCAGCACCGCTTCAGGGCCTATGGCCGCGAAGGCGAAGCGTGTGCGACCGAGGGATGTTCCGGCACGATCGGCCGGATCGTCCAGTCTTCGCGATCGACCTTCTTCTGCCCGTCCTGTCAACGTTAGGTTCCCGGGCTTCTCCATCTATGGTGGTGCTGTCGCGCAGGGAACGCTATCCCTACAATCCCGGATAACACGTGCCGCGATCTCGCCTAGAAAGCCTGTCATTGATCTGCGCTCCAAGGAGAAAAACCTCATGCTTCCTGTTTCCCGACTGATCCGCATGCGCCCCGCGCTCGCAGCCGGAACCGCCGTCCTGGCCGGGTTTCTGGCCGGTGCTGCCATGGCCCAGGCCCAGCCCGCTGCCATCGACTATTCGGACGTTCAAGCAGACCCGGCGCTGTGGCGTGTCTCCGATGCGGACTCGGACGTGTACATCTTCGGCACCTTCCACATCCTGCCGGATACGCTGGACTGGCAGACCGGTGCCCTGATGGAGGCGGTCGATTCCGCGCAGACCCTCTATCTGGAAGCCGATGTGCACAGCCCCGAAGCCCAGGCCCAGATGCAGACGCTAATCCCGCAATACGGCCTCAATCCGCAGGGGGTAACGCTGTCCTCCATGCTGGACGAGGAAACCCGCGAGCTTCTCGCCGAAGTCGCGCCGAGCGTCGGAGCCGCGCCGGCAGCGCTGGACCCGCTCCGCCCCTGGCTTGCCCAGCTCATGCTCAGCGTCGCCAGGATCCAGCAGATGGGCTTCAACCCGGCTGCGGGAACCGAGATGCAGCTGATCGCCCGCGTTGACGGCACCGACACCGAGTTCGGCTATTTCGAAACCGCTGCCGAGCAGATCGGCTTCCTCGCCGGTATTCCCGAAGAGGTCCAGGTCCGCGGTTTCGCGGAGACGCTGCACGAACTGGAAGATCTGCCGCAGGAAGTCGACGACATGGTGCGGGCCTGGGCGACCGGCGATGTCGAAGCGCTTGACCAGTTCGTCAACGGCGACATGCGGGAAGACGAGCCGGAGGTCTATGAGGCCGTGATCGTGCAGCGCAACCGGAACTGGATCCCGCAGATCGAGGCGATCCTCGAAGGCGAAGGCACGGTCTTCATCGCGGTGGGTGCGGGACACCTGCCCGGTGATGAAGGCGTGATCGAGCTGCTGCGTGACGAGGGTTACGAGGTCGTCCGCCAGTAGCGGATCGCGCACTGGAGGCGCGGGCGGGTGACTCCGGCGAACGCGCCGGTATCGACGCTCGCGCCGCCGTGCGTTATAGCGGCGCGGATTTTCCGCGCGGGGGTTTCCGCGCCGTCACATGGAGTGCCGAATGGCCTACAAGACGATACAGGTTAAGACCGAAGGACGGGTCGGCGTCATCACGCTGAACCGCCCCGAGGCGCTCAACGCGCTCTGCGATGCGCTGACCGGCGAACTTGCCGAGGCTCTGGCGGCTTTCGAGCGCGATGAGGACATTGGCTGCGTCGTGCTGACCGGCTCGCGCAAGGCCTTTGCTGCAGGCGCGGACATCAAGGAACTTCAGAGCCGCGACCAGGTCAGCCTCTACCTGAACGACCCGTTCGCGCAGACCTGGGAATCCGTCGCACGTTTCCGCAAGCCGATCATTGCGGCTGTGTCCGGCTATGCGCTGGGCGGCGGCTGCGAGATCGCCATGATGTGCGATTTCATTATCGCGTCGGAGACCGCCAAGTTCGGTCAGCCGGAAATCAATCTCGGTGTCATGCCGGGCTCGGGCGGGACGCAGCGCCTGCCGCGCGCCGTCGGCAAGGCCAAAGCCATGGATCTGTGCCTCACCGGCCGCATGATGGACGCCGAGGAAGCCGAGCGGGCCGGCCTGGTCTCGCGTGTTGTCCCGGCTGACGACCTCATGGACACGGTGATGGAAGCGGCAGAGGCGATCGCCACCAAGTCGCTGCCGGTCGCCATGATGACCAAGGAAGCGATCAACCGGTCCTTCGAGGTGGGTCTCACGGAAGGCGTTCTGTTCGAACGCCGTGTCTTCCAGTCGCAATTCTCCCTGGAAGACCAGCGCGAGGGCATGGCGGCCTTCGCCGAGAAGCGCGCCCCGCATTTCAAGCACCGCTAGCGGTCAAAGCGCATTACGGCGGTTGACGGCCCGGCTGCAAGGGCCTATACGCCGCCGCTCACGGATTTCGCCGGCCGCCTCAAGCGCCCGGCCGCATGAAGAGGTTAGGATCCATGGCCAATACAAACTCGGCCAAGAAGATGGTTCGCAAGATCGCGCGCCGCACGGCTGTCAACAAGGCGCGCCGCTCGCGTGTCCGGACTTTCGTGAAGAAGGTCGAGCTGGCGATTGCGGCCGGCAACCAGGCCGAGGCCAAGACGGCCCTGGTCAAGGCAGAGTCGGAAATGATGCGCGCCGTCTCCAATGGCGTGTTTCACAAGAATACCGGCTCGCGCAAGGTTTCGCGCCTTTCGGCCCGCGTGAAGGCGATGTCGGCCTGATCGGCCGTCGCTGAAACGACGAAGAAATGCGATGCGCCCGGAACACACGTTCCGGGCGCATTTTCTTTGGCCGGACTCTGGCGGGCTCGGGCAAGCTCGGCCCGTGAGCGGGTTCCGGTGGTGCCAAATCATTGATATTTTATTCCTGATACGGATGAGCAACGGCTCATCGCCGGACTTGATTTCCAGCCAGCCGGATGCGTCGGCTTTGTCGCGAAAAAAGACCGTTATGAGTGTCGTAAATCCGTCGTAAACGACAAGCTTCGATCCGATCACGGATTTCTCGTGTCAAGCGAAGAATCTCCAGAATCAGGCGTTGAATCCGGTTGACCATAACCGGGGAAGGCGTAACCTCTGGGCCACTGAGGGCGACCAATCCCATGCGGATAAATTTCCGATATCGACGAGGCGATCCGTCTCGTTGGGTGGGAAGATTTGCGCCTAAAAAACAAACACCTGAACCGCGCAATCGCGTGATAAAAACAAAAGTGTGGCGAACGATGGCGTTGAACAAACTGGCTGTGGCAGAGGCAAAGACAGCGGGCTTTGAAGTCGATGGAACCGGTGGCATTTCGGCTATCTGGCGCCAGGTGAGATCCCGGCTCCGGGACGAGTGCGGTCAGGCACTTTACTCCCAGGAAATCGCCCGTCTCCGGGTCAGTGTTTCGGAGTCCGGTGCGGTTGTCATCGTTGCCCCGAGCCAGTTCAATCGTGACTGGGTGGAGGACCATTGGGGAGCGAGAATTCGCGCGATCTGGTCCGAGCTCGATGCCACACATCGTGCCGTTCACCTTGTCGATGAGGGCAGCAGTGAGGCTCAACCCGTGGTCGCAAGGCGGGCTGAACCGGCGGCGCGGCTTGCTGCGGAACCGCCGGTGAAAGAGGCGCAGACGACGTCCGGGTCGGCGGCGGATCCCGCGATCGGCGAGACCCGTTTCACCTTCGACAGCTTCCGGGTCGGTCCGGCCAACGAGGTTGCGGCCGCAGCGGCGCGCACCGTGGTCGGTGCCCAGACTCCGCCCTTCAATCCCGTTTTCTTCTACGGTGACTACGGCGTCGGCAAGACCCACCTCATGCACGCCATGGCGAGCGCCTTCGAACACACCTCGCGGCCGCGCAAGGCGCTCTATCTGACCGCCGAGGAATTCCTGTCCGGCTTCGTGACCGCCATGCGGGCACGCGACACGATCGCCTTCAAGGAAACCGTGCGTGGCGTCGATGTGCTGCTGATCGACGATGTTCATTTCATCGCCGGCAAGCTGAAGACGGAAGACGAGCTTCTGAACACGATCGCGGCACTGATCGCCGAGAACAAGCAGGTCGTGCTGGCCTCGCACCGGCCGCCGGCCGAGCTGCAGGTGTCCGACGACCGGCTGCGTTCGCTGCTGACGGGCGGCCTGTCCTGCCCGCTGGGCAAGCCCGATCTCGATCTGCGCCGCCAGATTCTCGACTGCAAGATCGCCCAGGCCAAGTGCCACTATCCGGTGCTCGACGTGCCGGAGGCGGTGCGTGATTTTCTTGCAGCCCGCATCACCACAGGACCGCGCGAGCTGGAAGGTGTTCTGAACAACGTCATCTGCCGCACGGCCCTGCTCGGCCTGCCGGTGACGATGGAAGCCGTGTCCACGGCGCTGCGCGAACTGTCGCTGAATTCCGAGCGCCGCCTGACAGTGGACGACATCCAGAAAGCCGTCGCCAGCCATTACGGTGTGACCCCGGCGGATATCTGTTCCAAGCGCCGCACCCAGAGCGTCGTGCGGCCGCGGCATGTGGCGATGTATCTGGCCAAGACGATGACGACGCGTTCGCTGCCGGATATCGGCCGGCGCTTCGGCGGACGGGACCATTCCACCGTCATCCACGCGGTCAACAAGGTCACGGCCCTGCTGGAAGCCGGGGATCCGGTGGGCGACGATATCGACCGTCTGACCCGCGAGTTGCAGGGCTGACGTCCGGGCCGTCCGGTCAGTGTCAGTTGTGGAGAAGGCGCGGGCGCTGGAGAAATCTCTTGCGAATGCGCGTTTTCATGTATCCTCTTTGACCCACCTGTTTCGGCACGGGGTGATTTGCCCGCCGTGCTGTCCCGACCGACCCGGTGTCACGCTGCGGTGATGCCGCCAATGTGCAAGCGGACGTAAGACATGAAGCTGACGATTGAGCGCGCAACGCTCCTGAAGGCCCTGGGCCATGTTCAGGCCGTCGTCGAAAAGCGCAACACGATCCCGATCCTGTCCAATGTCCTGATCTCGGCCGGGCCGGATGGCGCGAGTTTCGCAGCCACCGATCTCGATATCGAGATCCTGGAGACGACGGATGCGAGCTGCGAGGGCGAGGGTCTGGTGACCGCGCCGGCGCACACGCTCTACGACATCACCCGCAAACTGCCGGACGGTGCCGATGTGACGCTGGAGATGACCGGCGGCGATCCGCGGCTGACGCTGAAGGCCGGCCGGTCGAATTTCTCGCTGCCCTGCCTGCCGCCGGGGGATTTCCCGGTCATGCCGACCGAGGATCTCGAACACCGTTTCTCGGTCCCCGCGAGCGAACTGGCGCGCGTGATCGACAAGACCCGTTTCGCGATCTCGACGGAAGAGACCCGCTATTATCTCAACGGCATCCATCTGCATGCCGCCGAGCATGACGGCCGCAAGACGCTGCGCGCTGTCGCGACCGATGGCGTGCGTCTGGCGCTGGCCGAGATCGATCTGCCGGACGGGGCGGACGGCATGCCGGGCGTGATCGTGCCGCGCAAGACCGTGCAGGAAGTCCGCCGTCTGCTGGAAGACGCCGACGATGATGTCGAGGTCTCCGTTTCCGAAGGCAAGATCCGTTTCCGTCTCGGCCGGGCCGTGCTGACCTCCAAGCTGATCGACGGTGCTTTCCCGGATTATGAGCGCGTCATCCCGCGCGGCAATACCCGGGTGATGTCGGTCGAGAACAAGCGTTTCGCCGAGGCTGTCGACCGTGTCGCCACGATCTCCGTCGAGAAATCGCGCTCGGTGAAACTGTCTCTGGGCCAGGACACGTTGACGCTCGCCGTCAACAATCCGGAAAGCGGCCAGGCCGAAGAAGAGCTGGCGGTGTCCTATTCTGACGAAAGTTTCGCCATAGGCTTCAACGCCCGCTACATGCTCGATGTCGCCTCGCAGATCGAGGGCGACGAGGCGCGGTTCCACTTTGCCGATGCGGCGTCGCCGGCCCTGGTGACCGACAGCGGCGATGAAGACGCGCTTTACGTGCTGATGCCGTTGCGGGTGTGACGGACGGGTCTGCCGAATACGAGACTCCGACACCGCCGCCGGTTCCGCCTGCGGCGGTTCGTCGTTTGCGGCTTACCGATTTCCGCTGCTATGCCGCGCTCGATCTGGAACTGGACCCGACGCCGGTCGCGCTCTACGGCGCCAACGGGGCGGGCAAGACCAATCTGCTCGAAGCGCTTTCCTTTCTTGTGCCCGGGCGCGGCCTGCGCTCGGCCGGGGCTGAGGGCGTCGCCCGCAAGGATGCGTCGGGTCCGGCTGAGGCCTGGGCCGTCTTCGCCGAGATGGAAACGCGGGATGGCGAGGTCCGTCTCGGTGTCGGCGCGCGCAATGGCGGGCGTCGCGAAACCCGGATCGACGGCGAACCTGCACCCCAGGGCGAACTGGCACGGCTGGTGCCGATGATCTGGCTGACGCCGGCCCAGGACCGCCTGTTCGCCGGTCCCCGGGCCGACCGGCTGAAATTCTTCGACCGGCTCGTCTACGCTGCCGATCCCGCCCATGCCGAAGCGGCGACGGCCTATGACAAGGTACGCACGCGCCGCCAGCGCCTGCTGGACGAGGGTCAGGCGGATCCGGCCTGGCTCAACGCGCTGGAAAGCGAGATGGCCGGTCATGGCGTGGCCATGGCCGCGGCGCGGCTCGATGCGCTGATCCGTCTGCAGGGCGAGATCGACGCCCGTCCGGAGGGCGCCTTCCCGCAGGCCGATCTGGCACTCGACGGCGCGGTCGAGGCCGATCTGGCGGACGGGCTGGATGCCGGGGCGGCCGAAGACAGGTTTGCCGCGGCACTAAGGGACGGCCGGCGGCGGGATGGTGCGGCCGGCCGCACCCTGACACGCGGCCCCCACAGGACCGAGCTTGTCGCCCGGCATCGCGACAAGGACCAGGCCGCCGGCGATTGCTCGACCGGCGAGCAGAAGGCGCTGATCCTCACCCTCGCGCTGGCCCAGGCCCGGGCGCTCGCCCGGCAGGGCGGCGTTGCCCCGCTCCTGCTGTTCGACGAGGCCTGCGCCCATCTGGACGCACCCCGCCGCGAGGGCCTCGCCCGCGAAATCCTCGCCACCGGCTCCCAGGCCTGGCTGACCGGCGTCGAGCGCATCCTGTTCGAGCCTTTTGCAGAGCGGGTGCAGTATTTCGAGGTCGATGCGGCTCGTGTGGAGCGGTCGGCATGACCCCCGAAAATTTTCTTCTGTTTGCCGGTGCCTTGCTGGTCCTGTTCATCACGCCGGGCCCCGGGATTGCGGCGATGGTGGCGCGGACGCTGGATGCCGGGCCGGTGAATGCGGCGATCTACGGATCCGGCATTTTGCTGGGCGACATGTTCTGGTTCACCCTGGCCGTGACGGGGTTGTCGGCGCTGGCAACGCAATTGTCCGGCTTCTGGCTGGCGGCCAAGCTGGTGGGCGTGACCTACTTGTCCTGGATGGCGTTCCGGGCATTCTGGAGTGCCTGGACCGGCGCCCGGCCGAAACCGGTCTTCAGGGCGGGCTCGAAGCGCAGCCATGCCGCGACTTTCATTGCGGGCGTCGCCATGCCGCTGTCCAATCCCAAGCCCATCGTTTTCTATCTGACCCTGGTGCCGGCCTTTGTGCCGCTCGAGGCGATCACACCGGCCACTTATGCGCTGATGCTGGCCATGATGACCGTGCTGGCCGTGCTTACGGCGGGCGCTTATATCGGCGGGGCGCATCGGGCCCGCGAATGGCTGGTGACGCCGGCGGTCCGGCGCGGCGCGGACATCGTGACCGGGCTGGTCATGACCGGTATCGCCATTCTGCTTCTGGTGGCGCGCTAGCATGCGGGCCATCGGACGCATGATGCGGCGATTGAGGTTTGTAACCGGCGCCGAAGCGGCACACACTCGCGGCGCAATGATCGGGGCAGGGAAATGAGCGATCCGACAAGCATCGATTTCCGGCGGCCGGAGCGGTCGGGCGAGGGACCGCGGGCCTGCGTCGTGATCGCCGTGCTCGACGAGGCGGAGAATGTCGCCGCCGTGTGCGAGGAAACGCTGCGCGAAATGGAACGCGCCGGTGAGTTCGAGATCGTCTTTGTCGATGACGGGTCGAGCGATGCCACGCCGGAGATCCTGCAGGATATCGCGGCGAAGGATCCGCGCGTTCGCGTTATTCGCCATGACCGCCGCTGCGGCAAGTCGCAGGCCGTCCGCTCCGGCGTCCTGGCCGCCCGCGCGCCCTGGATCGCGACCATGGATGGCGACGGGCAGAACGACCCGGCCGATCTTCCCGACATGCTGGAAAAAGCCTGGGCCGCCGAGGGTGAGGCGCCGCTGGTCGCCGGCACGCGTGTGCGGCGCAACGATCCGGTCTCGCGGCTTGTGGCGACCCGCATCGCCAACGGTTTCCGTGCGGCCGTGCTGGGCGATCACTGCCCCGATACCGGCTGCGGCGTGAAGGTGTTCCCGCGCGAGGCCTTCCTGATGCTGCCCTGTTTCGAGGGCATGCACCGCTTCCTGCCGGCCCTGTTCCAGCGCTATGGCCATCCGTTGATCAATCATCCGGTGCGTCACCGCGCGCGCCATGCCGGCCAGTCGAAATACACCAATATCGGCCGCGCCTTTGTCGGCATATTCGACACGATGGGTGTGATCTGGCTGGTGCGGCGGACCAAGGCGCCCGGCCGCATCGAAGAGCGCCGCCCGTGAGCGAGGCCGCCAGCCGCCTGGGGTGGAAGGACTGGCTTGTCCTGGTCCTGGTGTCCTGTGCGGTCCTGTTGCCGGGTATTTCCTCCATTCCGCCGGTCGATCGCGATGAGGGCCGCTATGCCGTCGCGACCAGCCAGATGGTCGAGACCGGCGACTTCATCGACATCCGCTTCCAGGAAGAACAGCGCTATCTGCAGCCGGCCGGGATCTACTGGCTGCAATCGATCGCGGTGACCGTGACCGGCACGGCGGATGAGCGCGCAATCTGGGCGCATCGCATTCCCTCCTTCCTCGGCATCCTCGCCGCTATGGCGATGACGGCGGCCATAGCGGCCGGTCTGTTCGGCCGCACGGCGGGACTGGGCGCCGGCCTGCTCGTCGCAACGGCCCTGGCCGTCGGGTTCGAGGCGCGGATCGCCAAGACCGATGCCGTGTTGCTGGCGACGATCACGGCGGCGCACCTCGCCCTGATGCGGATCTATCTGCAGCCACAGGGGCATTGGTGGCGGCCGGCCCTGTTCTGGGCCGCGCTGGGTGCCGGCATGATGATCAAGGGACCGATCATCCTGCTCTTCATCGGCCTGGCGCTGGCCGCGCTCCTGGCCTGGGATCGCAAGCTTTCCTGGCTCAGCGGTCTGAAACCGCTCTGGGGCGTGCCGCTTTTCCTGCTCATCGCCCTGCCCTGGTATGTCGCCATCGGCATCGTCTCCGACGGCGCCTTCTACGCCGAAGCCGTCGGCGACAGCCTGATGGGCAAGGTGGGCGAGAGTCAGCAATCCCATGCCGGCCCGCCGGGCTATTATCTCGGCCTGTTCTCGCTGACCTTCTGGCCGGGCTCGCTGTTTGCGGTCTTCGCCGGCTGGTGGGCCTGGGCAAACCGGGCCCGCCCGGCCGTGCGCTACCTGATCTGCTGGATCGTGCCGGCCTGGATCGCCTACGAACTGATCGCCACCAAGCTGCCCCATTATGTGATGCCGACCTATCCGGCCCTCGCCGTGCTGGCCGTGGCGGCGATCTTCGCACCGGGCGACAGCAAGGCGCCGCTCTGGCTGAAGATTGCGGCCGGGCTCTATGCCGTCATGTGGCTGGCCTTTTCCGGACTGGTCGCGGCGGTGCCGGCGGCCGGGTTCCACTGGTCCGAGGGCATTGTCTCGCCGGTGCTCGTCGTGCTGGGCGCGGGCGTGTTCCTCGCGGCAGCCGCAGCGCTTGCCCTTTATCTCACCGGCCGCCGTCCGGCTGCGCTTGCGGCCGGACTGGCCGGCGGGGCGCTGGCGGTGATCACGGTCTATGGCGTGACCATGCCGCGGCTGGAAACGCTGTGGCTGACGCCGCGCATTATTGCGGCCGTCGATGCGCATGCGGCGTGTGAACCGACCCGCCTGGTCACCTCGGCCTTCCGCGAGCCCAGCCTGGTCTATCGCCATGGCCCCTATGATACCGTGCTGGCCGCAGATCCCGCTGACGCCGCGACCCGGCTGGCGGCGGACACGGCCTGTTCGCTTGCCCTGATCGACGCCTCCGAAGCCGCACCCTTCCTGGCGCAGGCCGCGGCGCTGGAGCTGTCATTGCAGGCGCTGGAAACGGTCGAGGGGCAGAACTATTCCAATGGTGACGAGATGCGGCTGACGCTGTACCGGGCGGAGCCGTGATCCCCGGGGCGCTGGCCGGTCTCGTCCGGCGCCATCCGGGGCGGGCTGTGGCCCTGATTGTGCTCGTTGCCCTGTTCTCGCTCGGCGGTTTTGCGGCCTTCCTCCTGCCTGAAGACATCACGCGGCGCGGTCTGGACATGCTCGATGCGGCGGGCGGCACTGTCTGGGCGCCGCCGGTCGCGCTGGTACTTTTTCTCGTGCTGATCCTGCTGGGTACGCCGCAGGCAGTACTGATCGCTGCGATGGTGGCCGCCTTCGGGCCCTGGGCTGGCTTTGCATACAGCTGGGCCGGCAAGCTGGCCGCCTGCGCACTCGGTTTTGCCGTCGGCCGCAAGCTCGGGGCGGGCTGGGTGGAAGAGCGGGCGGGTTCCGACGCGGCCATCGTGATGGACGAGCTGGCACGCCACGGTTTCTGGGCCAGCGCGGTGATCCGTCTCGTGCCGACTTTGCCCTCCATCGTGATCAACGCCGCAGCCGGCTGCACGCCGATGCGCTTTCGCGACTTCATGGCCGGCACCGCGATCGGCAGCGTGCCGAAAATGGCGCTGATCGCCTTTGCCAGCCATGCCGCGATCCGGGGGCTGGAGGGCGCCGGCCTGCAGGCCTGGATCGCCGTCGGCGGCGCCGTGCTGCTGCTGGTCCTGATCGGCGTGATCGGCCGCAACTGGCTGAAGCGGCGGATGACCCGGCCGGGGGCTGAAGACGCCGCGGACTGACACACGCGCGTGCGTACGCGCGTGTGCGCGCGAGTGGTCACAGGGATACGAAACCTGTACAACAATCCCATGACGGAACAAGCGAATCAGGAATACGGCGCGGAGTCGATCAAGGTCCTCAAGGGGCTCGACGCCGTGCGCAAGCGCCCGGGCATGTATATCGGCGACACCGATGACGGTTCCGGCCTTCACCACATGGTCTACGAAGTCGTCGACAATGCGATCGACGAAGCGCTCGCCGGCCATTGTACCGAAGTCGTGGTGCGCCTGCATGCCGACGGTTCGGCCTCGGTGCGCGACGACGGTCGCGGCATCCCGACCGACATCCACAAGGAAGAGGGCGTCTCCGCGGCCCAGGTTATCATGACCCAGCTGCACGCCGGCGGTAAGTTCGACCAGAATTCCTACAAGGTGTCCGGCGGCCTGCACGGGGTGGGCGTGTCGGTGGTGAACGCGCTGTCCGACTGGATGGACCTGACCATCTGGCGCAATGGCAAGAAGCACCACATGCGCTTCCGCCGGGGCGAAGCCGAGGAAGACCTCAAGGTCGTCGGCGAGGCCGAGGGCCAGAAGGGCACGGAAGTCCGCTTCATGCCCTCCGAGGACACCTTCACCATGACGGAGTTCGATCGCGACACGCTGCAGCACCGGCTGCGCGAACTGGCCTTCCTGAATTCCGGCGTGAAGATCACGCTGAAGGACGATCGCGGCCCGGAGCCCTTCTCCGACACGATGATGTATGAGGGCGGCGTGGCGGCTTTCGTCTCGCACCTCGACCGTACCAAGACGCCGCTCTTCACCCCGCCCGTCCTGATCCAGGGCGAACGTGACGGTGTTTCGGTGGAAGCGGCGCTGGAGTGGAATGACAGCTATCACGAGAATGTGCTCTGCTTCACCAACAACATCCCCCAGCGCGATGGCGGCACCCACCTGGCCGGCTTCCGCGGCGCCCTGACCCGCATCATCAACAATTACGCCGGATCGTCCGGCCTGGCCGCCAAGGCCAAGGTCGCCATCTCCGGCGACGATGCCCGAGAAGGCCTGACCTGCGTCCTGTCGGTGAAGGTGCCGGACCCGAAATTCTCCTCCCAGACCAAGGACAAGCTGGTTTCCTCTGAAGTCCGTCCTGCGGTCGAGGGTGCGGTCGGCGAGGCGCTGGCCGAATGGTTCGAGGAGCATCCCAACGAGGCCAGGATGGTCGTCTCCAAGATCATCGAGGCCGCGGCCGCCCGCGAAGCCGCCCGCAAGGCGCGCGAGCTGACGCGGCGCAAGTCGGCGCTGGACATCACCTCCCTGCCCGGCAAGCTCGCCGACTGTCAGGAGAAGGACCCGGCCAAGTCCGAACTCTTCATCGTCGAGGGTGACTCGGCCGGCGGCTCCGCCAAGCAGGGCCGTCACCGCGAGAACCAGGCCGTGTTGCCGCTGCGGGGCAAGATCCTCAATGTCGAGCGCGCACGCTTCGACAAGATGCTCTCGTCCGACCAGGTCGGCACGCTGATCACGGCGCTGGGCACGGGTATCGGGCGCGACCAGATCAATTACGACAAGCTGCGCTACCACAAGGTCATCATCATGACCGATGCCGACGTGGACGGCGCCCACATCCGCACCCTGCTGCTGACCTTCTTCTACCGGCAGATGCCAGAGCTGATCGAGCGCGGCTACCTCTATATCGCCCAGCCTCCGCTGTACAAGATCACCAAGGGCCGCTCGGAACGTTATGTGAAGGACCAGGCGGAAATGGACGCCTATCTGATCGAGGAAGGTGTCAGCGATGCCTCGCTGACCCTCGCCGACGGCGAGATCGTCTATGGCCAGGACCTGGCGGCCCGGGTCGCTGCGGCACGGGGCGTGAAACTCTCCATCGACCGGCTGGCGGCACGGGCGCCGGGATTTGCCCTGGAAGCGGCCGCCCTGGCCGGCGCGCTGGTTCTGGAGCCGTCCGAAGAGGCCGTAAAGACGGCCGCCGACCGCCTCAACGCCGTCGCCGACGAGGGCGAGGATGGCTGGACGGCGCGCCTGGGCGAGGAATATCAGCTGATCTTCCAGCGCGAGGTTCGCGGTGTCACCGAGACCGTGGTGCTGGACGCCAATCTGCGCGAAAGCCCGGAGGCGAAACGCCTGTCCGAACGCGCGCTTGCGATTGCCGGCGACTATACCGGCCCGGCCGTGTTCGCGCCGAAATCCGGTGCTGTGCGCATCCATTCGCCCAGCCAGCTGGTCGAGGCCGTCACCACATCCGGGGCCAAGGGCATGAAGATCCAGCGCTACAAGGGACTGGGCGAGATGAACCCGTCCCAGCTCTGGGAGACCACGCTGGACCCGAATGCCCGCTCCCTGCTGCAGGTCTCGGTCACCCACGCCGACACCGCCGACGAGCTCTTCACCAAGCTCATGGGCGACGTCGTCGAACCGCGCCGCGACTTCATCCAGGAGCACGCGCTCGAGGCCGAAGTCGACGCCTAGCCGCGCTAGAAGACCGATCACAGCGCCCGCCCTCCCGGGGGCGGGCGTTTGTCTGTCTGGGGCTGTTTTGTCCACTCTCTCCGCTTCCCCCGGCCCCGGAATAAATCCGGGGAAAGGGCTCGCTACCTTTCTTCCCCACCTTGTGGGGAAGTGGGCCCTCCATAGCCCTGGCGAAGGAGGGGTCGAAGGGGCCGGCGCGAAGCGCCGGGAGGCGGTGGAGCTTGTCTCAAGCACGACGCCGCTGGCGCGGCACCCCTCCGTCTCGTCCGAACGTCACTTCCCCCGGCCTTGTGCCGGGGCCCGGCTGAGCCTGCGCCTGAAACGCCGCCAGCCCCCGGAACAAGTGTTCAGCCCGGGGACATGGCTGACACCTGTTCGGGGACATGGCTAACACATTTTCGGT
>NZ_BSFE01000011.1:0-119754 GCF_027922185.1 Maricaulis virginensis | reverse complement strand
TCGCAACGCGCTACGAAAAACACGCCGATAACTACCTTGCCCTCGTCAAACTCGCCGCTATCCAGATATGGCTCAGAAATTATGAGTCTGTGTCCTAACGGAGAACAACATTCCCCTTCGGATGCTGAACTCGTGAGCCGGGCGGCCGATGGCGACCGCCGGGCGTTCGACATGCTGATGACCCGGCATGCGGGCCGGGTCGTCCGTTTTGCCCGGGCGAACCTGGGATCGGCCAGCGAGGCCGATGATATCGCCCAGGAAAGCTTCGTCGCCCTGCATCGCAATCTTCACCGGTACGACCCGGCACGGGCTTTCGAGACCTGGCTGTTCGCCATTGTGCGCAACAAGATCCACGATCACCATCGCCGCCGGGCTGTGCTGCGCTGGGTCGGCGCGGAGACGGATTTCTCCGGTATGCCCTCCGCAGAGGCCGGACCGGAGCGTGTGACCGAAGATCGTGACGATTTGCGCCGTGTCAGTGCCCTGGTGGCAGAGCTGCCTGAGGGGTTGCGCACCCCCCTGCTCCTTTCTGCGATGGAAGGCATGAGCCTGGCCGGGATCGGAGCGCTGATGGGGCTGTCCGCGAAAGCAGTCGAAGTGCGGATCTACCGGGCCCGGAAGGCGCTGAAAGTGCAGTTCGGCGATGAGGGAGATGCTTCCCGCTGACGTAGTCCTTGTACTGCGCCAACCAGAACAAGGATCTGACATGACCCATTTCCAAGCATACACGACCATTGCGGCCATTCTGCTGGCTTCGTCCGCGGCACCGTCTTTCGCGCAGGAGCACAGCGGGCACGGTGAACACGGCGCGCATAATGAGGCGCCTCAGGTCACCATGGCGGAATGTCACGCGCTGCACGAGCAACATATGGGTGATGCCGAAACCCATGGCGCGGCCATGGCCGAAATGGATGAGGAAGCCCGCAACCGCATGCAGGCTTGTCACGCCATGATGCATGCTGACGACAGCATGGGCGCGCATGGGGAACAGCACATGCACGAAGCGCATGACCACGGCGCAGCGCATTCCGGTCATCACGGTACTGACGACGCGCCGCAAGCCGGCCGGTCCCACCACAACGGCTAGCACCAACCGGTGCATTCCAGACATATCGGGTTCCGGGCACTCCGGAACCCCTTTTCATGACCGGAGTATTGAAAGATGACCGCTTTGCTGCGCTGGACAATCCGTGTTCACAAATGGCTGGCGCTGGCTGTGGGAATACAGATCATTCTCTGGGTCACGGGCGGCGTGGTGATGAGCGTAATCCCGATAGAGCGGGTGCGCGGCGAGCATAATATCGCACCCGCTATCGACCGGCCGCTCGCCCTGGACGGGCTGATGCCGCTGGACGCCGCCATTCGCGCTGCGGACATCGGTGAAGACATCCGCTCGGTCACGCTGGAGACCTGGCTTGACCGGCCGGTCTACAGCCTTGTCCGGTTGGACGGCGGACGCGATCTCATAGATGCGCGGTCGGGTGAACGCCTCACACCGCTCGATCGCGATACCGCACAGGCTGTCGCCCTTCGCGATTATGCCGGTCCAGCGGACATCGGCCCGGTTGAGTATTTCGAGACGCCAACCTGGGAATACCGGCGGGCCGGGCCAGCCTGGCGGATCAGCTTCTCCGACGGTGAAGGCACGCGTCTTTATGTCGACCCGCAGACCGGCCTTGTTAGCGCCCGGCGCAATGATGCCTGGCGCTTCTACGACTTCTTCTGGATGCTCCACATCATGGACTACAAGGCGCGGGAAAACTTCAATAATCCCTTGGTGATCACGGCCGCTGCCCTTGCGCTCGTGACCGTGCTGGCGGGGCTCGTGCTTCTTGTCTTGCGCCTTCAGCGGCTGGTCCGCATGGAGCTCGCCCGCCGTCGGGCCGCCGTCTGACTGTCCCGGCTTTTCGTGCCTGTCTTTGCATGAGGGCGAGAGGGACCCGCTGCGTATTCCCATCAATCGAGATGGGGACGCCAATCTTTCGCGCCACAACAATCGCCGAGGCCTTTCAGGGCACCAGAAACCGGTTCACGCTCATCCGGCTGATATTGGCTGGCGCTGTACTGATCGAGCATGCCGTGATCGTGACGCAGGGGCCCGGGCAACCGCCGCCGCTCGCCCTTCACGGCTGGTCGCTCAGCTACGCAGCCGTGAATGGCTTTTTTATCGTGTCGGGATTTCTGATCGCCGGCAGTCTGGAGCGCCGCAAAGACGCCGTTTCCTTTGCGGTGGCCCGAGCCCTGCGTATCATGCCGGCACTTGTCGTGCTGTCGCTGGCCGCAGTCCTGGTGATCGGACCGCTCGTCACGACTGTATCGGCCGGCGAATACTGGTCGTCTCCGGCGACATGGCGGTTTCCGCTTCATGTCCTGGGCTTTCTCGATACCTCGCAGGGTCCGGCAGGCGTCTTTGCGGACAACCCCTGGAGCGGGGAGTTCTCGGCGCCCCTGTGGACGCTGCGCTACGAAGTCCTGGCCTATATCGGTGCCGGCGTTCTGGTGCTGTCGCCCCTGCCATGGACGCGCCGCACGGCGCTTGGCCTCTATCTGGCCACAACACTCGGGCATGCGGCTCTGACCGGGGCCGATCAGGATATCCCCGGCATGCTGACCGCGTCAGCGCGATTGTCGGCCCCCTTCGCGCTTGGCATGCTCATCCATGCCCTGCGTCGCCATTGGCCGGTGTCTCCGTGGCCCGCAATCGCTGCTGCGGGGGCTTGGTGGCTGGCCGGCGCGTCACCGCTGGCCGAGCCTTTCCTCAATCTGGCGTTGGCGACCGGTCTGTTCTGGATCGCCTTCGCGCGGCTCGGCTGCTTGCCAACCTGGCACCGGATGCCGGACTGGTCCTACGGTGTTTACATCTGGCACTATCCTGTAATGCAGGCCGTCCTAGTGATGAAACCCGGGGCAGGCGCGTTTGAAACAGGGCTCGCAGCACTCGTTGTCACGATGCCGATCGCCGCGGCGTCCTGGCATTTCGTCGAACGCCCCAGCCTGTTCCTGAAAGTCTCTGCGGCTCGGCTTTTCCACGCCACCCGGTCAACGTGATTGCCCTTGTGGGCATGCAACGCCGACTTTGAGATCGTTTCGTACTCTTGACGACGCCCATTGGCAGGTCTTGGCAAAAGCGGCGAAGTAAGCGTAAGGCGTATTGACAGCCCCTCTTTTTCGATTATATTGGTGATGAGGAGGACGACCTCCCCCCTTTTTGGGGATTAGCTTGACCAGGACGGCCTGGCCCAGATTTTTTGGGAGAGGCCAATGTCATGGTTTATGCTTGCTGCAGCTGGAGTGCTGGAGATCGTTTGGGCGATCGCGATGAAGCAGTCGCTTGGCTTTAGTCGGTTGACGCCTTCACTCATCAAGGTTTCTGCCATGTTGGCGAGCTTCTGGCTTCTTTCTGCTGCTATGAGGACTATTCCTCTAGGAACTGCTTATCCTATTTGGACAGGCATAGGGGCATTGGGGGCGTTTATTGTTGGGGTCATCTTTTTGGGTGAGACAATTAATATGACTAAGCTTGCAGCAGTATTGTTTATTGTTTTGGGATTGATTTTAATAAAACTCTCTAATTCTTGAACAAGAATGGCTTCGACGTGGCTGCCCGAACTAATTGTGTGGTTGATTGGTTAAGTATGATGAAAGATGCTGATCGCGTCGATTCACAACCGGTTCATAGGGACGCCTACTGGATAAAGATTTGTTCCATCGCGACCTTCAAGGTTTTGATGATAGTGGAGATATAATTCTCTTGAATCCGGTGACCGGCTACGGGCCTTATCATCAAGGGCATAGTAGCATTAGTTGAGTCTGTGCGCTTGGCGGACGCGAGGTAGCTTTGACGGCATTGCTGCGGACAGTATTGGCAGTCCTGACCATCCTGTCCTTTTCCGGAGAGGTGGTGGAAGCGGCTGTGCCGCAGCACGACCATCATTTCGGTCATGAAGATCTCGCCAGCGGCGGTTCGGGCGACAGCGGCCATCGTCACGCCCAGCATCCCGTTCACGCGTGCGGCGTCTGTCACCACGTCATTCCCGCTCACACCGGCGCGCCGGCGATAAATATCATTGCAGCGCGGCCGGCCTATTGCCTGGCTCACGAGCGCGGCGCCGGCCGGGCGCTTGCACCGCCACTCCAGCCTCCGATTGGCTGACAAGAACGTTCGAAACCTTCGTTCTTCTCAGACAAATCGGAAAAGCTGAATGTATTCAGACAAACTCTCCCGGCCAAACTGGCCGGTCAGAGGGCTTGCAGCTATCGCCTGCAGTGCTCTCCTCACGTCCGCGGCGCTGTCACAGCCGGCCCCGCAGGACACATCCCTCGAACTCTCAACCGTGCTGCAGCGCGCCGTCCAATCCCATCCGCGCCTGTCTGCAGTACAGGCTGAACTGGCCGCACGGCGCAGCGAGGCCCGCCAGGCCGGATTATGGGACAATCCGTCCTTGCAGGCCGAAATCGAGGATTTCGGCGGCGATCGGGGCAATATCGGCGACGGCGATCTCACCGTCGCGGTGCGCCAGACCATCCCGCTGGGCGGCGACCGGCGACGTGCCCGCGAGGCGGCCGAGGCCTGGGCCCGTGTCGAGACTGCGCGGCTGAACGCCGAAATCGCCGGCCTTCTGGGTGATGCTGCCACGGCGTTCGTGGATGCCCGTGCCGCCCAGGAAACCGCGCGTGTCAGGGCGGAGCTGCAGGATCTCGCTGAAACCGCTGCGTCGGCCATACGCCAGCGTGTCGAGGCGGGGCGATCCTCGCCGATCGATCTCGACCGGGCCGACATCCTGGTCGGCACGGCCGGGATGAACGCGGTATCGGCGTCTACGGAGGCCCGGCGTGCAAGCCTTGCGCTGGCCGCGATCTGGGGCGGCGCGCTGGCGGGCGACGTCGCACCACCGTCCGGGCTTATGAATAACCCGGATCTCTCGGCGCTGACCGCGGATGCCATGATGCGGAGCAATCCGGACCTGGCGTTGGCGCGGCAGACCTCCCGAGCGCGTGGCGAGGAGATCGCCAGGGAACGGGCCACCGCCGTCCCGGATCTCACCGTCGGGGCCGGGATAAGGCGTTATGGCAGCGATAACGAGACGGCCTATCTCGCCATGGTCGAAATGCCGATCCCGGTGATCGACCGAAACCAGGGGCGCATTGCAGCCGCCGTGGCACGCGAGACCGGAGCCCGGCTTGATGAGGCGGCGCTGCGCCGGCAATTACTGGCCCGCCATGCTGCCGCCTATCGCCGATGGAGCGACGCGCAGCAGCGTCACGCGGCACTGAGCGAAAGCGTGCTGCCGGCCTCGCAGAACGCTTTCTCCCGCGCCAGCCTCGCCTATCGCGAGGGCGCCCTCCAGCTCCTCGACCTGCTGGACGTCCAGCGCACCTATTTCGACACACGTATCCGGGCGATCGAGGCCCGGGCGGACCTCGCCCGCGCCGCCATCGAACTCGACGTGCTCGTTGGCGCACCGCGCCTGAAACAACTCGCCGGCATCGCCGGTGCGGAGGTTAATCCATGACATCGACACTCACCCGGACACTCCTCGCCGGCACGGCCGCGCTGGCGCTGCTCTCCGCCTGCTCGGAACCGTCGGCGCAAGCGCCCGCCCGCGAAGATCCTGCGGGCACAGATACGCATGAAGGCACGGCCGAGACCAGTCGTGCGGGGGACAATCACGCCGATGGAGCCGAAGAAATAGAGCTGACCGACGGCGACATCGACGCGCTGGGCATAACGATCGGCCAGGTCGATACCGGTCCGGTCGACGGCGAGGTGGAATTGCCCGCCGAAGTCCGGTTCGACCAGACGCGGCTGGCGCATGTCTCGCCGCGCGTATCGGGGATCGTCCATGTCGTCCATGTCACGGAGGGTGACACGGTCGAAACCGGCCAGCTCCTCGCCGTACTGGACAGTCGCGCCCTGGCGGACGCCAAGGCCGGATACCTGTCCGCCTTGGCCCGCCTCGATCTCGCCCGGTCGCGTTTCGAGCGCGAGAACCGGCTGTGGGAGCAGCAGATCTCGGCGGAGCAGGATTTCCTCGACGCCCGCCAGGCGCTGGAGGAGTCCCGCATCGAGGTCCGCAGCGCCCGCCAGCAATTGGAGGCGCTGGGCATTGACGAGGCCGCGCGCGACGCTCTTGTTGCCGGAACCGATCAACCCCTTACACGCTACGCACTCACGGCACCGATTTCCGGTACCGTAATCGAGCGCCACGCCGTTCTGGGCGAAGTGATCGAGGAAGGCGCGCAGCCACCCGCCTTCATTATTGCCGATACGTCCACGGTCTGGGTCGATGCGGCCATCTACGGTGCCGATCTCGACCGGCTGCGGGCCGGCAGTCCTGTCCGTATCGATCCGGGCGACGGCGGCGCTGAAATCGTCAGCGAGATCGCCTTCGTCAGCCCGCAACTCGGCGAAAGCACGCGCACGGGCCGGGCGCGGATCGTCATCGACAATGCCGGCGAACGCTTGCGTCCGGGCATGTTCGTCACGGTTCACGCCGAGGCGCTCGCCGCCCAGGCAGGTACCCGCGTCCCGGCGACCGCACTGCAGACGGTCGACGGCGCCGATGTCGTCTTTGTTCGCACCGATCACGGTTTCGAAGTTCGTCCGGTCCGCATCGGACGGCGCTCCGACCGTTTCGCGGAAATCCTCGCAGGGGTCGAGCCTGGCGAACGTATCGCAACCGCCGGCGCCTTCGCACTGAAATCGGAACTGCAAAAAGGGGAGTTCGACGATGGACACGCCCACTGACAACACCGCCCCGGAAACCCAGGGGGCGGCCACGCGGCTCCTCCGTCGCATCGCCGGCGGACGTCTTCTGGCGTTGCTCGGCTTCATCGCGGTTATCGTCGCGGGCGGCGTCACCTTCCGGACCATGCCGGTTGACGCTTTCCCCGACGTCACGCCCGCCCTGGTGCAGGTCTTCACTGAGACCGAAGGCCTCGCCCCCGAAGAGGTCGAGCGCTATGTCACCTTCCCGGTGGAAACGGCGATGAACGGGCTTCCCCGGTTGACGGAAGTCCGCTCCACCTCGAATTTCGGCCTGTCGGTCGTGAATATCTATTTCGAGGACGGGACCGATATCTACTGGGCACGCCAGCTTGTCGGCGAACGTCTCCGGCTGGCACGCGAGGACATACCGAACGGCTTCGGCGAGCCGGCCATGGGGCCTATCACCACCGGGCTCGGACAGATCCTCTTCTATTTCCTCGACAGCGCCGACAGCGCCCTGAACGGTGTTGGACTGCGCACCATCCAGGACTGGCTGGTGAAGTTCGATCTGCAAACCGTGCGCGGCGTGACGGAGGTTCTCTCGCTGGGCGGGTTCGAACGGCAATACCAGATCGACGTGCGGCCGGACGCGCTCCTGCGCTACGACCTCACTGTCGCGGACGTGGTGGCGGCCGTCGAAGCCAATAATGCCAATGCCGGGGCGCAGTTCCTGGTCGAGAATTCTGAACAATATACGGTGCGGGCTGTTGGCCTGGCCGAAGGCGAGCACGATCTGGGCGATATCGTCGTCAAGGTCGTCGATGGCGTGCCGGTGCGCGTTCGGGATATCGCCGGGATCGAGATCGGCGGGGCCCCCCGCCAGGGCCTGGCCACGATGAACGGCCAGGGTGAGATTGTCGCCGGGCTGGTGCTCAAGCTGATCGGGGCGAATACCAATGAAGTGATCGGCCGTGTTCACGACCGGCTGGACCGTATCAACCAGACCCTGCCCGACGGTGTCGAGGCTGTGCCCTATTACGACCAGTCCGAACTGGTCGGTGCCGCCGTCTCGACCATGACGACGGCGCTATGGCAGGGCGCCCTGCTGGTTGCGGTGATCCTGTTCGTCTTCCTGCGCGGCTGGCGGCCGAGCCTGATCGTGGTGGCGTCCATCCCCTTCTCGGTCGGCTTTGCTCTCGTCGCGATGCAAATCTTCGGCGTGTCGGCCAATCTGATGTCGCTGGGCGGGATCGCGATCGCCATCGGCATGATGGTCGACGGGGCGGTGGTCATGGTGGAGAACGCCAACCGGCGTCTGCGCGAGGCCGAAGCGGGTGCTGACCGGCGTAGTGTTGTGGCGCAGGCCTGCGCCGAGGTGCTGCAGCCGCTGGTTTTCGCCATCCTCATCGTCGTGGTCGTCTTCCTGCCGATCCTCACGCTCGATGGCGTGGAGGGGAAGACGTTCCGGCCGCTTGCCTTTGCCGTGGTCTTCGCCATGGCGGGTTCACTGATCTTCGCCGTTCTGCTGGCGCCGGCCGCGGCCTTTCTGGGCCTGCGGCCAAGACCGGCCAGTGCGGAAGGCGGTGGCCTCTATGCCCGCTGGTTCGGCCCGGCGGTCGGCTTCTTCGTGTCGCAGCGCTGGGCGGCCATCCTGCTCGCCGGCGTCATGCTGGCGGCAGGCGCACTGATCTTTCCGCGTCTGGGTTCGGAATTCACACCGCGCATGAATGAGGGCGACCTGCTCATCCGTTTGACGATGGCCCCTTCCATCAGCCTGCCGGAGGCCCGCAATACGGTCACCCGGTTCGAACAGACCCTGCTGGACGATTTCCCGGAGGTCGAGCGCGTGGTGACACGGGTCGGCCGCGGCGAAGTCGGCGCCCATGCCGATCCGGTCAACAGCGGCGAGGCCTTCGTGGCCTTGAGGCCAAGATCGGAATGGACGACGGCACGGACCCAGGCGGACCTCCTGGCCCGCATGAGCGAGCGCTTCGAGGATTTCCCCGGGGCCCGGTTCAACATCACCCAGCCGATCGCGGCCGCGACGGACGAACTCCTCACCGGCACCAAGGCGGATCTCGCCATCAAACTGTTCGGCGAGGACATGGCCGTGCTGGAACGGGAAGCGGCGGAGATATCCCGCGTGATCCGGGGTATCGAGGGCTCAGCCGATGTGCAGGCCGACCAGGTGACCGGTGCGCCGCAATTGCGCATCACGGTCGATCGCGACGCGATCAGCCGCTTCGGCCTCAATGTCGAGGACATCCTGTCGGTTGTGCGCAGTGCGGTGGGCGGCGAGACCGCCGGGCAGGTCTTCGAGGGCATCCGGCGATTCAATATCGTCGTACGCTATCCCGAGGCCGACCGCGCCAATGCCGAACGCATTGGGCGGATCGTGCTCAACGGACCCGGCGGGGAGTTGATCCCGCTGAGCCAGGTGGCGACCATCGAGCGGATCGAGGGGCCGCGCCAGGTCACCCGCGAGAACGGGCGCCGCTTCATCACGATCCAGACCAATGTCCGCGGCCGCGATATCGGCTCTTTCGTGGCTGAGGGGCAAGCAGCCGTGGACACCGAAATCGACCTGCCGCCCGGCTACTACGTCGAATGGGGCGGTCAGTTCGAACTGCAGCAGCAGGCCAATGCCCGCTTCGCCGTGGTCATCCCGGTCACGCTGGGCATCGTGATGCTGCTGCTCCTGTTCAGCTTCGGCCGCCTGAAAAGCGCCCTGCTGATCGTGGCCAACATCCCGCTCGCCCTGGTCGGCGGCATCGCAGCGCTCTGGCTGACCGGCCAGAACCTGTCTGTGCCGGCCTCGGTCGGCTTCATTGCCCTGTTCGGCATCGCCCTGGGCAATGGCATGGTGCTGGTCTCCTTCCTCGACCGCTTTGCCAGGACGCGGCGGGATGTCGACGCCTTCAGCGTCGAGGCCGCCGTGATGCGGGCCCAGCCGGTGCTGATGACCGCCACGACGACCGGGCTCGGCCTGATGCCGCTCCTGTTCGCCAGCGGGATTGGATCGGAAGTGCAGCGTCCCCTCGCGGCCGTCGTCATCGGCGGGCTGGTGACATCCACCGTGTTGACGCTGCTGGTACTGCCGGCCGTCTACAAATGGTTTGCGCCGCGGCCGGTGCTGCCGGAACGGGAGGAGCCGGTCTAGCCGGATGGCTCGACGACGGGGCCCCGGACCGGTGAACCGGTCCGGGGCTACCGCCGTTAATCCGCCCCAGCACCGATGCCGGTGTTGACTCTATAGTCGCTATAGGGGGTACGGCTGTCCGAGGCCCATCAAGGAGCGGTCCCATGCCACACGATCACGGCCACGAGCACATCGGCCCGCAGTCCGGCGACCGCCGGGTTTCCATTGCCATCTGGGCCAACGGCCTGCTGACCGCCGCCCAGATTCTGGGCGGTATCCTGTCGGGCAGCCTCGCCCTGATCGCCGACGCGCTTCACAATTTCTCCGACATGGCGGCGCTGGCCATCGCGTATGCCGCGCGCAAGATCGCGCGGCGGCCTGCGGACAAGAGGATGACTTTCGGATACGGCCGAATCGAGATCGTCGCCGCGCTGATCAACTACACGACGCTGATCCTCATCGGCCTCTATTTCATATACGAGGGCGGCATGCGGCTGATCGATCCGCCGGAAGTCGCCGGCTGGACCGTGGTGATCCTCGGCGGCGTCGCACTCGCGATCGACACGCTGACGGCGCTTCTGACCTACTCGATGCAAAAGGGCAGCGTGAATATCCGGGCGCTCTTCCTGCACAATCTGTCGGACGCATTCGCCTCGATCGCGGTTGTCGTCGGCGGCACGCTGATCCTCCTCTACGACATGCGCTGGGTCGACCCGGCCGTCACCATCGGCATTGCGGCCTATCTCCTCTACCTGGCCTTCACCGAGATCGGCACCCCGATCCGTACGCTGATGCTCGGCAGCCCGCCCGATATCGACGGCGCCGCCGTCATCGAGGCAATGCGCAACCGGGACGGCGTACAGGACGTTCACCACGTGCATCTCTGGCAGATGCAGGAACATGAAGCAGCGCTCGACTGTCACGTCGTCCTGACCGGCGCGGGCTGGGCGCGCCTCGAAGATATCAAGGCAGATCTCAAGGACGCGCTGCAAAGCCGCTTCGGTATCGCGCATTCGACCCTGGAGTTCGAACACGCCGATCGTGCCCACGAAAATGCCGGCCTTTACGGTCATCCCGAGCCGGCGGACAAGGAGGACACCGATGTTCACTGAAACACTGACCGATCGTGACGACGTCATCGGCATCGTCTGCGAGGGGAAACTCTCGCAGGCCGACTTGAAGCGCATGCACGCATTGCTGAACGAGCGGTTGGAAACGGCCAACGGCAGCCCGGGCCTGCTGGTGGATCTCACCGGCTTCGAGGGCTATGAGGGACCTGCAGCAATGGCCGAAGACCTGAAGATGGACACGGCGCACCGCAACGACTTCCACCGCATCGCCGTCGTGGGGGAGCGCAGGTGGATGCAGTGGGGCACATCGCTCGCCGGCCTCCTCACACGCGCCGAGATGCGCTGGTTCGACGCCGCAGAGACGGCCGTGGCCGCCGACTGGGTCCGGCCGGGCTGAAGCGCGATCATGAACCCGAACCTCAAAACAGCCTGGGCCGCAGAAATGAGCCGGGCGCGCACCGCCTATGCGGCCCGCGAGGACGCGCTGGCGCTCCACCATTTGGAGCGGGCACACATTCTGGGTCAGCGGTTTTTTCTCACCCACTGGTCCACACACTGGTGGATGCTGAAACTCGGTTTCCGTCGGTCCGACCGGCGGGAGATTCGCGGACAGATTGTGAGGCTCGCCGCCGTCATTCCGGGCTATATCTTCGGCTGGGTCCCGAAAGGCAATACCGGCGGCGCGGATGTTTCCGCCATCAAGCCGATGGCGATCCCGAAGGACCTCGAGCCGTTACTGCAGGACTATTCAGTGTCGCGCGATGTCATCGTACGGATCCTTATCCTCGGCCCTCTAACGGCGCTGGCCCTTTTCGTCCTGATCCGTTGAATCCGATGGGATCGGCGACAGAAGACGCAGGCTGCGACTGCGTCGCGGACAAAAGCGAAGGCAAACGCTACTCCGCTTTCGGGATGAAGCGGTCGATATTCTTCACCTAGTTGAGGCTTCACCTGGAAGCATGGCTTGGAGGAGGCGATGGGGGCGTCCCTGCTTTTTGCCCGTCACGCGCGCAAGTTCAATGGCAATATCCGGCGATCCGCTTGCCACGGCCCGACTACCGGGAGATTACTCGGGTCCAGCAGAGCGAACCCCTTCCGAGACAAACGATGCTCATGGCCCAATCACTGCCGGCCCTGCTTCAGAAGGGTGCCCCTGCCCCCGCTCCCGGCTACGGCGTACTAAACGCGTCGCAAGAAAGGCCGCAGCGTCGCCAGATTCGATGAACTCGAAGGCCTTCATTTTGGCGTCGAGGATGGTCGGATAGGATGCCCTGCCTCGGATGCCGTCGATGGCGAGCTGAAAGGTGCCATCGTCGGATGAGATCCGGACCTCGATACCCGCCCTAGTGATCGCCAGGGCATCGCTACCATCTGGCCTCCATCGGGGGCTGTCGACGAAGCGTTTGCGCTTTTCGCACTGGCTAATGCGGCGATCGTGGAATTCGCTAGAATCCGTCGTTCCCGTCAGCCTGTCGCAGCAGTCTGTGCCAACTGCCATGGCGCCCCATGTGGGATGTCCAATCGCGTAGACGTAGCGAATCTTGTTTCCGCAAAGCTCACAATTCCCGGAGATGTCCTCCAGATCGTCCGTACCGAGATGGCTCCATCCAGACTGCGGCATGATGAGCCCGTGCTCTCCGGCGTGGCAACCTTTACACAGAGTTTCGCACTCGCGGTAAGGATAATCCCAAGGCGCGCGGCCCGGCACATAAGCCTTGTGATGCACCTGCAGTACAGCGCCATCTTCGGGGCCGCGGGCACAGCGCACACACCGACCACCATCGAGCTTGATGACTTCCTGGCGGAAGAGGAGCCAGTTCGCATGCCTATATAGCTTCATCATCGTGCTTCCCGATCGGAGCGGGAAGCTACCCCGAGTCTCCAGCACAGGAAATCGAGCGCCTTATTGTCGGGGCGCCAGAACCCGATTGCGGCTCAGCATTTCGTATGTTCTCCGTCGATACCAGCTACTCGGCCTCCTCTTGGCTGAGTTCTGGTAATGTCGGCCAATCCAACTCGTCCAGCGCCATCTGAGGCATCTTTCCGTGGATGTCGAACGCAGCTTGGAGCCGCGTGCCCACCCATGAGCCGCCTTGTTCCGACATACGCCCTGCCTGCCCTTCGCTTTGACCTTTCGCGCAGTTATAATCACACGGTCTGGAGCAGCAATCATGGTCCGTTTCGTTCCGATCAACACCGCGCCGCGAGAGTTCACGCCCGGGCCGATTTTCCCCGAGGAGGCCGCCGCGGGGTTTCGCGCGGCGACGAAGCTGTTCACCCGGTGGGAATTGTCGGAGGCCCAAGCGGCGGCATTGCTCGACATGCCGAAGTCGACCTACCGTCGTTGGTGCAGTGCGGGCCCTGGCCGCATATCGCGTGATCGCGGCATGCGCTTGGGCATTCTGCTCGGCATCCACAAGGCCTCGCGCACCTTGTTTCGCGATCCCGCTCGCGGCGACGCCTGGATCAAGAAGCCTAATGACGCATTCGGAGGAAGGTCCGCGCTCGACCTCATGATGAACGGCTACATCACCGATCTGATGCGCGTGCGGAACTACCTGGACGCCGAGCGTGATGGCTAAGACGCTGTTCGTCTGCCTGAGAGATCCAAGTTGTGCATTGGCCTCTCGGGCACTGCAGGAGCGTCGCGCACCCAGGAGGTCCTATTTGGCCTTGTAGTATCGTCGCACTGCCTCGTGCCAGCTATTCGCAAACAATGGGAAGTACTTCGAGATCGAAGTCTCGAAGAATTGACCGATATGCTGGTCGAACAAGCTAGCAAGCAGCAGCAACGGCTCCGTCGACAATTCGCCGAGGTCTTTGCGATAGCGATTGATGAAATGGGTTCGCGATACGCCAGAGATCCCGCTCAGGCGATACTGGAAGAGGTTTGGATTTCGACACACTAGCGCGCCGATAATGTCGAGCGCGGTGTTGGGATCGTCGTCGCCGATTCCGAAATTATCGAGGCTCGTCGCGCCGGGGTAGAAAAAGATGCGGTGTTGACGATGCGACGGGTGAAACAGGTCAGCCACGACACCATTTCCCTCCGGCCGCTTGCGGGTTAGCAAAAATAGCATTCCAAAGAAAGCTTCTCGAGCCTCCGCCACGCCGGCAAAGCCGAGGTGCCGAGCGGTTGAGGCGGCCCGCCGATCATCTCCGAAGAGCGCGTTCATCCTGACTGCGTTCGGAGTGATGGTGCCCTTTCGCCGATCGAGATCCCTGCCCCGTCCGCCGGTGAGCCGCTCGATGGTGGTCCATATCTCGCCCGGAAATGGCGGAGTCAGGACATCCGGTTCCCACTCCGAGCCCCGGCGTTCGGATCCGATTGCGAGTAAGGAGGCGTTATGCTTCAGACATACCGTGGATAGCGGGAGTTGATGTTCTGGCCGCGCCACCGGAAGCGCTTTTGCGTTCGACATTTCCCAGAGCACACAGCGGGCAAATTCGCACTTCTTTCCTTGGAAAGGTCGTCGTCAGATATCCGTATTCGGCGCTGAGCCGTATCCATGGTGCATATCGGTCAAAAACCCTAAGTTCCCGCTCAAGCATTTCAAGTACAGCCATTGCGGCGACGCCCGTCAGTGCGGCCATCTCGCCCGCAGCGTCTGGGTTCTTCACGCTGCGCTTCCCATCGCCGTCCCAAGTGACTTCGAAACACGGCAGGGGCGTCACTTTTATTTTGGATTCCGGCCGGCGATCATCCACCCGCCGGGCCCACTCGGTAAGCCTCTGCCCGGGATGAGGCTGAAGCTCTCGAGCGCTGGCATAGCCCATGTCAGGAGACATATCCGCTCCGCCCAATTATTTCCTCGACGATTTCGGTCAATCGTCCGGGATCGCCCGATCGCTGTGCTTCGTAGGCGGCCTGAGACAGCGTAAAGGCGATATCCACCGTTCGTGGGCTGGGCCCCTTAAGAAGCGCGACGAATAACCGGCGCGGAAGCGATTTGGGTGTCTCGATCGGAAGCGAGGCGAGATAGCTGTAGACGAAACGCTCAAGATGTCTGTCGGATCGCCAATTGGGCAGCTTAAGAGCTCGGAATCTTTTCTCGAACTGTTCGTCGTAGGACATGATTCTCGAGATGTTCTGTGTGCCCGCAATAATCAGCGAGAGCCCGGTCTGGTTGCCCAGCCATTTCAGAAGGTTGAGACAGGCGAGCTTGTGATTGCGGGTGGCGGCATCAAGATTGTGAAACTCGTCGATGATGATGAGCCTTAGGCCGCTGCGGTCCGCTCCAGTGACGAACCGTCCGAGATTGGGTTTGTCCATAGGCCCCAGGCCGCCGGCTTCCGAGATCGCCGATAGGAGAGTTCCCTCAGATGGGTTCACCGGCATTTCGGTGATCGCAATCGTGCGTACCTGGCTCACGATCCCTTCTGCGAGATCGACTTTTGCATAGCGACGCACAAATTCTTCAAGCAACGCGGTTGTTCCGGCACCGGAATCGCCGACGACCATGAGGTTGTACGGGCGCCGTTTTAGCGCGCCAGTCTCGTAAATAAACCTCATTTCCTCCATGATCGCCGTGGCGGACGGATGTTCGACGAAACGGTCCGCGAAGAACTCTCTGAGAACTTCGTCGCTGGCCTTGAGCTCGAGATGTTGGAGATCAGTCATCGTCGATCATTCCCTCTCGGCGAAGCCTGATGGGCAACATGTCGGAAGCGTCGAACGTAACCTCGCTGTCCAGGCTCGCTTTTGACGAGTGCATCGCTGGAGAGGATGGGGCCGCCTCGCTGTAGTAGGCTTGTCGATCTCGCGAGCGTTTTGCCTTGCGCGTTAGCTCCTTTGCCCGCTGAACATGTTGATGTTCCTGCTCAATCAGTTTCGCGAGCTCTCGATCTGTGAGAGCGTTCAGGGGTTGGCGTTTATTGATAGTGTCGCGATATGCTCTCCACTCGGCTCGACTGATGTTTGGAACTCGATCGCTCTTGGCCGGCACGGTGTAGAGAGCGCCGTCGGGACCGATGACATCGATCACGCTGACATCGTAGGAAACCGGGAGGACGCTGATTTTCCGAACGTTGTTGTCGTACCAAGCCTGCACGTCTGGGCTCCAGTATTCGATCCGCTCGAACTGAATGCCGCCGCGTCCCGTCATCCGTACAACTCGCGTACGAAAGTCCGCCTCGAAGAGTGCGGCTTCCTTGGCCGGAATAAGAGGCGCGAAGCCGTTCTCCAGAGCTACTTGATACCGAGCGATCGGAGTCATGCCGGTGCGCGAGTGGACCGTATGATGGTACTGGCAGACGATATAGCGGCCGATGAACGTCAGCAGCTCAGGCATGGTCAGAGACGCTTTAGCGCTGCTGTCGTATCGCCCTTTGTAGGTGATATTGGAGAAGGTCGTGCCCGGCAATTCGTGCGTCTTGAGCATCAAGGTACGTATGACGCTTTCGACGTGCCCCCCGAAGTGTGGGGTCCCGACCGGCCGATAGAGCAGCTCGATGCCGTGCTCCCCTGCCCCCCGGCTCATAGCTGCCGACCGAAACTCTTTGCCATTGTCCATGTGCAGGGCTTTAGGCAACCCCAGTGTCGGCCAGTCTCCGGTGATGCCGTATCGACGCAGAAAATCGTCTTTCGGGAAAGCCAGCTGGCGCAAAGTCGCAGCAATACTCTCGGTCGAGGGCCCGATGAAGTCGATGTGAAAACCCACGATCATCCGCGTGTAGACATCGACGGCAACGGTGAGGACGGGGCGGCCAATTTCCTCGCGGTGGTTCCGATCGACAAGCATGACATCCATGATGGTGCTGTCGATCTGGACAATCTCCATCGGAGCGCTGGTTTCGAAATGGGTTGTCTTGGGTGAATACTTACTACGGTGCGCGCGTGCACCAAGCCGGCGCTCGCTGGCAGCTGCCTTCGACAATGCGCGAACGCGGCGGTGAAAGGTGGAGTAGCTCGGCACGTCGACGTTTTCCTCGACACAAACCCTTAGGAGCTGCTTATAGGCAGCAGCCACGGTGCGCTTCTGCGCCGCGAGGTAGTATTTCTCTATGACGGTTTGCATGAGCGCCTCAGCGGAAACACCCCCGTCTATATTTCGCCCTGAACCAGTGCTTGCCCGCTTGGGCAAAAGAGAAGAAGCAACAGGCCGTGCGCGAAGCCTATCGAGATAGCGGTACAGGGTGGCTTCACTGATACCCAGCTCTTCCATCAGTTCAGCACGAACGTCTTCCGCCAGCTTCCCCGAGCTCAGACAAGGCCTGAGCGCCGCAAAGGCCTTCTGAGCGAACTTCCATCCCGGATGCTTTTCGTACTCGTTTCGCGATGACTTCATGAATCGCGCTACCTGTTTGTGATGAGCGCGAACTATACGAAATCTATTCTAACAACATAGGCGCTTTCGAATCCTCAAATAAGAATTGTTTCTATTATTCGCTAAAATTGAAAGCAGGCAAATATCCGGGTCGCGCAAAAAAGACTGTTACTCATTGTTTATATGGAATTTTGTCAAAACGGCTGAGAACGGGATTCTCAACATTTTTGATCAACGATGCTCGATATTCTCAGCATTTTTGACCAAAACTTTCCAAAAATCTGTGGGGAATCAGCGGTTCAATTCTCAGGATTTTTGGAAAGCGCCAACAAGGGGTTACCTTGGTCAAACTCGTGAGAATTGGTCAAAAGTTCTGAGAATGGCCAACGGAAGAGCGCTCAGAGGCGGACCATCAGGTCGGGACTGATGCGGTGCTCAATCGAAATTGTCGTATCATTAATCCATTTCTTGTGGGCCGAACTCCTCTCTGGCAAAATTTTGCTGAGCCGCGGTGCGGCACCTTCTTTAAGCGACTTGGAGCAGACCATGGCCATCGAACGGCTGGGCGAAGACGTTTTGCGCATGCCCATCACTGACCCCCACGCCGCCTACACCCGCCTTGCCTTGATTGAGGATCTAGAATGGTGTGCCGAGGAGCTGGAGGCGGACTGGCCAGCATTATCAGAGAAGCTCAGCGCGCTGATTGCGAGCTTACCGCCCAGCCTAAATTAACGAATTGGTGACTCTCCTTCCTCAAAGGTTAACCACCTTCAGGAATCAGGCCGAATTGGCCTTGAAACGGAGCTCATCATGTCCTCGGAAGCGCAACTGCCTGTCCAACCGGACTTGCTCTATTCGGCCCTGCATCTGCCGTCGATCAAGAACGACATCGATATTATCAGCATGCCGCTCTACTCGATCGAAAAGTCCCGGCGAACCAAGCCCATCCAGTTTGACTACCGGTACTCCAACGGTCAGCACATCACCTTCACCGTGAAGGGCACCTCGGACGGGATCGCGACAATCTACGACAAGGACTTGATTCTTTTTTTGCACTCCCTGCTGATCGACAAATTGAACCGGAACGAGCCGGTCAGCCGACTGGTCGAGTTCACGGCGCACGATTTTCTCAAATGGGCCAATCGCGGGACCGGCAAAGCAGACTATCAGCGTCTCGAGGCGGCGCTGAGGCGACTACACGGCACGGTGATTTCCGGGAATTTCAATGCCGGCGAAGAGAGCATGGAATCCGGTGTTCACTACATCGAGAGCTTCGAGTTCCGCCGCAGAAACACAAAGCGCGGCCGCGTGCTCAAAAGCATTGTCGTCCAGTTGTCGACATGGACATTTGCAAAGCTGACCGAAGCGGGCCGATACATCTCCATGGATCGCCGCTACCTCGACATCCAAGGCGGTATCGAGCGACGACTCTACGAAATCGCGACAAAACACGTCGGCCGCGAGAAATCCCGCTTCGAGATCAACTTGCAGTCACTGCACGAATGGATGGGATCCCAGGCACCCGTACGCAAGCTCAAAGCCCATATAAAGCGGATTATCGAGGAAGACAGTCTGCCTGGCTACAAACTGCGTATCGAGAGCCCCTCCCCGCGCGCTGCAGCGGTCCGCACGAAGATTGTGTTCATCAAAGCGAGCCCCAGGCTCGCCTACGCTCGCTAACGTCTGCGATCGCCCGAGCGCGACGCCGGCGACGTCCGCGAAAAACCGATCTGCCCTTGTAGTTCCCCCAAAAGGTCGCATCGAGGCCGCTAGTGTCCGGGATCGCCCGAGCCAATCTGGCCATTACGTCCGCGATCGCCCGAGAACTTCAGCGATTGTTCACGTCATGTTCCCGGCATTCGGGCCATCGCGGACACTGTTCCTACCGTATCCGCCAGCCCTTCGTACTATCGCGGACGTATGCCGTACGATCTCACGAAAACTGACAATTTCGTCTCCCATCGTTGCCATATGTCCATAAATACAGGCGCTTAGCGAGGCTGGCCCTTCGCGCCACGAATTTTCGTCGCCTTGCAGTTCTTGGCTTCGCGGGAATCTCACTTTCTGTCAGTTTGATCATCACAGCGTCGTCGCTAGACCGTTGATTTCACGACGCTCTGTCGAAGAATTGCGACTCCTTGTTCTTGGCATCGTGCGACACTCTTCATGTTCGGGCGATCACGGACGTCATTCGGGCTATCCCGGCCACTAGAGCGGGCGATCCCGGACAGAAACACTAACGCCCGTAGAGCATTACCGGGCGATCGCGGACCCCGATCGGGCCAACAAGGACGCTGGTTCGGGCGATCGCGGACCACAAATAGTGCAATCGGGCGATCGCGGCGCCTGCGTCGGGCGTTCGCGGCCAATGATGGTCGGTCTTTCGCAGACACCGCTTCGTGCCATCGTGGACGGATATCTGCGCAAGTATCGGAAACCACGGACGAAATGGCCGGAGTAACCCCTTAACATTCCATATAACGTTCTAAGGTCCGCCACGCGAAAGGAAGAGTGAGGAATGGCGATCTGGATTTAAAGGAGGAAAAGCCATGAGTGAGCCCAAAACTGCTATTCAGCATGATGCCGATATCTCGCAGCGGTTCGAGGGCCCAGCATTGCTGGCCAGGCTCTTGGCTCGGCACCTCGGGGACACAGCTTTCAGTCAGGCATGCAAGCTGATCAAGGCCTATAGCGATGTGGGCGGGGTCATCCAGGCGGCAAGCACCCAGCCGGCCGCAACACTCGATCTGCCAGCGGCGGCTGTCGAGGATCTACGGCTGGTCCAGGACCTCTCTATGGAGCTCTGTCGATCCAAGGTTTTCAACCGCGACGTAATCGGCAGCTGGAGCGCCCTTATGGCCTATGTTCAGGGCCGGTTTCAGCACAGAGCTACCGAATGCCTCTACATACTCATGTTAGACAGAAAGAATCGGTTGATCGCGGACAAACTGATGTCGGAAGGCTCGATAGATCACGCGCCGGTCTATCCTCGAGAGATTGCCCGGCAGTGTCTTCTCCACCATGCGACGGCCGTGATCTTGGTCCATCCTCATCCGTCTGGTGACCCCTCGCCCTCCCAGGCGGACATCACCATGACCAAAACACTCAGCGACGTTCTCGCCTCACTCGACATCAAGATTCACGACCACGTCGTGGTCGGCCGGCAAGGACACTACAGCTTCAAGGCCAACGGCCTGCTCTGAACCTGAAAGAAGAAAAGGCGGGGTTCCACGGAGTGTCATCCGTGGAGGAAAGCATGTCTCGCTACCAAATTCCCGTAAGCGCACACATCGATCGCGCCTTCGGAATTCTCACCCTCATCTGCATCGCCGCCTTCTTCGGCCGCTGCTCCATCTTCCTGTTCAACGCACTACCTGTCCAACTGGCAATCTGTCTGACCCTAGTCGGTCTGGCTGTGCTGGCAGTTGCGCTGCTGCGCCTACGATAGAGGTCAGCCATGTCTACCCCAGCAACTTACGAAATCGACGGCTTTGTCTTCTATTGCCACTACGACGGTCATCCGATCGGCGCCGCCCAGCGCTTGTGTCGAATGATCGAGGCCCATACACGGCCGGCCGACCAGTGGCCACATCAAAGAGGTATCGTTGCCGACATGCGAGGCGGTCTTGCCTTCGCGTTTATCCGGGCGAACAACGATGCTGAACAGCCCGCCGGCGGAACTCGTGCCCGGGCCACTGGCGCCTTTCACTACAAGCTCTCCTGGGAAGTCGACGATCGCCTGTTCATCACCATCGAACAGCGCACCGATCGACAAACCTGGCGCATCCTCGACCATGAAGAATTCGCCGCATGGACGCTCCGGCAGCGCGCAGACCTGATCGACCGTTTGTCGGCCGCGGCCGGGCCTGGCCGAGAACTCGCAGTTGCCCCTGCTGATCGTGCAGCAGAAATCATTCCCGACATTGTCTACGCACACACCAAGGGCCGTTTTGGGGAGCCTTCGGTTCGCTATGCAACCCGATCGACAGCGCAAAGACTTGTCGAACTCTGCGGCCGACGTATAGCCGACGCCTCTCAACAGTCTCTCAAAGATCCTGATCGAGCCGCCTGGGTGGCTGCGCTCGCGCGCGATCCCACCAGCACAGGATGGATTCCATCTCGGCCGCAGTAAGCGGGCGTCAAACGAGCTTCGCCGCCCCAAGGAAAGGAAAAGAGGGGGTGGGGCTTCCGAAAGGAGGCCTGGAATGAAGGAAGTCTACCGAAACTATGCCAGGAACGATCTGAAATTTGCGAAGTGGCTCGAGGAGGTTGATGAGCGCATCGACGCCCTGACCTCCCGATCGTTCGTTGACTATCGAGAAATCAACTACCGAGAGCTCTATGACGCCGGTGCCACGATTGACACCGCCGTCGAGGAGCTCGCCCGGCAAGACAGCGTCTTTGCGGCAGCAATCAAACGCTAGCGTCAGGCCCCGTGGATCCACCGCGGGGCCTGATTTCGTTAAAGCTGTCTAGAATTACTGGCGAAGTGCACTGCCCTACGATCTCGCCGGACCGGTACTAGTTTTCCTGCCATAGATTGTGCTGTATGTCTGGCACTATGACTGGGACCGGAATTCAAGACGAAGAAGAGTACATCAATCTGGGCCGACACGGTCCAGCCTACACCAGTGTGCCTATGAACGACTGGGACATTGATCGTGCGTCCACGCCAGTCAGTTTCCGCCCCATCAGGATCCTACAGGTCGCACTTGTCACCGCGATCTTCGTAACGATCATCTACCACGCTGCACTCCTTTGGCGCTGGTGGTCATCCGACTTTCTGCCCAACATGGACCAACTCAACCTCACCATTTGGGACGCTGTGATACTCACCGGTTGGAGTCTAGCTGGCCCGGGCGCCGCTTGTCTCGCTCTGCTGATTGTCGTGCTGGCGCTAGACCGGTTTAATTCTGCTCGCTAAAGCGCGTGGCAAAGCCTTCCATCGCCGCTATGTCAGCTTCGATTTCTTGCGTGTTTTGCATTTGACCGACCTGGCCTATCGCATTGGTTGCTGGACTTCCTGGCATTCCATCTGGCAAGAACGTGAAGTCCGGCTTAGGCATTCCATCCGCCACATCCTCTCGCTCTTCGTTCGCGCGCCGCATGTCGCGCATATGCGGCGTGCCGTCAAAGAGCGGCTGATCAAACTCGGCAGACCGGCCACCTATCCCGTCTTGAACTTGGCCACTAATGTCGCGGCCCGCTTGAACAGCATCCATCGCCTCACCATTGAAGCCGACGCCGGCGTTGGTCGTTGAGAGATCCGCAGCCGTCTCTCCAATCCGCGTCGCAACATCGCCAGTGCGGGCAGCCGCATTGTCAATCTGCCCGTAGTTGACGAGATCGTCGCCGGCGACAGAAAAGGCACTCACATCGCCAATCTGCGGCAGGTGCGGCAACTGAGCGTCCGCGAAGCCCTGCAATAACCCTTGGAGCTCAGGGCTTCGATCGCCGTTGACTATCATCTGGGTCACTTCATCTTGCCAGAACGGCTGTGAGCTATAGATGTCTCCAGCGTCATTGCGCTGGGTGCCTACAAACTGCAGGAACTGGTCTTCCAGGGGCTGAGTGAAGCTGAGATTGCCGGACTCATATTCGGCGGCCGCCGTCTGCGCCTGCTGCTGGATGGAGCGCGCTCGGCTCGCGCTCTCTTCGAACCGTTCAGCTTCGCGGAAGTGCTGCTGAGCATCCCGGGCGGTTGAATTTTGTATCCCGCCGCTTTCGGAATAGCCGGCCGACGTTGAAAAGCTGTTGAGCGTCGCCAGCGCGTCCGTCAGTTCGCGCTGCTCATCGCTCGACAAACTCTCGCGATAGTCTGAGCGGATAGTTTCGCGGTCCGCTTCTGACCAACCTGCCGATCCCCTGACTCGTGCTTCGCCAAATACAGCTCCGCCAGTACCAAAAAGCTCCATGCCTCCTGATGCTCTCGCCCCGGCGGTGATCGCACCATCAACGCCATAGTTCAATTGAGCCTGCTCTTCGACCGCCTGTGAGTAGGCCTGGTCGGCGTGTTCATTGTGACGCTGGACAATCGCTGCAGCCGCCCGCTGTTCTTGCGTTGCACTCGATCCTTCGGACAAGACGGACTGCGCCATTGATTGAACGGTCTCACGATCCGAGAACAGGACCGAAGCCCCCTCCTCTCGCGATTGCGCCGCGGACTCCGTCCAGGTCTCCGCATACTGGGCGGCTTCGCTGGCCCGTCGCTCGAACTGCGAACCGATCGCACGCGCAAACTGAGCACCCGTCCCGGTTTTGCTCAACGCACCGGTGTTGTCATAGACTTCGCGGCCGTCGGGTGTGATGGCGATATGACCCCCGCTTGCCGTGTTCATGCTTGCCGCGCCGGCCTCCAGAGAGTGGTTCATCTGGTGCTGATTGCCGAACGTCTGATTGAAGCGGTGCGTATCGTAGCCGGTCGTGCCGAGCGATAAGTTACCCGTCGTCTCGTCCCTCGCCGCATCAGAAGCGCCTGCCCTCACCGACGACAACAGGCTTTCCGACTGACTGGCGACACGGTCCACGCCCAGTGCGAGCGCGGACGCGATCACTGGGATCAGCATCGTCATGAAGCCGGCAATGGACGCGATGTCCGAATTGGCGTCGGCGATCGACTGCAGATTAAACATCGTGATCGATCCTGCATCTCCCCCGCCGGTTGGGTCGTAGGCGGCCGCCTGCGTATCGCTGACCGCGGCAACCATCATGATCTTGTTGAGAACCACAAAAAGCGGTCCCCAAGACTGCAGCATGATGAATCCGCCGAAATACGAGCGGATGAGCGATACACCCATCCCAGGCAACAACATGAAGGGGATCAAGAGCGGGAACATGCAGAAAAACATGATCTCCAGAACCACTTTCAAATACGGGATCCACTTGTGCGCCAATGCTGCATTGAACAAGTTGGTGTTGCGCGTCTGAAGCTCCGCACGCGCCAGCCCGTAACCTGAGAGCTCACCGCCAGACTCCGCCGAGAATGTCTCCACACTTTCGCGGAACGAATTGATCATCATCGCCTGGATGAAAACTTCCGAGGAAGCGCGCGCCTGGTTCATCAGCAAAGTGTGTGCGCCCGCCACTTCAGACGAGAGCAATGTTCGCGCCGCCGCATCCGCATCGTCAGGATGAAGCCGGCGAGCCAGGTAGGTCTCGCTCAAGGCCCGAGCTGCATCGGCTCCACTCGACAACTCTCCAGCAATGTATGCGCACGTCTCTATGGTCTCGGCGCCATCTGTAAGCCATGGCCCAGAGCGCGCCGGGTTCGGAGGATGGTCAACTGTGATCAGCGAGAACAGATCTTCGCTGTCGCGGATGTCTTGCAGTTCGATGTCGCCCTCGAGCAAATCGTAGAACACGCAATTGGTCAGAAAACTCTGCATGTTCTGGGCATATTCTTCGTCGATCCAACGCATCTGATTGAGCTCGCGCATCAAACGCGACCCGTAAATCATCCCGTTCTCGGAATATTTTGCGATGTCCGGATCCCCGAACACAGTTTCCATCAGGCTCGTCATACGATCGCCGGCGGTCGACGAGACCGAGAACACAAAGGCGACTGCCAGAGGAACATTCGCGACGACCGTCGGTGCGCCGCCGCCGATACGGTCGTGAATCACGACATCTGACTTAGGAACGAAGCCCACTGCCAGGATGGTCGTCGCGGTCAGGAACCAGGACAAGATCTCCTTGACCTTGTTCGTAAAAGCCACCTGGATCAGAACCATTGCCAGCCCGATCAGCAAGACAAGCCTGATAAGCGACGACACCGAATCCAGACCCGACATGATGGCAATCGCATTAAACGCCTGAACGTAGATCTCTTTGCCGCCGTAGACGTAGGCTTCCATGCTAGCCGCCTTGCAGGTTTGAGAGTGCGTCATGCATGCGACGTTCGAGACGCGCCGCCAGATGCTGCTGGATCAACTGGTAGTTCTGTACAACCTCGTATGTGTAGCCGTGCCGTTCGGCCACTTCACCTTGCCTTTCCTCCAGAGCCCGAACGGTCTCTGCGATGCCTTCGCGCCATTCGCGATAGTCTTCGCTCATCGTCTGCTGCTCGATCGTTGTGCGAGCCTGCAGGGCTTGCTCCATCGAATTGCGCAGAAACTCAGTGAGCAGCTCGATGGCAATGTATTCGGCAAGCTGAGGGGTATCGTTGACTGCCAAGGCGCCTTTATAGGCGTGATTGACAGACAGGATCCGGTAGATCGGAAGGGATGTGGCGTTCAGGAAGGCCCGCTGATCGGCGTTGAGCGGTTGATCGGCTTCGATCGAATCGAGAATCCCGTTGATGAGGTTCGACACGCGGGCAAATAGCGCTTCATCATCCGAGATGTTGGCGTTCCCGCTGGACAGGCCCAGACACTCATCGTGTTCATCGCACTCGTAGATTGGCATCGCGCCGCCGGCGAACAATGCGTCCTGCACCTCGCGATTTCGAGCCAAGGGCGGATACCACCGATATTCGGGCCCTTCGTTCGCTGTAGCGCCTTCCAGGATAACCACGGTCCCCGTCAGGCTCATGAGGAACTCGGCCGTATCTGCCGATCCAACAAAAGAGGCGTCTTCCGTCAGCGCCCGCCAGGCGATGTTGACGTTCAGTGGGATCCGCGCCTCGGTATCGCTATCCCTCGGGCCTCGCGCGCCGCCAGTTCCGCACTGGTGTCGCGCTTCGACCCAATCAGCGAACATGCCCTGCCGGGCGCCGGCGGACTGGCAGATGTGTTCGGACGCCGCGTTATGACGAGGCCACATCCCCTCGACGAGATTCTGCGCCGACTCGCATGAGTTGATATTCATGGCGTTGATTTCCTGCGCGAGCAGCTGTGCGTCTGCTACGGCATCCTCGCACATCGGGCAGAGGGTCTTCAGGGCGAGCGAGAATGCAACACCCTGGGCATTCGCGGCCAAGGCCCGTAGGTGGGCAACCAGCTGGTCAGCGTTGATGAACGAGAAGCCGCCCGTGAAGATGTCGATTCCGCCGCACCCCGACCGTATGGACGGTGCCGTCATGGACATCACCTGAAGAGTGTCCTGCGGGGCACGGTACACCAGCGAGCCGCCGGTGAAGTAGCCACCCTCCTGGCCGATATCAGCCCGCGGGCCGGTGACATTGGCATTGGCCTGTACGCCATCCCAGAAGTCATCGAGCTCGGCGGAGACTTGTGCAGATGCACCTGTCGTTACCGAAAGGCTCGCTATCGCGAGGCACGCGATGGGAAGAAGGCTGGAGGCGCTCAGACGGCGTGCCTTCGCAGTGTACCGTTGTGGTCGATTGATTTTGCCGGACATCAGAAATCCTCCCCGGGCTCACGTGTCATGGTCACAAAAATTCGCTCTGCCAGCTCCTGGCCCGAGATCAGCCCAAAGGTGATCCAGTGCGGGGTGTCCGTTTCGACATCGAGGAGAAGCACGGCGGGTACGACGGCCTGGCGGCCTTGCAGGAGGCGGCTGAACTGACCCGTATCCGGCCGGGCGTCCGGAAACGCCGGCATCGGACCGCCATCCACTGAAATCGCCCTGACCTCAACGCCAAATCGATCCGCGAATGCCCGCAGTACCGGCGAGAACCGCTGACAATACGGGCAGTCCGACCGATAGAAGTAAAAGAGTCCGTATCTGTCGGAGAGATCTTCCAGCTCGCCGGCCATTTCGTCGGATCGCTGATCGAGCCACTCGTGGCGCGCGTACTGGGCCATGGGCCGCTCAGTCGTGTAGTCCAGCGACGCGTCTGACCAAGTATTGCGCCGCCATCGGTCGGTGAACATGGCGCTGCGTTCGGTCATGTCGTACTGCAGCTGCTGATAATACAGGACGTTCTCTGGCGTCGGATTGAACGCTGCTATGAGCCGCGCTTCTTCGATCTCCTGGACGTAGGCGCGGGCCCGTTCAAGCTGCTCTTCGCGCGACGTCAGCTCTGTGGGGGTTTCAGTTGGATCCGCCGGCGCACCCTCCTCTTCTTCCGGAGCAGGCCTGGAACAATAAAACCAGTGGCCCAGCTCGCGCTCATCGCAGTAGAACCGCGATCCTGTTGCCGATGGAGCCTGGGCCTCTACGGCTCCGCAAACAGCGAGCATCGCCCCCAGACACGCCATAAAGCTCGTCAATCGCGTCATTGTCCGTCTCCACCGCCTGACATGTTCGTCGGCTCTCCTGTCGAATAGAATTGCCCCAACCGATCCTGGATCCGGGTCACCACATCCCCCTCTCCGTCCGGAGAGAAGGAATCGGTCACGTCGCCGAGCACTTCACTGAAGTCGACGTTCGACAGATCGAGCTGCGAGAATTGCTCTGGCGAAAGGCCGCCGCACTGAGGATTCCTCGGATCGCCCCAGCCCATCCCGAGCTGTTCTCGACCCTGTTCATTGATGATCCGGGCGAGCTGGCTTCCGAAGCAACAGGAGGTGCGCATGCGCTTGCGGCATCCGAACCAGCCACGCTTGGCGCAATACCAGCCGACCTCCACGCACAGGCCTTCAGCCGTGCGATGCGCGAGCTCTTGCTCCTGCTCGTTGCAGCTGCCGCCCAGCCAATCAATGGCGATGCCATCTCCACCGTTTGAGCAGCAGTTCTTCCAGATCCCGGTTTTATGGCAGCGCAGATCGTCGCCAGACATCAGGTCCAGGCTGGATCCGTCGGGCACGCTGTCATGGGCCTGGCTCAGACCGGCGAGGCGCGCGAGCGCTTCAGGCATGTTCGTCGACGGTTCGTGCTCGACCTCGATACAGTTGCCGTTCAAGCAGGAAATCTCGCGTTCACACACCTCCTGCGTGATCTCGCTTTCTGTCACCTCTTCACACTGGTAAACGCGCTCGACACTGCGGCAGTTCTCAGACGGCACTTCGTCCAGGCAGGTCTCGTGTGAGAACTCGCAATAGTCGGGTGGGTCGCAGTCCGTCAGGATCTCGCCAACGCCTTCACAGATGTAGGCAGTCTCGCGCGCCCAACATTCTTCGAACACCTCCTGCCCACCGATCAGACGAGAGCCCGCCCCCTCGGTGCAAACCGTTTCCTGCGGCTCGCAGTCAAGGTCTTCATCACTGACATCCGGACAATCGGCTTCCTGCCATTCCCCTTCCCCAACTTCAGTCACCGTGTCGTCAGGTGGGCCGGCGCCGTCGACAAGATCTTCGCACATATACTCGCGCTCTCGGCGCACGCAGCCAGCCGGCTGCGCTTGGCACTCAAAGTCCAGCCGGTTCCGGATGCAAGCGTTAGTGATCGGATCCCGCTCGAGGCACGCCGAAGCCACCTGCTGACAGGTATCAGGGATCTCGCACGTCGATACGTCGCGGTACTCGACACACTGAAACCGGCGCTCGCGCATCTGACAGCCATTTACGAACACATCGCGCTCTGGCTCGAACTGAGAAATCCAGGGATCCCGGACGGTCCCGCGCCAATCGAAATCGGTTACTGGGCGCCCATCTGCCCAGTTATCGACGCAGACCGGCTCCGGCTCCTCAACACACTGGTCATTGCCGGCCGGCGGGCAGTCGTCCGCGACCCACTCTTCATCGACGATCGTCGCACCCATATCGGATGGATCGCCGGCGCCGGGCACCTCATCTTCACACCAATAGGTGTCCTCATTGACGGCACACCCGCCGGACTGATCTTCCCCCGGGCATAGGTACTCATGTCTCTCGCGCAGGCAGCTCCCATCAAAGTCCCGTTCTAGGCACTGGCTGGCGACAAATGTACAGCCCTCGGTCGATGTGCAGCCAAACGGTTCGACTACGGCGTCACATGTGTAGTCCTGGGTCAGTTCCCAGCAGTCGGCTGTCGCAAACACGCCTGGTGCGATTTCCCGCTCCCGAGGCTCGCTATCGGTGCAATAAGGTGCGCCCGTCTTTTCGCACCGCGGCGCATTGTCGAGCTCTTCGCAACCGACCCAGTTCCAGCTTCGCTGACCTGGTCGGTAGACGATCTGGGTCGGAGCTCCAGCACCCAGCTCGCCCTCACATCGCCAGAGATCTGACCGCTCAGTACATCCCTGAGAATCGTCCCCCACAGCACACTCGTATCGGCGCTGCCACCGAACACAGTCGCCAGCACGATTGGAGGCAACACAGGTCTCCTCCTCCAGCGAACAATCGCCCAACTCGCCTTCACCCGGCGTGTCCGGGTCGTAGTCCGGATCACAAATCTGCGGGTAAAGATCACAAACATTCTGATCAGCCCTGTGATCTGGTCGGCAGTCTGTACCATCGCCATATACAATGTCCGGATGGCAGATCGTATCCTCTTGCGAAACCTGCATCTTTGCGCCGACCCGACCGCGCAGACCCGCCAAAGAAACCGTGCCGTCTGACGTAAACCAGGCAGTGTCGCCATGGATCCGCGTGGAGCCGAGTGCCGCATACTGTATTTGTGGAGCAGCCAATTCGGCATGGCTGGAACCGCCAGAAGTCCTGGCTTCGAACTCGCCACACGTGTTCACCGCTTCAGCGACTTCGCAGTCGTATGTCACCTCACGCTGGATACAATCCGACGGAACACTTGGTAGCGACAGATTGTCCGCTGAAATCCGCCAAACGCCGCCTGCGCCGAGAATCTCATTGGCGTGCCCAGAGCCTTCCGTGACTCCCTCCAAACCGAGCAGTGCCGCAAGTGCGGGATCTGCAGCGAGCTCCGCGGCCGTAATCACCGGGTTGATGCGCACAGACCCACTGCCGATGCAGCTTTCCGATACGGCGATGCACGATCCTTCCGGTCGATGGGCGATGCAGCTTTCGTTCCAGCCCCATGGCGATTGTGCCGCGACCCACATGCTCGTCGGATCGCCAGCCGCCGCAACGAGGTTCTCACATTGGAAAGTGACGCCCCGTGCATTGCATCCGCCGGAGCCATCATCAACCTGGCAGCTATAGGTGTTCAGCGTGGTTGCGCAGCTGCCATCCGCTCCATGAGCTTCGCATACGGTTGCAACAAGATCGCAAGCCGAAAATCCAGTACATGTATCAAGCGGTGTCTGTGTTTCGCAGGTATACGTGCGTTCCTGCTCCCAACAAGGCGCTGTGATCGACACACCGTCCACCGTTCGCGTCGTTGGCGTTGTATCGACACAACGTGTCGACGACAGGGTGCATCCCACGTCGCCCATGTGGGCTGTGCACGCACTTTCGTTGAAGCCCCCCTCACCTGCCGTGCGGATCTCACGCAACACCGGTCCGACGCCACTCGTCTGGTTCTCACAGCGATACTCGCCTGTGAAAACATGACAACCTCCGGACCCGTCATCGACTTCACACACATAGCGCTTCTCGGTCGATGCGCAGCTGCCGTCCGGGTAGGTTTCAGCGCAAACCTCTTCCTGATACTCGCAGCCGGCGGGAACAGCCTGACACCCATCAAACGATTCATAGGTGGTGCACTGGTAGCTGTAGTCCCACGCCCAACAATCGCGTGTTACCTGCAAGCCGTTCAGCGTCCGTGTCGCGCGTCCCTCCGTGCATACGGTGTTCGTCAATTCGCACTGCGCCTCCTCAAGCTGGGAGGCCTCAGCGGAATTGGTCAGTGTCTCAGAAGCGATGTCCCTTCGAGTGTCGATCGGCGTCCCGATCCCACCGACATAGTCCTCGCATAGGAAGTTGTGCTGATAGCGGTGGCAGCCGCCAGACGGATCAGCCTCCTCCCGGACCCATTCTTCTCGATACAGCCGGCATGTCCCGCTATTGTCGCTCCAGAGGCAGGTGCGGCTTTCGCGCGTCGCGCCGGCCGGAGGGTTGCATGTATCTACCGTCTCCTGGACATCACAGCTGTAGACGTCTTCCTCTTCCCAACAACTCCGGGTTACCGACAGCCCGTTGATGGTTCGAGTGCCGCTTCCGTCCACGCACCTCCTGGCTGTGCGCGTACAATTGCTATCATTTGCATAGCTGGCGCAGGCTGATCGATCGTACCCATCGCTGACGATGTCTCGGTGCTCCTGAACCACCGGGCCGACCAAGCCAACACGATCCTCGCAGCGGAACCGGTCAGTGAACTCATGACACCCACCCGACGGGTCTGCCTCCTCGCGAGCGTACGTCCTGTCCCACAGCCGGCATGTTCCACCGCCGTCACTCCAAACACACTCCTGGTCCTGAAGGCTGGATCCTGACGGAGGATTGCAGGTGTTGATATTCTCCCGCCGTTCGCAGGTATATGTACGTTCCTGCCGCCAACAATCCCGATAGACCTGTAGGCCATTGATCGTGCGAGTGCCGGCTCCCTCCACGCATCGCGTCGAGCTCAAACTGCACGAACCGCCGCCAAGCGCCGATGTGGTGCACGCCGAATTGTCCCAGCTCGACCCCGTGACTTCTCGGCGCACACTCGTGTGGGACAGGCCTGACACCTGGTTTTCACACCAAAACGTATGCTCGTAGCGGTGGCAGCCGCCTGACGGGTCCGGCTGCGGAACGCGGTATTCCCGCTCGGTGAGGCCACAGCTGCCGCCATCATACCGAAGGCACCGGTTCCTGACATGTTGCGCATTGCCCGGTGGACTACAGGTGTTGACCGGCGTCTCGGTTTCGCAAGCGTATGTCCGCCGCCACGCCCAGCAGTCCCGATAGACTTGCGCGCCATTGATGGTTCGGGTCTCTGCGCCTTGAACACATACACGTGCGACCTGCGTACAAGCATTGTACTGGTTGCATGAAGAGGAATTTATGCTGTCGGATGTCGCCGGCTCGATCTCGGTTCCAGTCCGTCCGCTCACCGTGGCCTGCGTGCAGATGTAGTTCTGCTTACATAACCGGAAGCCCCCACTGCCTGTGCATGATGGCCCACCATCAGCCGTGCAACCGGCTGAGATGTAAGGCCCGGAGATATTGCTAGGAACACCAGGCTCGTCCCACCGTTCCCGATAACCCAGGGATTGGTGCCGCCAACGCCGTGTGACTGTAACCTGCCGATGCTCCCAACAATTGTTGTTGGTCGTGGTCAGTTCGGTCCCGACCCGGCAGGTGTAGGTCTCGAATACACCTGGAGATTCTTGCGTGCATCGGCGCGACGCCTGAGTGCAGCCGCCAGTCGCCTGCAGCGTGTTCAGCGCGCTCGTGTCGACCCACCGGCTCCCATTCCAGTTGCTGTCCGCGCGATACTGATAGTCGGCATCGACTGTAACGACGAGCGGCCGAGAACAGGTCTCTTGCTCATCGTTGTTGCGCCAGCCAATCCGGCATTGATGATAGCTGTAAACGCCGGGCGAACCTTCCGTGCAGCGCGTGCTTTCCTGGACGCAATTGTACTGACGGAGGCGGTTGTGCTCCCAGCTCGGTACGAAGCTTGAACCATTCCAGTCGCGGGTCGCCTCGTAGGAATAATCTACGTCTACCTCGATATCGCGAGGCGCTCGGCATGTTTGCTGATTGGTCTCAATCCGATAGCCACGCTCGCACGTGTGAGTCGAATAGACGCCCGGGCTCTCCGTGACACATGACGTCGCGGTCTCTCGGCATCCCGCAAAATCGTCGAGAATGTCTTTAGCCCGGTCATCAACCCAGGTGTTCGTCCCAGTGCTGAAATCGCTATAACCAGCGAAGATGTAGTCCACGTCGACAGTGATCGCGAGACGACGCTCCAGCGTCTCGTTTTCAACGACGGCCCTCTCACCATACCTGCACGAATAGTCTTCATAGCGAGACGGCGCCGGCGTGGTGCAATTCTCGACCAGAAAGTCACACTGGCTACGAAGCGTCGAGCACCCCGCGCTGTCTTCGAAACGTTGCGTTGCTGGGTTCCAAGTCCTCTGGCAGCCGTAGACATAATCGACGTCGATCGCATGCTCGAGCGGCAACCTGCAGGACCGGCTTTCCGATCCTAACGACACACCCGTCCTGCATTGCTCTTCGACGAACACCGGCTCTCGCGGCAATTCGCAGAACTCTTCGTCCCGGCTGCAGCCTTCTGCCGCGTCAAGTGCTGTGCAAACCGGATCCGATTCCCACAACCCGGTGTCTTCGTTGAACACTTCTTCGCAGTCGTAGCGGAAATCCAAATCGACAGTGTGAAGACGATCCTGCACGCAGGTTTCTTCTTCCGAGCTGAGCGCCTCCCCGATTTCACAAATCCGGTCTTCCAGGTTCGCTTCACCTGGAGCGTCACAGGTCCACCCCTCCACCTGCTCGCAGCCGAAGACGAGCTCCTCACACAGCTCCTGATTGACGAATTCCCAGCGGTTTTCACGAACATCGTACCGCTGCCGGCACTCGTACATGTAATCACGCTCTACGGTGATGTTGAGCTGGGCGCGGCACTCCTCGGCCGATACGGTCGCGCCTGGACCTTCGTAGCAAATGAGATCCTCAAATACAGGCGGACCGTCCTCGATGCACGTCGTGTCGGTGCGCTCGCAGCCGTCTGCGAACTCAAGGGCTTCGCATTCAGGCGATAGAACCCATCGCCCATCTTCCCACCGCCGCGTGCATTCATATTCATAGTCTGCGTCAAGCTCATATCGCCGCCGCTCAACGCACACCTCGTCAGTAACGTCCGCCGTGCGCCCGTCTTCGCACGAGTACGTCGCAGGTATGGCCTCCTGCTCTTCCAAGCAGCTTTCGTCAGTCTGCTCACAGCCAGGATCGTCCTCAAGCGGCTCACAGCTGCCCGACCAATCATCGTTCGTCGTCGGCCGGTCTTCTTCGCAAGTGTAAACGTAGTCGTCGTCAGTTGGATGGACGAGGATCTCCGTGCACACCGGCTGCTCTATCTCCCGGCCATCGTCGACCGAGCAAGAGTATGTCGTCCTGTTTACAGACTCACGCGTCTCCGTTTCTGTTGTGCAGGTAGTTGGAACCGACGGATCCATATCCGTGACGTCCCAAGGATTGCCCTGGCCATCAATGAGGCCCGACACCCAATCTTCAAACCCCGGATCGCCAAACGTGTTCCCCGAAATGCCATTCATCAAATCCTGCAGTGCAGGATCTGCCAAGGCGTCGTCCAGTGCGCCGGGGTTCGCTTCAAAGTCCGCAAACTCAGGTGGCAAACCATTCGTCCCGCCCAGGTCGCTCGGATCAATATTCAGGTTGCCAAAGTCGACATTAACCCCACCGACGCTTCTGGCCGCAGCCGCTGCATCGTTGGATCTTGGATCGTCGAAATCGAAGCCTACACGCGACCCGCCTTGACCCCCTACCGTAATACCGGTGGTGGGCTGAGTGTCATCGTCATTCGATGAGCCCGCGGCCGCACCCGCCGCCGGCGGTTGTGCGGAAGCCGCTATGCCTGAACAGGCTATCAGCGCAAGGCTGAAAAAAATGCTCGATAAGGTCGTTCGGGTCACGGGGCGTCCGCCTACAGTCTATCGCTCGCCGAACTGCCGCTCGACGCGCTGTTAGAAAAGGCGGCCCGCTATATCCCCGGGGGCCAACAATCATTGTCGATATTTTGTCGAACAAAGCAACCCTGTAGCAGGTTTGCCATTCACTGCGCAGGCATTGCTGGTGCATCTTCGCCGAACAATTCCAGCGCTGCTGAAATCGATATATTTCCGCGCACAATGTCATGCCGCGGTGCCTCTACCACGCAGCCCAAGCCGCCGCAGGGCTCGACCTGGTGGTCAGCATAAACAATCGCAGGAACACGATCGATGCCGAAGGCCTGAAAGGGCCGCGGATCGATGGCCACGCCGCCGATCGTTTCTTGGTCGAAAAGCTGGATTATGCGTTCCTGCGTACGCGCGAATGAGTTCCCAACAAATCCGCGAATAACCACAACCGCGCCCACTTCGTAAGCCTCCCGAACATATCGCTGAAGTGCGTCGTCAGGCATGCCTAGCGACACAAAGACGTACACGACCGGGCCGGAGTGGTCCGGACCCATAAGGTCCTCGGGATGAAAACCCTCAACATCCAGCATGTCAGCGGCTTGACCCATGCCTTCGATGAGCCGTTCGCGTGTGACGTCCGCGATCTCGGATGCCGACTGGTTGGATCGCGCCAGGTCAAGGACTTGTCTGGCGAAGGCCTCGGCGTCTGCATCGAAGCGATCACTGTTCGACTGGAGAATGTCGCGCGTCTGCTCAGCGTCCGTTCTTTCCTGCCCCACACCGCTTCCCGCGCCGGGACCGATTGCTACGACCAGCGCCAAAACCGCACGCTTCCAGAAACCACTCCCATGAATGCGATACGCGACGTCCAGCAATGCGTTGCCAGCCAGCAGTGCAATTGCCAATGCGATCATCAAATCCGGCAAGGAACCATGAACCAGGCCGGATGCGACAAGCCCGGCAGAGGCGCCCAGGCCTAGCCAGGCCGGCAGGATCCGACCATCCACGCCAATCGCCCGGACAATATCGATCGCAAGTTTTATAGAGCGCAGCATGTTCGCTTCCTCCAAATAAGGAATCCAATGTCTTCGCCCTGCATGGGAAAGGCCCGGCCACTCTCGTAGACCGGTGTGGCCGTGCCGGCTCGCGGGCAGGTACCAGGGCCGGCCGTGTGTGCCGTCGGATTGACCAGCTGATACCGATACTGATCGCGGGGCCAAATCGGGGCCAGCTGCTTCTGGCAGATGGCGCTGGGCCCGGACGTCCGCCAAGCGAGGAGTTGGCGGTGGAGTTTGTAGGTCATCCGCTCGGCGGCGAGCGCAGCGCCCTGGATCCGCGTGACTTCTGCAGGAATGTTTCCGTTAAACGGATAGACGCTGCCATGGCAGCCGGCGCACCAGAACATCCCGGGAAAGTTTCGACCGGTTGTCGAAACGGCTGCGCAGTCTGCCGCGCAAGCCGCCTGTGCGATCGGGTTTGCGAATATGGCGGCTTCCGGATGGATCAAGAACGACAGCTCGTCATCATTCCAAAGCGGGTCCAGCTCCGACACGTACATCACGTCGAACGACGCCTGCTCCACACACGCAGCGTCGGCGAGAAGCTCAAGCCAGTAGAGCAGCGGATAAGCATACCAGTGCACGAAATATTCCGATGACTGGTTGCCGCCGCCGTTGGGACCGCCAATCCCCTTATATCCGATGTTGAATCCCGGCGAGATCGTAAGTCCGCCGATATTGACGAAGCACCACGGGTCCTTTGCAACATCAGCCAGACGAACCGGTTCCCAAAAACCAATGGCCACGCCGATGCGAATGAACGGAGGCGCTGCCATCGGACAAAGGCAAATCGGAGACGCGAAATTCTCCGTATCCGGATGACTCCCTGGGACGACTGTGAAAGCGCCCACTGTGAGCGGAAACAGGCAGTCCCAGCAGATATCGGAAATGGGGTTGACGAACCGCCCGTTGCACGTGTCCTGCGCGTCCGCTCGACCGCCACTCCAGAAAACAATCGCAGCAGCAAATGCTACCATCATGACGTGCTTGATCGTGTTCATCGCTCGACCTCGTCAGCGCGGCCGCGCCATTGAGCGGGGCCATGTTCGGTGACACGAACACGCGTGCCTTCCTGCTCGAACGACGCCGGCACCGCGCGTACACCCAGCCTCTCCACAAGAAAGCCGGTTTGATCGAAAAAGAAGCGGACCTGATGCTCGTCCATGAGCTCGAGCGGTGCGCCACGAACCAGGATGATCGAAACATTTCCGTCATCCTCTCGATACCGCTCCAACGCCCAGGCAACCTGGTCGTCGTCGTCGCCGTCGATGAACACGTATCCCCGGCGCAGGGTCATCGTTTCGAGCGGGTTCACCTGCTCACCAGCGCGCGCGAACACCACCCCGTTGTGATCGGCATAGTCCTCCGGAACCGTGACCGTCGGGTCGTAGTACCAGCTCCTGGTCTCCTCAGCGTGCTCTACGAAATCCACAGGCGCAGGACGCCGAACATTGCGCTCAACGCGCGCGGCGAACTCTTCGTTCATAGTGTCTAGGTCGCCGCTGTCTTCGGCCGCCCTCAGACGCTCCTGGATCCAAAGGAGAAGATCAGGCTCAGCGATCTCGAACGTCTCACCCATCGTGCCGAAATCATCAGCAACGCCCGGCGCGATCGAACCCGCCCAAGCAAGCGCAACGCTCGCTACTAGCCTCAAGGCACCGGTCTTTCCTAAAACCATCGTCAGTACCCCCCTTCAGCGGCGTGTAGGATCCGAGTCTCTGCAAGATCCGTCGACCTTAGAGCCCCCAGTGCTTTCGAGAGGCGATCAGACGAACGCAGCCCGCGCGGTCTCACCCTGACCAGGTCAATTCCCGCCATGTCGAACACTTCGTTGACGAACGCGTCTCGTTTGCGCGTCGCACGACGGTCATGGCTTCGATCGTCCAACTCCAGTGCGAAGGCGGTCCGGCCGGTCGGATCGATCACGACAAAATCAACGTGTTTCTGTGCAATGCGGCCCAGCGCAGCCATGCGATCTCGCTGCGACAAGAAGGCCGAGCGCACTTTGACCAGATCCGCGATCCGAACTTTTGGACAGACGTGTCCATAATGCCCGACCAGACTGACCAGCTGGTCAAAGCACGCTTTCTCAGCTGGTGACAGCAGTCCAGGACCGGCATCGTACTCGAAGCCTCCTGTCCTACGGGTTCTTATTCCGCGAACCGTCTGCCAAAGAATTGCAGCAGCGGCGGCTACTCCCAGCATTCCGATCAAGGGGGCAAGCTGTTCGAAAACCACCGTCACCCCCTACAAAATCGGATAGGCGCGGCCGACAATCCGCTCGATCGGGATCAGTCCGATCTCTTCATAGCGGCTGTCATACGAGTCGATATGCGTACCCGCGACGTAGACATATCCCTCCGGGATTACTTGTGGCGAAATCGCCACCAGGGCCCGCCCATCCTGAGAGACAGGCTTCGCCTCTCCCACGAAAACACCAGCGACATAAACCCGCCGCCCCTGCACCTCGATCCTGTCGCCAGCCACACCGACAATTCGTTTGACGAACGCACCATCGTAATAGGGGTTCTCCGGAGGATCGAACATTACCAGCTCACCGTTCCGAGGCATAACATCGGCGTCCGCCAGGAATGCCCAGTGTGGCAAGCTCTCCGTCATATTCAGCCCGAACGCCCAGCGATCGCGCGCATAGCTAAGGGCCACATAACCTGCCGCGATCACAATGACCGCATAGACCAGGCCGATCCGTTTCCAACTCAAAAACTGAGACTTCCTGGTGAAGAGCCGGTCCGTCATCTTTGTTCGCCGATGCTGGCCAGCGCACGGGCATGGATGACGTCCGTCACATCCGTCATTTCGTCCTCTCCGCCCACGACTGCGGCACTCAGAATGACAATCGTGTCGGTGTTTCGGGCGAAATCATCGGCTGCCGCATTGGCGGCGGCGAGATAGCGGGACGTCATATCCCCAAGGGCGTCGCCGCTCGCGCCGGATTCGATGGCCATGCCAGTATAAAGATTGCTCAGGCGCTCGAAGTCGACGATCACAATCTCGTCCTGTTTACGGCTGACAGCCATTTGAAGCGTCACATTCCAGACGACGATCCCCACCAGAGCCGCAGCGACACCTACCTCGATCAACATGCCGGACTTCCACCACGGCGTCGTTTGCCGCTGGGCGTCCCGTTCCCTTGCCAAGTCCAGTTCAGACATCGGGCTCCCCCTTTTCCAAACGCGATGGCCGCGCGTGCCAGCGCAGCCACGCAGAGATCAGAACAACAGCCGCGAATATCGGGCCCGCGACCCAATGAAATTGCTCGCGGGCCTCCGACGGTGCATTGGCGTAGTGTGTGAAAAAGTCGCCGGCGAGATAACTCACGAGCGGAAAGGAAAAACCCGTCAGAACAATCAACACTAGCCAGCACCATCCAAGTGCCGCCGCAACCGCATCCACGAACCAGACGGTCGTGCGAAGACTCATTCTCAGGCCCAGCAAACGGTTCATGTCGCGGCACCTCCTCTCGCCATTGCCTCTATGACATCTGCCAGCGGCCGCCCCTTCGAAACTTCGCGCTCGATCGCCGCAAACACGGCAGGTGATGACGAGAAGACCGTCGCCGAATAAGGATCTAGTACCAGTCGGCCGAGCATCCTTATTCCTGGTCCGAAGATGATGAGCTCACTGTATTCGCCAGGGCTCATTTTCAGACTCTTCACGACATGGAGGTTGCTTTCGTCGACAGCCAATCGGCGCGACGTTTTCAAACTGTCGACCTCTTCCTCGGTGATCCGCAGAAGAACCTTCCAGTCAGAATTCTCGAACGCGGCCTTCGAGGCGTCATTGACGTAGTAATCATTAACCCCTTGCGTACCGGTAATGAGCGCTCCGCCCTCTTTGCGGGCGCGCCGGGCAAAGCCTTCGATGAACTTACCCGCTGGCCCATTTCCCAGCATCTGCCAGCTTTCGTCGATCACGACCATCTTGCGTTGTTCGCGCCCGCCAATTCGCATGCGTTCAGATATCTGGAATAACAAGCACAGCACGATTATCGGCCGAAGCTCCGCTTTCGCCTCAAGATCGGACATCTCGAATACTGTGAACGGGTTTTCGAGCGACAATGTCGCTGGACCGTGGAAGAAACTTCCAAATGTCCCGCCGCGACAAAACGGGTTCATCGCCCTGGCCATCCGAACACCGAGTGCACTGCCTTCCGCTTCAAGTGCCTTTTGGACGTCCGTTACCGACCCTTCTGTACCCAGCTCGGCGAACACCTGAGAAACAACGCTGTCGATCAAACCTGTCTCTTCACGTGAAGGGCGATCGTCACCGACCGCCATAAGTGTCACGACTTGATTGATCATATTGAGCGCGGCCATGAGATCGTCGTCGCTCGGATCGCCCTCCATCGCGATCATCGAAAATGGGTTGAGCGAGACCGCTTCATCGGCTTTGAAGACGACGTGTTCGCCTCCCATGATCTTGCAGAGCCGTTCGAACGATCGACCGTCGTCGATCACCATTGCGTGGTGGCCCTGAGCCAGGCCGTCCACGACGATGCACTGCATAAACACCGACTTGCCCGAACCAGACGCGCCGACTACTGCCATGTTGTGATTGCCGTTACCTTCATTCTGAAACGGCGAGTAGAAAATCGGCTGACCAAGGCGTGTCATCAACAACGTCGCCGGCAGACCGCTCGATCGTGGCTGACCCTGCAGCGGCGCCAGCCCCGGCATCGAACGAGTCGTCGCCGTTCGCATCAGCTTGAGCTGATGCAGGTCCTTGTGAAAATTGTCACCGAAACCCATCGGAAGCGATGACAACATCACCGGCAGATGGCAGCAGTCGTTGCGTTCGAGGTCAAAGCCCCGCGTGCGATAAAGCGACCGCAACGCTCGTTCCGCTTCCTCACCGCGGCCTTCTGGCGCCTGTATCATGATGGAGTAGGAAAACTTCACCAATCGCGCGCCGTCCTGAACCTGACCGTTCACTGCAGTCCATTCGTCCGCTTTCTCGATCATGTGAGGAAACATGGACTTGAACGGAGACTTATATTGCCGAGCAGCGCGCTGCGAGCGCATCTGCGCTTCCAGTTTCGACGCTTCAGCACTGCGATAACTGATCTTGAGCGTAGACCACCACGATCCCGAAAGACGCAGCTGATCCCCCACGAAATCGCCCAGCAGTGACGCCATCAGATTCTGGGATCCGCTCTTGGGAAACCGGCTGGCGGTGAATGTGCGGATGTCCTGTCGCGTCGTGAACGGCTCACGCGCGCTCAATGGCCCATCCAGATAGTTGGCGACACCAAAATTCGTGCATTCGCTCACAAGGTGCGATCGGTAGACTTCCAGGCATGTATCCGCACGCACCATTTGATCGCACAGAAACTCTGCGGGATTGTACAGCATCGGCCGGTTTCGCGTTTCCCGCCCCATCGAGAGCCAGCCATTCACCAACGACATCAGATCAGACGCGTCCATGTTCCGACTGGCGACACCGAGCGTCTTAAGACCCATCGATACGCGCTCACGGACTTCCTTGAGCGTTTTGATTGTTTGTTCGCTGTTGCGCTTTTTCTCCATCGAGACCGAGATGAAGACCCGATAGTCCCGCGCAAAGAACGGACCCGTTTTCGAGCCGGACGACCAAATCATCCGCCGCATATTCTCGGCGCGGGCGCGCCCCATCTTCTCCATCACGCCGCCCTGCTTCACGCGCGGATAAGCCCACCGTTCCAGCAGGTCGCCGATGTATGGTGATGCATACGTACTCACCTGAACCTGAAGGTCGTCAGGGAAGCCTTCTTCGAACAGACCGCTAAGCACCGAATCCATTTGCTCTGTGCCGCCGGTGAGAGGTGACAACTCAAGCACCCAGCCGATGCTGTTCAAATTCGTGAAGATCTTGCTTGCACCGGAGTAGCCGCGATAGGGAAGGAAGCCCGCGATTTGCGCCGAGGTGCCCTTATGGCGCAGGCCATCGCTCGGCAGCGCCTGCTCGAAAAACAGCGCAGCCATGGCATCCAATGCCGCGCCCGCGCCGCTTTTCTCTAACAGTGAATCGATCCGGTCCCACGCCGATCCGGCCATGTCAGGAGTCCCCCTCCTCTACGATCGGCTCGCCCCAGGTGTCTTCGCCAACAGGCGCGAAGACCGTTGTCGGGGCGTGGTAGTGACCGTCGTCATCCACCCATGCCAACATAGAGACCCGTAATACGTGTCTGCCGTAGAAAGTCGGCCGATCGGCCCCTATTCCGCCGGCCGACAGATGAGTGCCCGAGGTAATCCTGGCCTGTCTGTCCATCCGACCCTGGTAGACATCATTCTCGTGAATCGAATGACAGGTAGACTGGCCGATGGCTCGGCAGGACCAGTCGCCGGAAACCGACGACTGGCCGGGCAGGAAGCTGCACCCACCCGTAAGGGTGAGCGCAGCCACAGCAAGAATGACGCGACCGATCATCACGACGCACTCGCCCAGGCCAGCACGGTCGCCGCGGGCGCGTAGCCGCCCTGGTAGCGGCGGCCGTCTTCGTGAACCATTGTCGGCGTGCCGCGCATCCCGAAGGATTGTGCAAACGCCGTGTTCTGTTCAACGATGCCAGCATACTCAGCATCACACTCTTCACGCGGCCGGGTCACGCCGACATTGCCGCCTGCGTACATCTCGCTTGCCGCAGCTGCGCGATCATCAGCGCACAGGACGAGCCGAGCACGCTCTCCGCCGCCGCGACCGAGCCAGTCGACGAAGTATTCGCGGATCTCATAGCCTTCGATCGACGCGAACTCGGCATGTAGCCGCTGACAATAAGGACAAGTCAGATCCGCGAAAACGTGAATGACCGGAAGATCCTGTCCGCCGTTGTAGACGACAGCGTTTTCGATCGGCAGCGTCACATCGACAGTGCTGAGCTCAGGCCCGAAATCATTCTGCGGCGGCGCCGGCTGAGCGGGCTGCCGAACGGCAGTCCCAGCGCTTCCGGCAGCGGCCGCGACACGCCGTGTACCGGTCAGTGCAGCAAATCGCTCCAGTTCCTCCTGGCGCTGCGCAGTCAAGTCGATCCGCTCATGCAGGTCCAACATGGATCCTGCGAATGCGTATCGCCCCGTTCGGTCCACGTAGAGAACGGTGTCTTCGATCAACACCTCGCACACGTCACCACCGACGCCGCAATCGACACTCGTCACATTGGCGCCGGGTATCACACTGCCAATGCTGGCCCGGATATCATCGGGTGAGGCTGAATCGAGAGAGCTCACGAGGCTCCCGCCGACAAAGCCCAGGACGCCGGTTACGGCCGCCACCAGAATGGTCAGATTGCGGCCGCCAAGAAGAGGCTTGGCATTGGCCGCGGATTGGTTGTGAGTATCTTCACTCATGGCTTTCACTCCAAATTTCGCGCAGCTGCGCCCTTCATGTTCACCGGACAACCACGCCCGATAGGAACACGATCTCGACATCGATGCCGGTCGGCATCTCGATAACTGGTTGATATTGCTCGGCTCGCTCGATGTAGTATTGCGACAGTGTCGAGGCCGCGCTCTCCACACCGCCGCCGATGCTAGAGATCGCAATCTCTTCGCTGGTCGGCGGCTCGCCGCCAGTGACCGAACTCAGGCCGCCCAACGAACTCGCGCTTCCAACCCGGCTGAAAGAGGAGCCCAGGCCCTGAAGAGTGCCGGCGATCAATGCGCGCTCCGCCAGATCACCTTCGCGTGATATCACCCGCCCTCGCACACCCGCTTTGCCGGCGTGCGCCACAAAGCCTTCGACTTCGCTCTCCGTCACCCGGCCGGATCCATCGTTCAATGGACAGGTCATGCGCTGAAGTCGCACATAGACCTTCTCGGAAGACAGCTCTCCGTAGGCAGCACCATTCACGACGCATCCCGTAAGATCTGTCTCGATATGTTCATCGCCTTCGACCACCGACACCGCAGCGCCTGTAATGCGAAACATCACAGGCTTAGGATCCGCGCCGAAACTTGTGCCAGTCGCTGCATCAACCCCTACCAGGACGCGTGCAGGTGCATATGAATTCGGGGGCACATATCGCTCAGCATCCCGGATCACAGCAGGTCGGATTTCGGATGAGGCGTCGTCACCCACAGCATCAAAGCTGACAGACTGGAGCGCGCGGGAGCGGGACGTTTGTGCCGAGTCCTGCAATGCCGGTGGGCCCTCCGCGGATGACGACGCCTCAACTACGCCCGCCGGGCGGAACGGATCGTCCGACCAGGCGCGAGAAGATTGGCCGGACGGGACCGATCCGTCCGGCCCGCGGGAAGTCGGGGTTGGTGGACCAGCCTCCCGCGTTTGGCTTTCGGCACGGGCCTGCGCGAGCTGGCCTGCCAGTTCTTCGAGCATCGCGCTCGCTTCGGTCATGATTTCTTCGTTGTCGGCCTCGGCACTCGCTAGCCGCTCACGCAACTGCGCGTTTTCTGTCTCGAGAGCCGCCGTGCGCTCATCCGCGTCGTTCGCCTGATTTTCCAACCTTGCGAGGCGCTGTTCGAATATCTCGGTCAGGTCACGCTCGGCCACGGGTTGTCTCGACAACTCCGTCATCGTTTGACGCGCATCAATTGGATCTTGTTGCTCGTACGCGCGGACCGGATCTTGATCTCGCGCGAATATGATCCAGTAGCCAATTGCACCGACCATCAGTGTCGCCGCAGCTACCGTTACGATCTGCCGGCGCCGAAGGGTTTGGCTGTTCGGGTCACTCATGATCGGCACCTCTGGGCTCAATCACGATCACCCGCGCCACACCACCTGGCGACACAATGTCCAATGCGGAGGCCACCGCGACGGTGTCGCTGGTGACGAAAACCGCATGATCGATGGTTATGGCCGCGTCAGACCGGTTCTCAACCGCGAAGACATGACCTTGGTACGCCCCCTCCCCCACGACGCCCAAGCTGGTCACGTAAACCCCGCGCGCAACTTCTTCAGGCCGATCGCGTCCATCCTGCGGATCGGCTTGAAATGCATACTGGGCGAACTCGACAATGGCCGCGTCGTGTGCGGAGGCACGCCCCCCGTCTGAAGGTCTGCCACCAGGGACAACATGTTGTCCCCGAATGAAGAGCTGCGCCGCCGGCATGTCGCGGATTGTCCAGAGAATCTGGTAGGTATGGCCGCGCGCAGTGGTCACGAATGTCGAGACGACCTGGTTGGCGAGGCCTTCGGTCACAACAATGTAGAGGTCGCCAGTCCGCTCATCGCGCTCAAAATCGACGCTGGGCGCCCCCGGCCGGCCAGCTTGGGCTGCGCGAACACTCGAGACCTGATCGTCCTCAAACGCCACACGGGTTACTTCGGACAATGACAGCGTCGCCGGAATTCTTTGCCCGGAACGCGCGGTCACTCTGACCGCACCCCAGTCTCCACCGTCGATGCGGGCCTGGATCTGCGCTGGCGGTCCACCGCCGGCATCGTCCGGTCCACTCAAAGGCACCTGGCCCAAACTCACGGATCCCATGAACAGGATCGTCCCGATAATGCCCAGGGTCATACCCACAAACATGGATCGAACATCAACCATGGGACCGCTCCCGCTGGCCCCTAGGGTTCCACTCCAAATCTATCAACGTGACGCCGCCGGCATGCCGGCGCCAAACCGCGCCGTATTCGATTGCATGAACCCTGGCTCGACCCTTAAGAATCGACCCGTAGCACTTCACGATCAGGCTCGATCCGGCCTGCGTGATCTCGATACCTTCAATCCGATATTCCCTGGCATCGGTCGGCTTGGCGCATGCCGAAAACAATGGCGAAATGTCTTCCCTGGACGAAAGCTCGTCCGCGATCGCCAATGCCAAGCAATCGATCGCCTCACCGCCATAAAGTGCCCGGCTAACGGTGATCGACCGCTCAACAGCGGCCGCCTGCTCAGCGGGTGAAAACGGGCTGGTTTCCAAAACAGTCACATTCATAGCAACCTCCTGGCCGGCTTATCGGGCGCGGCTGTTTGCTCGTTCGATTTCTGAAAAATCGGCCAATCGGACCGTGAGGCCCTCCACGATCCAGCGAACAGCGAAGGTTTTCGTCTCTTCGCCGACCTGTTCGGGGCCCACATATGTCCGAAGGATCCCGGTGATCTCCGAGTACCGGTCCTCGGGATCGACATAAATGGATACGGGATGAAAGACCGTGCTCGTGCGCGTGCGCACGCGCTCCTGCCGGGCCGCATCGAGTTCGCGTTCGATCTGCGCGTAGACCGACGCATGCACCATGCGAAGAATGTTCTCTCGGAAGTATTCTGTGTTGTTCGGGTGCCGGTTCAGCATCAGCGCGGCAACGTCGCGCGTCATCGCTTCCATGTATTCAGCGGATGGCGTTCCGCTGATCATACGAAGCTCCGAGCTCAGTGTGGGAACAAGGACAACCTCACCGCGCTTCGCCATCACACTTAACGCCAAGGCGATGACGGCCACAGTCAATGCCAAGCACAGACAGGCCAGCATAGCGGTTACACGGCTGATGGACCGAACCCGACCGGTGGCTTCACCAATATCCATGGTCAGCCCACCCATTCTCGCAGCGCCGCATCTGGAGACCGACGCAGGCCGACAAATCGGGGTGGCAGCAACCAGTACATTCGACCGAACAGTCGCTGCAACGACAGACCGGCCTTTGCCTTCTGGTAGCCTTGCCAAAAAAGAAGGGCGGCAATCAGCCCGATCAGCACGTGTCCCGACAACAAACCTGTACCGAGGCAGAGGACGACTATGACGAACTCTACCGGGGTAAAAATCAGTATGCGTTCAGGCTCATCAAGGCGCTGAGGGATCAGATTGCCGCTCATGGTCACCAACCTTCCAATGCTTCCGCTTAGTGCGGCCCTTCGGCGGCCCGGGGCGGGGAATAGCGCCGCCGTGGGTGATGCCCCGTGTCGGTCTCACGAGGCATCAAGGGGAGAGCTTGCGGAGCTGCTAGACCGTCGCGGTCAGCAGACCGGACACGATGCCCGGGCCCATCGACGCAGCGAGTGCAACCGCAACCGAACCGGCCAGCAGCTGCCAGCGAAACTGGATCGCGCTTGCAACGACGCCACCGACCAGGGCGACGACAGCGATCGTCGTACCGAGCGAGCCCTCCAGCCAGCCGGTCACGCTCGTGGCGGCGGTCGAGAAGGTGGTGTCGGTACCGGCCAGCGCCGCGGCACCGGCCACCACAACGGCGGCGCCCAGCGCGGGAACCAGAGATGCGGCTTTGGCACCCCGATTGAAGAAAGGAAGATTGATTTTCATTGTGACAGCCCCACATTGATTGAAGTAACGCCCGCCCCACCAGGACGTGCGGACTTCTAGACAACCGTCGAAACAAGAAAAGCGCAACCATAGCGCCGGGTCAGATATTGACCAGCATGGGGTGAATATTAAGGAGCTTAGGACAAAATTTGACTTTGCGTGACGTAGGGCGCCTTTTGTGCAATTCCTCGTCTGAAAAAGCCGGCCGCCTGCGCGGGCCAGTCCACCGGCGTCGGAAGATCGGTCAAATTTCGACCTGCAAAAAAAATTTTCGGACAAATGCGCGCAGCCGGCCCGGCGCTAGGCAAGACTCGTTATACTGGTGGGCTGGCGGCGAAGTTCGCGCGAGGCGCGAAGGAGTGGGTCAGGTTTTGACCTCATGCTACCGGCCGATATTACACATGGGTGCACCCGTAGTAGTTGGTTGAACTGTTCTCAGAGGCGTACAGGTTGTCGCGACCATGTGATTCAGATTGTTTCGCCGATTATTGAGGCATTGTGAAAACAAATAAAATACTGAGTCAAATGAATACCTTGATTTGCGACCTTTTGGACAAGGCGAAGGGTGTATCAGGTTTTGCCCCGGTGTGATGCAGATCACGCTGCGCCATGAATTGACGGGAACAATACAAGCGAGTGTCTATCGAGTGGGGCTTGCCAAGTCACAATCTCGTGTGGATCATGTCGGCGTTACCGACTGGAGGGGTTCATGCGTGAGGGCGAAATCAAGTCCGCTGGGATGGCGGACTCCGATCAGGATTCAGACAGATTTCGGGCCGGCGCAGTCGCGTTTCTCGATGCCTACGCCGGGTTACACAAGCTAAAGTCGAGCGAGCTTGCCGACCGATTAGGTATGCCGGTTCGTCGCCTCAACCGATTAAAGTCGGGCGATACCGCTCTCAATACCACCCAAGTTGCTGAATTCAGCAGCGTGATCGGCTTAGATCCGATCTTTATGGCACTCCCAAATGCGGGGTCATACTCGCACTGGCAACTCAGCGAAATTCTGCTTGACGCACCTATGCTCGCTCGCGCCGTCGAGCAGCTTTTGAAGCTTCCGCGCGAAACACGGCGGCAAATGGCAACGCAGATCTTTGCGAATTACGATGCACACCACACGATGCGATCGCCCAGCTTCAGCTCACCACATGAGCAATTCTGATGTTCGCACTGATTGCAGACCTGTCGGAAGATTTCGTTCTCGACTTCAGTGATGACGGTGGCCCCTCCTCCCCGATGCTGCGAACCTTCTACACGTCGGCCGCGCTTCAAAACACGAGGATCATGCTGAACAAGATCCAGAGCGCTGTTGACCTGGTTATCGCATCGTGGGCTCGCGGCGATAGGTGTGCTGCTTTCGACATTCACGAGCAATCCGGACAGGCGCTCGTACAACTCGTCAACGCGTCACGCTCTCTTTACGCCATTGCGGGCAACCTGGTCTATTCGGACCAGGTGTGGCGGAATGGCCCGTGGCCTTCGTCACAAACCACCCCTCACCTTCGTGTGCTTGAACGGGCCAATCAGCAAAAAGAGCACCGCATCTTCGTTGGTGGCACCGCGCAGGCATCGCTCAGCACGCTGCTGACAGCCGGGCCGGGTGAGATCCTGGTTTGTGCCGGCTATTATGATGTGGGTACCCGATCGGGCACCAACGTCCTCAGCTTCTCCGACGAGGATCTTGACGAGGAGCTGCTCATGCAGATCCACGAAGAGGCCGCGGATGCTCTCGCGCTGTGTCATCAGCGCCTTCAGGAGCTTGAACAGCTAAAAGATATTCCCTTGACGATCGGCGACTATCAGGCCCGCTGGGAGCGTGTCTGGGACGATATCTACGCACACCACCCTGTTCCCTACGGCGTTGAGCCGGGTGGCGCGTTCCGGATAGGCGTCTCCTCCAGCGCGGCCGCCGAGTAAAGAAAAGTTTTGGTCCTTCGGTTTCGCCCCATTGGGGGGCGAAGTAAGGAGGATCCAATGCCCAAATCGACCCTTGAGAATCCCGTCAAGCTCGTTCCGCTGGACCAGTTGGTCCTGGCGGACACCAATATTCGCACCCAGTATCCAAAAGGATCTGTTGAACGCCTCGCCGACACTATCGAGAAGAAGGGTGAGCTCATTCAACTGCCCCGCGGAACCCAGAAGTCGCCGAAGCGTGTGGCAATACACGCGGGCGGCCGCCGCCTTATGGCCCTGAAGCTCCTGAAGGAAACGGGGCGGCTGCCCGATCAGCTCGCGGCCGGCATCCCGGTCATCATGACGACCGACGACCGCGCCGCGCAGATCGAGGCGTCGGTGATGGAGAATATCGAGCGAGAAAACCTCACCCCGGTGCAGGAGTTCCGCGCTTTTCAAAGCCTGGTCAACGAAGGCTTCGATAAGGTGGAAATCGCCAATCGCTTCGGGATCTCCGAACGCCTCGTTCGCCAGCGTCTGGCCCTGGCCAATGTTCATCGCGATATCGTCACTGCGTTCGAGGAGAACAAGCTGGACCTGCTGGCTCTGCAGGCCTTCACGATCGAGCCGGACCAGGAACGCCAGTTGGACTGTTTCAATGCTCTGCCTGATTGGAACCGGAGTTCGGGTTACATCCGCAGCTACCTGACCCGTGATGAGGTTTCCGCCACGTCGGCCGTTGCGAAATTCGTCGGGCTTGAGGCGTACGAAAATGCGGGCGGCGCGGTGAAGCGTGATCTGTTCGACGAGAACAACGCCTCAATCTTGAATCCGTCGCTTCTGCAGGAGCTGGCGGAGGACAAACTGGCCGAGGCCGGCAATGAGGTCGCAGCGGAGGGCTGGAAGTGGGTCGAGCCGTATATCAGCTACGATCATCAGGCACTTGAAGGCTGCGCGCGGATCTATCCCGACGACCGCGTCTTGTCTGCCGAGGAGGACGCCCGGGCCGAAGCCTTGCAGGAAGAGCTGGATCGGATTGACGAGGCGATTGGCGAACTGGAGATCTCAGAGGAACTGGACCAACAACAATCGGAGGAGCTTGATCGTCTCGGCGACAAGCGCGATGAGGTCCAGGCACATCTGAACGAACTTCTTGAGCCTGTCTTTTCTGACGACCAGCGCGCTATCGCCGGTGCCATCTTGTATATCGACCGGAACGGCTTGCGCGTCGAACGTGGCTTCGTTCGGCCGGAGGATCGGGCTGAACATGCGGACGCCCCCTCCCCTGACGATCCGGCCGTTGCTGAGGACCTGGCCAAGCAGAAGTCGGAGGAGCTCGCTGGTTCCGTTACCGGAGATCTCAACATTGCAATGGAAGCCGGTTTGCAGCACGCGATCAGTTCCAATGCGGAAGTCGCGTTCCTGGTCTCGACGGCTTATCTGGTCGCCAAGGTGTTCCCGTCCCGCTGCAACACCGAGACCTTGTGCTATGCGACCAAGGCGCCGTTCACCCAGTCCTCATCGATCGCGGTAGGCAGCGCAGACAACCACGCGTGTGAATACGATACCTGGGATGCACGCCTCGCCGCCGAAGACGGCGACTTGATCGCGGCTTTGTCGCAATGGTCTCCGGCCGACGTGAGGGCTCTCCATGCGTTCTGCGCCGGGGCCTTGTATAGCAGGAATGCGGTTCGCCGGGTCGACAGTCCGGATAACGACCATACTGAGCTACGCACCTTGCTGAACTTTGATCCTACCAGTGTCATCACTGCGGATCATGCCATGCTCGGCCGTTTTACCAAGGTGCAGCTCGTTCGCGCTCTGGCTGAGATGGCGCCGGACGAGTCTCACTCCGTCTCCGCGGCAAAGCCTGAATTGGTGGCTGCCGCCGCGAAGAGGGCCGCTAAGCTGAATTGGCTCCCGGCGATGCTTCGGCAGGACGATGCGTTCGGCCGTCTCGTCCTCGATGACACCTCGGACCCGGCTGACCCGGCCGAGTCCGACTAGACGCCCTCTTTTGCTCTCTGAGGGCGTCCGTGCCCCCCGGCTCGCCTCCGGCCGGGGGGCATTTTGTGTTTTCATTGAAATCAGTCCAGGCTTTTCCTGTGAGCCTGATTTCCTCGCCGATCTTGGCAGAGTGCTTGTTAGCGCACAGTTAGCAACGTGTTACGTGTTAGCTAACGGTGCGCGTTGCGTGAGCGGATTGCGGACTGTGTGTAAGCTGCCAACTGTTCGCCAACGGCTCATTAAGTGTTAGCAGTCAGCACACAGTTATCGTTATATTTGCGGTTGGCGAACAATTTACGTCATATTAACCGTGCGCTATCATGCTATCAGAACGCTAACTGTCAGCGTGTCGTGTGCATAAAGCTAACAGCTTGCAAACATCGGAACGGAGCGCCCATGTCCCTCGTAATCGTCTTTGCGTCCTCAAAGGGTGGCGCAGGAAAAACGACCGCAGCAACCGTCCTGGCATCGGAACTCAGCCGGCGTGCGCCGGAGGGCATGACGGTCTCGCTGATCGATGCCGACCCGAACCAGCACAGCGCCGGCTGGGCCAAACGTGGCGATCGCCCGGCTAATCTCCGCCTGGTCGAGAACTCGAATGAAACCACCATCCTCGATGACATCGAGACCGAGAGCGAAACAAGCGGATATGTCCTGGTGGATCTGGAAGGCACCGCGTCCGCCACCGTCGCCAGTGCAATTATCCGCGCCGATTTCGTGATCACCCTGTGCCAAGGCTCGCAGGACGACGCGGATGAGGCCGCCAAGACCATCCGGCTGATCCGCAACCAGAGCCGGCTGATCAAGAACACAATTCCCTTCGCGGTTCTGTTCACCCGAACCAGTAATGCCATTGTGCCGCGGACATACCGGTACATTCGAGAACAATTCGCGGAAGCAGGCATTCCGATGTTCGATACCCAGCTGACCGACCGCGAGGCGTTCCGCGCGATGCGATCATTCGGCGGGTCTGTGCACACGCTCGATCCCGAGCAGGTGTCCGGTCTGGAGAAGGCCAAACGCAACGTCGAAGAACTCGGCAGTGAGATGCTGCGCCGCCTGCGCGACACGACCGCCCCCGCCAACAAGCAGCCGGAGGCAGCACATGACTAGATCACGCGCTCCCATCAATCTGGGCGACGACAATGACGAAGACGACATCGACATGGGGGCGCTGGCCAAAGCCTCTGCACCACGCGCCACGCCAGACCAGGCCTCGATCCGCCGCGTAGCTCAGGAGTCAGGTTTTACAAGCCGCGGTGACAAGCGCCAGCGCCGCAGGCGACGTCGCAGTCCCTACACCGTGACCTGCGGAATACGGGCCAGCGAAGACATGCGAGTGCTCTTCCAGGATCTAGCCGAACACCTCAATCTCAAAGACGCCGAGGCCTTCGAACTCGCCATTCTCGAGCTCGCCAAGGCGCACGGAACGGCGGAACATGTCGAACGGCATGCCGCCATCCTGGAACGGTATCTCTCCGCGGATTGAACGCCGGGCAAACCGATCTCCCAGCAATGACCCGTCAAAGGCTCCGGAGCACACGGCTCTGGAGCCTTTGTGTTTCACAGGGACCTGTGACGGGCCATCGCCCCGGAGAGCCTAGCGCGGCCGGGTTAGGTCCGGCCGTGTGCGCGTCAGCTGATTTCGCGCGACCCGGGTCGGAGACAGTCCAAAAAAACACCCGCATCCAGTTCGGCGATTTAAAGAAAAGGGGAGGGGACCCCCTTCGGATTATCCCGAAGGGAAGGGGCCTGACGGCCCAAAGGTCAGTTCGCTGACGCTCCTTCAGGATGCCTGCGGCCGGGAGGCGGTCGCATCCTCAACACCTTGGAGAGCATCATGGACACCAATCTCGTCATCATCACTGGCAATCTCTGCGAAGATGCCAAGATCATGCAACGCAATGATCGCAACGGCAGGTCCCAGGACTACGCCATGGTCCGCGTCGGCAACAATACCGGCGCCGGCGACTACAAGCGTACCGACTTCATGACCGTCGCCGTCTTCAATGATCACCTGGTCAAGTTGATGCGTGAACACGGCCGCAAGGGTACGAAGGTCTGCATGCAGTGCGAGCTCGCTCAACACCGTACCGGCAGTGGCCAGGAACAGCGGGACGAGCTGCGTCTTCGTATCGGCGCCCACAAAGGCGACATTCAGCTGCTGAACAGCCCGACGGCAGCGGCTGGCTCTAAGGCTCAGTCCGACCCGGAGCAGCAATACAACGATCCGGACGACGATATCCCACTCTGAGATGTAGTGTTTCCGAGCAGCGGACCGCAACCTAGCGGTCCGCCGAGCCATACCCCCCCATCATTCACATCCGTACTCTCACCAGGAGGCAAGCATGGCCTTTAATTTCGCACGCCTGAATGCCGAGCTGCGCGCTGACATGTCCCCGCAGCAGCTGGCCCGCCTTGAGGCTCTTGAAGCCCAGCAAGCTCACCGTGACGCCAACACTGTCTATGTCGACGGCGTTGAACGTTTCCACTATTCCAATGGCGCCTTCTCGTATGAGCGCATCCGCCGCGTCGGCTTCGTTGTCGAGCCGTCCCCGTTCGATCCGGCCGCTATGTGTCTGGTCTGTACGAACGGAATTACCGGTTACGAAAGCTGGGAAATCAGAGGCCTGCGCAGCGGGCTTGAGCAATTCCTTGATGCCGGCCGGACCGACTTCTACGTCTGCGGGGGGACAAATGGACGATATGCCTCGCTGACCGTGAAAATCCAGGACGTTCTTGGCCTTATCAAGGAGTGCCGCGATCTGCATTAGATCCGGTGCCGGCTCATTGGAGCCTGTTCACCGATGAGTAAGGAATCAGGCTCACCTTAAGGGTGAGCCGGCCGCCCCAACAGCCGGCACGTGACAGAACCACCCGAAAGGCCCGTTGCCACCAGCAACGGGCCTTCTCTCATTTAGCGCTTGAAGAAATCCGGCGCGATACGAGCAACCTCGCTCAGAAAACCGATCATGAAGCGGGACATGATGCCGTCTGCCAGCCAGGCGCGGGTTCTGGCATTGCCTTCGTCACCCGGATCGAGTGTCACAAACGGGTTCTCAGTCAGAAACCTCTCGCAGTGCGGCCGGATCCATGCGTCATCGACATCACGGTCCAGGTCTTCGAAGGCCGGCGCGAAAACGCGTTCCGCCGCGTCCAACGCGTCCTCCATCGTTCGGCCGAACCCATCGCCCAATGACTTCATCGACGTCAGTCCCGCCAGGTCGTTGACCGCAACAGCCATGACCTCGCGTGACACAGCGTCGTCTTTCAGCATTGCCGTGAGCAGAGCGCACGCCGCGCCGGCATAGCCGATCACGATCATGGACGAGGTGTGTACAGACACATCGTGCTTCTGCTCACGGGTATATCGCATGAGCACTGAAGTGTGCAGGAGCGATACCGACGAGATCGTCTCCAGCGCTCTGCTTGCATCATTGCGCTGGCCGTCCGGGTCCATTGTGGTCTGCGTTTGCTCGAACGTTCTAAGCCGCTCGACCGTCGCCATCAGCCGTTCCTGAACGCCAGGGGACTTCTTTTCGTATCGCCCGCCCAGTCGCGTTAGCACGTTAGCTAACTGAAGACCGTCGATCAGGTCGTCGGAGATCAGTTCCAGGCAAAGTGCGTCCATGGCCGTCTGCGCCGCCACAGCAATGGCATGTGTCTCTTCAATGCGCTGTTCCAGCCGGTCCAGTCGATCGCTCATGAACGCGGGTCTCCCGTCAAAACTGTCTCGATCATGCAACCTCAGCGGCTTTGCCGCTCAAGACAAGGGGAGGGGGGCTCGGCTTCGCCTACGCGCCGTGTCCTCGACCTGACGGTCTGCGGGCCGGGGCGCGCGAAGGACGCAGCGCCTGCGTGGCGAATAGTACAGTCGGGAAGACCAGCTCGAACATCGGTCGATCAGCTCAAACCCACCGGTCCCAAGCAGAAGCCGACCTGCACAATCGTCCATCAGACCCCTGGATAGGGCAGCACAGGCCAACCGTGGAGCATCAAGGGAAAGGAGGGGGGACATTCAGTGGAATGTCCGGAGGAAAGCGGGCTTCGCCCGAAAGACGGGTTCAGAGCCAGGCAGGACGTTCCAGCCATCAATCTTGAATGCAGGGAGCATCATCATGGATATGAACAATGTGAGCATCACCGGTCGTGTCGGCCAGGATCCCGTTATCGCCCAAACGCGCGGCGGTCACGACTACGCCCGCCTCTCGATCGCGTGCAATCTCGGCGCCGGCGAAAATCAGCAGACGCACTGGATCACTGCCTGGGTCTACAATCCCGGTCTCGTTAAAATCGTCCAGGAGCATGTCCAGAAGGGCCAACAGATCGGCCTGGACGGTCAACTGCAGGTCCAGAAGACCGAAGAGAACGGCGAGAAGCGCGAGAAGCTCCAATTCGTCCTCTCCGGCTATCGCAGCCAGATCTACCTGATGGCTCGTCCGCGCAATGCCTCGAGCGGCGCAGACGACCTCCCCGAGGGTGACGCCTAGCGTCCCCTTGCCAGGCGGTCGGGACCTTCCCCCAGCTCCCGGCCGCCACCTTCTTCCCTCCATCTCACTCGAACGCGGGGTTCCCACCTCGCGTTCTTTTTTTGCCAGGAGTTTCAAATGACCGGCACACTCATCTGGTCCGGCGAGACCCTCGATGCGCTCCGCGCCGAGGTCTCAGCCGTCAATGCCGCCAAGGAACACAAGCCATTCTGGGGCGAGGAGGTCGGGCCGGGCCTGATGCTCGTAGCCGACCAGGGCGTCTACCTGATGGGCTGGCAGGTGCGGCCTGACACGCCCGCCGGCCAGCGGGCACCTGTGGCCTTCGCCAATGGCTGTCATCCCGATGGCGATCCGGACTGGTACGACACCAAGGTTCGCATCATCGGCGGTGACGACACCGCCGAATTCCTGCCGATCGACGTCTTCAAAGATCTCGATGCCAGCGTGCGTGAGGTCCGCATCGATGTCACCAAGCGGTCATTCAATGTCCGCCTCGTCGGCCGGCGATCGCGGAGGGCGTCATGAACGCGTTTGATCACATTTCCAACGAGCTGATGGTCACCCGCATGCTCAACGACAATTTCCGCAAATACTTCGTCGGCGGCCGCATCATGGTGACCGCGTCGATCGCCGCCTGCCCGGACCTGCAGGCCAGCTTGCTGGCCATAGTCCGTGGTTATGAAAACTTCACGCCCGACACGGATGTCGATCGCGACCATTCGTTCGGGGCGTTCAAGTTCGCCGGCGACAGTTTCTATTGGAAAATCGACTATTACGATCCGACCATGGAATACGCCAGCGAGGATCCTTCCGATCAATCGATCACACGCCGAGTGCTCACCCTCATGTATGCGAGCGAATACTGATCACCCCGTGGCAGCACCCCTTAACCGGGTGTTGCCATTTGGCGCGCTATTACTATAATTGCGCCATATGGAGCCGACCATGCACATGCTGACCGAAATCGATACCGCCCGCCGGGATCACACCGGCGATCCGATCACGCCCGAAGAAGCCGCGGCCGGCTTCCGGGCTGTGTCGAACCTCTTCGTCCAATGGGGCCTGTCTGAAGCCCAGGCCGCCAACCTACTCGATATGTCCGCCACGACCTATCGCCGCTGGCGCAAGTCCGGCCCGGGCCAGATCTCGCGCGATCTTGGAATGCGACTGGGTACACTGCTCGGAATCCACAAGGCCCTGCGGATCCTCTTTCGTGAGCCCTCGCGCGGATACGACTGGATCAAGCAGCCGAACAAGGCGTTCGACGGCAAGTCCGCTCTCGACGTGATGATGAACGGTTATCTCACCGATCTCATGCGTGTGCGCAACTACCTGGATGCCGAGCGCGGCGGCTGGTGACAGACATCACCGCCGCCCCGGTCTCGCGTGTCCGCTGGTCGCGAGCCGTTCGCCTCATCCGAACCATTCATCCCCCGATCGATCTGTTCGAGGACATCGCCGACCCGGCCGATTGGCCGGGCGTCATCAGTCTGGAGCAGAAGACCAATCCACGCATCGCCCAGGCCATCGGCGCTCTGGACCTGGTACCGGTAGACCGCCGCGTGGGCGGCCCCGGCACCAGCTATCTCATGGCGCCCTTCACCCATGTGTCTCCGGACCGCGCGACCCGGTTTTCTCCGAAGGGTTTCGGCGTGCTCTATATCGCCCAGGCCTTCGAAACGGCCCTGGCCGAGACCATCCATCATTTTGAGAACTTCATGCGCCGGACGGATGAGCCGCCCAGCATCGAACAGTTCCGCGAGCTCACATTTACCATCGACACCCGGCTGCATGATATTCGCTCCGGAGACCCGGCGTGGGATCCACTCCTGCATCCCACGGACTACACTGCCAGCCAGGCAGCTGCCGACACGCTTCGCGCCAATGACGGCCAAGGGATCGTCTATCCCAGCGTGCGACATCCCGGCGGCGAATGCGCAGCCTTCTTCTACCCGGACCTGGTCAAGGTCCCGACACCGGCCGCCCATTTCGAATATCACTGGAACGGCGAGCGCGTTGACTGGGTACGCGACGGCAGGACCGTCTATCGGGTCGCCTGATATGGCCGGCCTATGCTGGATATGTCGGCTTGCGGTCCTGCGAGAAGACCTGTCCCAGCACCGCTTCAGGGACAAGCTCTTCATATTCGCCCCAGTCTACCGTCCAGTCATGCTGTGACAGCTGTGCCTGAACCGCAAACTCCATCCCCCGTTGATACTCGAACTCTTCCTCGCTGGCGCCATTGACCTTACAGAAATGGGCTCTCAGCTCGTCCATATAGTCGGCCGCCATATGGCCCTGTCCGATCAGAGCTGATGTCAGGCCCAGGTGTTTGATGCGGTCGCACCGCATACACACACCCTGAATGTCGTAGAGCTCAGCCACTGCCGGCGAGCGATCGGTGTGATAGTTCCACACCTCATCGGCTACCGCCTGCCGCTTCCCGGAAATGTCGGCGCCGCACACCTCACAGCGGTATTCACAATCCTCCAGGACAGCCTGGCGCAGCCGGTTCCACGCGGATCTCGGCAAATGACGCCGTAGGCTGACACCCCAGATCGGCGTCGGCACCATCTCAATGAATAGTATCTGATCCTGCATCGGTGCTCTCCCTGCAGGCATTATCCGCATCCGAGCGACAAAAACTGTCGCTGTCGCGACATCCAGCAGCCTATCTACCGCGCCGTCCAATGTGTGCACTCAACAAGGTGCTCGTTGCTGGTACTCGCTTCTGGGATCCGTTCTGGCGATGCTAGTGTATCCGACTCCTCACGCTCCAGAATTGCCCGCTCTCGCCGGCCGAGCTCCTCATCTGTCAAAACGCCTTCGTCGAACCTGTCGGCTTCCATCGCCCGCGCGCGCACTCGTACCGAACTCGCTGCATCGTTGATCAACCGAACCACCGCACAGGCGCGGATCTCGCCCGTCTCTGTATTCGTCTGGATGATCATGGCAGGCGTCATCACATCCGTTTCATATGTGCCGGCGTCACACCCACCAGCTGCTGTCATCGTACCCAGCGCCATCAGCCCCACCAGAGCGCGCCGTGCCTTCCTTGTTGTCATGCCTCATCCCCCTTTTGGTGCCGACCGACAATTCGAGCCTGCCCCACACCACTTTCGGCTGCAATCGTTTGCTTAGGGCCGAAAGAGTGCATCATGCCGGTCACTCAGAAATGTGCTGTTCCGGATCTGATGTCCTGGCCAGGTCGTCAGCTCTTCAAGCTGCGAAGTCGCGCGAACTGGTCGCGTATGACGGGCAGGGGAGAGGATAAAAACTTCGAACGGGTCCGGGTCAATCAACACAGCCGACAATGCTCGTACACCACCGATACCTGTGCCCGTGCGTCCTTTTGCGCTCACGATGGAAATCTATCGGGCGCGGCGGAGGGTCAACCCCTGCGGGGTTCGCCCTCGCTATGCTCGGTGACCAACCGCCTCTATCGCCCGCTCAACATGTTTCCATCGCGCAAATAGGTCGCGCGAACACAAACTCGATGGAGAGCATGACATGAACCGTTTCACCCTCACCGGCCATCTTGGCGAAGACGCCCAGATCCTCACCCGCACCACCCGAAACAATGCCGAACAGACATACGCCCGTCTCTCGCTTGCCGTGAACCGTCCGACCCCGAAAGACCAGGACAACAAGACCGACTGGTTCACCATCTGGGTCTACAACTCGAACCTGGTCGAACTGATGCAGAAGTTCGGCACCAAGGGTAAGAAACTCCTCGTGGAAGGGTCCATGGAGCGCCGCGTCATCGGCGAGGGCGACAATCGCCAGGAGATCACCACCTTCATCCTCGGCGGCTTCGGTGCTTCGATCGAGCTGATGGGAGGCGGTCAGTCGGGTAACGAGGCCTAACGGCCTCGCCCCTCGGGGCCCGGCGCGACCCCTGGCGCCGGGCTTCACTCCCGACGAACCGTTTTCACGAGAGCCTCGCTGGCGATCCCGCCACGCGAGGCTTTTCACTGGGCGCCCCGCCGGCCGACCGCCACGGCAGGACGAAAGGAAAGGGCAGGGGCCTTTTCTCCGGATAAACCGGAGGAAAAGATGCCCAACGCCCTCGCGCTCTGCGCTGCAGCCCACAGATTCAATGAAAATGCCGACTCTGGCTCGCTTTCGCGCAAATCAATTGCCAACATTATGGACGCCGAGCTCGGCTCTGCCTGGAACTGGCGCTCCGCCTACGATGCCATCGAGGCGGCCGGCGCGATGCAATTCGGCAACGTCGGCCCCGACGCTGCGCGTCTGGGGCCAAACGCCTTCTTCGACCTGGCCGGCCGGATCCAGACCTGGGCGCCAACACAAACCATCCGGACCCAGACCAGCCAGGCCCGCGAACTCTTCTCAACACCACCGATCGTCGCGGCCGCATCGGCATTGCTGCTCCAGATCTCGGCCGAGCACTCCGTGCTCGAGCCATCCGCCGGGATTGGCGGCCTGGCCGGGCCGCTCAGCGCCTTTTCCTCCAATCTCTGGCTGAACGAGCTGAACACAGAAGCCGCCCAACTCCTTCGCAAGCTGTTCCCGCATGCCACGATTTCCGCTCGCGATGCGAGCGTCATCGATGCGCTCACCGACCATGCCGACCAGCGGTTCGATCGCTGCGCGATGAACCCGCCGTTCAAACACGCCGAACCCCACTTGCGCGCCGCTTTTTCCTCCCTGCGACCCGGCGGTGCGCTCGTCGCGGTCCTTCCGGCCCGCTTCCGCGACCCCGCCCTTATCCAGCGGGTTGTCGGGCCGGAAGGCCGCATCGACCTACACTACGTGCTCAATGCGCGCCTGTTTGCCCATGCCGGCGTTTCAACAGAAACTGTCATCGCGAGGATACAGCGCGCCGTGAGCGTCGCTGACCGGATCAGCGACACCATCGACTCTGTTGCAGATCTTCGCGCCTGTGTCCTCGCTGCGCTCGACACAAGGCCACTAGCCTCCGTCGACGACAGTCGAACTCCCCAAGCTCGGACGATGCCTACTGTTGCAGCATCAGCCCAGCGGCCAGTGCCTGCAGCACCGCGCACCCGGTTCGGGTCGGGGCTTCGCCCGCCCCTGCCGGGTACGCCGGTCGCATTTGATGTTCAACAGCACCCGGACGTTCGTCCAGCCGGTCAATCGGAGATCTATGCAGCCTATCAACCGTCGCGTCTCACGATCGCGAACAGTCGGCCCCATTCATCGGAACTGGTGGAATCCGTGTCGATGGCATCGGTCCCCTTGCCGCCGCCAACTCACCATCCCGTTCTTCCAACCCGCCTGGTAACCAATGGCATCCTCTCAACGGCCCAGCTCGAAGCTGTCGTCTACGCCGGACAAGCGCACAATCGACACATTCCGGGCCGATACGCAGAGACGGAGGCCGGGCACGATTTCATCGCATCCCAAGACGGCTCACGCTACCGCTATGGCTTCTTCCTGGGCGATGCCACCGGCGTCGGCAAAGGCCGAACGATTGCCGGTATCATCATGGACAATTTGTGCCAGGGCCGCACCTGTCATCTGTGGGTCACCGAAAGCGCCGCTCTGATCGAAGACGCCCGGCGCGACTGGGTGGCCCTGGGTGGCCGCGCCTCAGACATTGTCGATCTCAAGGCCATCAGCGCCAACGTCGATATTTCCGGCCGCGACGGCATCTTCTTCGTGACCTACGCCACTCTGCGGCGGGCGCAAACTGCACAGACGCGCGCGCGGCTCGACCAGGTCCTAGAGCTACTCGGCCCCGACTTCGACGGTGTCATCACCTTCGACGAAGCTCATGCCATGGGTGCCGCGGTCGACGACGAAGGTGATATCGGAAAGATTTCCTCATCCCAGACCGGTCGCGTCGGCCTCGCCCTGCAGAACGCATTGCCGGATGCGCGCATCGTCTACGCCTCCGCAACGGGTGCCTCTCACGTCCGCAACATCGCCTATGCCACCCGTCTGGGATTGTGGGGCGGGCCCGACACCCCATTCACCTCCCGGGCAGACTGCCTCTCCAATCTCGCCTCGGGCGGGCCGGCCGCCCTCGAACTCCTCGTGCGGGAATTGAAGGGTAGGGGGCTATTCATGGCCCGCTCGCTATCGCTCGCCGGCATCGAATATGCCCCACAGCTTCATGCCTTCACCAGCGACGATGAAGCCTTGTGGAACACATGGTCTGACGTCTGGACGGTCATCCATACCAATCTGCAGTCTGCCCTGGAGACCACCGGGATCAGTCGAGACGGCAAGACTGTCGCGCGGACCGCGAAGGCGGCCGCGCTGTCCGCCTTTGAATCAACGAAGCTGCGCTTCTTCTCCCATCTGCTTCAAGCCATCCAGGCCCCATCGCTCATCGCCTCTATGGAGGACGATATCGCGCGCGGGGAGGCGCCCATTGTGCAGCTCACATCGACGAACCAGGCCGTCCTCGATCGCCGGTTACGCGCCTCAGAAGGCGCGAGTCCGGACGATCTGGACTTCACGCCGCGCGAGTACGTGATCGACTATCTCGAGCGCGCCTTCCCCACAGCACGCTTCGAGCCGATAACCGACGATACAGGCGAGGTCACCGGCGCCCGTCCCATGCGGGACACCGACGGCAATACTGTGCAATGCCCTCAAGCCGCGGCCGCCAAAGCGGCCTTGCTTGAACGGCTGCATCTCATGCCCGAATGCCTTGGTGTGCTCGATCAGCTTATGGCGCATTTCGGACCCGATCGCCTGTCTGAATGTACCGGCCGCACCCGCCGCCTTCTCTACGAGAACGGCCGGCGACACATCGATGTACGCGGTTCGAACGCCAATATGTTCGAAGCCTCCCGCTTCATGTCCGGAGCGACCGACACACTCGTTTTCTCCACGGCCGGCGGAACCGGCCGATCCTATCACGCCAGTCTCGACCACAAGAACCAGAGACGGCGTGTCCACTATCTCGCTGAAGCCGGATGGCGGGCCGACAAAGCCGTCCAAGGCCTTGGACGGTCCCACAGGACCCATCAAGCCAGCGCGCCGCGCTTCCGGGTCCTGTGTACCGACCTGGCTGGCCAGAAGCGGTTCGTGTCAACAATTTCCCAACGCCTCGAAACGCTCGGCGCCTTCACCAAGGCCGACCGCCGGTCGGCCGGTGAACAGCTCTTCTCACCGCTGGATAACCTGGAGGGCGAAATTGCCCAGCAAGCATACCACTCCTGGTGCTACATGCTCGCCGCCGGCAAAGCCGGCATCTCGCTCGACGACTTCCAGTCCCGCACCGGCCTGGCCGTCGTCTCCGATGACGGGCAGCTACTCGCCGATCGCTGCAAGATCACACGCTGGCTCAACCGGCTGCTGGCGCTGCCGGTAGCATTGCAGAATTCCATCTTCGAGGAATTTTTCTCTCTCCTGGAAGCGGCCTATGATGCCGCAGCCGAACACGGCGATCTGGATCGCGAAATCCACACGCTGAAGGCCGACAAGATCGTGCTCAAGGAGCGGCACGAATTGCCCGCCGATGAAGAAGGGTTCCTGCCTGCGTTCGTCTCGGTCTACGAGGCGACAACTTTTGCCAACACGACAGCCTATGATGCGCTGAATGTGCGGGACGACGAAATTGCCGGTCGGTATGTCCACACGGCCACCGGCAAGCCCGTTCTGGCGACCCGCCCGCGTCTGGCAGCAAGCGTTGACGGCTCACCGTATACCTTGGTCACCTGCATCACTCCGACCAGCACCTATCATCGTAGCCTGGCCGTCCTGGATCGTCCCGGGCAGTATCGACCGTGTGACGACGCCGAAAAGTTCAAAGCGCTATGGAAGGCCGCAGAGGCAGAGCCTGAAGCGCCGAGTGTCCAGCTCGTCTACGTGCTCCATGGAGCCTGTCTGCACCTGTGGCGATCCCTCTCCTCGTCAGGCGTCAAAGTGCGCCGAATTCAGCAGCAGGATGGCGCCACGATTATCGGAAGACTGCTCCAGCCGGCCCAGGCACATCAACTGGTCGAGATCCGAACGAAGGCGTCGGTGGATGTGATCGTGTCGGCCATTGCCGCGGCGGGACTGATTGGCATCCAGGTCTCCGATGGGACGTACATGACACGAACCCTGCACATGAACCGTCCGCATCTTCAGATCCACAGGTTCGATCGCGCGTCCGCGAAACTCTATACCGATCTTGGCGGGGACGTGGTGATCCACAACTATTCGCCGAAACTCCTGGTCCCGTGGTCAGAAGCAGCAAAGTTCATTGCCGGGCTTCAGGACGCCTGTCCGGGTCTGAGCTTCCAGGTCTGATACCCTCGGAGGGTTTCATTGAATCGCCTGTCGTCGGCGTTGCGCTTTATCCGTCACCTTGTCCGCCGGCGCGTATCCCAAAGCGCGAAGAATGGAAATTGGCGGGGCGCGGGGGCCGGTCAACCCCGTTCGGGGTTCCCCTCGCTTCGCTCGGTGACCAACCCCCTCAATCGCCCCACCTAAAAAATTTCCATCGCGCAAATGGGAACGCGCAGATGGAGGACAAGATGGAAAATCACGAATTCAACACCGACGGCTTTTCAACCACCCAATTCACGAATGACGACCTTCCGGAGGCAGACGCACTCGAACAGACCTTCTCTGCCATCGCCAACGAACTCGGCGACCTGATGCTCAACACGGGCCTGGAGAAAGTCCTCGAACAAGTATCCACCCGCTGGACATCCCAGCTGCACTCTCTGATCGGGTTCCACGAACGCACACGCGACGAACAGGCCCAAGAGCTCAAACAGCTGACCACGTGCCAGGACGGGTCCGAAATCCAGTCCAACAAGCTGGAGGAGCTACAAGCCTCAGTTCAGTCCGCCGACGAAGTCATCGAAGCGCTCGAAATCATGCGCGACACCATGGCATCAGCGCACCAGATGATGACCGGAAATCCCTGGACCCCGCAGTCCGGTTCGAAGAAATCTCGCGGCGCAACCACCAGCGCCATGCTGGATGCGCGCGACTACCTCGATGCCAAGGAGAAAGCCGATGCCGTCCGGAAGGCGCCCCAGGGGTTCCTCATCGCAGTCGCCGGAACGGTAAACTTCAACGACGTCAATCGAGCCTACAAGATCTTCGACAGCTGCCTGGAAAAACATCCCGACATGGTTCTCGTACACGGTGGTCATAGCCAGGGGATCGACAAGATCGCCGTCAACTGGGCGACGATGCGCAAGGTCGACATGGTGAAATGCGCACCTGATTTCAAAACGCACGGAAAGAGCCGAGCAGCCTTCATGCGCAATGACAAGATCGTCAATGAACTCCGTCCGAAGGGTGTCCTGGTCTTCATACATCCCGAAGATCGCCATGGCGTCGCCAGCAATCTCCTTCAGAAAGCGAACGAGGCTGGCATCAGCACCCGCCGCTATCTCCAGAGCGTCTAACAGGCGCTCTTGTCATTCCTGCATCCTCCTCGGCCGGGCCAAGTGCCCGGCCTTTCTTTTTGTCGGCATTGCGGATGGACCTACCGGTCCGACACCCTTTGATACTGCCTGTGGACCGCTCACCGGCTTCGCTACGCCTTACGGCTCCGCGAAGCCGGTGGTTTGCTGTCGGGCTGTGCCCGTGCTGCGACCACGATCACAGATTTCTTGAATAGATGTCCCGCCAGCCCTAGGAGAGATGATTGGATTCGACTTGCGGGGGCACAGTGCCGAGATCTGGGAACACGACACGTATCCGAGCGCCTAAAGGGCTCGGACCCGTCTTCCAGGCGCTGGAAGTTTCTCTGGCTGACGCTTTCGGCCGCGTCGCCAAACGCAGGTTCTATACCGCGCTGCTTGCCGAGTACCTTCAAGATCCACCCGCGCGCTACTGGCATCACGGAAACTCATCCGATGTCATTTTCGTCGAGATTGATCGTGTCGTTGCGAACGAAATCCGTGAGAACGCCGACGTTCCTTTGGCCTGTTTCGGCTTCAACGCCATCGACAGTTTTATAAGCGACCCGCTCATTCGCGATGCCGTCTACGTCCGTCTTCGCCGGTCGCTCAAATCCAGCGATACTGATGTTGGCGTTTTCATTGAAACGCACTTCCGATCCCACGAAATCCCCCTTAAGGGACGGCCTCGCTCGGCACGGTTGGAGCAAGACTAAGCGCCCGATCTCGGGCCAACCTTTTTGCCCTCTTTTTTCCGACGGTATTTCCGCCCGGCGACGCAGTTCCTGCGTGCCGGTTCCCATGCACGTTGACACGTTGCTGCCCCCCTTTCACCTGCGGTGAGGGTCGGGCCGGCGGAGCCCGTCCATCGCTTACGCTTGGACGTTGACTAGCGCTCTGGCTGATGGCCAGAGCGCTGACCTGTTTTCCTGACCAACGACAACCATCTGGCGTGTTCGATCCAATTCAGGCCTGGGACAACGTTGTGTCCCAGGATATCGGGGGAGAGCTTTGCTCCCCACTTCCCGTCAAACCGCATCAGCGGTTTTTGCATCACACAAGATGCACTCTGTGCCCGCTGCGGCCCCCGCCGCGGAAGATATTGTTTTTACTCGAGAAATGCCCGCTTTGGTCCTAGCACGAATGAGGTACATACCGGTACACTATTCCGCCATTCTAGAAAAGATGGCTGTAAAACAGTGCGTTAGCGGTGTTCCTCGGTGTTCCGCCGTGTTCCACTCTGTACCAATCGTGTTCCCGACTGTTCCGGCACAATATCAGCGCTCTTGTCGTCTGGTCTTGCGCCCAATGGCACTCATCAGCATAATTCGGAGGTGCCGAGTCCTGCATGCCGCTCCTTAGAGGGGTATGCAATGACCCAAAATTCAGACGATGCGGACCGGACCCATATCCGCGTCAGGGTTTCCAACGACCATCTCGAGTCCATCCGCCAACGCGTCGCAGCCGGTGAGTACCGGTCTCGAACGGATTTGATTGATAGCGCGCTGTCGATGCTTTTCGAACAGCGTCCGCTGTCCCTGACAAGTGGCAGTTCAGAAGAACTGGATGCCCTAAGCCACAATCAATCGATCAGCTTGTTTATCTCGCTCATCTTAGTGTCGCGCGTCATGACCGAGGGCGAACGCGATCATATCTGCTCAATCGCAGAAGCTGGCGCAGAATCCGGTTTTCCGCTCGCAAAAACTTTCATCGAAATGATGCAGCTCGACCGTCCTCTAGAGGCGAGGGCGGCAGAATGAAACGGCACGACACCGCTATCGGAACGAACTCCGTTCAGTCCACATTTCTGCGTGGCGGCCAGATATTCTTTCACAATGCGCGCATGTACTGGCAGCTCATATCGCGGCTGTTCATGGTGTGCATATTTCTCACCACAACCATCGCCGTGTTGATCACGTTTTCCATCACCGAGTCGTCGGACGCCCGCTTGTTCGGCTCGCGCATGATGGCGCGATACTACACCAGCACTGGCCGCGGCGATCGCGAGATGAACGTCATCGATCGCGACAATGAAATCCATCATTTCGAAGCGCGTGACGTCGTCAACAACGAGTATGTTGTCTACCACTCCGACACCTTTCAGCGTGTCCTTCTGCGGTGCCTGACCATCGCCGGGTTGTCGGGCATCCTGGCCCTTCTTTTCATGTTCTGGTGGTTCACGTCGCACGGCCGCAAGCTCGGTTCGGATCAGCATCTGCGTGGCGCACAGGTGATACCGGGCAAGGAGCTCGCGCTGCGCATTCACGCCGACAATCGTGTCATGAAGCGCAAGCGGAAGCTGAAGACCTATCGTCCGTATTCGCTGGTCGGGATCGAGTACCCGTTTCGCATGGAAACCTCTCACACTCTGCTCGCCGGAACGACCGGGTCTGGCAAAACCCAGGCGATGGCAACGCTGATCGAAGAGGTCCGGCGCCGCGGCGATCGCGCTATTTTCTACGATAAAATGCGCTCCTTCCTGCCCGTGTTTTACGATGAAGACGCAGGTGATCGTATCCTCAATCCGCTCGACTCACGGTGCGCGCGCTGGACCCCATTTTCAGACGCGCGGACCTACGAGGACTTCCTGCAAATGGCCACCGCCATGATGCCCGATCCAGCGGGCTCGGCTGACCCGTTCTGGGTCGATAGCGCTCGCGTCGTCTTTGCAGTCGCAGCGGCCAAACTCCATCGAATGGGCCGGCGCTCGACCGACGATCTCTTGTATATTTTGCTCCGTGCGCCTCTCAAGCAATTGGCAGCCTTCCTGCAGGGGACCATTGCGTCTGCCTCCGTTTCGCCCGACAGCCCCAAGACTGCCCAATCCGTGCGCGCCACGCTGGTTACTGGACTGGCGGCCCTCCAATCGATGGAGCAGGCCGCTCCGGATCGCGATCCTTTTTCCATCTATGACTGGGTCAAAAATCACGACGATAGGTCATGCCTGTTTTTGACATCGAGGTCCGACAAGCACCAATCGCTGCGCGGTCTAATTACCGTCTGGCTTGAGATGGCGCTCAATGCGATCATGTCACAGGAGCGAGATCCGGATCGAACAATCTGGATCTTTGCCGACGAGCTCCCGTCACTGAACAAACTTCCATCATTGGAAAAGGGACTCGCAGAAGGCCGCCAATTCGGCGCCGCCTACGTCCTGGGCATTCAAACGCTCTCACAGCTGCAGTCCATCTATGGCCGCGATGTTGCGCACACCATTACTGGTCTGTGTCGAACCAAACTGATCCTCAATCTGGCTGACCCGGACACGGCTGAAACTGCCGCCAGGTACATCGGCCGAGCCGAGATCCAGCGCGCCCAGCGCGGCATCGGCTTTGGTGCGAGTGACGTTCGCGACGGCGTGAACTACACGCTGCAAGACAAGTTCGATCATCTCGTCCTGCCCGAACAGCTACAACGGCTCCCCGACCTCACAGGATACCTGGTCCCGGCCGCCACTTATCCGACCGGAGAGGTCACTTTCGCCTATCGGAAGCTGGAAGGCCGTACGCCCGGTTTCATCGAGCGTGACAATGATTTCGATGACATCGATTGGCACGCCATGAGCGGCGCCGAGACGCCACCCGACAAACCGTCTAGCCCATCTACGAGCGCCTTTCAGTCCCCATCCGGACCGCTGAGCGATACGCCCGTTGACAGCGCCTTTGCCCAGCGAGCCTCGGCCGAGCTCGGACTGTTTGCAGCCCTAGAAGACGATGCAACCGGTGTGCCTGAAGATGACCTCCCGGACGATCCGTCGAGCGACGACGGCGGTCTGGACGGACCGGCCCGGGAAGAAGCGCCCGGCTATGAAGAGATCGGTGCTGGTCAATCGACAGACCATCCTGACTTCACTGCCGATCCTGAAGCTGACGGGTTAGAGCAGGACGAAACGGCAGCCGGTTCTTTCACTCAATTCGACAACACGCTGTCCGGCTTCGATGCGCCAGGGCTAGAGATCGAAGATCGGTGACACCATGCTATCAGCCAGCAAGGATGCCGGCGGCAATACCGCCGAATACTACGCCGCCGACAACTACTACTCTGCCGGCGACAATCCCGCTGATAGCCAGTGGCTGGGTGAGGGCGCGCGTCGCGCCCACCTGGCCGGAGCGATTGATGCGGACAAATTCAACGAAGCCCGCGACGGACGCCTTCCCGACGGCTCAGCGGCTGCAGCGAAGGAGAATCGTGTTCCCGGTTGGGATTTCACATTCTCCGCACCAAAGTCAGTTTCTGTCGCCGCCCTGGTCGGCCGCGACCAACGGCTGATCGAAGCTCACCGATATGCCAGTCAGTCGGCCATGGCCTATGTAGAACGTCACGCCGCTACGCGGATCCGCGAAGGTAAGGAAGTGAGGCGGGAGCGAACTGGCAATCTTGTCGTCGGCCGGTTCACGCATGATACGTCCAGGGCTGGCGATCCAGCTCTGCACGATCACATGTACATCATGAACCGAACCTGGAGCGCCTCTACGAAATCGTGGCACGCGCTCGACAGTCGATCGATCTATGGGGTTAAGGAGACGGCAGGCCGGATCTACTCGTCGGTTCTGCGCCATCAGGCGAAGGAACTTGGGTATGCAGTTTCCGGCATCGATGCGAACGGCAATTTCCAGCTGACTGGCGTCAGTCAGGACCTGAGTGACCGATTCTCTAAGCGACGCGCCACCATTGTCGAAGCCCTCAAAGATACAGTCCAGACGACGACCCGGGCTGTGCGCGAACGTGTGGCGCTGATGACTCGGGGCACGAAAGATTTTTCCCTTAAAGGTTCGGCGAAAACGGATGCCTGGCGCAAGGAGGCTGCAGAGCATCTTCGCGGCCTTGACGCCACTGTCAGCCGAACCGGCGCGTTTTTGTCGCGCGCTCAGGCCCACATTGCGAAGGCCTTCAGCTCGTTGCCCTCCTCGTCGCCGGCGATAACTGACGCATTGCAGACACCATCGCGTCAGACGATTGTCGGTTCGCGGCGAGAGAGTGCCGCCAGGCAGGCCGTTCACACCGCCCTGCGGGACATGACAACACAATCTGCCGTCTTTCACGAAGCCGACCTGGTGTCGGCCGCGCTCCAAACGCCGCAAGCCGAATATGCGCATCCTGCGGACGTCATCAAACTCATCGACGAGCATCGACGGAAAGGCGCCCTGGTACTTGCCGAAAACAGTGAGCCTGGTCACTTGACTACACGCTCTGCGCTCGATCTGGAAAAGGCTCTCATAACTCGGATCTCGAACGCAGACCCGGTCTGGCGCGGTAGCGACGGGATGCAGACTGACGCCATCGCCAAAAGCCGAGGGCTTACCCGCGATCAACGACGACTGTTCGATGCCGCTCTCAACGGATCCGATCGCTACAAGGCGGTCGAAGGCGTCGCCGGCGCCGGCAAGACGTATACCCTGCGAGCCGTCGCGGCCGCGCTGGAATCGCACACCGATACGTTGAAGCTTGAAGTTTTGGCACCGCTCAACGAGCAAGTCACCGACCTGAAAGCCTCCGGCCTGGACGCGCGAACAGTATCGAGCTTCGTCCACGCACATCAGCACTTGCTCAAGGACGGAGCTCAGCCCGTCAATCGGTCCGATCGGATCCTGGCCGTCGATGAAGCCGGCCAGATCGCCAACAAGGACATGGACAAACTGACCCGGATCGCGGAGGCCGCCGGCTACGGCCGTGTTGTCCTTCTGGGCGATCCCAAACAGCATGGTGCGATCGAGGCCGGTGCGCCCCTGCCACTGGTGCTCAAAATGGCTCGCGCGGACGTGAGAATGACGTCGATCGCGCGGCAAACCGTTCCGGTGCACAAAACAGCGGCTCGGCTGGCTTCGCAGGGCTTTGTCGGCCGAGCTCTCGATGTGCTTGGACCAGCATTGAAACAAGTGCGCGAGGACACCATCGAGGAGGCCGTATTCAAGTCATGGCGGGCGCTGCCAAGCGCAAAACGACAAGACGCCCTGGTGGTCCTCTCGAACAATGCACGAAGGGCCAAGGCGGTGGAGCTCATTCGCGACGCACTCATTCATGATAAATCCCTCCCGCACGCCGAGCGGCTTGGAGACAAGGCGTTTGACGCCGAGCAGCTGCAAACCGTGCATCTGACAGATGCCCGCATCAACTCGGGCATGGGCATGGCCGCCGGCGACAGAGTGATCTTCACCCGGAACCTGCGGGGCATTGGAGTGGAAAAGAATGACGCTGCTTCGATCGTATCAGTCGATAAAAGCGGCAAGACGGCCAAGCTGAAGAAGGACGACGGCTCCACGGTCACCTACAAGTTTCCAGGTCATAAGCATCAACACGCGCATTTTCGGGTCTATCGCCCCGATCGCATCGAGATCCGAGAGAAGGATCGCATGCGTTGGACCCGCACTGACAAGGAACGTGGTTTCCATGCAGGCACCGGTTTCCAGATCAAATCCGTTGAGGCGGACCACGTCGTCATCCAGACCGGCGACAATAAGGAGCTTCGACTTGCCAAGTCCGACCCACAGCTGCGCCACATAGACTACGCCTATGCTGCCACCTCCTATGCGGCTCAGGGTAAGACGAATGCGACCGTGATCGGTGGTGTTGGCGCGGAGGATCGAAAATCCGGCACTCACCAATCGCTCTATGTCCTTCTTTCGCGGGTGGGCGCTCGCGGAGAAGATCCGTGGGAACGTCTGCAGATCATCACGAACGACAAAGACGGCCTGATCTCGCGGCTTAAAGGGGCATGGTCAAAACCCGACGCCGCCACGCTCCACGCCGTTAGTGAGAACTTCAAAGACACCATTGCAGGCAAGGCGATTGCGCCAAAGGGCCGTTCGGATGCACAATACGAACGGCGTTCGGCCGAAATGGATCGCGATTCTGGGGGCTCGCGATCCACTCCAGAAGACAAGTCACCGACCCGCGACCCCATCCAGCGGGAGCCGGATCGCATGCGATGACCGATATTGCCGTTCTGGCGGCGCTCTTTCGATCTGCCGATCGGCTGTCCAGCCGGCGTACGCTTATTTCAGAGCATGCGCTTGCGAAAACGGCCCATGATGATCTGCAGCTGGCGCGGCCGGCCGGAGACATCCAGCGCGGCATCGATACACTTGTCGAGCAACGCTTCCTCCTCGAGCCCGTCAATCACCCAGGATACTACGTTACGGACCGAGCGATTGTCTCGATGGCTGACGCCGCGCAACTCATGGCGGATCCCCAACACACAAATCCGCGCGTGACCTGGTCCGAAAGCCGCGAGATAGACCGGGACCGCTCGCACCCGCTCGCGCAGGCTCAGCGCTTCACAATTGTTGCTGCACGATCAGGCGAGGGCGCCGGCGACGTCCTGGGCCGCCTGGGTCTCGCCGATCATGTAGATATTGCCAATCACGTCCATGGAAACGACCCGGCCGACATCGCCCGGTTTCCCATCAACACGCCTCGCATGGTGTCGACCAACGCTTACGCGGGACTGGCCGGACATGCGAAGAAATCCGTAACGCCCGCCGGCGTCGGATATACTCCCAGCAGCATCGTCATAGTCTCGGATACGGCCCTGCGCACGGCACGCGATGCCTATCTCATCGCGGCCGCCAGCCGCGAGCTCGGTGCGGGCAAGGTCATTGTGATAGTAGAGCCCCACCGCACCGATGCGCTAGATCTCATGTCTGTCCATGCTGCCGTCCGCGCCGGCGTGGCGAGCGATTACAGTGCACCGGCAAGGTTCAGTCTCATCGATCGTCCGGTCTCTCTGGCGGCAGCCATAGAACCGGTGCGTGACCGCTTCGTGGAAGCACGACACGACAATGTGTCGCTGGCCGCAGCTCGATATTTCATGTCCAAATCCGAAGCATCACTAGTCGCACACGACTCCCAGATGATCCGGGATCTGAACCTGGCGTGCTGGTCTCTGGCGTATGATCCAGCCCATCAACCGAACTTCATCGAGCTCGACAGCCTTGAGCCCGTTCATCCTGACATCTACTCCGTCCGGACCGGCGCCGGCATTCGTGACGGAGATACCTTGCGTGTGGATGATCCAGGCTCAACCGATCTAGTTGCAAATTCCCGCTTCTCGGTCATGAACATCCGCCCGCTCGAAAACCTGGCGATCGCCAAGAACGAGAACAACCGATATCGGCGCCTCAACCTTACCGACCTTCACGACCGCGGCGTAAGGCTGACTCTACACCGATCGACCAGGCTGAGGTTGCGCGAGGGCGAGCCCATCTCGCTCACCTTGCCGGGCCGCGGACGAAGCCGAGGACGCGTTGCGCTCGTCTCGAAATCCAGCATCGCCTTTTCAATTGCTGGGGAAGGGCACCTGCAGGTCTCGGACAACGACAATGCCTTCAAAGACGTCCGGCTTGAATACGCTTCCTCGCGTGTTTGCCCAGCGTCGCCGGCGTCAATAGTTGCCGCGCGGATTCATGACTGTACGGCGCTGGGATCCTTCACACCGGGAGCCGCCTACACTGCAGCGCGAATGGTCGAACGCGGCCGGCTTTCGGATGTCACTCTGGTGACGGAAGACACGCAGACGTTCTTCCGGCATGCTGAACACGTTCATCCTGGCGACGCTGCGGACCTTGATGCACGTGTCGAACTACTGACGGAGATGTCTCGTGGATAGCGGTCTCCTCACGCTTTTTGAGCCGGTTCGCGACCTTGTTTTGCTAATCTTGGCTGGAATCGGTGTGGCCATGCTTGCAAATCTCCTCTGGCAGAGTGTTTTTAGGAAACACGCTCCGGCTGCCGACCATATCGGTACCCTTCCCAATGCCAGTTCGCCGGCCCCAGATCAGCGGGCCAGACCGCTTGAGCGCGGGCATTGGACCCTCAACACCGGTGCTTATTGGACAAATGACGTTCAACCTTTGGCCCGCCATGTCGCTGGCCTTCTGGATCACAAGGCCTACATCTATCTCGTCGCGCCCCGCCTGTCGGATTTCCTTAGCGTAGACAAGCGCTTTGAAGGCGATCAGCGCGGTGTTGCCATGGAAACCCGTCTGCGCAGCCACCGTGCTGCGTTGGCGATCCTCGACGCTAAGACGGGTGTCCCGGTTGCCGCGTTGCTGAATGCTTCGCACAACAACGAGATCCCCATGGGGGCTTTCGAAGCGCTGCGCCTTCCCTACGTCGTGCTCGACAAAATCACTCTAGCGAATGTCAAAGAGGCGCTGGCATCGATGCGGATTGGACTTGTCGATACCGGCAAAAAACGAAAACGACCGGCCGCCATGTCGACGCAGAAGCAAATGCCGGTTCCAATTGAGAGGCCGGCGGAAGAGCCGCCAAGCCATCCCGAGCCGCCGGTGCATTCCGAACATCCGGCCGGCCCTGACAGCCCGCCAAACAGCGCTCCATCGACAGACAGCGAACCCGAGCGTCGGCCAGCGATCGCGAACTTCACCAGTCTGGCGCCGATCAGGAAGCCGTAGAAACCCTTTATCGCGTGGGGCCCCGCATCTCGGCTGGCTGATGCTGCCACGTGAAGAAGAGTGAGGGGCGTTCCTCCTGAGTGTTTCAGGAGGAAAAGATGCTCAGCGACATTCCCAGCCTCATCCATCGCGAAATCGATGCCGGCGCATTGTTCGTCGTCAATCACAGCGCGGGTAAAGACAGTCAGGCCATGGCGATCTGCCTGGCCAAATTAGTTCCTCGTCGCCAGCTCCTCGTTATCCATGCCGATTTGGGCGAGGTCGAGTGGCCGGGTAACGGCCAACATATCCGCGAGACAATCGACGGACTGCCTCTCATCGTTTGCCGAAATGAGCGCAAGACTTTTTTCGACATGGTCCGGCGACGCGGCAAATGGCCCAGCGCGGGCCAGCGCCAATGCACCAGTGATCTCAAGCGCGGGCCGATCGAGCGTGAAATCCGACGATTCCTAAAGGCGAACCCGTGCTACCACGTATAAAATCCATTTAAAACTGGCGGATTTGCCCAATTGTGCCAGAATGCGTGAGAATTCGAATACGCCAATTAGCTGTAAAGCTATGTAAACATTGTGGACGCACCGCTTTGGTGGCGGATTTGTCTAACGCCATTCTGCCGATGTACGCAGTGAGGGCGCCGCCATGGTGAAAACGAGACTTCAGAACGCAGATTACATCAGGTTTTTGTCGGATCTGGCTGAGGCTCAGCATGGCTCTAAGGAAGAGCTACTCTTGGTCGGTACTGAGAAATTTGACCTATCGCGTCGAACGATATGGCGTGACCTGAAAAATTTTCGCGGGAGAGAGGTAGCACGCCCAGCCAACCGCACTCGGTTTGAGAACGCACGAGAGTCTCTTATTGCTCAAGCGGGAGGTCGCACGGCTGAAGGCCGAGCGGGACATTCTAAAAAAAGCCGCGGCCTACTTCGCCAGGGACCCGCTGTAATGTTCGGGTTCATCGCGAAGCACCGGGGGATATGGCCGGTCAGTTGGATGTGTGGGGCGCTCGGTGTCTCTCGAAGTGGCTTCCATGCCTGGCTGACCCGACCGCCCAGAGCGCGAGCCAAGAGCGATGAAGCTCTCGGTGCCCGCGTCCGGGTCAGCTTCTTGTTGTCAGCCCGGACCTATGGCGCTCGCCGCGTCTGGCGCGACGTGCTGGCAGAGGGCATCTCGCGCGGCCTGCATCGTATCGAGCGACTGATGCGGGAACAGGCCCTGCGGGCTCGGCCTCGCCGGCGCCAGCTTCCCAAGGATAGCGGGACACGCTCGACCTCGGTGAGGAGGGGTCGGGTCAAGCACAAAGTTCGCGTAATGTTCTCAGTACAACAAGAATATTCGGCGCGCGAATTCAATGACCTGTTGCGGTGGCGGGCTCGCGCCTACTAGATCTGCTTTGGCGCCCGAGCGGGCATCGCGTGAGCCTTGCGCGAGTTGGACTGCTCTCTAATCTGGCCCGGAAATCAACCGATGTTTCAGGTAATTCTAAAGAGGGTCCCGATTATTCCGGGCGCGCCATTGACGCTCCATGACCATATATAGAAATGAAGCGGACCAAGTGATCAGCAACAGGCCGTTCAGGGCCTCGAGGCCGACAAGCAGTCTGGTATGGCCGGTAGGGATGATATCGCCGATACCGAGAGAGGTGTAGCTGACAATCGAAATGTAGAAGAAATCCAGAGCGGACCCACTGTGAACACCGGAGAAGGAGCCGATCGACAGCACGTCAGATGCCAGCCACAGGGCGCAAGCGTACAACGAAACCTGCATGGCATGCACGCCGAACAGGGCCAGCACACAATAGAGGACGCGTCGGTCGGTACGGAGCTCCGTTTCGGGACCAAGCCTGGATAGAGCATGCAGTGCATGAAAATGCATGAACGAGGTCAAGCCGACCAGTGCGAAGCCCGATACGATGGCAATCAACATTTTCCGAATTGCTCCTCCGGGCTCGCGGCTCGGCCGTGCGCCGAAAAATGAGGGCGAGCGAGCCGCGCTGCGTAATTGTCAACAAGACCAGAACCGGGACAATTACGCCATGACAACTTCGCACACTCACGCGAATGCATCGCCGGGAGCAAGCGCCGGGCACGACATGTCCGCCATGCTCGCAGCCAATGAGCGCGCGCTCAAGATCAGCTCCTGGCTGACGGGTATTTACTTCTTCATTGAACTGGGCCTTGGCTATCTGAGCGGGTCCGTGGCCGTGCTTTCGGATGCGTTTCACACGTTTTCCGCTGTGGGAGGGGTTTTGCTTGCCCTGGTCGCCGGCAGGATCGCCGCAAAAGCGGCTGATCGTTACCGTACATTCGGATCTGTTCGTGCTGAGATCATCGGCGCCCTGTTGAATGGATTATTTCTCTTCGCCATGGCGGCCTTCATTCTCTACATGGGCGTGGTCCGGCTCATGAATCCGGTTGAGGTCGAATACGGATTGATGCTGCTCGCGGCGGCCGGAGGACTGATCACGGAAGTCATTTCCTTGCGATTGCTGTTCAAGGGTCAAAGGGGAAATTTGAACATGAAGGGCGCGTTCTGGCACGTGATGCAGACCTTCGTGGGCAGTCTCATCATTATTGTCGCAGCGGTGGTCGTATATTTCACCGGTTTCGTAGCGATTGATCCCATCCTGGGCATTGCGTTCGGTCTCGTCCTGTTCTGGGCGTCGTGGAGTATCACTCGTGACGCCATCAACGTACTCATGGAAACGGTGCCTGGTGACGTCGATGTCGAGATGGTCGAGGATGCGCTCACAACTATTCCCGGGGTGCAGGAGATCCACCATGTCCATGCGTGGGCCCTGACCTCCGGAAAGACATTGTTTTCGGCCCATGTCCTGGTGGACAAGTCGGCAGATACCGAGGCCGTGCTTCACAAGGCACACACAGAGCTCAGGGAGCGGTTCGGATTCTATTTTTCCACGCTGCAAGTCGAGGCGGGGTGTCCGAATTATCATGATGCGCCGGAAATTGATTTCGCCGACCCGCGTCACTCGCGGGACGGGGGTGCAGCCAAGCCAGAAACGTAGGTGGTGGGCCTGAACGCAATGCCAAGCGCGCATCTCGATACGGCCAAAACGACAGGGTCCATCCTGATCGCGTCAATGATGGTCGGGTTGGTATGGGCCAATTCGCCCTGGCGAGAAATGTACCAATCCATTCATCACCTGCCAGTTCACATCCGGTTCGGACCATTCGGGCTTGATCGGCCGTTGGTGTGGTGGATCAATGAAGGCCTGATGGTCCCGTTCTTCCTGCTGGTCGGTCTGGAAATCAAGCGAGAGGTCTTGTCTGGACGCCTATCGTCATGGCGCCTGGTCACAGTGCCGGCCGTGGCTGCGCTCGCCGGAATGATTTTTCCAGCAGCTATCTATCTCGTCGTGGCAGGCGCAGACCCGGTGCAGCGAGCTGGATGGGCGATTCCCACAGCGACGGATATCGTTCTCGTTCTCGGTTTGTTAGCTTTCCTGGGCGACCGCGTATCGATAACCGTCAAGGTTTTTTTGACTGCGCTCGCTATGTTCGACGATATCGGCGCTGTTCTGATCATCGGCTTGTTTTACGGTCACGGGTTCTCATTTCCTCCTCTGGCTGTCGCGATAACAGCATTGATACTCGCCCATGTAGTGGCACGGTTCTGGCGCTTCAGCTGGACCGTGCTTGCCCTGCTTGGCGTAGTTCTTTGGGGAGCGATTCTGGAGGCGGGTATCGAAGGAGCGATAGCTGGGGTTCTGATCGGCATTCTCATTCCCTTTGAACGTGAGCGCCCAGACAACACACGCTCATTGAACCGGGTGCAGTCCGGGCTGAGGCCCTGGGTTTTTTGGGCGGTGATACCGGTGTTCGCGCTCTTCAATACCGGGATCGATATTACGGCGCTTCGTATCGTCGATATTCTGGACCCGGTGGCAGTGGGAGTATTCGTCGCGCTTGTTGTCGGCAAGCCGGCGGGGATCTTGGGCAGCCTGTGGATATTGGATCGATTGGGCATGCCCGTCCGGCAAGAGGGCTTGGGATGGGGACAGCTTGTTGGCACGAGCATGCTCGCTGGCGTCGGCTTTACGATGAGCATCTTTATCGCATCCATAGCCTTTATCGACCATCACCTGGTCACGACGTCGAAATTGTCGATCCTTGCAGCCTCATTGGTTTCGGCCCTGCTTGGTTTCGCCGTGCTCAGAAAATCTGCGGAACTCACCCGCTCGAGATCGCCGGGCGAGCCACGATGAACGTGTTCAAGTTACTTCTTGTATTCTTCTTGTGGGCGTTATGCTTTCCGTTGATCGAACTGGGCCAGGCGTCCGTTCCACCGCTCCTATTTGCTACATTTAGGGCCCTTCTGGCCGGCCTGACTCTTCTTGTAATCGCATCGGCCCTGAAGCGACCTTGGCCGACATCCGTGCGTGCATGGGTCCAGATTGGCGCGATTGGATTAGGAGCGACCAGTTTGGGCTTTTGGGGCATGTTCGAGGCTGCGCGTTGGGTTTCGCCGGGATTGGCCACGGTGGTCGCGAACATTCAGCCCCTTGCGGCAGCGGGCTTGGCTGCGGTTTTTCTTAAAGAAACGCTGAGCCTGAAGACGCTCTGCGGGCTCGTTGGCGGTTTTGTGGGAATCGTTCTCATAGCTCTGCCCAGCTTTGGCCAAAACGGGCCTGATGGTCCGGCCGTCGGCTTTGGTTTTCTGGCGATAAGCATGTTGGGAATCTCAATCAGCAATGTGATGATTAAGCACGCTGTGACGTCCATCGATCCGTTGGTGATGATGGGCCTTCAGCTCGTGTTTGGCGCCATTCCGTTGGGATTAGCCAGTCCGTTCCTTGAGGCCAATAGAGCGATCGAATTCACCGGAGCGTTCGGACTGTCTCTCGTTCTTCTAGCGCTTCCCGGCACCGCACTTGTTTATTGGTTATGGACCGACGTTCTGCGCAGGATGGAGCTCAGTCGCGCCAACGCCTTTAGTTTTTTGGTGCCGGTGATCGGTCTCGCTCTCGGCTGGACATTTTACAACGAGACGCTCAGCCCCCTGACGCTTCTTGGCGCGCTGATCGTGATCGGCGGGTTGGCGGCTGCGAATTGGCCAAGCCAGGAGGAAGAACATGCCCCGACACACTAGCCTTGCACGAAAGCTTGTCCTGTTTGGTTTGGGGGCTTTCTTGACAGCTTCGATGATTGGCTCTGGGTATTGGTTTATGGTCAGACCGCATCTGGGCGCGGGCTCACCCACGATGACCGCATCGGGCGCATTGATCATCGACGAACGCGACGAGCGCTTGGTGTCGATAGGCGCGCCACTTTATCAGGCCCATTGTGCATCCTGCCATGGGGCCAATCTGGAGGGTCAACCGGACTGGCGCCGTCGATTGGCGAATGGACGGCTCCCGGCACCGCCGCACGATGAGTCCGGTCACACCTGGCATCATCCAGACAACATGCTGTTCGAGATCACGAAATATGGGACGGCGGCCTTGCTGCCGGAAGGGTATGAAACGGATATGGGCGGATACGAAAACATCCTGTCCGATGAGGAGATTCGAGCCGTCATCGCCTATATCAAATCGACCTGGCCCGACCATATCCGACAGCGCCATCGTCAGATGAATGAGGCAGCTCAACGTTAGTCAGCCGAGGCGTCGATTGAAGAGCCAGGTGCCGCAGGACAAGGTCACAATTGCGATTAAAATGAGCGGCCAAGTGTGAGCCCAGATATCCGAAAGCGGGGCATCTTTTAGAAAAACCGCTTTACAGATAATGATGAAATGCGTGATCGGATTGGTCTGGGTCAGCCATTGTAGTCCTATTGGCATATTTGCCACGGGTGTCGCATAGCCGGACAGGAGAACAGCCGGTATCATGTAGATGAACAATCCGATGACGGCTTGTTGCTGGGTTCTGACCAGAGACGAGATAAACAGGCCGATACCAATGATCGACAGCAAGAAGACGATCATTGATCCGAAGAGGGCTGGAAGATCGCCCCGCATTGGCACTCCGATTAGGAACACGCTGAAGATCAGCATGACGATTGAACTGCCTACAGCAATCATCAATGCAGGCAATGTCTTGCCGATCAGGATTTCCAACGGCGTAAGCGGCGAAACGAGCAATTGCTCGAAGGTTCCCAATTCTCGTTCCCTGGCGACGGACAGAGCTGACACCATGAACCCGACGATCGATGCGAGCACGGCGAACAAAGCGGGCGTGGCGGACCAGAGTGGGGTGGCGTTGGCATTAAACCAGGTTCGCGAAACGATGGTTGTCGGAGCGACAACGCCAGCAGCGTCGATCAGTTCAAGATTGTAGCTTGTGACGATGCGATAGAGATAGCCGGAGACAATTTGCGCGGCATTCGATCGGCGGCCATCCAGAAGCAATTGTACATTCGCCGTTTGTCGCCTCAGCACGCGGCGCGAAAAATCTTCCTGAAAATACACTCCCACAAGAACGTGTTGCGCGTCGATGGCCTCGCCCAAATCTTCTACCGTTTCAAAGTAGATCACAGTCCGAAAACGCGGGCTCCCGACGATGCGGTCGACAACCTCCCGCGAAAAGCGCCCGCGGTCTTGATTGACCATGCCGATGGCGATGTTCGACACATCCTGTGTGATGGCGAATACGTAGATTAGAAGCAAAAACGGTGGGGCGATGAGAACGATGAATCGGGTTTGTCGGTCCCGCACGCTCGCCAGCAGTTCTTTTCTTATCAATGCAAGCAGACGGGTCAGCATAACTAGTCCAGTCGAGTGCGCGTTCTTAGAAGGGTAATCGTGAAAAACGTGGCTGCGATGGCTGCCAAGGCAGCAGCGTTGAAGAGCACGATTGACGGGACATCACCTGCCAGAAACACGCTTTGCAATGAGGCGACGAAGTATCGAGCGGGCACCGCATAACTGATCCACTGCAAAGCCATTGGCATGCTTTCCAGCTCGAACACAAAATTCGAAAAGTAAAACGCTGGCAGAAAGGAGGAGAGGATCGAGATCTGTGCGGCAACCAACTGATTGCGTGTCAATGTGGAGATCAACAAACCTTGGCCGAGGGATGTCAGCATAAAAATGGCCGAAATCGCGATCAGCACGATGAGGGATCCGCGAAGTGGTACATCAAAGACTATGACAGCGAGCAGGCTTGATAGCCCCATCGAACCCATGCCCAGGAAGAAATACGGCGTCAGTTTTCCGATCAGCAGTTCGGCAACATTGATCGGCGTTGCGAGTAGAGCCTCCATCGTGCCGCGTTCCCATTCCCGCGCGATGACCAGCGCTGTCAGGAGGGACCCGATCAGCGTCAGGATTATCGCGATCGACCCGGGAACAAGGTAGTTTCGGCTCGCCAATTCAGCATTGAACCAGACCCGGTGCTCGACCGATATAGGCAGACTTGCGATCGTGTCGCCGCGACTGATGCGCTCTTGCTCAATCCAATTGATCCACAGGAATTCGATGTATCCTTCCACCAGATTTGCGGTATTGGGGTCGGCACCATCTACGATCAACTGAAGAGGCGCGCTGTGGCGACGGTAAGCTTCTTCGGCGAAGTTCGCCGGGAGCACGACGATCGCATGTAAGTCGCCGGAAACGAGTTTGCGTTCTAGAAAGCGCCGATCATGGGTGGTTTCAACATCGAAGAAGGGGGAATTGTTTAGGGAGGCTGCGAAGCTCCCGGTTTCCGGTGTCGGCTGTTCGATGACAAGACCGACGTCGTAGTGACGAGGATCAAAGGATACGCCATAGCCGAACAGGAAGAGCAAAAGTGCGGGCAGAATGATCGCCACCACAAAATTGCTGGGATCTCGCAGTACCTGGCGCCCTTCCTTGCGGATGAGACCGGCAATGCGTCTTGCGCTGAAAGTCCGCCGCGTCGACTGGGTCATGATGCGGTGGCTTCAGGCAAGTTCGACGAGGTCGTCACCAGCTCTACGAAAGCCTCTTCAAGCGTCATTTCCGAATTGCCGGCGTGTAGCTTGAGCTCTGCCGGGCTTCCTTCAGCAATCATATGGCCCGCGAAGATCAACCCGACGCGGTCGCAGTATTCGGCTTCTTCCATAAAGTGAGTGGTGACCACAACGGTCGTTCCGTTATCGGACAGCGCATTGATGTGAGACCAAAACTCACGACGGGTGCGAGGATCGACTCCGGAGGTCGGCTCGTCCAGGAAAAGCACATCCGGTCGATGCATCAAGGCGCACGCCAGAGCGAGCCGTTGTTTGTGACCCAGCGGGATTATCCCGGCATTTTTTTCTTTGATCGATGTCAGATCGAAGGTTGCGACCATCTCATCGATAGCGTTCCGTCGAGACTGCCCTGTCAGGCCGTAGACACCGGCAAAGAATTCAAGGTTTTGGTGAACACTCAGATCGGCGTAGAGCGAAAACTTCTGGGCCATGTATCCCAAGCGCCCGCGAGCCTGGCTGGGTGATTGGCCCAAGTCATACCCTGCAATCGAGGCGTTACCTGAGGTTGGCTCCAGGAGTCCGCACATCATCTTAAACGTCGTGGACTTCCCGGCCCCATTGGGTCCAATCAATCCGTAAATTTCGCCCCGCTCTATTTCGAAGCTGATATCTTGTGCGGCCGCGAAGCTACCAAATTTCTTGGTCAGAGCGTTAGAGCGGATGACGACGCCGTTTTCTGGCCGGAGGATTTTCGAGAGCTTTCGAAACGGTGAGCGTGATTGCTTGGCACCACCCAGTCGATCCATGAAAGCGTCCTCGAAACGAGGACGAGTGGAAGACAGTTTGGCGCCGGGAAATTCTTCAGCGAGCGATCGTGATGCGGCTCGGTCACTCAATACAAGTCGCAGGTTTTGACCCTCGATAACACCATCCACGATTTCCTGGCGGGTCAGCAAATCTTCCAGAACTCGGCGTCTGCTGTGGTTCAGTCCCACCAAATGAAAGGTTCTGTCAGCCAACGGCTCGGTCATCTTCGCCGGCGAGCCGTCGAAGATCGAGCGGCCTTCACTCAACACAATAACGCGATCACACAACTCAGCTTCGTCCAGATAAGCGGTACTCCACACCACGCCGATCCCGTCATCAACAAGGTTCTTGACCATGCGCCACAACTCCCGGCGAGAGATCGGATCAACGCCTACGCTTGGCTCATCGAGCAAAAGGAGTCTGGGCTTCCTGACCAGAGAGCAGGCCAGGCCGAGTTTTTGCTTCATGCCGCCAGAAAGTGCACCCGCCAAGCGGTCTGTGAATGTGGCCAGACCTGTGAATTCAAGGAGCGCATCGAAACGATCCTGCCGTCGCTCCGTACCGAGCTCCCTTAGGTCTGCATACAGATTGAGATTTTCCAGGACGGTCAGGTCTTCATAGAGGCCAAACTTTTGTGGCATGTACGACAATTGGGCATGCAATTGTGCGCCATTTTTCTGTGGGTCAAAGCCGCAGACGCGCAGCTCGCCCTTTGTGCGCGTCAACAAGCCGGCGAGCACGCGCAACAGGGTTGTCTTGCCAGCGCCGTCCGGCCCGACCAGTCCCGTAACTCCCCCAACAAGAAGGTCAAAGGATAGGTTGTTCAGCGCCGTTTCATTGCCGCGGCCGAACCTTTTTGTGAGGTTAGCAACCGATATCAACGGGTCATTCGTCATTAGCGGCCAAATCGACATGAACGGTCACCGGCATACCTTGCCGTAGCCCGTTGTCGGCCTCTGAAACGACAACCCGAACGCGGTATACCAAGCTGGTCCTGAGTTCGCGCGTCTGCACGCTTCTAGGTGTGAATTCTGCAACCGGTGAGATGAATCCGATCTGGCCCGTATAGCGTCCGCCGGAATCGGTCGATACCGTCACATTCATCCCGGGGTGGATATGGCCAAGATCGGGCTCATCAAGATAGGTCCGAACCCAGATCGGCTCACTGAGAGAAATCGTGTATATGGGCTCGCCGGCAGAGATAACCGCGCCTGGCTCGCGAATGCGTGTGAGGACGATGCCTTGATTGGGCGCGGTCAGGCTAGCGTCCTCCAGTCTTCGCCGCGCCAATTGGAGAGAAACCAAAAGGGCGTCACGATGCGCACGGGCCGCGCGCTTGTCCTCCTCCCGCGGCCCTTGTCTCAATAGCGCAAGTGTCTCCTCCGCTGCCCGTAGTCTGGCGACAGCAAGGTCGACTTGCATTTGCGCCTCGTCGTGAAGCTGGTGCGAGGCGATGTTGCGCTCGGCCAAGGTCTCCTGTCGCTCCAACGTTGCCTCAGCGAAAACCAATGCTGCGCGACTTTGTTCGACTTGAGCTTCAGCCTGTCCAATTTCTTCCGGTCGATTCCCCGCTTCCAAAGCATCGAGAAGCGCTTGTTGCGCGCTAAGCTCGGCTTCCGCCAAGGAAACTGCGTCAACAAAGTCTTCTCGCTCAAGGGACGCGATTGTATCCCCGGGATCAACGCGATCACCTTCGTCAGCAGACACAGCTTCGAGCCGGCCTGCGACCCTGAAGCTCAGATCCACCTGGCGCACGTCAACATTGCCATAAAGTTCCAGGTAGGCTGGGTGATCCGGTTCAGGGCGATTAAGCCACCAAAGCAGGATCACCACAGATAAAGCCAAGGCGAGGCCAAGCCCCCATCGCAGATTATGGAGCACGGCCTTCCTCGCTTTCAGCCATTGGTGCCAGGAGCCCGGAAAGTTCAAACGCGGTAAGGTCGTTGGCCAAATCTTCAGCCCTGGCGTCGGGAGCAACAAAGACCGCGAAATAGAGTGCCCGTTCGATCATGCCCAACACGACCCAACCCATGAGATCGGCGTCGAGCGGTTTTGTCAGCCCGGCAGCGCTTGTGGCGCGCATATAGTGTGAGAGAGTTTCCGCAATGCTTTCAAAATGTTGATTGAGCCGTTCGCGATCTTCCAGTGGAAGTGCTGATTGAGCTTCTAATACCAGCCGCGTCAGCATGGGGTGCGAGCGGCAAAACAGGACCAGCGTTGACCATATGGCGTGAATCTGTGCGCGCATGTCGGCTGGCTGTTTCATCTGAGCGACTGGATGCTGACCAAGTGTTGCGTCCAGGAGATGGGAGAAGAACCCGTCAATAAGCTCTAGATAGACAGCTTTCTTGTTGTCGAAATGAAGATAAAAACTGCCTTGAGCCACGCCAGCCTGGCCGACAATGTCGGACACGCGCGCGCCTTGATACCCCTTGTCGTTGATAACGATTTCGGCGGCGTCCAGCAGCCGTCGCTTCATCCCTGTATCTTTGGAAACTTCAGCCGACATGGAGCGCTACACCTAATCCGATATCACTGACTGACGTGTCAGTCAGTGATATCGGATTAGGCTTCGAAATGCAAGCACAACACCGGGGCCTCCCTTGGTTATGACCGCGGCAATTTGGCGCGCCCGAATTTCGAGGAGCGGTGAGGGGTACATAGACGAGCGGCGTAATTGGTTCGAACACGCTCACATCGGAGCATTTCGACCAGGGACAAAATGACTCGGCAATTACCCAGCTTTTTGGCGCTCGCAGCGATATTACTGGCCCTGACCTTTGCGGGCGCCTCAGACGCGATGGCGCCGTTCGGCGGACAAACTGCCAGCGCCTGTCACGTTGCTACTAGCTCAACATGCTGCGGTGAAACCCTAGAGTCGCCCGTCAGCGAAACCGGTGCCTGCGAGATCTGCGACAATGCCCGCTGCACGGGACACCACACTTTCTCACCTACTTCGATCAATCGGGCCGACGGTCACGACGTCCGCCAGTTCGATGCTCAGATTCATGTGCAAACGGAACATGATCGTTTTCGCGCGACCACGCATCCCGTTCCCAGACAGCCACCACGCCATTGAGGCTTTGTAGCCCGCGTTTGGGCAAGACGACCTCAAAGGACGATGACTGGAGATAGATTATGACTGGAATTATAGGCGCAGCGCTCGCGATTTCGCTGGTAGCGCTGTCACAAGACGCGGCAGAACAACCACCGCTAAGCTTGGCGGAAGCCGTCTTGACCGCTGAACAAGCTGACGATGCATCCGTACAAGTCTGGCAGGCTCGTGCGCAAGCGCTGGAGCATCGCGGCGAGTCCGAGAATGCCTTGCCGGATCCCATGGTCCGTGTCGGGCTGGCAAACGTTCCGCTGAGTGATTTCGATTTGAACCGCGAAGCTATGACGCAGGCCCAAATTGGCGTTCGGCAGATGTTTCCGCGTGGCGAGACCCGCGAATTAAATCGGCTACGCCGCCAGGCTCAGGCAACCGGCGCGCGAGAAGGTGGCGAGCTTGAACAGGCCCGCATCCGAGTGTCGGTGCGCGAGGCGTGGCTCGAGGCCTATTATTGGCAGCAAGCCGACGCGCTAACACGTCAAAGCCAGATGTCGATCAGACAGCTTGGCGAAATCGCGACCGCTAGCTTTGCGACCGGCCGCCGAAACAGTCACGACGTAATTCGGATCGAGTTGGAAACCTCGATACTGGACACGCGCCTCATCCAGATCGAAAGCCAGCGAGAATTGGCGCAGGCCAATTTGGAGCGCTTTGTTGCCTCTGACGTCGCTCGTCGGCCCCTTACACCACAGCTGCCGATCCTGCCAGCAACGCCGCCGGACATTCAATCCGCACAATCAAGGCTCGTAAGCCACCCAATGGTACGCATGCTGGATGCTCAAGTTACTGCGCGGGGCCGTGAAGTTGACTTGGCACTTCAGCAATATCGACCGGGCTGGGCCGTTGAAGCCGGTTACGGATTGCGGGACTCGCGTTCCGATGCGGCGAGCGTCGCCGTAACGGTTGAGGTTCCGCTCTTCAGTCGCCGCCGACAAGACGAAGGCGTTGCCGCAGCACGCCAGGAAGAGGCAGCGGATCAACTCAATCGACAGGCGACCTTGCTGGAGATGAACCGGCAGTTGGAGCGGGAATTCTCGCGCTACCTCCGGCTTAGCGAAGAGCGCGTCCTTTTCGAGGGTGACGTTCTTGAAAGAGCACGCGAAACGGCTCGAGCTGTTCTCATTGCCTACGAGAATGAGCAGGCTGATTTTGCTGAATTGGTTCGCGCTGAGCTCGCCCTTCTGGACGCAGAACTCGCTTTTGTTCGACTAAACATTGATGCGCTGCAGAGCCAGGCTCGCATCCTCTACCTTGTAGGAGATGTCCAATGACACTCAAATCCTATTTGCTTGGCGCAGCCTTGGTTAGCGCCGGCCTCACCATCGGCTTTATCTCGGCAAACATTCTAGGCGGAGAGAATTCCAGCGGTAGCGACAGTGCTGAGCGTCGGGTTTTGTATTGGCAAGCTCCAATGGACCCGAGTTTTCGAAGCGACTCTCCCGGTAAATCGCCAATGGGTATGGACCTCATTCCGGTCTATGAGGGTGAGGAGGCTGATCCGGATGGCGCGATATTGATCTCGCCCGCAGTCGAGAACAATATCGGTGTTCGGACCGCTCAGGTCGCGCGCGCAGATTTTTTTCACGCTGTATCATCTGTTGGGTATGTTCGGCCCGATGAGGATCAGACCTCCGTGGTTGACGTGCGCGCTGAGGGTTGGATCGAGGATCTCCCTGTTGCTGCGGTGGGAGATGTCGTCAGTGCCGGTGATCTGCTTTTCCGCATGTACTCGCCGGAAATCGCAACAGCCCAGGCAGAATACATTCAGGCACGCCGGATTGGTCGGGACGTCCTGATCTCCGCGGCACGGTCCCGTTTGGTTGCTCTCGGTGTCACGCGCGATCAGATCAACCGTATAGCCCGAACGGGCAATGCCGATGAACTCGTGGAAGTGCGGGCCAGCCAGGATGGCGTTGTGATCGCTCTTGAGGTGCGCGAGGGATCATATGTGCGGCCGGGCGCACAGCTCATGACGATTTCCGACCTATCTTCGGTATGGATCCTCGTGGATGTTTTTGAAGATGACGCCCTCATGGTCTCGCCAGGTCAAGACGTCCACATCCGATCGACGGCGGATCCGAGCCGCACCTGGCACGGCGTGGTCGAATACGTCTACCCAACGGTCGATCCGCAAAGTCGAAGTGTGCCGGTGCGTATCCGCTCGGCGAACGAAGATGGCGCGCTACGCCCAGAAACCTACGTCAACGTAACCATCGACACAGAACCTCACGTGCAGGCTTTGACTATCCCGCGCGAAGCAGTCATCCGGTCCGGGCAATCAGATCGGGTCATTGTCGCTGAAGGTGAGGGGCGATATCGACCAGCGCGCATCGATACGGGGATGGAATCTGATGGCCGCATTGAGATTCTCTCTGGCCTGCTCGAGGGCGAACGCATTGTCGTTTCCAGCCAGTTCCTGATCGATTCTGAAGCCAGCCTTCAAGGTGCTGCTTTGCGGATGAGCCCGCCCGGTGCAATCGATGAAGCCGAAGGCACTCAAGTCCAACAAGCAGAAGGACGAGGTGTCATCGTCAGCCTGATGGCCGGCCATGGCATGATCGATCTCGAACACGAGCCGATCGAAGCGCTCGGGTGGCCCGCAATGTCTATGTCATTTCTGACACTCGACGGCGTTGACCTGAGTGAATTCGCCGTTGGGCAAAGCGTCATGTTCGATCTGCAGCGCAATGAAGACGGCGAGTGGCGGATCTCTGCGATCATGGCCCAGGACATGGATGTGCCCACGGCCACAGATGAGCCGGGTCACGGCGATCACGCCGGGCATGGAGGGCACTGATCATGATTGCTTCCATCATTCGCTGGTCAATCGGCAACCGTCTGATTGTCCTTATCATGGCCGTCTTGTTGGCTGTATTTGGGGCCTTCTCGCTTAGCCGCACCCCGCTCGACGCCATTCCCGACCTCTCTGATGTTCAGGTCATCATCAAGACGACCTATCCCGGACAAGCCCCTCAGGTCGTTGAAGATCAAGTCACCTATCCGCTGACGACAGCCATGTTGGCGGTGCCGGGCGCCGTCACGGTCCGAGGCTATTCCTTTTTCAACGACAGCTACGTTTACATCATTTTCGAAGATGGGACGGACCTCTACTGGGCTCGATCACGGGTCCTGGAATACCTCTCCCAAGTTGCCCCGACCTTGCCAGAAGGAGCATCGCCAGCCCTGGGCCCAGACGCGACGGGTGTCGGGTGGATTTATCAGTATGCGCTCATAGACCGCACCGGCCAGCACGACCTCTCCGAGCTGCGATCCTTACAAGACTGGTTCCTCAAATATGAGCTTCAAACCATTGAGGGCGTTTCCGAGGTCGCGACGATCGGCGGTATGGTGCGACAGTACCAAGTCGTTGCCGATCCGGACCGTCTACGCGCCTACAATATCCCGCTTTCTCATCTTCGTATGGCGATCCAGCGCGGCAATCAGGAGTCGGGCGGTCGCGTGATCGAAATGGCCGAAGCGGAATACATGGTCCGTGCGTCCGGCTACATACAAGGCATAGAGGATCTGGAGGCTATCCCGGTAAGTGTGACTGAAAACGGCACGCCGATTTTGCTTTCCGATGTTGCTGACATCCAGATCGGACCGGAGCTCAGGCGCGGCATTGGCGAGCTTAACGGTGAGGGCGAAGCCGTCGGCGGTGTCATCATCATGCGCTACGGCGAAAACGCGTTGGCAACGATCGAGCGCGTTGAAGAACGCATTCACGAGCTTGAAGAGTCACTTCCTGACGGTGTTGAGATTGTCACCACCTACAATCGTGCTGGGCTGATTGAACGCGCCGTACACTCCCTTCAGGAAAAGCTTATCGAGGAATTTCTCGTCGTTGCCCTGATTTGCGCGATCTTCCTTTTCCACCTGCGTTCGTCGCTAGTGATTGTTCTCAGCCTGCCGCTTGGCGTGCTGGCGGCTTTCATCATCATGAACGCGCAGGGGATCAACGCAAACATCATGTCACTGGGCGGGATCGCGATTGCGATTGGCGCCATGGTCGACGCCGCTATCGTGATGATCGAGAACTTGCACAAGCATATCGAGAAGGAAGAGATAACACCCGAGAACAGATGGCGGATTGTCGCTGATGCAGCTGTCGAGGTTGGCCCGGCGCTGTTCTTCTCGCTCCTGATCATAACCTTCAGTTTCGTGCCGATCTTCGCTCTGGAGGCACAGGAAGGTCGCCTCTTCCACCCTCTGGCTTTCACCAAAACCTATGCGATGGCTGCTGCTGCGGGGCTCTCGGTAACGCTTGTTCCAGTGCTGATGGGATTCTTTATTCGCGGAAAAATCACGCCTGAACACAAAAACCCGATCAACCGCATTTTGATCGCAGCGTATCGCCCCTTCATAAGCGTCGTAATGGCTCGCCCATGGGTGATGGTCGGCCTGGCGGTTTTGGTCATGGCCAGTGCGGCGGTGCCGCTGTCGAGAATGGGCAGCGAGTTCATGCCCGATCTGGATGAAGGCGATTTACTGTACATGCCAAGCGCCTATCCGGCCGTCTCCGCGGGCAAGATTGCAGAGGTTGTCCAGCAAACGAACCGGCTTATCGCGACGGTGCCGGAGGTCCTGACCGTCTATGGCAAGGCTGGCCGAGCCGACACGGCCACTGACCCGGCCCCGCTCACGATGATCGAAACGACGATTCAGTTGCGGCCGCGCGAAGAGTGGCGCCCCGGCGTGACGATGGATGACATCCGCGCAGAACTTGACCGTTTGGTTGATGTTCCTTCCTTGACAGATGTTTGGATCATGCCGATCCGCAACCGCATCGATATGTTGGCAACCGGCATCAAAACCCCTGTGGGCGTGAAAGTCGCAGGACCTGATCTCGAAGTGATCGCGGAGATAGGCCAACAAATCGAAGATGTCATCGAGACCGTGCCGGGTACGGCTTCGGTTTATGCCGAACGCGTAACAGGTGGTCGTTTCGTCGATATCGATGTTGACCGACTCGAGGCGGCACGCTTCGGTCTCAATGTGGCTGACGTTCACGACGTCGTACGTACGGCAATTGGAGGCATGACGATCACGGAGAGTGTCGAAGGTCTGGAACGATATCCGGTAAATCTACGCTACCCGCGTGATTATCGAGGCTCGATCGACGAGCTTCGCGCCCTGCCGATCGTTACCCCGTCAGGTGCTCAAATCCCGCTGTCGCGCATTGCTGAAATCGGCGTGTCGGACGGACCTGGCGTTATTCGCAGTGAAAATGCCCGCCTGAATGGCTGGATTTATATCGATATCGCTGATGTTGATATCGGTAGCTATGTCGCTGACGCACAGGCCGCCGTGGAAGAGTATATCGACTTGCCGGCCGGTTACTCGATCAGCTGGTCCGGTCAATACGAGTATATGGAGCGGGCCAAAGCCAAGTTGAGCATTGTGGTTCCGGTTACGATTGTGATCATCGTGCTCCTCTTGTTCCTCAACTTTGGTCGGCTGATCCCGGTCCTGTTGATCATGGTCACACTGCCGCTGTCATTGGTGGGCGGTTTGTGGCTGCTCGATTTGCTCGGTTACAACATGTCTGTCGCTGTCGGTGTGGGCTTCATTGCGCTCGCTGGCGTGGCTGTCGAAATTGGCGTGTTGATGATCGTTTATCTCGAACAGGCCCTGGCTCGAAGAAAGGCGCTCGCGCGCGATGAAGGTCGAGACATGACAGCGGCCGATTTGAGAGAAGCGATCGTGGAGGGCGCGCTCATGCGTGTTCGACCGATCATGATGACGGTTGCGGTGATTGTGGCCGGCCTCTTGCCGATTATGTTTGGTACCGGCACCGGATCAGAAGTCATGCGGCGCATTGCGGCGCCAATGGTGGGCGGCATGACAAGTGCGACCATCCTGACTTTGTTGGTTATTCCTGCGGCCTTCTTGCTGTGGCAACGAGCCGTCCTGAAAGGCCGCAAACCCAAACAGGATGACAAGCAGATTGAGGGAGCGCCTGCGGAATGAACGTAAACCAGGCAGCGAAACTAACCGGCCTTCCGTCCAAGACCCTCCGCTACTACGAGGAGGTTGGTTTAGTTTCGCCTGCCCGGGCCGCGAATGGATATCGCGTCTATGATGCCCGTGATGTTCAAAAGCTCGCTTTCATCGCCAATGGACGCTCCCTCGGCTTCTCATTGGAGGAATGCCGACGCCTTCTTTCGCTATACGAAGACCCGACACGCTCGAGCGGCCAGGTAAAATCAACTGCCCAGGCACAGCTCAATATATTGGACGTCAAACACAAAGAGCTTTTAGCGATGCGGCGTGAATTACGCCGCCTGATCAGCAGCTGCAATGGCGATGATCGGCCCGATTGCCCGATCGTGGAAGGCTTGGCTCAGCGCATTACGACGATACCGGAGGTAGGGTGATCAACGCCTGTTGACCTTCCAGTGACTGGAAGCCGGATCATACGTCGCAATATCGGATATGGAGACCTGTATGACAACATCAGACAAAGACTCTGGTTCTTGCTGTAAAGGCGAGGCACCGACGCACGCGTGTTGTGGTGATGGCGCTCAAGACCATACTCATCATGGCCACGGCAGTGAACGAGTGACCGATCCAGTCTGCGGAATGGATGTTGATCCAGATGCCGGCAAACCCCAGGCGTCCCATGACGGAGCGACTTTTCATTTCTGCTCCTCGTCCTGCCATGACAAGTTCGTCGCAGATCCTGAGCATTATCTCTCCGGTGCACACAAGCAGGTCTACGACGACATGCCGGCGGGCACTGAATATACCTGCCCCATGCACCCGGAAATCATACAGGACCACCCCGGCGACTGCCCGATTTGCGGCATGGCCCTGGAGCCGATGGGGGTACCGACTGGGGACGAGGGACCGAACCCTGAATTGGTGGATTTTCGCCGCCGGTTTTGGATCGGGGCTGTTTTGACACTGCCCTTGCTCGTCTTATCCATGGGGCCATATGTCGGACTGGGATTTGTCCGCGAAGCGATTGGCGAAGGCATTGCTGGTTGGGCTGAGCTTATTTTGGCAACACCTGTCATCCTGTGGTCCGGCTGGCCGTTCTTCGAGCGTGGGGCAAAGTCGGTCATCACGCGAAACCTCAATATGTTCACCCTGATCGGGATGGGCGTTGGAGCCGCTTACATCTTCTCCGTCGCCGCGGTGATAGTGCCCGACATTTTCCCAGAGGGGTTTCGCGGCGCGGACGGCCATGTGGGCGTCTATTTCGAAGCCGGCGCCGTGATCGTTGTTCTCGTTTTGCTGGGCCAGGTCATGGAGCTTGGCGCGCGCGAGCGGACGGGGTCTGCCATCCGGGCCCTGCTTGACCTAGCCGCCAAGACGGCTCGAGTAATCAGGCCGGACGGGAGTGAGGAAGAAATCCCACTCGAGGATGTTGAGGTGGGAGACCGCGTACGTGTTCGACCTGGAGAAAAAATTCCCGTGGACGGCGAGGTCGTTGATGGTCGATCGTCCATCGATGAATCCATGATATCCGGGGAGCCTGTACCGGTCGAAAAAACGACTGGTGACGCGGTAACGGGTGCGACGATCAACGGCACTGGCAGCTTGATCATCGAAGCCAAACGTGTCGGTGCCGACACGATGCTCAGCCAGATCGTCGAGATGGTGGCTAATGCCCAGCGTAGCCGAGCCCCGATTCAAAAGCTTGCTGACGTCATCTCGGGCCGTTTTGTTCCCGCCGTCATCCTGATCGCTGTCATTTCCTTTGTGTCATGGTCCATTTGGGGGCCGCCTCCCGCTATGGCTTATGCCCTGGTATCCGCGGTAGCGGTGTTGATTATCGCCTGTCCGTGTGCGCTCGGTCTTGCCACGCCAATGTCGATTATGACGGCAACAGGGCGGGGTGCGCAGGCGGGTGTTTTGATCAAGAACGCCGAGGCGCTCGAGCGTTTCGCCAAAGTCGATACTCTGATTGTGGACAAGACCGGTACGCTTACCGAGGGCAAGCCAAAGCTCGTGGCAGTCATCACCCGTGATGAACACACGGACGATGAGCTACTTCGACTGGCCGCTAGTCTGGAGCGAGGATCCGAACACCCGTTGGCAGAGGCTATTGTCGAGGGCGCGCTGGAAAAAGGACTGGAACTTGCCCAAACGCAAGACTTTGAAGCGATCACGGGCAAGGGCGTGATCGGTCGGGTTGATGGTCGGGCTGTGTCGCTTGGCAATGCTCGCTTGCTTGAAGAGCTGGGTCTCGCAGCAACCGATCTGGCGGAGACGGCGGATAATCGTCGCGAGCAAGGCGAAACCGTCATGTTCGTCGCGATCGACGGTGCGGTCGCCGGCTTGGTCTGCGTTGCGGACCCGGTCAAGGAGACGACGCCAGAAGCCCTGGAAGCGCTGCATGGTCTTGGCTTCAAGATTGTCATGGCGACAGGCGACAATGAAAAAACCGCTCGCGCAGTCGCCGCGCGGCTCGGCATTGACGAAATTCGCGCTGACGTCCTTCCCGAAGACAAGGCACGGATCATTCAGAATTTGCAGTCCGAAGGGCGACGTGTCGCGATGGCAGGAGATGGTGTAAACGACGCGCCCGCGCTGGCGCAGGCGGATGTTGGTATCGCCATGGGAACAGGCGCAGATGTCGCGATCGAGAGCGCAGGCTTCACTCTCATCAAGGGGGATCTGAACGGGATTGTCCGAGCTAGGCGCCTGGCCAGCGCTACCATGCGCAACATCAAGCAGAACCTTTTCTTTGCGCTGGTTTACAATGCTGCGGGCGTGCCCATCGCGGCCGGCGTGCTGTACCCGTTCCTGGGCATTTTGATTTCACCGATCTTCGCCGCGGCGGCGATGAGCCTGTCCTCGGTTTCGGTGATCTCGAATTCTCTGCGATTGCGTTCCGTCAAACTCTGATCTGTAGCGAGGCGAAGATGGACAAGGCCTATAAGACGAACTCACTCAGCCTGTTCGGGGCTATAGCGATGGGCACGGGCGTTATGATCGGGGCGGGTATTTTCGCCCTCACCGGTCAGATCGCCGAACTGGCCGGCAACGCCTTCGTCTGGGTATTCGTGGCGGCGGCCGTCGCGACAGGCTTCAGTGCCTATTCCTACGTGAAACTGGCCAATGCCTTTCCGTCGGCCGGCGGTATCGCCATGTTCCTGGAAAAAGCCTATGGTCGCACCGCCATTACGGCGAGCGCCGGCTTGCTGATGGCCTTTTCCATGGTGATCAATGAAAGCTTGGTCGCCCGCACGTTTGGCACGTACACAGCGCAATTATTCGGCTGGCAGGCCAGTCCGATAATCATCCCAGCCCTCGGAGTCGGACTGATCCTCGCGGCGTTTGCCGTCAACCTGCTCGGCAATCGTGTCGTCAGCTTCTTTTCCGTCTTCCTGGCATTGGTCAAGGTGATCGGAATCGCAGCGCTTGCCTTTGCGGGGTTCTGGGCGGCTCAGGGCTTGACGGTCGAGCCGAGCAGAACCCCGTACGAGCCAAGCGTTCTAGGCTTTCTGGCCGCGCTCGCGCTCGGTGTTCTGGCCTTCAAGGGTTTTACGACCATCACCAATAGTGGCGGCGAGATCAAGGACCCGCATCGCAATGTCGGTCGGGCGATCATTCTCGCGATTTTGGCTTGCGTCGTCGTCTATATCTTCGTGGCCTTGGCTGTCGGCGCAAGTTTGCCGATCGATGCCATCGTGGACGCCAAGGACTTTGCTCTCGCCGAGGCCGCGCGGCCAACCTTTGGCGATACAGGACGCCTGGTCACGATCCTTCTGGCCATGCTGGCGACGGCCTCGGGTCTGGTTGCAAGCGTTTTTGCTGTCTCCCGCATGCTGGGCATGTTGACTGACATGCAACTAATACCGCATCGGCATTTTGGCATGCCGGGGCGGATTCAAACCCACATGCTGGTCTACACGATTACCCTGGCGGCGGTCATGACTATCCTCTTCGATCTGTCGCGGATCGCCGCGTTGGGTGCCATGTTGTACCTCGTGATGGACCTGGCCGTTCACTGGGGGGTGCTGAGACATCTGCGAACGGGTGTTCAGGCCAGCTTGCCGGTTGTTCTCACTGCTCTAGTCATCGATTTAGCGGTCCTAGCGGGGCTGGTCGCCACCAAGCTCCAGCACGACCCCATCATCGTGATGGTTGCCGTGGCGATCATGGTCGGCGTGTTTGTCCTTGAAAGAGTTTTCCTTCGTCGCCGCGATTTTGACGATCCAGACGATCATGCTCAGCACAGTCACTAATTGGTTGAATTCGCGGGGTCGGAATGACCTCACAGTTGTCCGCCCGATGCGTCAACCTGCCGCGCCACGGGACTGAGGGGTAAGGCGGCTTCGCTCGTAATTCCAGTATAGGCCGCAATTTGTTTGTGGTTAATACAGGAGTTAGATATGAGACAAATTGCTTATGCTGCAGCTGTGGCAAGTCTGATCGGATTGACGACGCCCGCTTCAGCTTTGGCCGAGGACTATGAGGTCCACATGCTCAATCGTGGCACCGAAGGTGCCATGGTATTCGAGCCCGCTCTGCTCGAGCTCCAGCCCGGCGACACGGTGACTTTTCTGCCAACTAATCCGAGCCACAACGCAGAATCCATCGCCAGTATGATGCCTGAAGGGGCGGAGCCGTTTCGAGGTGAATTGAATGATTCCGTGACAGTGACGTTCAGCGAGGAAGGCCTCTACGGCATCAAGTGCGCTCCCCACTATGCAGCCGGAATGGTTGTCCTGATCAATGTGGGCGACGGCGACGCGGTCAATGGCGAAGAGGCTCGGTCCGCAAGGCATCCAGGGCTTGCCCGGCGCCGCATGGGCGCGCTCTTCGACCAGCTCGACGCTGAATGACGGCCACCAGAAAAGGTCGCCGGAAACGGCTTCGGCCCCTTCGGCGACGAATGAGGGACAAATGACATACAATCATACACCCAAGCATCAATTCGTACGCCGGGTGTTGAAACTCGGCGTCGCGAGCTTTCTCCTCGTCAGTGCTGTTGGCATGGCCTCGGCGCAGGACGCGTCTGCCGCGGAACGCACATCGAGTGGCCGAGGCTATCTTCCCGGTCTGTCCGGTGTGGATCGTTCAGCGCAAACTTCCTGGCACCTTGCTGGCTATGCGGACGCATCGTTGGTGTTTTCGGACCCCGATGTCGGAAATACCTCTTCGCAGTTCACGCGGGTTCGATTCAACCCGGCCTTCCATTTTCAGTATCAGGACCTGGTGCTTCTGGAAGCGGAAGCAGAAATCGAGAATACAGATGCGGGCACGGAAGTTACGCTGGAATATGCGCAGGCAAATATCCTTGCCCACCCGAACGCGGTTGTGGTCATCGGGCAGTTTCTAAGCCCGGTCGGTCAGTTCAAGGAACGACTTCACCCGTCATGGATCAATCGAATGGCGGATGCGCCAGCCGGTTTTGGGCATGACGGCGTACAGCCGGGATCCGACATGGGTGTCATGGTGCGTGGCGGATTCAATCTTGAACCTGGTCTGCTCACCTATGCAATCGCACTCGGCAACGGGCCGCGGTCAGCCATGAAGGCGGGCTCGCGCTGGAGGCATTCAACGGCGATGACAATAGCGACAAGGCGCTTTCCGGCCGCTTTGGTTTTCTGCCGGTCCCCGATCTCGAAATCGGAGCATCTTTCCTGAGGGCTTCGGTATCGGGTGCGCCTGCCGAAGTGGACGCCGGGGGGCATGCCGAAGCCCGGCCTTTGGTCGGGTCGGGCAGCGAGACAGGTGACGATGCACACGGCCCCGAACTGTCTGATGCGGACGTTTTTTTGTGGGGAATTGACGCCGCCTATACCGGCGGGCCGTGGGATGTTCGGGCTGAATATCTGAATTCGACTCGGGATCCCATCAATTCCGGATACCAAGGCGCGGCAGGTATCGTGGCGTTGCCGAAGCTTGAGAGCACAGCTTGGTATGTCCAGGCGGCCTACCGGCTGTCCGGTACCGCCGAACGCCCCTGGCTGGGACGCGTCGAACCGACCATGCGCTACGGCGAGTATGAAGTTAGCGGTCTGGACGGACTGGCCGAAGAAGCTGCGGAACAACGCTGGGACGTTGGAGTGAATTTCTGGCTGGCGCCATCCATCGTCACGCGCGGCGTTCTCCAACAGCGCGAATTCACTGCCAGACACGATGACGACGTACAGGAGGAGACACGCGTACTGCTTCAATTCTCGTATGGCTTCTAATCAAGGAGGGATTTTTAAATGGTACGAGCGGGATTTTTGCTCGGCGTCGCAGCGGTCTTAGTGACCGCTGCTGTCGTCGCTCAGGAGGACACGGCGCAAGCGCCGCCGCCTCAAGCGGATGGTCGTTACGACTTTTCCGCTGATCAGGTTGGTCGCGGCGCGCAAGCGTGGGCCGACAATTGTGGCCGGTGCCACAATATCCGTTCGCCGGGTGAACTCACCCCGGAACTCTGGGATGTATCGGTCACGCACATGCGTGTCCGGGCCAATATCCCTGGAGATGTCGCGGAGGATATTCGAGCTTTCCTGATGTCGAGCTCCGCCAGTCGTGGCGAGTCATCGCCCAGGCCCGAAGTCGAGGAGCGGCCACGTTTCGATTTGACATCGGCCAACCTGGACAATGGTCGGTCGATCTACGAGCAAACCTGCATCGCCTGCCACGGCGATAGCGGTCAGGGCGCCTTCGAGGGCATGCCGGTGCTCGGCGGGCCCCAGGGGCGTTTGATGCAATCTGACTCCCTGTTGCTTGACCACATGGTCAACGGGTTCCAAGGCGAGGGATCAATCATGGCGATGCCAGCGCTCGGAGGGAATCCTGACCTGGAGGCACAGGATATGGCGGATACCCTGGCATACCTCCGGACCCTGTTGGCGGTCCCGGAGCCCGATGGAGGCGATTAACGTGGTTGCCGGGCAACCGAAGGGCTGACAGCCTTTGTGGCGCGAGCCCGATCATTGGGAGCTTTTCGCGTGAACCCCGGCCTGGAGGCAGCGATGTCAGAGAAGGTATCTCGTCGTGATTTCATTTATGTCGCTGCTTCCGGAGCGGGGGTCATAGGTCTGGGCGCGGTTGCCTGGCCGTTTATCGACAGTTTCAATCCTGCGGCGGACACGCTTGCGGCGGGCACGACTGAAGTTGACGTGTCAGCGCTTGAACCCGGCCAGAGGCTGACTGTTGCGTGGCGAGAGCGGCCCGTTTTTATCGAGAGGCGAACGTCCGAATCGCTGGAGCTCGCACGGGCCGACGACGACAATCCGGATCTGATTGACCCGCAAATCGACGCGGATCGCGTGCTTGATCCGGAATGGCTGGTGGTTATCGGCGTGTGTACGCATCTGGGATGCGTACCCCTCGGGCAATCCAGCAATGACAACAGAGGGCGGTTCGGCGGATGGTATTGTCCGTGCCATGGCTCGGTATACGACGTTTCCGGACGTGTTCGGCGAGGACCGGCGCCCAAGAACCTGGAGATACCGCCGTACCGCTTTCTCTCGGACGCTCGGATTCGGATCGGAGATTAACCCGTGGAGGCTACGCTCGCGCGCAAGGCGTATCGCAAGGCACTGAATGACCTTCAGATCGAGCTCGTGAAGGTCCAGCGCCACGTAATCGCTCACGGGCACAAAGTGCTTGTGCTATTCGAAGGCCGGGATGCCTCGGGGAAGGATGGTACGATCAAGCGTGTAAGCGAGCATCTCAGCCCGCGCGATCTCCGGGTCGTCGCGCTGGGAAAGCCGGGCGATGCTGACCAAGCGAGCTGGTATTTCCAGCGCTATGTCGCGCACTTGCCGCAAGACGGCCAGATCGTTCTCTTCAACCGCTCCTGGTACACTCGGGCGGGTGTGGAGCGCGTCATGGGATTCGCGTCGGCCGAAGACGTGGAAAGCTTCTTTCGAGATGTGATGACCTTCGAGAATCTGCTGATTGATGCGGGATTCGCGATCCTCAAGATCTATCTCGATATCTCCCGGGAAGAGCAGGCCAAGCGGCTTGCTCGCCGTGAATCCGATCCCTTGAAAGCCTGGAAATCGAGTCCGATTGACGCGGTCGCATTGGAAAAATGGCAGGACTATACGGAGGCGCGAAACGATATGCTCGAACGCACATCGAGTATTGCCTCGCCCTGGCTTGTCATCAACGCCGATGACAAGCGCTTTGCCAGACTTGAGGCAATCAGGCTGATTCTTTCCGAAATCCCGTGCCCGCTTGTCGATCAGCATCAATATCCGCGCGACCCGTCCCGGACGTTGAAGTTTGATGGCGAAATTTTCAGCAATTCCGACTTGCACGCGTGAGTCGGCAAAAAGGACGTGCAGACGATGAGCACAGAATTGTTGGGCCATGAGCAAAGTCTCGTTCGAGCGAAGGCCGGCGAATACCGAGCGCATGACAAGCGATTTGCGGAGTGGGCTGAAGGATATGGAGTCATCTCGCATGACCCATTGACTCAGTGCCGCGTGTACGAACTAGCCAACGAGTTGGTATCGCTCGGTCAGCTGCCGGATCGCTCTGCTGTACTCGATCTGTTCATCGCAGCAGACCGGGTTGCGAGTGCCGGAATGTGGCTTGTCGTTCACATGACGTATGCGAAGTCCGTGCGGCCGGACGGGCAGCCTTTGCAGCCATCCGACTTCAAGGACAACCCCGAAGGCCACACAGGCGGCGCGTTGAACATGGTGCCAGCGTATACGGGATATCTGCTCGCGAATGCCTTGTCAGGAGAGACTCGCTCCTGGCTGATGGGGCAGGGGCATTGTGTGGCCGCTATAGATGCGCTGAACCTGATCGTTGAGAACCTCTCGGAGCGTCAGGCAGAGCGCTACGGCTGGGATCGGGACAGGCTCTCGCGCTTTGTGTCGGATTTTTATTCATGCCAGATCGATGCCGAAGGGCGCCCTGTCTCCCCATTAGGCAGCCATGTGAATGCCACCACCGCGGGCGGAATGATCGAGGGCGGCTATCTGGGTTTCGCAGAGTTGATGTATCCCCATATGCCGCTTCCCGAGGAGAAGCTGGTCGCCTTCCTGAGCGACGGGGCCTTCGAAGAGCAGAGAGGTTCGGATTGGGCGCCTCGGTGGTGGCGCGCGGAGGATACCGGCCTCGTGTCGCCGATTATGATCGCCAATGGTCGCCGGATCGACCAGCGTTCAAGTATGGCGCAGGACGGCGGTGTAGACTGGTTTCGCAGACATCTCGCGCTGAACGGTTTTGATCCGATTGACCTGGATGGCACGGATCCCGCTTCCATTGCATGGGGCATCTTGCAGATCGAGGCCAGACTTAAGGCCTGTTCTGCCGCGATTCAGCGCGGAGAGATGCAATACCCGGTGAGGCTGCACTACGGAATCGCCGAAACGGTCAAGGGCTTTGGATTTCCAGGGGCCGGCACCAATCGGGCACACAATCTGCCGCTCGAGGGCAGCCCTGCCGAGGATGAGTCCATGCGCGCACTCTTTCAGTCCGGTGCAGAGAAGTTATTTGTCCCTGCCGATCTTCTGCGGCGCAGCGTGATGACCATGAACAACCACGCTGCGACCATCCGGCCCAAGGAGCGTGATCACCCCATGATTGCCCGCGACCCTTGCGACCTGGCGCACCCTGAGCCGGAGTGGTTGGCCGAGGAGGAGGCCGGGTCCCCGATGGCCGCCATCGACCGTTATGTTGCTGCGCTGTTCAGGCAGAATGAAGACGTGCGAATTCGGGTCGGAAACCCCGACGAAATGCGCTCGAACCGAATGAATGAGACGCTCGATCTGCTAAAGCATCGAGTGTGTTCTCCCGAGGAAGGTATCGCTGAAGCGGTTGATGGCCGGGTGATCACGGCGCTTAACGAGGAGGCCGTCGTTTGTGCGGCGCTCGCAAACAAGGCCGGATTGGCCTTGGTCGTTTCCTACGAAGCGTTCGCCGTGAAAATGCTTGGCGCAATCCGGCAGGATTTGATCTTTTCGCGCCACCTGAAGGAGTCCGGCAAGCCTTTGCATTGGACAAGTCTACCTATCATTTCCACCTCTCATGTGTGGGAGAATGGGAAAAACGAACTTTCGCATCAGGATCCGACATTGTGCGAAGCACTGCTCGGGGAGATGTCCGACATGTGCAGGGTCGTCTTTCCAGCTGACGCAAACAGTGCAGCGGGCGTAATCGAGCAGGCTTACAAAAGCCGGGGTGAGATCTGGAACATCATTTGCCCGAAACGAAATATGAGGTCATTTTTCACGCCGCGAGATGCTCGGCGCCTGGCCGAGGACGGAGCGGTCAGGTTGCGTGGCAATGGCGATGAGGCTCTGGTACTTACGGCGATTGGCGGCTACCAGCTTGAACAGGCCTGCCTGGCGTCAGCGCGTCTCGAGGAGTCGGGCCTCTCGAACAGCCTGATCTATATGGCAGAGCCGGGTCGTTTCAGAGCGCCAAGAGATGGTCTGGAGGCCCGGCATTTGGCTCAGCGCCAGCTGGTTGAAGACCTTTTCCCTTCCAACGCGAGGGCTCGGGTTTTTGTAACGCACGGCCGGGCTGAGCCGATAGCCGGTTGTCTTCGGCCCTTGGACACCGGTCCACAACAGACAATTTATCTTGGCTTCAGGAACAGGGGTGGAACGCTCGATGTGCGAGGCATGTTGTATGCGAACAAGCAGAGTTGGGCCCACATTGTCGAGCAGGCCTGCCGGGCCTCGGGCAAGCGGCCAGACACGATTCTGACATCGTCGGAGATGGCTGTTCTGGGGGGCGAAAAAGCGCCGGACGCCGGATTCTGGGCGAGCTTCGAGGGGTAGAGGTCCTTGAGGCGTAATCATCGGGGAGGGGCAAGCAGGAGAACAGCGATGGCCATGAAAAACCTGACCGCCATTATCAGCCCCGAAATGGTTGAGCCGGTAGAAGAACGCCTCCGCCGACTGAATGTCCCGGGGGTCAGCGTCACCCACACCAAGGGATACGGTGCGTACAAGAATTTCTATCAGCGCGACCTCATGACGACCCATGCCCGGCTCCAGCTCTTTCTCTCCGAAGACCGAGTGGCCGAAGTCGTGTCGGCTATCCGCGAGGTGCTGGGCCCAGCTGCAGAGGATGGGGGAATACTTGCGGTCTCACCGGTCGAGGAATTTCACAATCTGTCCAGTTCGATCGCTTGACTGACGGACTCTGTTCGTCGGCTGGAAGTTGACGATCCTGGCAGGGGAGCAATGCCTCGGGCGTCGTCAGTCGCATCGCGCCAGACGCTGGACGGCGCCCCGCGGAATCAGTGGAGAGCACGTCATGGGCTTCTGGAAAAGAGTTATCGAGAGCAGACTCCGGGACACTATTCGTGAAGGCGGACTCGAAATCGTTCTTCCGGGCGGTGAAAACGTTTTCTTGGGACCGGATCGCGATAATGCCCTTCGCGTATCCCTGAAAACGAGCGGCTGGCTCCGCCGTATCCTGTTCGATCCCGACCTGCAGTTCGGTGAGGCGTATGTCGACGAGGGATTGGTGCAGGAGACGGGCGATCTCTATGACCTGCTGGATCTTCTCTGGACGAATGTCCTCGACGCGACCGGTGAGGGAGGGTCACCATGGTCTGTCCTTCGAAAGCTCTCCAGAACTGTCGCTCAGTTCAATCTACAAGAGAGGGCAGCCCGCAATGTTGCGCATCATTATGACATCGGAAACGACCTGTACCGGCTGTTTCTGGACGAGGACATGCAATATTCCTGCGCATACTTCCCGGATGCGGACACGTCGCTGGAGGATGCTCAGCGGCTGAAAAAAGACCACATCGCCAGGAAGCTTTGTCTCAAATCAGGGGAGAAGGTGTTGGACTTGGGATGTGGTTGGGGAGGGCTTGCTCTGCATCTGGCCAAAACGGCAGACATCGACGTTCTCGGAGTGACTCTTTCCCGCGAACAGTTTGGCCTCGCTCAGGAGCGAGCAAGGGCGGCGGGCCTCGACAAGCGCGTGACATTCAGGTTGGAGGATTACCGTAACCTGGACGGGACTTTCGACAAGATAGTCTCTGTTGGCATGTTCGAACACGTCGGCGTACCGCATTATCAAGAGTATTTTGATTGGATAGCGGGCCACCTCGCAGAAACCGGCTCGGCGCTCGTACACACTATTGGCCGAAGGCCTGGTCCCGGGGCGACAAACCCCTGGATCGCCCGGCACATTTTCCCAGGCGGGTACATTCCTGCTCTATCGGAGATCCTGCCTGCAATTGAAAAGTCTGGCCTGGTCTTGCTGGATATCGAAGTGCTGCGTCTGCATTATGCAGAAACGCTGAAGGCGTGGCGCGAAAGGTTCTTGAGCAGGGCGGACGAGGCACGGTCACTGTATGATGATCGCTTCGTGCGGATGTGGGACTTCTATCTCGCCAGTAGTGAGGCATCCTTTCGGCATGGGTTTCACAACGTCTACCAAATCCTGGTCGGCCACAGGCAGGACGCTATTCCACTGACGCGCGATTATATGTACCGGTGATACAGCTGTACGGGCCTGGAACGGTATGTGACCCAGAATTTAAGCGGGATTCGCAAATTCAGCCTGCGATTTCATTACGTGGCGAGCAATGATGCTGTTTTCGTCGCAGCGCACGACATAGACACCGATCCGTGAATTTGTCGACGATATCAGAGGCTCGTGAGCTGTATCGGACAGCTCGACACCCAGGTGATCGAGCTGTCGGCAAATACTTTGTCTTATTGTCGCGCTGCCTTCGCCGATTCCGCCGGTGAAAACGATCGCGTCGAGGCCCCGCATCGATGCGGTCAACCCCGCAATCTTCAGCGCGGCGCGATAGCAAAAATATTCTATCGCTGACTGTGCAACAGGATCATCGGGCGCCTGCACGAGCAAATCAGCCATATCACCCGACGAGCCAGATAGCCCGCAAAGCCCGGACCGTTCGCTCAGCATGGATTGGAGTTCAGCGACGGTCATGCCGGCCTGATCTGCCAGATGAAGCGCGGCGCCAAAGTCGATATCGCCGGACCTGGTCGCCATCGGAATGCCCGATATCGGAGTGAATCCCATCGTGGTCTCCACGCTGTCACCATCCAGAACTGCCGTTGCCGAAGCACCGGAGCCGAGATGGATGACAATCAGGCGCGAAGGGAATCGATCGGCGAAATTGGAGCGCAGCCAATGCACGGAATATTCGCAAGATAATCCGTGAAATCCGAAGCGCCTCACTTGCGGCGAGAGGAATGCGGCTGGCAGACCGGTATTCTGCGCGACGCGTGGCATGCCTTTGTGGAAATGAGTATCGAAGACCGCGTAATGGGGAATTTGGCGCAGGCGAATATTTGCCGCCTCAAGAGCGACGAGGCTCGCCGGCATATGTAGGGGAGCCAGGTTGGCAACGCCCTCGAGTTTCGAACGCTGTTCCGGACCGATATGTACGGGGCCGTCGAACAATCCGCCATCATGGACGAATCTGTGGCCAACTGCCTGCACGCCCTCAAGGCAATGCTCACGGTCCAGAAGATATAGCAGGTGGTGTACAGCCTGCGAGTGCGTTTCGAGTTTGTAGGTCCAGTTCTCCGCCTGGTTCGAGGGGGAGACACGAAGTCGCACGCGCCCGGCTGGCTTGCCGACATTGCTGCAACTCACCTTGGCGTGTTCGGAGAGTGAGCCACGTTCGGCATCATGCACGGCAATCCGAACGCTTGATGATCCGCAATTGATTGACAAGATGCGCATCAGGCACGCTCGTCCGGGCACCGGGACAATTCCGCAATCAAATCATCGCATCCGGCTGCAATCAGCGGGGCCACGACTATTTCATTCGTCGGGTGGCGAATTGTATCGCACGTGATGATGTGTCGGGCACCGGCTTCGTGAAGCGCGATGAACGCGTCATCTGCGAAAATGGCGTGAACGCCGATGCAGATCGGGGACGGCAACCCTGCTTTTTTTAGGTGACCAACTGTTTCGATCATCGTGCGAGCTGTGGATATTATGTCATCGACCAAAATCGGCACCCGATCTTGCCACGCTTCGACCTCAGGTGCAGACACGTCTACGTCCCTGTCGCCATGCCGTACTTTTTTCAAGACCGTGAACGGCACTCCGGCCGATTGGGCTACAGCTTTCACCCATTGTTCGCTTTCGCTGTCCGGACCGATGATCAATCCGCCGGGAACGTGGTCGGCTATCCAGGCAGCTATCGTGTCTGCTGCATGCAGAACACGATTTGGAATATCGTAGACTTCACTCAGGTCATGGTAGCGATGCAGGTGAGGGTCGACCGTTACAAGCCCGTCAAACCATCGGCCGAGACATTGGGAAAAATAAATGGATGATACCGCTTCCCCCGGCTGGAAGCGGTTGTCCTGACGCATGTAAGCCAGGTAAGGCGCAACGAGAATGACGCGCTTCGCTCCAAGCTCCTTTGCCGTTGCGGCAGCAAAGACCAGCCGAAGGAACTTCTGGTCCGGTCGATCGAGGCTGCATACGAGGAGAACAATCCGACCAGCGACGGGAGTGTCAAACCGGAGATAGGTCTCGCCATCCGGAAAGGATTTCGAGAAAAGCGCCCCGCACTCGGCTTGCATGCTCTCGGCAAGACGTCGCGTCATCGGGGCGCTGCCTTCGAGGGCGAACAGGAGCGGTTTCATGGTGCTTCCTCCACGGATATGATTGCCGCCTCGTTCTGTATGTACTCAAGGGCATAGGACAATTCGCCATGAGTCTGGGCGTGGACGGTGAACAAGGGGGCGTTGGCTTCGACAACGCTGCCCAGTGAAACATGCAGATCGATTCCGGCGGCTTTGGATGCCGGCGCTCCTGCCAGCTTGGCAGCCTTCGCCAGTCGCCTGTTATCAATGCTCGCGACCCTGCCCGAGCGATGGGTCTCCACCGGATGTTGATGTGCGGCTATCGGCGGCACGCGCATACCGCCCTGGGCGTCGCAGATTGACTGAAATGCGCGCCAGGCCAGGCCGGAGGCTATGATGTCGGCGGCCATTCCGACTCCCTCTCCGGCCCGTGCGGCGTTGCCCAATTCGAGCAGTTCGCCTGCGAGGCGGATCGCTCGGGTCTCGAGATCTGACGCCCTGTCGGATGAGCCCGTCAGAACGGCAAGCACATCACGAGCCTCGAGGGCGGGACCGATTCCGCGTCCCACCGGCTGTGACCCGTCGGTTTGTATGACCCGGAGGTTTAGACCCAGCTCGTTGCTGACCTGTTTGAAGAGACTCCCGAGCCGGTCTGCAGCAACCTTCGACCGCACTTTCGCTGTTGTGCCAACTGGCATATCGATAACGAGGTGCGACGAACCAGCTGCTACTTTCTTGGAGAGAACGGAGGCGACGAGTTGCCCATCGCTGTCGATGTCGAGCGCGCGTTCGATACGGATTAAAACATCATCCACAGGGCTCAGTGCGACAGCGCCGCCCCAGACGATGCACCCCCCCACGCTCTCTACGACGCGCCGCATCGCGGCGAGGCTCAGTTCAACCGGCGCGAGTGTTTCCATGGTGTCTGCCGTGCCGGCCGGCGAGGTGATTGCCCGGGAAGATGTTTTGGGCATGGTAAGGCCGGCTGCAACGCAGATCGCCACAACAATTGGCGTGGTCCGGTTTCCGGGCAGGCCACCCACGCAGTGCTTGTCGATAATCGGCGTGCGGCTCCAGTCGAGGCTTTTACCGATTTTCACCATGGCCCGTGTGAGCGCGAGGACTTCGCTCGCGTCCTGACTGTGAGCCGCTGATGCGGTCAGGAAGGCAGATAGATGGATGTCGGAGAATTTGCCAAGCGAGACGTCGCTGATGATCGAGTCCAGGGCCTTCTGGTCGAGGACTTTTCCGTATATTTTCGACCTGACGGCGCTGAGTGAATTCAGAGGCGCCGGGTGGGCGAGCTCTACCTGTGCGCCGTCCTGGAGGCCCAGTTTTAACCAAGCTGTTTCGGACAATCCGATATCGCCGGGCGCCAGCAGGTCCGATGTGACCAGATTAAGCGTGGCGATAAGGACCTTGTTTCCGGGCGCGGTCACTTTGATCCGGGCATGGCTTGTGAAGCCTTCGGCTCGGCAGATATGGCAATCTGACCGCATGTAGATGATTGCATGATCGAGAGTATCGATCCCCAGTCGCCGCGCTCGAAGCGTGCTCTGGCTCGGGAATGATGAACTGTCTGGGGTCGACGTGTTGGGCCGCTGCGTCACGTTAGGCTCACTTCCTCTCCTAGGCTGGGAATGACGCAATTCCAGCCCAATTCGGTCGAGAGGCGAGCCTGCAAGGCAGCGCTCGCATTCGGCTCACCATGGACGATGAAGGTTCTTCGTGGCGGCGCGCGAAAGTTGCGAAGCCAGGCAAGTATCTCGTCCGCATCCGCGTGAGCAGAAAGGGCGTCGATGTTGTGAACGCTGGCGCGGATAGGGACATTCTGTCCGTGAATCTTGACGCTAATTGCACCGTCCACGATTGATCGGCCGCGCGTGCCAGCTGCCTGAAAGCCAGTGAACAAGATTGCGTTGCGAGGGTCGGACGCAAAGTTCTTGATGTGGTGAACGACCCGTCCTCCGGTTGCCATGCCGCTCGCCGAGATGATGATTTTCGGCACGCGGTTTGTTGTGAGGGCCTTTGAATCCTCGGTTGTTCTCACATAGGTAGCAATCCCGCATGCGTCCCGGCATTCTCTGTCACTCAAACGGTGCGCGTCGAGATGTTTGCAGAAGAGTTCACTGGCATTGATCGCCATCGGGCTGTCCAGGAATATGGGCAGATCCGGAATGGCGCCGCGGCGTTTCAACTTTTCAATATGATGTAACAGTGATTGCGTGCGACCGACTGCAAATGCGGGCACGATGATGGTTCCGCCACGCGCCGCGGTTTCGCAGATGACCGCGGCCAGCTCGACTTCGATGTCGACGTGCTGATGTTTGCGGTCACCGTAGGTGGATTCGATTATCAGGTAGTCAGCATGATCGATCAAGGTCGGCGATAGCATCGTGTCACTTTGAAGCCGACCGAGATCGCCTGAGAAGACGATGCGCTGCTTGTTCGGCAAGCCGAGCTCGATGATTGATGCGCCGAGAATGTGGCCGGCCGGCAGGAAGCGGGCTGTGAGCCCGGTTTCAAGGGTTGTTTGTTTGGCGAAGGAGATACTCCGGAAGAGCTTGAGCGCGTCTACCGCATCCTTTCGCGTGTATAGGGGTTCGGCGGGGCTGTGCCGCGAAAAACCGTGGCGGTTTGCGAAATCGGCGTCTTTTTCTTGTAGATAGCCGCTGTCGGGGAGCAGGATTTTACACAAGTCGACGGTCGCGTCGGTGGCGTAGACCGGCCCTCGATAACCACTCTTGGCGAGTACGGGAATATAACCGGAGTGATCGATATGAGCATGGGTAAGCAACACGCCCGTGAGATCGGCCACGTCGAATTCCAATCCGGACCAGTTCTTTTCTCTCATGGCTTTCAGGCCCTGGAACAATCCGCAATCGACCAACCAGGAACTTGGCCCGGTGTTCAGCAGAAATTTGGAGCCTGTGACAGTTCCGGCGGCTCCGAGGAATCGAAGAGTCATGTCCATTTGTGCGCTCCAGCTGCCCTGACCAGTTCAGTGCCGGACAAGGTTTCCTTCTCAAGCAGGATGTCGGCGACCTCATCCAGCGTTTTTCGGTGAGAAGTGAGGATTTGCGTGGCCTGTTGAAAGGCCCTGTCGATCTGTGTTGCCACGGCATTGTCGATCTTTTCGGCGGTCGCCTCGCTGTACATGTGCGAGGCAGATTCCGCACGTGGCCCCAGGAAGAGCTGATCGTCGGATTCCAGCGCCACCTGGCCCAGATCGGCTATCATGCCATAACGAGTAGCCATGCCGCGCGCGATCTGGGTTGCCTTCTGCAGATCGTCAGCGGCTCCTGTCGATACTTCGTCGAAAACAAGCTGTTCAGCTGCCCGACCGCCGAGGAGAACGGCCATTTTGGTTTCAAGTTCTGCGCGGGACATCAAAAAACGGTCTTCTATGGGCCTTTGGATCGTATAGCCGAGCGCTCCTATGCCTCGAGGGATGATAGAGACCTTCTGTACGGGATCGGCGTTTTCCAGAGCCATCGCGACGAAGGCATGACCCAATTCGTGGTAGGCGACCGTACGGCGCTCAGCGGGGTTGAGCAGGCGGTTCTTTTTTTCGAGCCCTGCAATGATCCGCTCGATCGCGGCCACGAAGTCGATGAGGCTGACTGCCGAGGCGTTCCGCCGAGTGGCGAGCAACGCCGCCTCGTTGACGAGGTTTGCGAGGTCAGCCCCACTAAAACCTGGAGTCAGAGCAGCTATTTCCTCGAGGTCGGTGTCCGCTTCGACGTGGATCCGCCGGGCATGAACGTGAAGGATCGCGACGCGGCCCGTCTTGTCGGGGCGGTCCACGAGGACCTGACGATCAAATCGACCGGCCCGCAATAATGCCGGATCGAGGACTTCGGGTCGGTTTGTCGCGGCCAGCAGTACCAGGCCGTGGCTGGGGTCGAAACCATCGAGTTCCGACAACAATTGATTGAGCGTTTGCTCCTTCTCGTCGTGACCTCCGAATCCGGGGTACGCACCACGCGCTCGACCAAGCGCATCCAACTCATCGATAAAAATGATCGCAGGCGCCTTCTCGCGCGCCTTCTCGAAGAGATCGCGCACGCGAGCTGCCCCGACCCCGACGAACATCTCCACGAACTCGGAGCCATTGATCGAGAAGAACGGTACATCCGCCTCACCAGCCATCGCCCTGGCGAACAGGGTTTTTCCGGTGCCGGGTGGACCGACCAACAGGATTCCCTTGGGCATGCGCGCGCCCAGCCGGCCATAGCCTTGGGGGTCTTTGAGGAAATCTACGATTTCCTTTAGTTCTGCCTTGGCTTCTTCAACGCCCGCGACATCCGCAAACGTAACCCGTGTATCAGTCTCGACATACACTTTTGCATTGGACTGTCCGATCGACAGGGCATTTCCGCCAATCCCACCCTGATTGGCCATGCGTCGGATGAAAAACATCCATACGGCCAGAAACAGAATCATAGGCAAAAACCAGGAGAGCAGGGCGGCGGCGAGACCGTTCTGCGCTCGGGCGGAATAGGTGACATCATACTGTGAAAGCGTTTCCGCCAGTGCCGGATCGACAACTGTAGCCACGATGTGTTGAGGGGCATCGCCCGAAGAGCCAGCACGCGTGCCCCGGATGGTTTGTCCGCTGATCTCGACGTCGGATAATTCTCCAGACTCAAGCGCTGCGATGAACTCGCTGTAGGGGACGGCCTGCTGATGACTGGACTGCGAGATCCAGGTCTGGAGCATCAGGACGGTGAAAATAGCGAACACCACATACCAGGTGTGAAAGGATATGCGTCGGTCCATTCGTCTCTCCTGCAATCTGCTTACGCGCGAACCTGCGCCATCCCTCGCGACGGTTCAGCGAGCAAAGCCGGACTTGGTCGACGGGGCTGTGAGGGATGGAACGCCACCGAGCGTAATCAAGGCAAATCCATCGAGTCTCGAGGTTGCTGAATGACCGTTCGACCCCCTGATGCATCTCACCGCTTGTTTTGGACTGTTTTCGGCTTGTTCGCTGTGATCGCGGGCGGTTTGCTCTTGCTGGAGCATCGCGCCCACCTCACGGGGGACTGGTTCGTGATCGGATTGCTCCTCGCTTGTGTGTTCGGGCACGGACTCATGCACGGCCAGCATCGACACTGAAGAGCGGAGCCCAGTCATGCAGCCTGCCGATTATGGTCTTTGGACGCTGGTCGTATTGAACTCGGTCGTGTTCATCTTGTTTGCCGCGAGTTTCTCGCGCCCGCGTTCCTGGAGAGACTGGCGGTCATTCGGTGCGTTCAGTGCGTTCCTGGTTGCCCTGTTCACGGAGATGTACGGATTTCCGCTGACACTTTACCTTCTTTCCGGCTGGCTGCAGACCCGCTATCCGGACATTGATTGGTTCAGCCACGACTCGGGGCATCTGCTCGAGATGCTGTTTGGCTGGCAGGGAAATCCACACTTCGGCCCCTTCCATATTCTCAGCGCACTCTTGATCGGTGGCGGGTTCTGGCTGGTGGCGGCCTCTTGGCGTGTCCTGTACGCGGCTCAATCATCCGGTCAGCTCGCCGTAAGCGGACCTTATGCCAGAATTCGTCATCCGCAATACGTCGGCTTCATCCTGATACTGACAGGGTTCCTCTTCCAGTGGCCAACCTTGCTGACTCTGGTCATGTATCCGATCCTGATTGTGATGTACGTCCGCCTCGCACTGGTTGAGGAGCGCGAGGCACGCGAGATGTTTGGGCCGCGGTTCGACGATTATTCGGCCCAAGTGCCACGGTTCTTGCCCTTCATGGCAGGAAGGGCAACTCGGACATGAATCCGGAAGGCAGGCGATACCTGGTCGTGCTCACCGGCGAGCGCGAGCGGCCGCATTTTCATCTCTTCCTCAAACGACAAAACCCAGAGATTATCGTCACTTTCTGCGAGTCGCTGGAGCAATTGGAAGCGGCTGTTCTTCGGCGGAACGGGGCGGTCAGAATTCTTGCCTTCCTGACGGACTTGATTGTCCCCGGTTGGTTGCTCGGGAAGCTGGCGAAAACCCCCTACAACATCCACCCGGGCCCTCCCGGATATCCCGGCTCTCACCCGGAGAGTTTTGCTCTTTGGAATGGAGAGAGAACCTATGGCGTCACCGCGCATGAGATGACGACCCGCGTCGATGAGGGGCCGATCGTTCATGTTGATCGATTCGATATCCCGGAGGAGGCTCGGCGCAGTGAGCTTGCAGATCTCACCTATCAACACGCGGTGAATTTGTTTGCGCGCATCGGGGCGCATTGCGCGAGCAGTGATGCGGACCTGCCAAGGGTGAACATCGACTGGACGGGCAGCAAGCGAACGAAAGCCGACTTCTCGAGATTGTGCCGGCCGCCTGCCGGGTTATTGCCAGCAGATTACCGGTGTCTTCAGCGGGCTTGTGGAGCCGACTACGAACCGCCAGCGTTGTGCGACATCGGTGAGCGGAACCTTGGGCCTTCGCGGGCCAATCCATACATTATTCTGAGGGGTGCGGCGGTTTGACGCGTAAAACCTCCACATAAATCTTGCCGGGAGTTCGTCGCGTGCTAGTTCGAAACGCTTTTATGTTATTGACCGTATTGGTCATTATGGGCCTGGGCAGTGCCGAGGGGCTGGCTCACCCACCTCAAGAACACGAGCCTGAAACCGAAGCGCAATCCACCGAATCGCCGACGGCCACGAGTACCGCGCGCGACCATCATGATGAGCCTGGCGCGCTACCGCATGATCATGACGATTCCGCATTGCCTTCTAGCAGTGCGGACGCTGGGGGGCACGACCACCACCAGACGGTTGAGGGCGAGCGCCCGACATCGCAGGCCGACGAAACATCTCCCGCTCACGATCACGCTCACCAGGGCGGTGCAGTTGATCCGTGCGGAGGTGGTGATGATCATCACGCGGGCCCGGAGGGGGCGTCCGGCGGCCATGCGCATTGGGGCGATCATGGCCCGAGGAACGCTTTCGAACGCGCCTTGGCGGCGCTTGGCGTCTTTCATGCCGTGGCGGTTCACTTTCCGATTGCGCTGATCCTCGCGGCGGCGCTGGCGCAGGTATTGAACCTTATCCGGGGCAAGGATGCCTACGCGGATATCGTGCGTTTCCTGGTCTGGACCGGAGCTCTCGGCGGCGTGGCGGCCGGATTCTTTGGTTGGGCTCATGCCGGGCCGATGGCGAGCGCCGAGGCCGGGGTCATGCTCACTCACCGCTGGCTAGGTACGGGTTTGACGTTCGGCTTGTGGCTGGTGGTTGCAGCCGAGGAGTGGCGACGCCGAAACCCGGGCGCACTATCCGCGACAACGCTCAATGTCAGCCTGTTTGGTGCCGCTGCCCTCATCGCCCTGAACGGGTTTCTAGGCGGCTCCCTCGCCCATGGCGGGATGCGCCATTTGTTCGGGGGCTAAGCAGTGAAGGCCTACCCTCAAAACCTGCCCAGCTTGACTCGCCTGCGGTTCTTCGCGGCGTTGTGGGTGGTGTTTTACCACTGGCGGGAGCCGTGGAGTGTCGATTTTGATGCGGCCTCCCTGCTTCTCGCCATGGGACGGTTCGGTGTCGATCTGTTTTTCATTCTTTCCGGCTTCGTGCTCACGCATGTCTACATTGCGGCGCGCGAGCAAGGGCGTTTTCAATTCGGGCGGTTCATCATCGCGCGCTTCGCCCGAATCTATCCACTGCACATAGCGACCATCGCGCTCCTCGGCGTGATCGGCTTTGGCGCTGTGCAACTGGGCGTGCCGTTCGAGCCCGATCGTTTTCCGCTCCAGGATCTGCCTGCGCATCTCCTGATGATTCATGCATGGGGGTTCGCGCCGAATTTCGGATGGAATGGGCCCTCCTGGTCAATCAGCGCGGAATGGTTCGCCTATCTCGCCTTTCCCGCGTACATGATGGCGGCGATTGCATTGAGGCATCGCCCTTTGGCATTGCTCGCTATCGCTACGGCGCTTTTCTTCGCGCTGGACCTCGTCCATGCGCGCTTGTTCGGGGAAACCCTGCCGATGGCCACCGAGCGTTTTGGTGTGCTTCGCATTATCCCGGAATTCCTGATCGGCGTAGCACTGTATCGATTGGGGCAAGTCTATTGCCTGCCAAGGCGAGCTGCCCAGATCGCGTTTGGCGCGACTTTGGCGGCCTACTTGCTGTTTGCTCACCTTGCGGTCGACGATCGCTTGCTCGCTCTTATGGGGGCACCGCTTATCTTTTTGCTCGCTGAGACCGATCGCCATTCCGCGAAGCGGGAGCACAATGGCCTGTTTGTCTACCTGGGTGATGTCTCCTACGCGATCTACATGATCCATGTTCCCTTCTTCATGGTCGCCTTCAACTTCCTTCAGGACGTTGCCGGAGTGATCGACGAATCGATGAGCTCCGGATTGTTTCTGCTCCTGCTCGTTCTGATGATCGGAGCATCCTGTCTGACCTACGAAATGTTGGAGAAGCCGTCCCGATCGGGCATTCGAAAAATGGGCGACAGGCTTCTTCAATCCCTACAAAACACCCGCGTAAAGGAAACTGATCGATGAAACCCACTTTTGCAGCCGGTCTCGCAATTACGACGAGCTTGATTCTGACAGGCCCGGCTTTTTCGAACGAAGAAGCCTCGATTACTGACGTGCTCGAGGGTTATTCGGGTGGATTAGCTGAGGAAAACGTATCCGTCGCCGAGACCTTCGTGCTTCAGGACGGCGATGATTTCACGATATTCGAGGGATCGGGAAAGGATATCGGGTGGGCGAATTATCGAGACCATCACCTTGCCCCCGAGTTCGCAGCCGAGCATGTGACGTTCCACGTCTATGACTGGTCCAACTATACCGTCGAGGTGGATCAAGGGCTTGCGTTCGCAACATTTGACATTCGCATGGAGTATGAAGTGCGGGGCGAAGCGCGCGAGCGAGACGCGCACGGTACGGCGATTTTGGTGCATACGGAGAACGGGTGGAAAATTCGGCACCTGCACACATCGTAAGGGGGTGAAGGAGAAATATGATGGAAGATAAAGAGCTGGATGCACTGATTGCATCAGTATTGAAGTCGCGTCCGCTGAAGGACACGCGGGATTTTCGGGATGCCGTGTGGGCAAAGATCGAACGCCAGCAGAGCTGGCCGGATCGCTGTCGCGAAGCCTTGCGACCATTCTTGCCCGCTCTGTCATTTCGCGCGGCACCAGCGGCGCTGTCACTCGTAATCGGCGGGCTTTCCGGAGCTGCGATGGCGCAGTCGACAGAGCAGGATGACCTGGCGGTTTTTGATGTCGGATCCGTGTATGCGATGTTGAGCCTTGTGGCGTCCGAGAAGGAGACGCATTGATGCTTCGACCCGGAATTTTCGCGTCGGTGCTCGGCGTGCTCGGCGGGTTTTTGGGTGTGTGGCTCGGAATATTCGTGTTCGAGGGCGAGCATGCTTCTTCCACCAACCTCCACTCGATTGTCCATGATGAGCTTCGTCTGTCTGATGAACAGGAAGACGCGATAGCGCAGCTGGAATCCGAATTTGCCACTGTGCGCGCCGACTATGAAGCCGATATGGAGGCGGCACGGCAACGCATCGGAACGGCTCTCCTCAGAGATCATGAGCTATCTGCAGATGTCTCGACGGCGGCTCAGGAGTTTCATGCCGCCATGGGAGGGCTGCAGCTTGAAACGCTTAATCACATTCTCGCAATGCGTGCCGAACTGGACCCGGAACAGGCGCGCGCGTTCGATTTGAGGTTGGCGCAGGAATTTGATGCCGCGAGCCAGTAGATTGTCCGAGAGTGAGAAGGAAGACTCGCTGCTCGCGATTGACGCCCGCAATGGTAGTCAGTCGGCATTCAACAGGCTGATGGACAAGCACTATCCGGCGGTTATGCGATATCTCTCCGGGCATGTGCAGGACATCGATCAGGCGTATGATATCGCGCAGGATACTTTTGTGGCGGTGTTCAGAAATCTCGACCGATACGATCCGCAGCGACCGCTCCTCGCCTGGGTTTTTGTGATCGCCCGGAACAAGGCCCGCGATCATCATCGCCGTCGCAAGGCCCTGAGGTGGGTGGGTCTGGACGGAGAACGAGACGACTTTGTCTCGGACGCGCCCAACCCGGAGGAGATTGCGTCGAGCGCAAGCAATCTCGAACGTGCCCAGGGTCTTCTAGAGGCCTTGCCGGAAGGCCTGAGAACGCCGCTCCTGCTGTCGGTGACTGACGATCTCTCATTGGTACAAATCGGTGACATAATGGGGCTCTCCGCCAAAGCGGTGGAGGTTCGCATATATCGCGCGCGGAAATTTCTGAAAGAACAGTATTCGGAATGAGGGATGTCTGCGTCGATCGCGTAATCACATCGACACAGAGGTTTGCGCCGTGGAGAGCGTGCGACTTGTCCCCGCCACAGGCTGATTCAGCCCAACTCTGCCTCGGCGCAAACGCCGGTCGCATATCAATCGGCCAAGGAGTAGTTCTTTGATTTCAAGGCGATCATTCATGGCGGCGTCGGCCGCGCTTGGTGGGGCGGCGAGTGCCGGACTTCTGCCAGCTTGGGCGCAGTCCGCAGGCGCAACAAATCTGAACGGCATTCGCCCCCTTTCCGGGGACGTTTTCGACCTGACCATCGGTAGGTCGACCGCCGTGATTGATGGGCAAGTGGGTGGCGCGATTACCATCAACGATCAGCTACCCGCGCCGCTGCTTCGCTGGCGCGAGGGCGACGAGGTCACCCTGCGTGTTCACAACACGCTGGACGAGGATACGTCCATTCACTGGCATGGACTGCTTTTGCCGTTCCAGATGGATGGCGTGCCGGGCGTGACCTTTCCTGGAATTCGACCTGGCGAGACATTCACCTACCGTTTTCCGATCCGGCAGGCGGGTACGTACTGGTACCACAGCCACTCTGGCCTGCAGGAGCAGATGGGTCATTACGGGCCGATCATCATCGAGCCGGCCGGGGCCGATCCGGTCGCCTATGATCGTGAATACGTCGTGGTGCTTTCCGACTACACATTCGAGGGCCCGCACAGGGTCTTCGAGAAGCTCATGAAAGTGAGCGATACATATAATTTCCAGCAAAGAACCCTGTCAGACTTTGTCGAGGCCTCGCGGCAAAACGGGCTGCTCGCCGCTTTGCGTGACCGATCGATGTGGGGTCAAATGCGGATGAGCCCGACGGATATCTCCGACGTTACCGCCGCGACCTTGGAATATCTCGTGAACGGCCACGGTCCGCAGGACAATTGGACTGGCCTGTTTTCACCGGGAGAACGGGTGCGATTGCGGTTTATCAATGCCTCGGCAATGACGATCTTCAATGTCCGGTTTCCGGATTTGCCGATGACGATTGTTCAATCGGATGGTCTGAACGTCCAACCCGTTGAGACGGATGAGTTCCAGATCGGTGTCGCCGAAACCTATGACGTCATTGTTCAGCCGCGAGAGGGTCGCGCGTACACGATGATGTGCGAATCCATCGATCGCAGCGGCTTCGCCCGAGCAACCTTGTCACCGCGTATTGGAATGACCGCACCGGTGCCGCCTCTGCGCCCTCGTCCCACCCTGACCATGCAGGACATGGGAATGGACCATGGAGCGATGGGGCATGCGGGGCATACCTCCCAATCCATGGATCATTCGGCCATGGGTCATGCCCCGATGGCATCGCAAGCCAGCCCGTCTGCTCACGGTGAGCATGGTGGCCACAATTCTGCGGGCAATGAAGGGCACACGATGATGAATTCGCCCGAAACGGGCGGTCCGCAACGGCACGATCACCCGGGTGGGCCCGGGGTGGCAAACATGGCGATGCAACCGACATCCCGCCTCCACGAGCCCGGCGCCGGCCTGGCGGATGTCGGCCACCGGGTTCTGGTCTACACGGATCTCAAGAGTCTCGATCGAAACCCGGATACTCGGCCGCCCGGTCGAGAGGTGGAGGTGCACCTCACATCGAACATGGAGCGCTACATGTGGTCCTTTGACGGGCGTCGCTGGAGCGAGGTCGTTGATCCGATCCAGTTCCGCCAGGGGGAGCGCGTGCGGCTGACTATGGTCAACGACACGATGATGCCTCACCCCATTCACCTGCACGGCATGTTCTTTGATGTCGTGAATGGCGAAAGCGACCACAAACCCCGCAAGCACACAATCACGGTAAAGCCCGGCGAAAAGCTTTCAGTGGACGTCACACCGGAAGATGTGGGTGATTGGGCCTTTCATTGTCACCTTCTCTACCACATGCACGCCGGAATGTTCCAAGTCGTGTCGGTCATGCCCGGTGAGGCGCATCATCAGATGCATCGTCATCAAGACCACAATCAACCTGACGGGTCGCGAGAGGCGGGCGGACGACACGAACAGCATGGCGCGCATCGCCAACACGGAGACCATCAATGAGAAATCTCTTCTCAGTGGCGATCGCTGGTGGTCTCATGATCGCGGCAGCGACAGCAGCATCGGCGCAAGATCAGGCAGACGCATACTACCCACCAGAAGAAATGGAGGCCGCGAGAGAGGCGCTGCGGGAAGGCGCTGGCGGCCAGAAGCTCTTTTTCTTCCAGGCGGATCGTTTTGAATATCAGGCCCGTCGTGATGATGAGGAGCTGGCCCTTTGGGATGTAAATGCCTGGTATGGCGGTCGTGTGAATCGCCTCTGGGTGAAAAGCGAAGCGGAGTTCGAGCTGGAAGCAGGTGCGTTCGAGGAAGCCAACCTCCAACTGCTCTACAGCCGCGCGATAACACCCTATTTCGATCTGCAGGCGGGGGTGCGACAGGATTTCGAGCCGAATCCGATGCGGACGTATGCGGTAATCGGAGTTCAGGGCTTGGCCCCCTATTGGTTCGAAGTGGATGGAGCGTTTTTCCTCAGTGACCAAGGGGAGCTGACCGGGCAGTTCGAAGCCGAGTATGAGCTCCTGCTCACTCAGCGCCTCATCCTGCAGCCAAGAGCCGAGCTGACTTGGTCCGCCGAAGACATTCCAGAACTTGAAACGGGCAGCGGGTTGACTTCGACAGCACTCGGATTGCGCTTGCGCTACGAGATTTTGCGCGAGTTTGCGCCCTATGTGGGGGTAGAATGGTCCCGGACTTTCGGGGGCACGGAAGACTACGCCCGCGCAGCCGGCGCCCGAACTCAGGATACGGCGGTGGTCGCCGGGATCCGCATCTGGTTTTGATAGAGGCTCACCACAGAACGGGTGACCCAGGGAGAGTAAGATGAAGAAGATGATGCTTGCCGGTTTGAGCGCAGCGGGCCTGGTAATGTCGGCAGGGCCGGTATTCGCGCAGGACCATAACCATTCCGGTCACGACCATGGTGCAGCGTCCGAGGCGCCCACGATGGAGGAATGCCGGGCCATGCATGAGGAAATGATGAGCGAGGGCGTTGAACATCACGATGCGGCCGCTCGTCAGGCCATGATGGAAAACATGGACGAGCAGGCTCGCACCCGCATGCAGCAATGCCACGACATGATGCAATCCATGCATGGTGACGGGCATCATGATGACGCGTCCGCGCAGGAACACGGCCATCACAACGACAACGGCGGACACCGCCACTAGGACACAGACTCATAATTTCTGAGCCATATCTGGATAGCGGCGAGTTTGACGAGGGCAAGGTAGTTATCGGCGTGTTTTTCGTAGCGCGTTGCG
>NZ_BSFE01000010.1:0-136034 GCF_027922185.1 Maricaulis virginensis | reverse complement strand
CACTGGTACAACACAGCCAGACCGCACTATGCTCTCAACAGGCAACCGCCAGCGACAAGGCTCAAAACCCTGCTGAACAACGGTGTGAGAAACGACAGCTAGGCACACCGCCCGGCCTTTGCGGCCGGGTGCACATTTCGCTGAAAACGGCCATGGACAGGCCCGGCGCGGGCCCCTATAAACCGCGCTCTCGACCGCGCCCCGAGGCGCGTGTCCGCCCGGCGCCCGGGTAGCTCAGTTGGTAGAGCAGCGGATTGAAAATCCGCGTGTCGGTGGTTCGAATCCGCCCCCGGGCACCATTTTTTCCTCAAACAGAACACACCACCCGCCGCGCCTATCGCGCGCGCCACATCCGCCGCAGCCGCGTCACGCCAAGGCAGGCGCCGGTATAGGCCAGCAGGACGGCAAACAGCGATGCGAGGCCCGCGAGGGTCTGGCCGGCGAGACCGTAGATTTCTCCGGTGTGCAGGAAACGGATATAGCGGCGGGCCTGGGCGGCGGGCGAGCGGCGCGCAGGAGTTGCCGTGGCCAGGCCCGATCCGTCGCGGAACACCACGACCTCGTCGATCAGGCTGGCCTGGACACCATTGCCGTGATCCACGGTGATGCGCACCGTTTCGGCGTTTTCCTCAGGCAGGGTAATGGCAATCCGGCGGCCGGGACCGGTTTCGGCGACAGCAAGCGCCACCAGCGCGTCCAGCGGGACGGGCTCGCCGGCCAGGCCTCGCGGCTCGTCCGGCGCGGCTTCCGCGGTGTCGGCGGGAGCGGGCGGGCCGCCTCGCACCGGCACGCTTTCGCCAAAGGCCGCATAGACCAGCGCATTGGCCCAGCCGTAGGAGAAGACAGCGCCGGTCAGCGTGATCGCGAGCAGGGGCAGTGCCATCCAGAAGCCCATCACATGGTGCCAGCTATAGTGACGCGCCTTGGCGGAGGGATAACGGCGGCGAAACAGGAGCTGGGTTTTCAGGAAAGACCAGCGCCACAGCTTCGGCCACCACAGGTAAAGCCCGGTGAGAATGAGGGCCGCGAAGGCCAGATTGGCCGCGCCATTGATCGCGGCGCCCAGATCATTGCGCCCGCCTGTGAAGGCGAGCCACCGGTGAATTCGCATGACACGTCCGAAGAAAGCTTCCATGCCCTCGCCAGCGCCGTCGAGGCGGTCACCCGTATAGGGATCGAGCAGGAAGGCATTGCGCCGCCCGGCTGCAACATGCACGGCGCCGGTCCGGCCATCCGGCACGGTGAGCACATGGCCGGCTTGCGCGCCTTCTGCCGCTGCAGCATCCGCCAGATCCTGAAAGGTCAGGGGCGCTTCGCCGGCGGGAGCGGAAACAGCTGCATCCTGTGCCCAGCGGATCATCTGGCGCTCATAGGTGAGCAAAACGCCGGTGATCGACATAAGCCCGATGAAGAGGGCGGTGACGAGGCCTGCAGCCAGATGGGCCCAGAAGATGGCGCGGCGGATGGTCATGGCGGGTCTCCGGGAAAGGGCTGATGTCGAGGCTGAAACGCCCGCAATCAAGAATTCCGTCGCGCCTTGAGAGGGCAGGCTGATCCCGGTTCCGGTTGCGCCTGTCAGAGTTGCGAAACAGCAAAAAACGATAAAAAATTGTGCATATCGCCGACCGACATATATTTTTTCGAATGACGCGATAAGCTGCCATCGTGGCTCGAAAAAAGAGTCGGTCCAGACTGGCAGGCAGAATAAGGGGAAACGGGATGCATCTTGAAAGAGACCGCAAAGTCAGACGTTCGGCCCTGAGCGTTGTTCTGGCCGTCACGCTGTTTCCGGCCGGACTGATGGCCGGATGCGCCACCACATCGACCCCCGCGGCGGGATGTGTCGAGGCTGACCGCACAATCATGATTGTCAGGCTCGTGCCGAACGCCGGCGGAAGTCCCGACGCACTGGACCGGACACGCGAGGCTGTACTCGACGCGGCTTTCGGATCGCTAGGCTATGATCGCAGTGACATGCAGACTGGTTGTCGGCCGGTGCTGCACGAAACCTTCAGCTCGTTGCCGGGCTTTGCGATGGCACTTTCCGCGGACGAGGCAGACCGTATTCAGCAGCAGTCCTCCGTCTTGTCCGTGACGCCCGACACGACCAGCGCACCAACGGCCACCCTATCCTCGAACTCCTCCATCTCGCAGCGGTGATCCCATGAAGTCTTCTTTCCTTACGCCTCTCATCGCCAGCCTTGGTGCCGTGCTCCTGCCTGCGGTGGCGATGGCCCAGGATGCGCCGGGTGCGCTTTCCGACGGATTGTTCGAAGCGCCGTTGTCCCCGTTTGCCGTTCGACGTATCGAGGAGGGGCGGCCGATCCCGGTCATCGTGACCTTTACGGATATGGCAATGCTTGCTGCGCCGCGCTCCGCCGCACCCACCACATTCGAGCTGGAGCAGCGCCGCGAGTTCCTGACTGCGCTGCGTGAACGCGTCTTGCTGGCCGCGATGGGAGAAAGCGGTCTGCGCCGCTTGAGTGATGCGGCGCGGGCGGCGCGCGCCGGTCAGGGGATCGCGGAAGAGCGTGTCACTCGCCAGTTCGCCGTGACGCCTGCCTTTTCCATGATGGCGCGGCCGGACACGATCCGGGCGTTGCGCAACCACCCTGACGTCCTGAGCGTGACGGAGGATGTTCCGGTGCCGCCGGTGCTGGATGAGTCGATCCCGCTGGTCGGAGCGGACGATGCCTGGGCGCTGGGGGCAGACGGGTCGGGGTGGGCTGTTGCCATTCTTGATTCAGGTGTGGAGACCGAACACCCCATGACGGGGCCGGCTATCACAGCCAGTGCGTGTTTCAATACAGTTGACCCGGGTTCATCCACTTCGCTGTGTCCGAGCGGTCTGGAAGAGGAAACCGATCTCACGGGCCCCGATTCCGGTGATTCCTGTGTCGAGGATGATATCGCCCGGGCGCCGGAGACCGGCATAGATGGATGTTTCCACGGCACACACGTCGCCTCGACGGCTGCAGGCCGGACGGTGAACCTGTCGGGAGGCCGCACACTCAATGGTGTCGCGCGTGCCTCAAACATCGTGGCGGTAAATGTCTTCAGCCGCTTTGAGGCGGACGAATGCGAGGACAGCGACGATCCCTGCATACTGAGCTACCAGTCGGACCAGCTGGCGGCTCTGGAGTGGCTCTACGACAATCGCAACACGCTCAATCTCGCCGCGGTCAATATGAGCCTCGGGGGCGGGGAATATTCATCTGCCTGTACGGGGCATACGCTTCGGAATATCGTTGTCAGCCTGCACACGGCCGGCGTGGCGACGGTGATCGCCTCAGGCAATGAACGCTTCCTCGATGCGGTCAGCTCGCCGTCCTGTATCCCGGAGGCAATCACGGTCGGATCGACGACCAAGAGCGACGAGATATCCAGCTTTTCGAACTCGTCTGAACTGGTCGACCTCGTGGCCCCGGGGTCTTCGATCATGGCCGCCTGGCAGTCGGAAGAACCGCCGACGGGCGAAAACTGCATTATCCAGGACGACGAGCCGAATTCGGAGGGGTTCTGCCACTGGTTTGCGCAAAGCTCGGGTACGTCGATGGCTACACCGCACGTTGCGGGCGCATTTGCTGCTTTGAGGGATGGTTTCCCGACTGCCACGGTCGATGAAATCCTGACCGCGCTGCAGTTCACCGGGACGCAGGTGACGGACCCGGACAACGGGATCACACGCTCCCGCATCGACGTCGGTGCAGCTTACGAAATGCTGCAGGACGGTGGTGTTCTGGCTGGCGGCGTTGAGCTGACGCCCGCGGAGGCCTATCGCGTGAGTGGCGAGTCGGGGGACCCAACTTCATTTGGGACCAAATCATATCAGCTGGAGAATACGACAGGTAGCGCTCGGTCGGTGACAGTCTCGTCGGCTCCGGCCTGGATAGACACCAACTCCGGCAGTTTTAGCATCCCGGCAGGTAGCAGCAGAACGCTGGAGTTGAGTGTGGATATGGGCAATCTGCCAGTTTCCGCAGACTCTGGCCGTGTGACCTTGACCTCGAACGGTCAGACCATGTCCATACCCGTCTCGATCCAAGTCGAGAAAACTGGCGCCGTTGCTGAACTCGGGCCCTATCCCTGGGCCGGTGATGCCTCTGCTGTTTCGCAAAATGTGTTCCGGATAACCGGGCTGGATACCGGCTTGCCGACGGCGATCAGTGTCGCTCTCTCGAATACGGCATTCGGCGCCTACAGTGGTGATTTCAGTGACTGCAGCCTAACAGTCCAGCCCGGCCGCTATGCCCGTGGCGAATATATCATCACAAACACCGATCTGGCCGAGTGTGGTAATTTCCGCCGTGCAGACCTTACTTTCCGCATTTTTGCCGAGCAGGCCGATATCACGGAAGGCATCCGGATGCGTCGTTTCGCGACGAACAGTCTTGGCGGGATGACGGATTTCAGCTTTGACGCCGAAGGCACAAGTTCGTCCGAGACGTCGGCGCAGCCCGAGCCGGGTCTGGAAAGCGATGCCGGCTTTGTAACACTTGCAGAAGAAAGTATCTGGGCACCTGGCGAGGCTGCTCCGGGCGAACCGGCTGCTGCTGTTCCAGCCGCTCTGGCAAACGCCGATTTCGGACCGTTCGAATGGACCGGCGATGCAAATGCCTTTACCGGCAGCGCATTCCGGATATCGGGACTTGGAACAGCCATTCCCGACTCGATCTCTGTTGCCATCGATAATGCCGCTTCGGATGGTTATGCTGGGACTTTCTCGGACTGCGCGCTGAACATCCTCGGAACCCGGTACAACGGCTCGGAGTATCTGATTTTCGGCTCTGATCTGGCCGCTTGCGGCAACTTTGTTCGTGGCGACCTGACATTCCGCATTTCTGCAGACTCGACTGACGTCTCGAACGGGCTGGCGATGCGACGGTTCGCCACCGCATTGAGTGGCGGTCTGACCGACTTCGCCTTCGATCAGGAGAGCAGCGCATTTTCTCCTCTGATCGCGCTCGATGCCACGCTTGGACAGGCCGCCTTCGGACCGTTCGAGTGGACCGGCGACAGTTCCGCCAGCCTGTCGAGTATTTTCCGGATCGTCGGCTTCGAGACGGGGCTGCCCACCCAGATCAATCTGTCGATCCGGTCCGCGCAACAGGCGGGCTATACAGGGTCGTTCGCCGATTGCTCCTTGACCATCCGGCCCGAACGCAAGCGTGGCAATGAGTACCTCATCACCCAGTCTGACCTCGCCGATTGCGGGGCGTTCGGGCAGGCGGACCTCGTCTTTCGAATTCGCGGCCTCAAAACGGATGCGCCGCGGGGATTGATGATGCGCCGTTTTGCCATCGGACCGAGCCGGGATCTGACCGACTTCGGTTTCGATCATACCCCGGGATCCAATGCGACTGCGATCGCAGTTCCGGTCGGTTCGCCGTCGGGACTTGGCGCAGTGTCATTCGGTCCGTTTGACTGGGTCGAGGACGCCAATGGAACGACGATGAGTTCATTCCGCATCAGCGGGCTGGCCAGCGGCGCGCCGTACCGGGTCGATGTCGCACTCATGAATGCGACGGCAGGGTCCGGCATCGGCTCCTATTTCGACTGTTCGCTGACCATTCGCGCGGCGCGGTCCGGCGAGGGTGACTTCGTTATCCTGCCGTCTGATTTCGCAGACTGCGGCAGTTTCGGGCGTGCTGACGTTCTTTTCCGCGTCGTTGCAGACGAGGATGACGTAAATGCCGGCCTGACCATGCGGCGGTTGGTGACAACCAGCGCGGGCGGGTTGTCCGATCTCGGCTTTGACGCCGACTCAGCTGCCGACTGATCAGGTCGGAATGTCCATGAACGAGCGGCCGGGCGGCCTGAGTGCCCGGCCGTTTGTGTCTGGGGCGATGGTGCTGCGTCATTCCCTGATTGGTGTAGACTGACCGTTCTGCAGCAATGGATCCCGATATGACGGCTCCCCTTCGCCCCCACACCGAATTGGCCACCCACACCGTCACCAACCAGCCGCCGCCCTTCGAGGACGTCAATCTGTGCAAGAGCGATCGTGCGCTGCAGTCGGCGCTGGTCGCGGCGGGGGGCGAGGTGCACGCGGAACGCCTGTCGGCAATGGGCGCGCGGTGCGGTGCGGCCGAAACGGTCGACTGGGCACGCCGCGCCAACGAGAACCCGCCTAAGCTGAAAGCCTTCGACCGCTACGGGCATCGGCTGGACGAGGTCGAGTTTCATCCGGCTTATCACGAGCTGATGCGGCTGGGACTGGATGCCGGTCTGTCCTCGGCGGCCTGGACTGAAGGCGAAGCCGGGCATGTGCTGCATGCGTCCATGCTCTATCTGATGACGCAGGCGGATGCCGGCGTCGTTTGTCCGATGTCGATGACCTATGCCGCCGTGCCGGCGCTGCGGGCCGAACCGGCTGTCGCGGCCGAATGGGAGCCGCGCATTGCCGCCGGCCGCTATGACCCGCGCTTCATCCCGGCGGAGGAAAAGGCCGGTGTCACCTTCGGCATGGCGATGACGGAGAAGCAGGGCGGATCCGATGTGCGCGCCAATACCACAAGGGCACTGCCCGCGGGTGAAGAGGGCGAGTACGAACTGACCGGGCATAAATGGTTCTGTTCCGCCCCGATGGGCGATGCCTTCCTGACCCTGGCCCAGGCCGAGGGCGGGCTGACCTGCTTCCTCGTGCCGCGTTGGCGCCCGGACGGCACGCGCAATGCGATGCATATCATGCGGCTCAAGGACAAGCTGGGCGATCGGTCCAACGCGTCCTCGGAGATCGAGTATCATGGCGCCTGGGCGCGGCGTGTCGGGGATGAAGGCCGGGGCGTGCGCACGATCATCGACATGGTCCAGCACACGCGGCTCGACTGTATCCTGGGCTCGGCCGGCGGCATGCGGGCCGCACTGGCGCAGGCGCTCTGGCATGCCGAACACCGCACCGCCTTCCAGAAGAAGCTGATCGACCAACCCGCGATGAAGGCCGTGCTGGCGGATCTGGCGCTGGAGGCGGAAGCGGCGGTCGCGCTGGGGCTGCGCCTGGCGCACAGTTTCGACCGGGCGGGACGGTCGGAAGGCGAGGCGGCGTTCATGCGGCTGGCCACGCCGATCGCAAAATACTGGGTGTGCAAGCGTCAGCCGGGGCTCGTCTACGAGGCGCTCGAGTGTCACGGCGGCGCGGGATTTGTCGAGGAGGGGCCGATGCCGCGCCTCTACCGGCAATCGCCGCTCAACGCGATCTGGGAAGGTTCGGGCAATGTCATCGCGCTGGACGTGCTGCGGGCGCTGGGCCGGGAGCCTGACAGTCTGGAAGCTGTTCGCGCCGAGCTCGTGGCGGTGCGTGGCATCAACCGCTTCTATGATGCCCATCTCCGGCGGCTGGACGACTGGTTCAAACCGGGTGTTCTGGGGGAAGCGACAGCGCGGGCCTTCACCGAAGATGTGGCTCTGGGGCTGCAGGCCGCAGCACTGCATCACGCCTCGCCGGATTATGTCTTCGACGGCTTTTGCGCCGCCCGGCTGGATCCGGATCATCGCAGCTTCGCCTATGGTGCGCTGACCGGGCAGCTTGATGTTGCAGCCATTGTCGAGCGCGCCAGCCCGCTCTGACAACTCGGCAAATCTTGCCGCTGCGGCAAGAAATTCTCGCAAGGCCGGCAAGTTTTACCTATTTCGGAGGGCGCGCCGCTGATACCGCAAGGCCTGGCTGGGTCATCGCGCGGCGCAGATCTTGCATGACTTGTGACCGACGCGAAGTATTCGCGGAAGCCCTGTTGTGGCGTCTCAGAAGGAGACTGCATGACCCTTTCGGTCAACACCAATGCCGGTGCGATGATCGCGCTGCAGAATCTGCGCGAGACGAATGCACGTCTCGAAGTGGTTCAGCGCCAGATCAGCACGGGCCTCAAGGTCTCGTCTGCCAAGGATAATGGCGCGATCTACGCGATCGCCCAGGGCATGCGGGCCAAGGTGGCCGGCTACAATGTCGTCAAGCAGTCACTGGATCGCGGAACGAGCGTGGTCGATGTCGCCATCGCGGCGAGCGAATCCATTTCTGACCTCCTGATCGAGATGCGGGAGACGGCGCTCGCCGCGTCGGACCGCAGCCTGGACCAACAGAGCCGAAATGCGCTGAACGAGGACTTCGTCCAGCTGCGTGACCAGATCAAGACCATTATCGAGAACGCCGAATTCAACGGCATCAACCTGATCAAATCCGGAGGCGACAATCTGTCAGTGCTCGCCAATGACGATGGCAGCAGCCGGATCACCTTCGCCGCCGAGGACCTGTCCTACGGGCCGCCCGGTGGCCCCGGAACCAATATCATCCTGTCGGAAGACGCGACGGTCAGTGCCTTCGTGAACGCCGATCTGGCAATTTCCGAGCTCGACAGCTCCATCGACAATGTCGGGGCCGTGCTGGCCCGGCTGGGGTCAGCTTCGAAGCGGCTGGAAATCCAGCGCAGCTTTACCGACAAGCTCACCGATGCCCTCGAAAAGGGCATCGGCAATCTTGTCGATGTGGACATGGCCAAGGCGGCGGCCGAACTGCAGGCGCTTCAGGTGAAGCAGCAACTCGGTATCCAGGCCCTGTCGATCGCGAACCAGTCGCCGCAGATTCTCCTGCAGCTGTTCCGCTAGACCAGTTCTTTCAGTTTCTCGGCGTCGAAATCGCTCAGTTCGCCGAAGCGGCCATCGCGGACCTTTGCGGCCCATTCTGGGTCGCTGATCAGCGCGCGGCCGACGGCGACGAGGTCGAACTCGTCGTTTTCCAGTCGCTCGATCAGGCTGTCGATCGACGAGGCTTGCGAATTCTCGCCCATGAAGGCGCCGAGGAAGTCGGAGTTGAGGCCTACCGAGCCGACGGTGATGGCCGGCTTGCCCGAGAGCTTCTTCGTCCATCCGGCCAGGTTGAGATCCGAGCCTTCGAACTCGGGAATCCAGAAGCGGCGGGTGGAGGCATGGAAGATGTCGACGCCGGCCTCGGACAGTGGCGCAAGGAAGGCTTCCAGCTCGTCCGGTGTCCGGGCCAGGCGGGCATTGTAGTCCTGCTGTTTCCACTGCGAGAAGCGCAGGATGAGTGGCAGGTCGGCCGGGATTTCTGCACGCACCGCCCGGACAATTTCCTGGACGATGGTGGTGCGTTCAATCAATCCGCCGCCGAAACGGTCGTCGCGCTTATTGGTGCCATCCCAGAAGAACTGGTCGAGCAGATAGCCATGCGCGCCGTGCAGCTCGACGGCGTCGAAGCCGATTTCGGCGGCGGCCTTTGCGGCCTTCGCAAAGGCGGAGATCGTGTCGGCAATGTCTTCGGCGGTCATCGGCTCGCCGATCTGCTTGCCATTGGGCAGGACGCCGGACGGGCTGTCGGATGCGGCGTCCGGGTGCGGACCGGTTCCCGGGCGGCGCGCCAGGCCGACATGCCAGAGCTGCGGCGCGATCTTGCCGCCTGCGGCATGCACGGCGTCGACGACCTTGCGCCAGCCGGCCAGGGAGTCCGGGTTGTGAAAGTTCGGTATGGCCGGATCGAAGCTGGCGCCGGGGCGGTCGACCGTCGTGCCCTCGGTGATGATCAGGCCGACCGCATTGGCGGCGCGGCGACGATAGTATTCGACGACCGGCTCGCCCGGAATGCCGCCCGGGCTCTTCGAGCGCGTCATGGGCGCCATCACGATACGATTGTTCAGCTCCAGCGAGCCCAGCGAAAAGGGGCGGAAGAGCGCCTTTGTGTCGGTCATATTCTTCTCCTCAACAAACCGTTGATCTGAGCAGTTAGACAATTCCTCCTCAGAATCGAGTCCCGGGTGTGCATTTCGAATATTCGGAATCGTCATCTGCCCCCTCGGGGCTTCACGCTTGCGCTTTGCGGAAAACAGTGTTCACTTTTTGCGGCTCGACAGGATGGGGATCCCGATGATCAAAGCAAAAAGCGATGTGCTGGATGTGGTAATTGTCGGCGCGGGACTGTCCGGCGTCGGGGCGGCTTATCACCTGCAGGCGCGCTGCCCCGAACGCAGCTACATGATCCTGGAATCGCGTGCGGCCATGGGAGGGACGTGGGATCTGTTCCGCTATCCCGGCATCCGCTCGGACAGCGACATGTACACATTCGGCTATGCCTTCCGGCCGTGGACCGGCGGCAAGGTGTTCGCCGACGGACCGGCCATTCGCGATTATATCGAGACCACTGCGAGCGAGAACGGTATCGACACGCATATCCGCTACGGTCATCGCGTCGTGGGGGCAAACTGGGACAGCGACAAGGCGCTGTGGACGGTCACAGCGGAGCATGACGGGAAGCGCGTCGAGTTCGAATGCCGCTTCCTGATGCTTTGCTCCGGTTATTACCGCTATGAGAAGGGCTACATGCCGGACTTCCCGGGCCGGGACGATTTCGCCGGCGAGATCGTGCATCCCCAGCTCTGGCCGGAAGATCTCGACTATTCCGGCAAGCGTGTGGTGATTATCGGATCAGGCGCGACGGCAGTAACGCTGGTCCCTGCAATGGCGCAGAGCGCTGCCCATGTGACAATGCTGCAGCGTTCGCCGACCTATATCGCTGCGCGCCCGTCCCGCGATGGCCTGGCCGACGCGCTGCAGCGGGTCCTGCCGGGCAAGCTGGCCTATCTGATCGCCCGGATGAAGAACATCGCGCTGTCGATCTATGTCTATCAGCTGTCAAAGCGGTTTCCGGCCTTCGTCAAGCGCCAGGTGATCAAGCATGTCCGCGAGGAGCTGGGCGAGGACTTCGACGTCGAGACCCATTTCACCCCGCATTACAATCCGTGGGACCAGCGTTTCTGCCTCGCGCCGGACGGGGATTTCTTCGAGGCCCTGCGCACCGGTTCGGCCTCGATCATGACCGACCATATCGAGTGTTTCACCGAGTCCGGTATCCGTCTGAAATCCGGCGCCGAGATCGAGGCGGATATCATCGTTCCCGCCACAGGTCTGGACATGCAGCTGGCCGGCGGGTCGCGCCTCAGTCTTGACGGGATGCCGGTCACACCCGCCGAGCTCTTCACCTATCGCGGCATGATGCTGGGCAATATGCCGAACCTGGCGTTGGCCTTCGGCTATACCAATGCATCCTGGACGCTGAAGATCGATCTGACCTGCGAACGGGTCTGCCGGATGCTGAATTATATGGAGCGTACAGGTACCGAGATCGCCGTGCCGGTCCCGCCGGACGACCTGCAGCCGGCGCCGATGCTCGACTTCTCGTCGGGCTATGTGCAGCGCGCCTTGCCGCATCTTCCCAAACAGGGTTCGGTGGCTCCCTGGCGTACCTATCAGAACTATATCCGGGACATGCTGGCGATCCGCTATGGCCGGCTGGAAGACGGCCACATGCGTTTTGCCCGTGCCGGCGAATACAGGCCGCGCCTGTCGCATACGGCCCTGCGCCGGGACGTGGCAGAATGAGCGGCCGCTTCGAATTCGCCGGCCGCCGTGCGCTGATCACAGGCGCGGCCAGCGGTATCGGCGCCGCACTCGCGCGTGATCTTGCCAGGCGTGGCACCGACCTTCTCCTGGTCGACGTGAATTCCGCCGGCCTGAGAACGCTCGCGGCGGAGCTTGCCGGATCCGGGGTAGCGGTGACGACCCGGGCGCTCGATCTGTCGGACCGTGAGGCGGTTGCGGCTTTTTCGGCCGAGGTCGTCGGCGGGGGCGACCCGTTGCATCTGCTGTTCAACAATGCCGGCGTTGCTCTCGGGGGAACGTTCGGCCGTGTGGCGGACACCAATTTCGACTGGCTGATGGAGATCAATTTCCATGCGCCGGTGCGCCTCACGCGCGCGCTGCTGCCGCTTATGGAACGGTCAGCTCCGGCGCAGATCGTCAACACGTCGAGCATATTCGGGATTATCTCGCCGCCGGGACAGACGGCCTACTCCGCCGCGAAATTCGCCCTGCGCGGTTTTTCCAATGCGCTGCGGCACGAACTGGCCATGGAGCGGTCGGGAGTGGGAGTGACAGTCGTCCATCCCGGCGGTGTCGCGACGCAGATCGCGGAGAGTGCACGCATGCCGGCCGATGCCAGCAATATGGAAGTCTCCGAAGGGCGCGAGCGGGCCCGGCGCCTGCTGGTGATGCCGCCGCCCGAAGCGGCGCGGATCATCCTGCGCGGTGTGGAGCGGCGAAAGCCGCGCATTCTCGTCGGGCGCGACGCGCACATCATGGCACTGATCGAGCGCGTCTGGCCGGTCAGCTACTGGCCGAAACTGGAACGCCTCGTTGGCGCAAAGGGTGAATAGGGGCACGCATGCTGTCTGTCATTCTGTGGATATTCGTTGGCCTGATCGCCCTGATCCTTCTGGCGCTGGTCATTGCCCGGCGGTTCAGTATTGCCGTTGCGAAGAAGGCTGCGGCGGCGATCCCCGCGCGCGGCCGCTTCACCGAAGTCTCCGGTGGGCGTATCCACTGGACCGATCAGGGCGAGGGGGTGCCGGTCGTGATGATTCACGGCCTGGCCGGCAATCTGCACAATTTCGGCTATGCTCTGGTCGACCGGCTGGCCGGGGATTTCCGGGTTATCGCTGTTGATCGTCCCGGATGCGGCTGGTCCGAGCGCGACGGCGACGAGCAGGCGCGCATTCCCGAACAGGCCCGCATGATCGCCGAGATGCTCGAAAAGGAAGGGATCGGTCCCGCCATCCTGGTCGGGCATTCGCTCGGAGGGGCCGTGTCGCTGGCGCTGGCCGTCAATCATCCGGAGCGGGTGAAGGCGCTGGCGCTGGTTTCGGCGCTGATACAGGCCCCCTCTCAACCGGCTGAAGCCTTTGCCGGCATCGATATCGCCAATCCGGTCCTGCGCCGTCTGGTGGCGAATACGCTGGCGGTGCCGATGTCGATCCGCAATGGCGAAAAGACCCTCGCCTTCGTCTTCGGGCCCGACGCCCCGCCGAAGGATTTCCGCACACGGGGCGGCGGCCTGCTCGGTCTGCGTCCGGAGGCCTTCTATGCGGCGGCGACAGACCTGCAGTGCGTAGCGAAGGACATGGATGGTATCACGACACGGATCGGTAACATCAAGGTCCCGGTGGGCCTGTTCTATGGCACCGACGACCGCATCCTGTCAGCCGGCGACCAGATTGCCGTCCTGCGCCAGGCCTTGCCGGACGCTGACATCGAAACGCTGGATGGCGGTGGCCACATGCCGCTGGTGATCGCGCCGGAGCGGGTGGAGGCTTTCGTCCGGCGGATCGCATCATAGGCTGACGAAAATTACGACGCTATTTGTCGTGACCGCATCCATCTGCGAAAATCTCAAATCGGTGATCGAGACAGGCAAGACCGCGCGCTCGGAAAACTGGCCGCTCGACCGGGCGCCGAAAGGGTAGGGAGGCAGACATGGCACAGTCCCCGCAGGAAATGGCCGACAAGATGGTGGCCAACATGCCCGAGAAGACCGGAAAGCCGCTGGCTGACTGGGTAGCGATCGTGAAGGCCAGCGGTCTGGAGAAGCACGGCGAGATGGTCAAACTGCTCAAGAGTGAGCATGGCATGACGCATGGTTTTGCCAATCTGGTGGCTCATGAGGTGCGAGGCGGTGTGGCGACCAAGCTTCCGGATCCGTCGTCGGATCTCGTGGCGGCCCAGTATGCGGGCGACAAGGCTGTGCTCCGGCCGATCCATGACGCAATCGCGGATGCCGTCGCCGGCTTTGGCGGCGATGTCGAACAAGCACCGAAGAAGACCTATGTCAGCCTGCGCCGGGCCAAGCAGTTCGCGCTCGTCCAGCCTTCGACCAAAACCCGGGTCGATGTCGGCATCAATCTCAAGGACGTGCCTTCGCAGGGGCGTCTGGAAGTGTCCGGTTCCTTCAACGGTATGGTGTCGCACAGGGTGCGCCTTGGCTCGGTCGCGGATGTGGATGCCGAACTGATTGAATGGCTGCGCATGGCATATGACCGCGCCGGATAGGCCGGGGGCTGGACAGGGTGTCGAAGACACCCCATTGTAACTGTCAGCTGAAAGAGGAATGACATGCGTAATCGCGCTCGTGCCATCGCCATTGCCCGACGGATCGACGAAGAGCGGACCGCAAAGGTCCGGACGCTGATGATGTCCGGCCTCATTCTCCTTTCGATTATTATCGGCCTCGCCCTCGCGGGAGCGCTGCCCACGCCTGTTTGACGTCCCACCGGACATCACGACACGGAAAACCGGCCTCGCTCCCAAAGGAGCGGGGCTTTTTCGTGTCTGGCGTGTCCGGCTGACCGGAGACCTGAGAATGCCCCTTACAGCCTCACAGCCGGCGGCAGACATGCCCGGCGACCTCGCCGGCGCGTTCGCCTTTGTCGACAGGCTTCACGAACAGGGCATGGGCGGCATCCTGCGCTCGCCCTGCCTGCCATCGCCCGCGCTCTCCAGGGCGATTGGCTGTGACGTTGTCGTAAAGCTGGAAAATCTCCAGGCGACTGGGTCGTTCAAGGAACGAGGTGCCTATGCCCGTCTCGCGGCGCTGAGCGAGGCGGAGCGCCGTCGAGGCGTGGTGGCCGCATCGGCAGGCAACCACGCCCAGGGCGTTGCGCGTCATGCGACCGCGATGGGCATAAGGGCGACCATCGTCATGCCCGAAGGCACGCCGATGGTGAAGGTCCACCAGACCCGGGCGCTTGGAGCCGAGGTCGACATCACGGGCGCGGATTTCGATGCGGCGAAGGCGCACGCCCTGTCGCTGTCGGCGGAGACCGGTGCGGTGTTTATCCACCCGTTCGACGACCCGGTCGTTCTGGCAGGGCAGGGGACGCTGGCGCGTGAGATGCTCGCCGAATACCCCGATCTCGACACGCTGGTCCTGCCGATCGGCGGGGGCGGTCTGGCCGCAGGCTGTGGGCTCGCGGCACGCCAGATAAAGCCGGATATCGAACTGGTGGGCGTTCAGTCGGATCTTTTTCCGTCTTTTGCCAATCTCTATCACGGGACGGACCGGCCGATCGGCGGCTTTACCCTGGCGGAGGGGATCGCCGTTCGTGAACCCGGCGAGCTGACGCGGTCGATCCTCACCGAAATTCTCGACGATGTGCTTGTCGCGGACGAGCGCCAGATCGAGCGGGCCCTGAACCTCTTCATCTCGCATTTGCGCGTGCTGCCCGAAGGCGCAGGAGCCGCAGGGCTGGCCGGCGTTCTCGCCGCGCCTGAAAGGTTCGCGGGCAAGCGCGTCGGACTGGTTCTCACGGGCGGAAATGTCGATACCCGGCTCTTGTCCTCGCTTTTGCTGAGGGATCTCGCCCGGTCCCGCCGCCTGGCACGGCTGCGCATCGAGCTGGTCGATGTACCGGGCCAGCTGTCGGCCGTGTCCGAGGTGATCTCGCGGGCAGAGGGCAATGTCACGGATGTGGCCTATCACAAGACCTTCTCCGACCTGCCGGCGAAGGTGACCTATATCGATATCTCGCTGGAAGCGCAGGATGCCGCCCATATGGACCGGATCGAAGCGGCGCTGCGCGAGGCCGGTTTCCGCGTGGAACAGGCCAGCTATTGAGCGTTTCATTTAAGTTGTCACATGGACATAGTAGGACCGGCCGCGTGCAAGTGGTCAGCCGTCCGATCTGGAGTTAAGTCATGAAATTCTTTGTCGATACCGCCGATGTCGCTGAAATCACCGAACTCAATGAGGCCGGTCTGGTAGACGGCGTGACGACCAACCCCTCACTGATCGCCAAATCCGGACGCGACTTCATTGAGGTGACGATGGAGATCTGTGCGCTGGTGGACGGTCCGGTGAGCGCCGAAGTCACCGCCATGGACACCGACGGCATGATTACAGAGGGCCGCAAGCTGGCCGCGCTGGCCGGGAATGTCGTGGTCAAGCTGCCGTTGACCTTCGACGGCTTGAAGGCGTGCCGCGCGCTGACGGATGAGGGCATAAAGACCAATGTCACCCTGTGCTTCTCGGCCAATCAGGGCCTGCTCGCAGCCAAGGCCGGCGCGACCTATATCTCGCCCTTCATCGGCCGGCTGGACGATCTGGGTGTCGATGGCATGGAGCTGATCGAAAACCTGCGGATCATCTACGATAACTATGGCTTCGAAACGGAAATCCTGGCCGCATCGATCCGTTCTGCTGACCACGTCCAGCAGTGCGCGCTTGCGGGCGCTGAAGTGGCCACCGTGCCGCCGGCGGTGCTCAAGGGGCTGGTCAGGCACAAGCTGACCGATGCAGGGCTCGAAGCTTTCCTTGCAGACTGGAAAAAGACCGGTCAGAGCATTCTCTGACCGGTTTTCCGGCCGTCAGTCTTTCTGGCATTGTGCTGCCGGATCCCCGGCGAAGCCGGTATTGAGCGCATCGATGGAAACGGGATCGATGTGCATCGCGACGACCTGTGTCGTCCCCTGAACGTCGGCGCACACGGCGTCGAGGAACTCGGCAATATATTGCCGGGCGTGCGGCGAGGGCGCCTGCGTGCCCCGGTCTAGCTGGACAGCGTCGCTGCCCCAGACGAGGTTGGCGCCGGGCACGAGGACGAAGGCCATGCGGTCCAGAGCCGGCCCCGCCGCCAGTCTGATTCGCAGCCGGTTTTCTCCCGTGCCGATTTCCTGACCATTGAAAACCGGGACCAGGGTGTCACTGCCGCGCAGTGCCGGAACCATTGCGGTGACCAGGTCGATATTGTCGGGGTGGACATGTACCGGGATGCCGCGTTCGGCGTAGGCCGCAAGGCCGGCCATGTGCGGCCAGGCATTCGACGTCGTGATCACACCCCGCACCGGTTGTCCGGGGAAGTCGGTCTCGACCTGGTCCATCACCGCACGCGCATAACCGGGCGAAATCGGTGCATCAAGGATGTAGACACCATCGTCGAGGGCGACGGCCATTACATTCCAGGCGCCATAATAGACGCGTACATTCTCGGCCGGGCTTTCATGCCGGCGGGAGAACGGGAAATCGTCGATGGCAAAGCCGCCGGGCGCGGTTTCCGGCGGTTGCGCCAGCGTGCCGGCGAGCGCGGGGCGATCCGTTGAGAAGCTGGACAGCTCGAACCGCTGCCAGGGGCGGCCATTGAAGGTGACTTCCAGCTGGCGCGGGCGCAGGCGGCCGCTCTCCGTTCGCCACCAGAACCCCCATGTACCGCGAACCGTGCTTTCGCCCCAACCGGACAGGAACATGTCGTGGGGGAAACTCGTCTCGACCGTGAAACCGGTTGGAATGCCCGATCCGGGCTGAATGTCTATCGTGACCTGTTCGGCAATCCCGAAGACGGAGCGGGTAAAGGCCAGCCGGTTCTCGCCGTCATGACGCAGATCGTCGGCGAACAGGGCCTGGCGCAACAGCGCGGCGGGAAAAACGTCCAGATATCGCAGGGCTTGCCGGGCCTGGGCCATCCGCGCCGGACCCCAGGCCGTCGCGTCATCCTCGGCGCGTGGATTGCGGGCTGAAGCGGTCGCGTCGTCCGCAAAACGGATCGTGTAGCTGCCGTATGGTGTTCCATTCCAGGCCGGCACGGAACGCGCTTCGGAGACTTCTCCGTGGCGGGATGCCAGATCGGCGGTGACCTGTGCGGTCTGGTCCAGCCGGATCCAGCCGCCCTCAAGTGTGCCGCTCTGTTCGAGCATCCAGGCTTCGCCAGCGATGTCTGCCGTGATCCAGTCACCTCCGGCGATCGCGGTTTGTACACCCAGCGCATCGAGCGCCTGACGGGCGAGGTCAGCCGGCTCGGTGTGGTTTTCAGCATTCGCCGCTGTGCCCATGCAGGCAGTAGCAACGAGCCCGGCGCCAAGCATGATGGCCAGCTTCATGATCGTCCCTCCGATGTCTCCCGTGACGGTCTTGGGTCATGGCAGACAGCGACTCAACCCAATAATCGGTAAGGTTGGCGGGACAGGCCGCCGGCCCGGCCTCAGCGGCAGCTTGACGCATCGCGACCTGGCGTTGCTCGTGGCGGCTTGCTGGCCGATTTGGCGATTTTTTTAAAAATCGTTTGGGAATCAAACGCGAAGCCTGCATAGTCTGGTGCATGGACCGGTGAGTATCGGCGGGCAATCCCTCGCACCGAGTCGCGGCAAGACCGTGTAGCAGTTCCATTTCGACGCACGCGACAAATTGCCATAGAGTTTTTGGGGGATAGTGCGCTAAACCGGGCCCGATAACAGCCAATCCGGGGGCGCATAAATGTCTACGCCGCAAGTGCTGCGACGCGCAGGGGCCGATCCTTCCACTGCCGTCGTCCTTCTCATCACCTTCCTGGGGGCGCTCTGGTCGCTGTTTTCAGCGGCCTACGCACCCGAGGCCGCCATGCGCGGCCAGGCCTGGCTTCTGCTGGGCGGTTTCCTGACGGGTATCATCCTGATCGTCGGGACCATCGCCAATGGCGGCGTCGTCAATGACGAACGCGAATACAACGAGAACCTGGTCAAGGCCGGTGCCATTGCCACCATGTTCTGGGGCATTGCGGGGCTTCTGGTCGGCGTCGTCATCGCCTTCCAGCTGGCTTTCCCGGTGCTCAATATCGAACAGTTCGGCTTCACCAGTTTCGGCCGCCTGCGCCCGCTGCACACCTCCGCGGTGATCTTTGCCTTCGGCGGCAATGCGCTCCTGGCAACATCCTTCTACGTCGTGCAGCGCACCTGCCGCACCCGCATCGCGGGCGGTATCTGGCCGTGGTTCGTATTCTGGGGCTACCAGCTCTTCATCGTGATGGCCGCGACCGGCTATGTGATCGGCATCACCCAGTCCAAGGAATATGCCGAGCCGGAATGGTATACCGACCTGTGGCTGACCATCGTCTGGGTGGCCTATCTCCTAGTCTTCCTTGGTACGCTGTGGAAGCGCAAGGAACCGCACATCTATGTGGCGAACTGGTTCTACCTCGCCTTCATCGTCACCATCGCGGTGCTGCACGTGGTCAACAATCTGGCCATGCCGGTCAGCTTCTTCGGCGCGCGCAGCTACTCGCTCTTTGCCGGCGTGCAGGACGCGCTGACACAGTGGTGGTACGGCCACAATGCGGTGGGCTTCTTCCTGACGGCCGGTTTCCTGGGGATCATGTACTACTTCATCCCCAAGCGTGTTCAGCGCCCGGTCTATTCCTACCGCCTGTCGATCATCCACTTCTGGTCGCTGATCTTCATCTACATCTGGGCCGGCCCGCACCACCTGCACTACACGGCCCTGCCGGAATGGGCGCAGACGCTGGGCATGACCTTCTCGGTGATGCTGTGGATGCCGTCCTGGGGTGGCATGATCAACGGCCTGATGACGCTTTCGGGGGCCTGGGACAAGCTGCGCACCGACCCGGTCGTGCGGATGCTGGTCCTGTCGGTCGCCTTCTACGGCATGTCGACCTTCGAAGGTCCGGTGATGTCGGTCCGCGCCGTCAACGCGCTCTCGCACTACACCGACTGGACCGTCGGCCACGTTCACTCCGGTGCGCTGGGCTGGGTCGGCTTCATCTCCTTCGGGGCCGTCTACTGCCTGGTTCCCTGGCTGTGGAAGCGCAAGGGCATGCATTCCAAGGCGCTGATCGACTGGCACTTCTGGATCGCGACCTTCGGCATCCTGCTCTACATTACCTCGATGTGGGTCGCGGGCATCATGCAGGGTCTGATGTGGCGGGCCTATAACGAGCTCGGCTTCCTGGAATTCTCCTTCGTGGAGACCGTGGAGGCGATGCACATCTCCTACATCATCCGGGCCGTCGGCGGTCTGCTCTACCTGAGCGGCGCGATCATCATGGCCTACAACATGTACCGCACGATCAAGGGCGACGTGAAAGAGGAAGACGAGAATGTCATTCCTCAACCCGCCGCCGTTCCGGCCGAATAGGGGCCTGTCATGTCAGAACAAAAGAAAAGCCGCTGGAGCAAGCTCCACAACAAGCTCTTCGAGCAGAACTCGCTTCTCCTGACCGTTGGCATCCTGGTCACGGTCTCGATCGGCGGGATCGTGGAAATCGCACCGCTCTTCTACCTCGACTCGACCATCGAGGAGGTGGAAGGCGTCCGCCCCTACACGCCGCTGGAACAGCTGGGCCGGGACATCTACATCCGCGAGGGCTGCTATAACTGCCACTCGCAGATGGTGCGCCCGCTGCGCGACGAGGTGGAGCGCTATGGCCACTACTCGCTGGCCGCCGAGAGCATGTACGACCACCCCTTCCAGTGGGGCTCGAAGCGGACGGGGCCGGACCTCGCCCGTGTCGGGGGCAAGTATTCCGATGAATGGCACCGTGACCACCTGCGCAACCCGCAATCGGTGGTGCCGGAGTCGATCATGCCGGACTACCCCTTCCTGGAAACCTCCGAGCTCGACTACGAGAACGTCGCAGCCAACCTTCGGGCGCTGCGCCGGGTGGGCGTGCCGTATTCGGATGCCATGATCGAGAACGCGGTCGCCGACATCACGACGCAGCTCGATCCCTACGCCGCCGACTATGACGGTTTCCAGGAACGCTACCCGAATGCGCTGATGCGCGATTTCGACGGCGATCCGTCCCGGGTGACCGAAATGGATGCGCTCGTGGCCTATCTGCAGGTGCTCGGCACCATGGTGGACTTCTCCACCTATGAAGCCGAAGCCGACGAAAACCTGAGGTAGGGCGATGCACGAGACACTTTCCAACTTCGCCCAGACAGGGGGGCTGCTGATCTTCGTCCTCCTGTTCGCCGGGGTGCTCGCCTACGCGCTGTGGCCGCGTAACCAGGCGAAATTCGACGCCGCCGCGCGCACGCCGCTGGAAGAAACCGACAAGCCGGAAACGGCCGATCACAACAAGGACGAGACCCATGTCCGAGCATGATCAAGAACGCGAAAGAGACGCCCATTCGGGTACCGCGACGACCGGTCACGAATGGGATGGTATCAAGGAACTGGACACGCCGTTGCCGCGCTGGTGGCTGTGGGTTTTCTACGCCAGCATCGCCTGGTCCGTGGTCTACATGATCTTCATGCCGGCCTGGCCGGCCCTGCCGGGGCTGGCTGGCGAGACCGATCACACCCGCGGCCTTCGCGACCACTCCGAGCGGGCCAATGTCGCCCAGGCCATCGAGGAGCTGCACGCCAGCCGGGCCAGCGGGTTCGCGGCCCTCGAGGGGGCCTCGATCGATCAGATCGAGAACGATCCCCAGCTGCTCGGCTTTGTCCGCGCGGCAGGCGAGGCGGCTTTCGGCGACAACTGCGCGACCTGTCACGGGTCGGGTGCACAGGGCGCCATCGGCTACCCCAACCTGAACGACGATGTCTGGCTGTGGGGCGGGACCTATGAGGACATCCGCACCACGTTGCGGTACGGCATCCGGAGCGAGCACCCGGATACCCGTTTCTCGCAGATGCCGTCCTTCGGTCGCGACGAACTGCTCACCGGCAGCGAGATCGCGGATGTGGCCGACTATGTCTTGTCGATGTCCGGCCGTGCCGGGGATGTGAGTGCCGAGGCGCTCGCCCGCGGGCAGGAGACCTACGACATCCAGTGTGCGTCCTGCCACATGCCCGACGGTACGGGCGACCGCATGCAGGGGGCTCCGAACCTGGTCGACCAGGATTGGCTCTATGGTTCGAGCCGCGAGCAGGTGATCAACATCATCCATCGCGGTCCCTACGGCGTGATGCCGGCCTGGGAAGGCCGTCTGAACGACGCCACGATCGATGCGCTGGCCGCCTATGTCTACCTGCTCGGCGGCGGTGAGGAAGCAGAGGGTGCGGCGAACGGTCCCACGGGTCGCTAGGTCGCATACATCAACTACAGGAACCGGGATAAAGCGCCGTCATGAGTGACAAGAACACACGCGCCATGGCGGCGCCCGGTATCCGCAAGTCAAAGGCCGAAGCGGTCAACGCAGCGGACACGCGCGAACTCTACAAGAAGCGCGAGCCCATCTACCCCAAACTGGCACACGGCAAGTTCCGGACTGTCAAATGGGTGGTGATGGCGGTGACGCTCGGCATCTACTACCTCGTTCCCTTCCTGCGCTGGGACCGGGGACCGGACGCGCCGGACCAGGCCGTCCTGGTCGATTTTGCCGGCCGGCGTTTCTACTTCTTCTTCATCGAGATCTGGCCGCAGGAAGTCTACTACATCACCGGCCTGTTGATCCTGGCGGCGCTGGCGCTGTTCCTGGCAACGGCACTCTTCGGCCGGGTCTGGTGCGGCTATGCCTGCCCGCAGACCGTCTGGACCGACCTGTTCATCTGGGTCGAGCGCGCCTTTGAAGGCGACCGCAATGCCCGGATCAAGCTGGACCGGTCGCCCTGGTCCTTCGACAAGGCCTGGCGCAAGATCGGCAAGCACGCGGTCTGGCTGGTCATCGCACTGGCGACGGGCGGCGCCTGGATCCTGTATTTCCACGACGCGTATGACGTGATCGGGAATTTCTTCACCGGCCAGGCCGAGCCGTCCTCCTATCTGTTTGCCGGTATTCTCACCTTCACCACGTACACGCTCGCCGGCACGATGCGCGAGCAGGTGTGTACCTATATGTGTCCCTGGCCGCGTATCCAGGCTGCCATGACGGACCGGGATGCCCTGAACGTCACCTATCGGGTCGACCGGGGCGAGCCGCGCGGCCCGCACAAGAAGAATGAAAGCTGGGACGGCCGCGGCGACTGTATCGACTGCAAGCAATGTGTGGCGGTCTGCCCGATGGGCATCGACATCCGCGACGGCGCCCAGCTGGAGTGTATCCAGTGCGCGCTTTGCATCGATGCCTGCGACGACATCATGAGAAAGGTGGACCGTCCGACCGGCCTTATCACCTACGAGACGGACGACAATGTCGACCGTTTCCAGAGAGGCGAGAAAGCCGTCTACAAGTTCATCCGCCCGCGTACGGTCGTCTACGGCGTGGCCTTTGCCATCGTTGCGGCGATCATGCTGGCGGCCCTGCTCAACCGGTCGGAACTCGAGCTCAATTCGCAGCGGGACCGCAACCCGAACTTCGTGATCCTGTCGGACGGTTCGGTGCGGAACGGCTACAATCTGAAAGTCGTGAACAAGGCCAATGAGCCGCGCATTCTCACTCTTTCGATCGAAGGCGATCCGCAGATCGAAACGCGGCTTCTGGGCGCCGCAGATGATGCCCCCATGCAGCTGACGGTAGATGCCGACCGGACCCAGGACTTCGTGATATATCTCACCCTGCCGGCCAGTGCGATCGACGGCGCACGCGAGACCTTCAATTTCCGCGTCACAGACACGCGGACCGGCGAAACCGCGACCACCCCGTCAATGATCGTGACCGGAGCCGAGTGATGAAGTCGTTTCTCAACCCTGTGCGGGGCTGGCATGTCCTGGTTCTCATCGTGCTGTTTTTCAGCGTCACGATCGGGGTGAACGCCACTTTCATCACCCTCGCCATGCGCACCCATCCCGGCGAGGATGTCCCGCGCTCCTACTATCAGGGCCTTAATTACAACGAGACGCTGGCCCGCCGTCACGAACAGGCCGAGCTGGGCTGGTCGGCCCGCGTCAACGTGGTCGATGGCGAGCTGCTGGTTGAGGTCAGCGACGCCGATGGTGCACCCGTTCCGGGGCTCCTGCTGACCGGCGCCATGAACCATCCCACGAACACGTCGCGTGACTGTCCGCTCGAGTTTCTGGAAGGCCGCGCCGGCCTCTATCGCGCCGCACTGCCGTGTACCGAGGCCGGGCAATGGCATCTGCGCGCGCGCAATAATGGCGACGCGCCGTTCGAAATGGAGCACGCGCTTTGGCTGCGCTAGACACGGCCCATTTTTCCGAACCTGTCAGCCAGGTCGATCCGCAGGCCTTTGTCCGCCTCGCCGATGGACAATGCCATCTTGACCTGCTGGTGCGCGGCGCCGTCTGCGCCGGCTGTATTTCGCGCATCGAGTCGGGGCTGCTCGAGGACGACCGTGTTGAACGTGCACGGCTCAACCTGTCGACCGGCCGCCTTCGCCTGAGCTGGCGGGGCGATGCGGCGCTTGCATCGACCTATGTCAGCCGGCTGGGCCGGCTGGGTTATCCCGCCACGCCCTACGAGCCGGAAGCTGAAGCCGATCCCCAGAAGGAAGAAGAGCGCAAGCTGCTGCGTGCGATGGCGGTCGCCGGCTTTGCCATGGCGAATGTCATGCTGCTGTCGATCTCGGTCTGGGCCGGCGGCATGGAAATGACCGAGGCGACCCAGGCACTGATGCACCGGATATCGGCGCTGATCGTGTTGCCGGCGGTCGCCTATGCAGGCCAGCCCTTCTTCCGCTCGGCAATCACGGCTCTGCGCAACAGGCACGTCAATATGGACGTGCCGATCTCGCTCGCGGTGATCCTGGCCTGCGGCCTGTCGATCTGGGAAACCTTCTACGGGCATGGCGACACGTATTTCGATGCCGCGGCGATGCTGCTCTTCTTCCTGCTGATCGGGCGGTTTCTCGACATGCGCCTGCGGGCCAAGGCGGGAGAGGCCGCTCGCGGCCTGGCGGCGATGCAGGCAGCGACCGCCAACCGGATTCGCGCGGACGGGCGCATCGAGGCGATCCCGGCCCGCGAGGTGAAGGCAGGCGACCGGCTGGTCCTGGCCGCAGGCGACCGGGTGCCGGTGGATGCCGTGATCCGCGAAGGGCAGGGCGCGCTGGACGGTTCCCTTGTGACCGGCGAAACCGCGCCCGTTGCCGCAAGGCCGGGCATCGAAGTCTTTTCCGGCATGCTGAATCTGGACGGCAAGCTGGTGCTGGAGGCGACGGCCGACCGCGACAATTCCTTGCTCGCCGAGATCACACGCCTCGTCGAGGCGGGCGAGCAAAGCCGGTCGCGCTATGTGCGTCTCGCCGACCGGGCCGCCAAGCTCTACGTGCCCGTGGTTCATTCCCTCGCCGCGCTGACCCTGCTGGGCTGGCTGGTTATAGGGCAGGATCCGCACCTGGCCATCATCCACGCCATCGCGGTCCTGATCATCACCTGCCCCTGCGCGCTGGGCCTGGCCGTGCCGGCCGTCCAGGTCGTTGCATCCGGCCGTCTTTATCGCGAAGGCGTGTTGGTGAAGTCGGGTGACGCCATGGAGCGTCTGGCCGGGATCGATACCGTCGTGTTCGACAAGACGGGCACGTTGACCGAGGGCCGTCCGCGCCTGATCAATAGGGACGACATCCCCGATATGGCATTCGAGACGGCCGCACGGCTCGCCCGGACCAGCCGTCACCCGCTGTCGCGTGCCGTCGCCGATGCCGCAGGCATGGGGATCGCAGCCGCTGAAACGCGCGAGATTTCCGGCGGCGGTATCGAGGCCGTCGAGGACGGTGTGACGATCCGTTTCGGGTCGGCCCGCTGGCTGGGCATCGAGGCGGCGAGTGATCCGCACAGCGAAGTCTGGCTCAAGGCCGGTGACGAGGCGCCCATCCGCTTCCGCTTTGAAGACCGGCTGCGCGCAGACGCTGCCGAGACGGTTGCCGCGCTGCGCGAACGCGGTTGCCGGGTCGAGCTCCTCTCCGGAGACCGGACCGGCCCCGTCGAGGCTGTTGCGGCCGAGCTGGGACTGGATGCCTGGCAGGCAGAGCTGAAACCGCAGGACAAGATTGCGCGCCTGGAAACGCTCAAGGCCGAGGGGCGCAGCGTCGCCATGATCGGCGACGGGATCAATGATGCGCCGGCGCTCGCTGCGGCAGACGTGTCCGTCTCGCTGGCTTCGGCCGCGGAGATTTCCCAGGCTGCAGCCGACTTCGTCTTGCAGGGCGACCGGCTGGCGGCGGCCATCGTGGCCTATGATGTGTCGTGCGGCGCCAAGCGGCGGGTGCTGGAGAATTTCGGCCTGGCCGCGGTCTACAACATGATCGCCGTGCCGCTCGCCGTGGCCGGTCTGGTCACGCCGCTGATCGCCGCCATCGCCATGTCGGCGTCCTCGGTCCTGGTCACTCTCAATGCGCTGAGGCTTGCTCGCTGATGTCCGTCCTGATCTGGCTGATACCTGTTGCCATCGCCATGGGCGGTCTGGGTCTCCTGGCTTTCATGTGGAGCCTGAAGTCCGGCCAGTTCGAGGATCTGGACGGGGCCGCAGAGCGCATCCTGATGGATGACGACAAGCCGATCGTGCCGAAAGGCTATGCCGAGGGCGAGGCGGAGGACGACGCCGACGGCGCCGCTTCCGGCGAGAAATCCCGGTAGGCATGCCAGGTCGCCAGCGCGACCCACGGGAAGGTCACCGCCAGTCCGATCAGGAACACCGCTGACCCCGCCGCCATCATGAAGGCGATCAGCCAGGCCCAGGTCAGCATCACGAAGGGCTGTCCGATCACGGCCTTGAAGCTCGCGACGAGCGCGGTCACCGCGTCCACGTCCTGATCGACCAGCATCGGGAAGGCAAGGGCGGACATGGAGAAGGCGACGGCTGCCAGGACTGCACCGATCGCCGTGCCGATGACCATCAGGCTCAGCCCGGCCGGATCACTCAGCGCGTATTCCAGGAATGGTCCCGGCAGCAGGGGCGTATCGGGTGCAAGGGCAACCAGCAGGAATTGTGCGATCCGGACCCACAGCAGGAAGAGCATCAAGAGCAGCAGGCTGAGAAAGCCGATCTGCGACAGCCGCGAGGGAAAGCGCGAGATGATGAAGCGGAAGCGGGGCTTTTCACCGCGTTCGATCGCCCGGGGGACCTGGTAGATGCCGATTGCAAGGGCGGGTGCGACAAGGGCGAAACCGCTCAGCGCGACCGGGACGGCGGAGGCAAAACCGATAGCGTTCAGTCCCAGCACGATCAGGGCGCCCGCACCGACAAAGATCAGGCCGTAACCGACCGTCACCCGCGGCGCGCGTATGATGTCCTGCCATCCGGCTTTCAGCCAGGCCCAGGGTGCGTCCCGGCGCACGTGCTTGAGATGAACCATGGTGTCCTCCCTCGGAAATTCTATGCTGGGTATCGTCAGCTGTTTTGCGGCATTACGCCACACTTTATTTGTGGGCTTGTCCAGTCGAAGACAGCGCCAGGGAGTATGGCATGGCGCCGGCCGGATTGTCAGAACTGAGCCTTCTGGGCGGAATGCTCGCCGGATTCGCATCCAGCCTGCACTGCGTCGGCATGTGCGGCGGCATCGCGGCAAGCCTGTCTGTTTCGCTCGGTGGTGACGCAGCCCGAAGCCGCGCCCGGGCGCTCATGCTGGCACAGACCGGCCGCATAGCGGCCTATGTCTTCGCTGGCGCTGTCCTCGCAGCGCTCGGTTCCCAGGCCTATTTCGCCTTCGATCGCGCCGAGGCCCACCTCATCCTGCGCTGGCTGGCGGCTGCCATGCTCGTCTATATCGGCTTGTCGGTCGCGGGCTGGGCGCCGTCCCTGGCGGGTGTCGACCGCCTGGGAGCACGCCTTTTGACCTGGATGCGGGCGCCGTTTTCGGGAGCCCTGTCGCTGGCCAGCCCGCTGCTGGCCGGCTTCCTCTGGGGCTTTCTGCCCTGCGGCATGGTCTATGCCACGCTGTTCTACGCCATGCTGTCGGGCTCCATCGCGACCGGTGCGCTGATCATGCTGGGTTTCGGACTCGGCACGTTGCCAGCCGTCACCGCCGCGGCGTTCGGCGTCACCGGATTGCTGTCGGCGGCACGCACGCCCCGGGTTCGAATCGCGGTCGGGCTGGCGATCGTGATGATCGGTGTAGCCTCGGCCGCACTGCCCTGGCGCACGATTGCCGCATTCTGCGGCATCGAACTCGCCTGACGGGAGAAATCGCGCCGAATGCCCATTTCGCCGGTGCGTTTTTCTTAACAAAGCATTATGGTTCGGCGCCAATGGGATAGGAGTTCAGCGATGTCGCTGTGGCACAGTCGAATCCTCGCGCTGGTACTGGCGCTGGGGGCCGTTGCGTGTACCGGTCCGTCTGACGAGACGGTCGAATCAACCGGACCTCAACTGGAGCGACGATCCGCCGATGCGCCGCGCGCTGCGACCGAGGCGCCCGCGAACTTCGCATTCCTGCGCTATGCGATCAGCGTCGATGGTGACACGCCGGAGGTCTGCCTCGGCTTCACGCATCCGCTCGATCCCGACACCGACTACGAACCCTATGTCGCCGTGACGCCGCAGCGCCCGATCGCCCTGTCGGCATCGGGGCGCTCGCTGTGTGTCGGCGGTCTGACCTTCGGTGACGGCCAGAGCCTTACACTGCGCGAGGGCCTGCCAGCCGCGAATGGTGATGCCCTGCTGGTGGACGAAACCGTCGAGATCGATTTCGGCGACCGCCCGGCCTTTGTCGGCATTGCCGGCGACGGCGTGATCCTGCCCCGCCGTGATGCCGATGGTCTGGCCATCGAGACGGTGAATGTCGATGCGGTCGAACTCGAAGTCTGGCGGATCACTGACCGGGCGCTGGCCTTCCGCTCCATCACGACCGGCTTCAACGCGGCCCAGGGCGAATACAACTGGGTTCCCGAAGAGGAGAGCCCGCACGCCGTCGGCGAACAGATCTGGCAGGGCCGCATGGAAACCGCTGGCGCGCCGAATACGCCGGTGACGACTGTTTTCCCGATCGCCGAAGCCATCGGAACCCTCTCGCCCGGCGCCTACTTCGTTTCGGTACGCGAAGACAGCGAAGCGGCTGACGATGACGTTCCGGCCCGCGCCGAACGCTGGCTCGTGATCACCGATCTGGCGCTGACGGCCTATCGCGGTGCGGATGGTATCGATTTCGTGGTGCGCTCGCTGCAGACCGCGATGCCGGAGGCCGGTGTCGAGGTGCAGCTGATCGCACACTCCAACGAGATCCTTGCCACGGCCATGACGGATTCGAACGGCCGTGCGCGTTTTGACGGGCCGCTGACGCGCGGCGAGGGTGCCATGGCACCGCGTCTCCTGACCGCCTATGGCCGCAATAATGATTTCGCGGTGCTCGATTTCCAGCGCAACCCGGTCGACCTGTCCGGTCAGGATATCGGCGGCCGCCAGCGCCCGGACGGTGCAGACGGCTATGTCTGGCTCGACCGGGGCATCTACCGGCCCGGCGAGACCGTGCATGCCGGCGCGATGGTACGTGATGCCGAAGCCGTCGCGATTTCGGACCGGCCCGTCACGCTGACGGTCTACGGGCCGAACGGTATCGAAGCCGCCGTGTCACGCTTTGAGGGCCTGCCGCAGGCCGGATCTGTCTTCTGGGACTATCATCTGCCCGTGGCCGCCGCGCGCGGCGAATGGCGCATCGTCGCGACGATGGACGGGTATGGCGATGTCGGCTCGACCCGGTTCTCGGTCGAGGATTTCGTTCCGCAACGCATCGCCCTGGAACTCGACGCCGATGACGAGACGCCGATCCTTCTTGGCGGCAAGCGTGAAATCGCCGCCAATGTCCGCTTCCTCTACGGCGCTCCGGGTGCGGGACTGCCGGTCGAGGGGCGTCTGCGGATCGAGACCGACCCGCGTCCCTTCGCCGACTATCCCGGGTTCAGCTTCGGCCGGCATGACGAACCTTTCCGCGACCGTACCGAGGATCTGCCTGGCACGGTGGCCGATGGTGCCGGTGCCGCGACCCTGACCGTCAGTGCGGGCGAGATCGGTGCCGATGCCACCCAGCCGCTGCGCATCCGGGCCGTCGTCTCCGCCATCGAACCCGGCGGCCGGGCTGTCGCCGATGATGTCCGCATTCCCTACCGTCCTGCGCCGCTCTATCTCGGCCTGAAGCCGCAATTCGAAGGCCGCGCAGGACGTAATCGCGAGAGCGCTTTCGACGTGATCGCGGTCGATGCCGGTGGTGCGCCGGTCGCGGCCGATGTCGAATGGCAGTTGATGCGGATCGACTGGGATTATGACTGGTACCGCACCGATGGCGAACGCTGGCGCTGGCGCCGCACCCGCCATGTCGTGCCGATCGAGGAAGGTGTGCTGTCGCTTGATGGTGAGGGCGCCGATCCCCTGTCCCTGCGCGCGCTTGACTGGGGCGACTATCAGCTTGTCGTGACCGACCCGCAGAGCGGCATGTCCGCCAGCGCCCAGTTCTGGGTCGGCTGGGGCGGGTCTTCCGAGCCGGGCGTCGAGGCGCCGGACCGCGTCGCCCTGTCGGGCCCTGAAGAGCCTGTCGCCGTTGGCGGCACCGCAACCGTGTCGATCCGTCCGCCCTATCCCGGCGAGGCCGAGGTGGTGATCGCCAGCGACCGCGTGCTGGAAACCCGTTCTGTCAGCATTCCCGAAGGCGGTGTCGAACTGTCCTTCAATGTCACCGAGGACTGGGGCGCCGGCGCCTACGCCATGGTGTCGGTCTACACGCCGCGCGACCCGGTCGACCGTCCGGCCCCGCGCCGGGCTGTCGGGATTCTGCACCTGCCCGTCGACATGTCGGACCGGACGCTGGAGATCGATTTCAACGCACCCGAACGCATTCATCCGCGCCAGACCGTCGAGCTGGAACTGGCGATCGATGGGCCGGTGCGCAGCGGTGCCTACGTCTCCGTGGCGGCGGTCGATGAGGGCATTCTCGCCCTGACCCGCTTTGCCTCCCCCGATCCGCAGGCCTGGTATTTCGGCAAGACGGCGCTTGATGTCGATCTGCACGATGATTATGGCCGCCTGCTCGATCCGAACCAGGGCGCCGCCGCGCCCGTGCGCCAGGGTGGCGACCAGATCGGCGGTGCCGGTCTGACTGTCGTGCCGACGCAGACCGTGGCGCTGTTCACCGGCCCCGTTGAAGTGGACCGCAATGGCCGCGCGACCGTGTCCTTCGACGTGCCCGACTTCAATGGCGAGTTGCGCCTCATGGCGGTTGCCTGGAGCGGCCGCGCCGTCGGTCAGGCGGCCCAGCCGCTGACCGTGCGCGACGATGTGCCGGCCGAACTGATCCTGCCGCGCTTCCTCGCCCCGGGCGATCGGTCGACCGCAACGCTGACGATCGACAATATCGATGGTGCGCCGGGCGCCTATGCCGTGGCGATGGATGCCGAACCGCCGGTCAGCATGTCTGCCACCGAGACGATCGAGCTCGCCGCCGGCCAGCGTATCGATCGCCGTTACGGACTTTCGTCCGGCGATGTCGGCGTGGGCTCGGTGGGGCTGTCGGTCGAAGGGCCGGACGAGTTTGCCGTCGCGCGCAGCTATCCCATAGAGGTGCGTTCGGCCTGGCTGCCATCCTCCCGTGTCGAGCGCGGACGCGTCATGCCGGGTGACAGCTGGCGCCTGTCCAGCGATGTTCTGGCCGGCTATCTGCCGGGCACGTCCGATGTGACGGTGAGCTTCTCGCCGACGCCGCTGGACGAGGCGGCACTGCTGACGGCGCTCAGCCGCTACCCCTATGGCTGTACCGAGCAGATCACCAGCCGGGCGCTGCCGCTGCTCTACGCCGATCCTCTCGCCAGCGCTGCGGGTGAAGACCCGGTCGAGGGCGCGCGGGCACGCGTGCAGGAGGCCATTGCAACGCTGCTGTCACGCCAGTCTGCCGATGGTGCCATCGGCCTGTGGCGTATCGGCGACCGCGGCTTGCGGCCCTGGATCGGTGCCTATGCGACCGACTTCCTGGCGCGGGCCAGGGAGGCTGGATATACCGTGCCGGATGCGGCACTGGAACGAGCCTATACCGGCCTTGAGCATATTGCCTCCGGCGAGATGTGGCGGGTCAACGGCTATGACACCGAGATACATCGCTGGCGCGGTCAGACCGATACGCCCGAGCGTCTCAATGACCGTTCCGCGGCCTATGCGCTCTACGTTCTGGCCCGCGCCGGGCGGGTCGACCGGTCGCGCCTGCGCTACATGCATGACGAGCGCCTGGAGGCGATCGAAAGCCCGCTGGCCCGGGCACAGATCGGTGCGGCGCTTTATCTGATCGGTGACCAGGCCCGTGCGGTGAGTGCCTTCGATGCGGCCGAGGCGGCGCTGGGTTTTGAGAACCCCGGCAATTACTACATGTCGCCGCGGCGTGACCTGGCCGGTGTTCTGGCCCTGGCCGCTGAAGCCGGCCAGCATGAGCGTGTCGCTCGCCTGGCCGAGCGTGTCGGTCAGGATCTGCCGGAACCCGCGCGTCTCAACACACAGGAAAAGGCCTTCCTGCTTCTCGCCGCGAATGCGCTTCGCGATGGCGGAGAGGAGATCGCAGTCGACACGCCCGCCGAGGCCGACGGCCCGCTGCGCTACCGGCTGGAAGCCGGCGAGATCGGTGAGGGGGTCGAGTTCCGCATGACCGGCGATGCGCCGGCCTGGGTGACCCAGATCGCTCACGGCCAGACCGTCGAGGCACCGGATGTCGATGCCCAGGGCCTGGTGATCCAGAAGCGGATCCGCCGCCTCGATGGTTCCGAGGCCGATCTGGAGAACCTGGTCCAGGGCGACCGCCTGATCGTCGATCTTGTTGTCGCGCCGCGCGAGGAACGCCTGATCCCGGCCATCGTGGAAGACCTTCTGCCGCCAGGCTTCGAGATCGAGGCTGTCGTGCGGCCGGAGGATGCCGGCAATAGCGGTGTCTATTCGTGGCTCGACAATATCCGCGAGCCGCGCGTGGCCGAAGCGCGCGATGACCGCTTCGTGGCAGCACTCGACCTGCGCAACCGGCGGGCCGAGCGTATCGCCTATGTCGTGCGCGCCGTGACGCCGGGCACCTACACACTGCCCGGTGCCGTGGTCGAGGACATGTACCGGCCGGACACGTTCGCGCGCAGTGCGACCGGGCGTGTCGTGATCGCACCGCGAGGCTGATGCCGTGCTGGGACTGCCGCGGATATACTGGGCCGGGGTGATCGCCCTGACCCTGTTTGCGGCGGTTCTCGCGGCTGACCATGCTCTGCCGCCGCCTGTCGAGGCAGGGCATGACGTCTCCACCGTGGTTCGGGACAGGGACGGGCAGGTGCTGCGGGCCTTTCCGGTCGCTGACGGCCGCTGGCGGCTTGAAGCCGATCTGGACGGCATCGATCCGGATTTCGTCGAGGCCCTGCTGGCCTATGAGGATGCGCGCTTCTACCAGCATTCCGGCGTCGATCCGCTGGCGCTGGTGCGTGCGGCGCGGGACAGCGCCCTGGCCGGCCGCATCGTGTCCGGGGGCTCGACCCTGACCATGCAGCTTGCCCGCCTGATCGAGCCGCGCGAGCGGACGGTCGGCGCCAAGATCATCCAGATCCTGCGGGCCTGGCAGCTGGAGCTGCGCTATTCCAAACGCGAAATCCTCGAACTCTATCTCACACTGGCGCCTTATGGCGGCAATCTGGAGGGCGTCCGGGCGGCCAGCTGGGCTTATTTCGGGCGCGAGCCCGACGCGCTCACCATCGAGCAGATCGCCTTGCTGATCGCCTTGCCGCAATCACCCGAAGCGCGGCGTCCGGACCGTCGTCCCGACAATGCGGTGCTGGCGCGCGGGCGGGTACTGGATCGTCTGGCGGAGGTGGGGCTGGCGCGTGCGGATGCATCCGCCGATGCCGCTTTCGATCCGGCGCCGGGGCGCCAGGACTTCCCGGCCGATGCCTGGCATGCGGCCGATGCCCTGCGCCGGGCGGCCGGGCCCGGAGAGGCGGACATCGTTTCCACCCTCGATACCCACCTCCAGGCAATGCTGCAGGAAGAACTGGCGCTGGCAGCCCGGGAAACCGGACCGGACGTGCAGTTCGCCGCCATGCTCGTGGAGACGCAGACGCGGGCCGTGCGGGCGATGGCGGGGTCGGCCAGCCGGGCGCGCCCCGGCGGCTGGATCGATCTGACCGACCGGCCGCGTTCTCCCGGCTCGACACTGAAACCCTTCATCTACGGCATGGCGTTCGACGATGGTCTGGCCGCCGGCGGGACACGCATTTCAGACCTGCCGCGCCGGTTTGCCGGCTACCGGCCGGACAATTTCGACCGGCGTTTCCGCGGCGATGTCACGATTGCCGAAGCGCTGCAGCACTCGCTGAACGTCCCGGCTGTCACGGCGCTGGACGGGGTAGGCGCGCGCCGCTTCAACGCTGCGCTGACTTTCGCTGGTGCCCATCCGGAACGTCCGCGCACGGCGGGAGCGGACAGCGGGCTCGCCGTGGCTCTGGGCGGAGCCGGGCTGACCTTGCGCCAGCTGGCGGTGCTCTATGCAGCCCTGGGCGATGAGGGCGTCGCGCGTCCGCTGCGCTGGCGCGAAGACGATCCGGCGGCTGAAGACGGCTATGCCGTGCTGGGCGCGGAATCGGCGGCGGAAGTGCTCGATATCCTGCGCCGGGCGCCGCATCCGGGCGGGCGCATGCCGGCTTCGCTGGCGCGCGGGGCACCGGACATCGCCTTCAAGACGGGCACATCCTATGGCTTCCGGGACGCCTGGGCGGCCGGCGTGACCGGACGCTACACCCTCGTGGTCTGGACCGGCCGGGCAGACGGTGCGCCGCGGGAGGGGATTACCGGCCGTGAAGGCGCCCTGCCGCTGCTGTTCCGCCTGGCAGACGGTCTGGAGCGTATCGAGCCGGGCTCTGTCTCGCGGGCGGAAGACCGGGCGCCGGTGCCGGACGTTCCGGGTACGCTGGCGCAATACCGCACCGACCCGGCACCGCACATCCTCTTCCCGCCGGATGGAGCCGAGGTCTGGTCGGAAGGCGAGGGGCGCGGCTTTGTCCTGGCGGCCCAGGCGCGCGGTGCACTGGACTGGTATGCCGATGGGGAGCCGGTTGACCGCAATGCGCTGGGCGAACCGGTCTGGGTGCCGCCGGGGCCGGGCTTCTATGCCGTTACGGCGGTTGATGAATCCGGCCGGATGGCGCAGTCCCGCGTGCGCATCCGCACGGGCGGCTGAGCAGCCCCGGAGCGTCTTCAGGCTTGCGCCGGGCGGCGCGAATGGCAAAGCTGAAACCAACTGATTTGGGGAGATTTCATCATGCTGCGATCTGTTCTGCCGGCGGCCTCTGCCGCGGTTCTTCTGACCCTGTCTCCGGTCCTGGCGGAGGACGGAAACTGGGCGCTTGTCGTGCATGGCGGGGCCGGTGTGATCGAGCGTGAAAGCATGACGCCGGAGACCGATGCCGCCTATCGCGCAGCCATGCATGCGGCGCTGGAGCGTGGCGAGGCGGTGCTGTCGCAGGGCGGCAGTGCGCTGGATGCGATCGAGGCGGTGATCCACGGTCTCGAGGACGATCCCATGTTCAATGCCGGACGCGGTGCCGTGTTCACGGCGGCCGGGCGCAATGAGCTCGACGCCTCGATCATGGACGGGGCGACCCTTCAGGCCGGCGCTGTCGCAGGCGTCACACAGGTGCGACATCCGATCACCCTTGCGCGTACAGTGATGCAACATTCGCGTCACGTCATGTTGCAAAGCGAGGGCGCGGAGACTTTCGCGCGGGAGCAGGGGCTGGAAATGGTCGAGCCGGCCTGGTTCTTCACCGAACGCCGCTGGGCGGCGCTGGAACGTTCGCTCGGCCGCGACGGTCTGGAGATTCCGCCGCGTCCGGAAGGCGCGCCGGATCCGGAACCGGTCCAGGAGGGCCTGCTCGAGCGCGATGCGCTGGAACACCGTTTCGGCACGGTCGGTGTGGTCGCACTGGACGAGGCCGGCAATATCGCGGCGGGCACCTCGACGGGCGGCACGACGGCGAAGCGCTGGGGCCGGGTCGGCGACAGCCCGATCATCGGCGCGGGCACCTATGCCAATAATGACAGCTGCGGCGTCTCGGCGACGGGCACGGGCGAGTATTTCATCCGCCTGACCGTGGCCAGCCGCATCTGTGCGCTGGTCGAGATGCAGGGCCTCACCCTGCAGGAAGCGTCCGACCAGGTGATCCAGCAAGAGCTGACGGATCTGGGCGGCGATGGCGGCATCATCGCGCTGACGGCTGAGGGCGATATCGCCTGGAGCTTCAACACGCCGGGCATGTACCGCGCCCGCCTGAGCGAAGGCGGCGAGCCGGTGGTGGCGATCTACGGCGACGAGGAATGACGGTGACGGGCGGCAGCGCCGCGCCGCAGATCACGGTCAACCGGCTCTTCGCCACCCCCCTGATCGAGGTGCGTCTGCCCGGCGCCGACCGTCTGGTCTCGGAACTGAAACGGACGATCCTGGCGCGGCGGGCCGCCTCGCCGGGCGTGCGGCGCTCGAATATCCATGGCTGGCATTCCGATATCGAGATGCTGGACTGGGGCGGCGAGGCGGCGATCGAGCTGGCGCGCGAGACGATGCAGGTCTGCGGCCGTTTCACCTCGGACGTGAACGCCGCCCAGGGCCGCTCGCGCTATGAAATGGGCATGGAGATGTGGGCCAATGTCTCGCCCGCCGGCGCGTCCAACCAGATGCATGCCCATCCCGGCTCCTTCTGGTCGGCCAGCTTCTACATCGACGATGGCGGCGATGCCGAGGACGGTTTCTTCGTCGCCCAGGATCCGCGCTTCCCGATGATCCGCATGACCGCCCCCGACCTCGTCTTCACCGACGAGACCGGCGAAAAACAGATGTCCCAGTTCCGCGTCCGCCCCGAGCCCGGCAAGCTGGTCATCTTCCCGTCCTGGCTCATGCACGCCGTCCGCCCCCACAAGGGCCCGCGAGAGCGGATCTCCGTGGCGATGAATGTGCTGGCCTTGCCGGCAGGAGCGCCGCCGGAGGGGTAGGGGGCGCCAGAATGCCGTACTGATAGTCCACTAGGTCGTGCGAGCAACTAGTCTAGGCTGTACCGTTTAAAGGTAGCTCTCACTATGAGATCGACCCCAACATTCCTCGGTGTGTTGTTCGATTTTCGTGCATCATCTCACAATCCCAAAAAATGGCCGACGCAGAGTTCCGCGTCGGCCATTAGTCGAAGGGGAGAACCGTGAGTGCGCTCAGCGCGTCCACGGTGCGGGACGTTCCGGCGTGAACGGACGCATCGGACGCTCCACAGGTGGCGTGTAAGGCCGGAAAGGGCGCGGCTCAGGCCGCGACGGAAGTTCCGGCACATTCGGACGGTTCGGAATGTTCGCCATAGTACTTCCCCTAGCGCTTGCTGTCGGGAGTCCGACGGACCGGAACCCAGCCGGAGCCGGGCGTCGTGGTCGGCGGAAGCCGCGTATTATCCGGAACGGTCGCATAGTTGGGGCGGCGACCGCCGCGCGGGCCGACCTCCTGATAGATGCCGCCATTGCGGCCGGTATTTGATCCAGGCGTCTTGGCCATGGGTCTTTTCCTTTTTTTCGCCGACTGAACACCATGCCCAGCCCTTTGGCGAAGGCGACTATGGATGAGATTCGTTCATGTTGCAATCGCCAACATTAACATGATTGTTTAGCAAACATTATGTTTGGCATATTGACATGTGTGTGCGCGTAGTTCACAGCTTCTCGATGACACAAGAGGCACTGAATCGGGCTATCGGCAAGGCGCTGGCGGATCGACGGCGCGCGGCCGGAATGCGGCAAGCGGATGTTGCGCAGAGCGTTGGGATATCTCGCTCTTCACTCGCCAACATTGAGAAGGGCCGCCAAGCGCTATCAATCTTTCTACTCTATCAGGTTGCTGATGCACTTGATGTTGGCGATCCGCGTACGTTGCTGCCGAGGAGTATTCCTTCTAGCCGCAAGAAGGATGCGGAGGTGGTGAATATTCCGATAGGTGAGGCTTCAGCAGCATTGTCAGATGAAGAACTTGCCGAGGTTACCGCTATTGTTTCAAAGACCGTCGGCTGACGGTAGAGGCCATTTATGGGAATAAAAATTGACCAGGCGCGTCAACGCGCCAAAGAGCTTCTCAGCGAATGCGGCATAGAGCGGGTTCCCACTCCCCTTGCACGGCTCGCTAGAAAGCTCGGCATCCGTGTCGACTACACACCGCTTGATGATGCGCTGTCGGGTATGGCGTTTATCAAGGATGGCCAGAAGCTCGTTTGGGTAAACTCACTTCACCATCCCAATCGGCAGCGCTTCACCCTCGCCCATGAAATTGGCCATCACGTGCTCCATGCGAATGAGCTCGAAGCCGGTGTTCATGTCGACAAAGGAATGCTGCGACGAGACGCCGTCTCCACGCAAGGTACTGAACTTATTGAAATCCAAGCAAACAATTTTGCTTCGGAGTTACTTATGCCGGAAGAGCGGTTGCGGACACTGGTTGGTGAGGGCGTCAATCTCGAGGACGAAGCTCGCATGGCCGCACTTGCAGCGAAATTCCAAGTGAGCACCGCAGCCCTGCAATACAGACTCCTCCGGTAGAGAAGACCGAGTCGGAGAAGAGCATGGCGTTCATTTTCTACGACACCGAGACGACAGGAATTGACCGGCACTTCGACCAAATCCTGCAATTTGCGGCCATCCGAACCGATGAAGAATTCAACGAAATTGACCGCATAGAGCGCCGATGCCGGCTAAGGCCCTTCGCTATCCCGGCACCCGGTGCTCTGGCCGTGACAGGTGTCTCGATTGAACAATGCCTCAACGCAACTCATCCCACCTACTATGAAATGGTGAGTGAGCTTCAGTCTGCCCTAAGCGAATGGTCTCCGTCAGTCTTTGCTGGCTGGAATACGATCCGCTTCGATGAGGAACTATTTCGGCAGGCTCTATACCAAAACCTCTATCCCCCCTTTCTCACCAACACGAACGGCAACGCTAGAGCCGATATATTGACTCTGGCACAAGCTGTCGCATTGGACCTACCAGATGCTCTTATTGTGCCGCGCAACCCTCGTGGCAGACCATCCTTCAAACTAGACCAACTGGCACCTGCGAATGGATTCGCGCACGAAAATGCCCACGACGCGATAGCGGATGTGGAGGCAACGATCTTCATTGCCCGCTTGTTGAGAGAGAGAGCGCCAGAGCACTGGTCTAATCTCATGAGATTTGCCAATAAGCGATCAACGATCGCCTTTCTGCAAACTGAACCTTTCGTAGTCGCCACCGAAGCATATTTCGGAAAACTGTCCCAGTACGCCCTTGCGCCTATTGGCTCGAACCCGGATATTGACAGTGAGTTCTATTGCCTTGACATCACTAACGACCCAGTCTCCCTGGGCTCGCTGAGCGATGCAGCCCTCCGAGCATTACTCTTGCGGTCTCCCAAGCCTGTTCGCCGAATAAAAGCGAACCAGTCACCGAGTCTAAAGTCCTGGGAAGAAATCGATAGCTTTTCTGGGCTCGACGTTGATGAGCTTCTTGACCGCGCCGAAGCGCTACAACGCGATGAAGATCTAAAAAATCGTCTGCTCCAGACAGCGCTGGAGCTAGCTTCAGTCGAATATGAGCAAATCCACATCGAACAGCAGATCTATGGGGGTTTTCCATCGAAAGCAGACCAGCAGTTGATGGACAGATTTCATCGTGCCCCTTGGACTGAGAGGGAGGCCGTTGTTGCGCAATTTGGGGATCCTAGGCTTCGAGAGCTGGGCCGCCGCCTACTTGGGGAACACGCGCACGATATCTGCTCAACTGAGGTCCGAGATTATTTCCAGACACTGCTTCACGCGCGGTTGACGGGAAGTGGTAGTGACGTCCCATGGCGAACAATTGCCAAAGCCCGTGAAGAACTTGAAGAGGCTAGTCAAACACACCCCCAAGCATCAGCGATCCTAGAGGGTTTTGAGCGGTATCTCGACGGCCTAGAGGAGCGCGTAGCGTCCGGTTGCTAGTGCTGGTGGGCGCTTTGCCGTCGGTACGAGCGTTTGGTCTGGTTTGGCCCGTCAGGCCAAGTACTCACGATATTGTGCAGGCTAGAGTTTCCAGCGTACTCCCCCTCACAAAATCGAGGCCTCCCCCCGCGTGAAATACGCCCCGTCCGCCTGCATCTGCGCGATGATGTGGTCGAAGGCTGCGCGTACCCGGGCGCTCTTGCGCACCGTTTCGTGGGCGACGACCCAGAGGTCCAGCGAGGACTCGAAGTCCGGCAACAGGCGTTCCAGGTTGGGGTTGCGCCGGGCGAGGCGGTGGGAGGTGACGCCGACGCCGAAGCCGGCCTCGATGCCCATGACGTGGCTGGCCGGGGAGTTGGCCTTCATCGAGACGTGGCGGGGCAGGACGGGGGCGCCGTCGGCATTGGCCGGCCAGCCGAAATAATCGCCCATCGACCAGCCGACACAGGCATGGTCGGCGAGATCCTCGACCTGTTCGGGGCGTCCGTGCAGGTCGAGATAGTCCTTCGAGGCGTAGAGGCCCGCGCCGACCGTGGCGCCGCGGCGGCCGATCAGGCTCTGCTGTGTGCCCGGACCGTTCCAGCGCAGCGCGATATCGGCTTCGCGGTCGGCCAGATTGGCGGAATTGTTCTTGATCGCGATCTCGATGCCGATGCCCGGATTGGCGCGCTGGAAGGAGACGAGGGCGCGCGGCAGCCAGTCGGCGCCGATGCCTTCGGAGGCGGAGACCACGACCAGGCCCGACAGGGACTGGTCCTGGGCGATCACGGCGCGTTCGATGGCCGAGGCCTCGTCGCGCATGCGCTTGGCATGTGCGATAACCTTCTGACCGAGCGGGGTGAGCCGTGACTGGCCGTTCTCGCGCTCGAAAACGGGCTCGCCGAATCGGCGTTCCAGCGCCTGCAGGCGCCGGGTCACGGTGGGTTGGCTGACGCCCAGCTGATACGCCGCGGCGGTCAGGCTGCCGGCCTCGGAAATGGCCAGGCAGACAAGATAATCGGACCAGTCATCCATACGAATATGTATTCCGGCGATCCTGAATTCGTCAATTCCATTCGCATAACTTCGTTCTAAATCTGAACGCTGTTTACGAGGATGGCGCGGCTTCCCAGCGGAGCGGCGCCGTCTGCCAATCTTGAATGGTCGCGCGACCTGGAGAACGGACCGGAGCCCGTTCTGTCCCTGACGGACACCCCCGAAGGGTCGCGCTTGTTGAGGGAGTGACCATGCGCTCTGTGTTTCTCGCGGCGGCCCTGGCGGCCGTGTCTTCGTCGGCGGCCCTGGCCCAGTCCTGCGATGCCGAACCGCAATTTGCCGCCCACCGCACCGCCAACGGCGTGATCCGTGCGCAGTACAATGCGGTGAGCCGCGGCGAGTGGCCGGAAGCCATCCATTTCGGCGAGGAAGTCGTCGCCGGTTCCGGCGCGCCGGGTCACAAGGTGGCCGCCCACACCAATCTGTGCGCCGCCTACGCCGCCACCGGCGAGTACGAGCTGGCGATCGCGGCCTGCGATGCAGCCATCGAGATGCGCGACGATGCCTGGCGCGCGATGAATAATCGTGGCGTGGCCCTGTGGCTGTCCGGTGACCGCGCGGCCGCTGTCGAGGCGTTCCAGGCGGCGAACGCGGCCTCGTCCGGCGAGGACGAGGTCGAGGCCAATCTGGCCATGGCTCAGTGCACGACTGCCGGGTAATCCTCCCAGACTGCCAGGGCGAAATGCACCACACTGGAGGCCGGTCCCGTTCGCGGGGCCGGCCTTTTTTGCCTGCGGCTGCGGGTTCCCGTTGCTTGCGATTGCAACTAGAACCGCTGGCAAAGATGCCCGCTGAGGGGCCCAGTCATCGCGGGAGGTGTTCATGTCGTTTCAGCCGCCGGAAACCCTGATCTCGGGATATCACCGCTTCAAGGATGGCCGGTTCCGGGTCGAGCGGGCGCATTATGCCGAGCTTGCCGACGGGCAGACGCCGCACACGCTGGTGATCGCCTGTTCGGACAGCCGGGTCGATCCGGCCGCGATTTTCGATGCCGCGCCGGGCGAGCTGTTCGTGGTGCGCAATGTCGCCAATCTGGTCCCGCCGGCGGAAGAGGGCGGGGGCCTGCACGGCGTTTCCGCGGCGCTGGAGTTTGCGGTGAAAGTGCTCAAGGTCAAGGGCGTGCTGGTCATGGGCCATGGCGATTGCGGCGGCGTGAAAGCCTGTGCCACAGGCCTCGACGGCCTGCCCAACACCTATCTGGGTCCCTGGCTGAGCACGATGGAGCCGGCGCGGGCCGAGGTGAGCGGCGAGCTGGGCGATGCGCCGCTGGCCGAGATCGCCGACACGCTGGAGCTGGTCTCGATCCGCCATTCCCTGGAGCGTCTGAAGCAATTCCCCTTCGTGCGCGAGGCGATCGAACAGCGCGGTCTGGAGCTTCACGGCGCCCGTTTCTCCATTCATGACGGTATTCTGGAATGGCTGGGCGAGGACGGCGCGTTCGGCGCGGTCTGAGACCGGCAGGCAGGGAGCAGGATTTGACGGACACGGTAACGCCGGACGCGCTGTGGTTCCCCGATGCGCTGGATGCGCAGAACCGGGCGGTGCGGCTGTGCGAGGCCACGCGTGACAGTCTCGCCGATACCGCCTTCCTGGACGAGCGCTGGGACCGCACCGGCTGCCGCACCCGGGGGGTGCCGCTGAGCGAGCTGCCGCAGCCGGACAAGCCGGCCGCGCCGGTCTTCATCTGGCATACCGCCTTTTGCTGCTCGACCCTGCTGGCGCGCTGTCTCGACCGGCCGGGCGTCAATCTGAGCCTGAAAGAGCCGGCGGCCCTGATGGAGCTGGCCAACATCAAGCGGCGCGAGGGCCGGGCGGTCTCCGATACCTGGCTGAAACCGGTTGTCGGTGCCCTGAGCCAGCCCTTTGCCGGCGAGGCCCATGTCACGATCAAGCCGACCAATACGGTCAACAACCTGATCGGCGACGTGGTGCGCCTCTTCCCGGACAGCCGCCATCTCTTCCTCACCTCCCAGCTGCGCGCCTTCCTGATCTCCATCGCCAAGAAGGGCGAGGCGGGACGGGCCTTTGCGCGGCGGCTGTTCACGATCTTTGCCATGGACGGGCATCCGGTCGCGCGCACCGACCCGCGTCAGCTGATGCAGATGTCCGACCTGCAGATCGCCGCCCTCGTCTGGCAGATGCAGGTCGCGGCCATGCTGGAAGCACGCGCCCAGGGCGCAGCGGATCGCTTCGCCTGGCTCGACGGCGATGCCTTCGTCGCGGCGCCGGAACAGGGGCTGACGGCTGTCGACGCCTTTTTCGGGCTGGAGCTGGGCGCCGAGCATATCGCCGCCACCGCGTCCGGGCCGCTCTTCACCCGCGATGCCAAGGATACGGGGCAGGCGCATGGCCCGGATCGCCGCCGCGCCGAGGCCGAACGCTTCGCGGAACAATTGGGGCCGGAGCTCGACGCCATCGTCGATTGGAGCTACGGCGTATTCCCGCAATCCCCGCGCGACGGGCGCCTGCCCGGCGCGCTGGTCTAGCGCCGGACCGCTCCCGCAGAGGGGCGGCCGGTATCCACGAAACCGAAGGAAAGACCGATCATGAAACTCGCAACGCTCAAGTCGGACAGCCGTGACGGCCGTCTGGTCGTCGTCTCGAAGGATCTGGCCTGGTGCGCCGATGCCACCCGCATCGCGCCGACGCTGCAGGCTGCCCTGGACGACTGGGAGCGATGCGAGGGCGAGCTGCGCACGCTGTCCGACGAGCTGGAGCGCGAGACCATCCCGCGCGAGCGCTTCCACGAGCGCGAGGCCCTGTCGCCGCTGCCGCGGGCTTTCCAGTGGGCCGACGGCTCGGCCTACGTCAATCACGTCGAACTGGTGCGCAAGGCGCGCGGGGCGGAAATGCCGGCCAGCTTCTGGACCGACCCGCTGATGTATCAGGGCGGATCCGATGCCTTCCTGGCGCCGCGCGGCGATATCCCGCTGGGCGACACCGCCTGGGGCTGCGACATGGAAGGCGAGGTCGCCGTGATCACCGGCGATGCGCCGATGGGCTGCTCGGTCGAGGAGGCCGAGAAGGCGATCCGTCTGGTCATGCTGGTCAATGATGTCTCGCTGCGCGGCCTGATCCCGGCCGAGCTGGGCAAGGGGTTCGGCTTCTTCCAGTCCAAGCCGCCCAGCGCCTTCTCGCCGGTCGCTGTGACGCCGGACGAGCTGGGCGAGGCCTGGGACGGCAGGAAGCTGCATCTGCCGCTGCTGGTGAAATACAATGGCGAACCCTTCGGCAAGGCCGAGTGCGGCGTCGACATGACGTTCGACTTCCCGCAGCTGATCGCCCACCTGGCCAGGACGCGCCCGGTGACCGCCGGCACGATTGTCGGCTCGGGCACGGTCTCCAACAAGCTGGACGACGGTCCCGGCAAGCCGATCTCGCAAGGCGGGGTGGGCTATTCCTGCATCGCCGAGATCCGCATGATCGAGACCATCGAGAGCGGCGAACCGAAAACCCCCTTCATGAATTACGGCGACACGGTGCGCATCGAGATGAAGGACAAGACCGGCCACTCCATCTTCGGCGCCATCGAACAGGAAGTGGTCAAGGCGTAGGGGCTGTCGGCAAGGCTTCCCCTGCGTGAGCGGGGGAAGTGGCCGATCCCGGCCCCGGGCCGGGTGAGGTCGAAGGGGGTGAGTGTATGTGCGCTGACGCGCTCTGCGCCGCTTCGCGCCGCCCCCTCAGTCCGCTGACGCGGACAGCTCCCCCGCAAACGGGGCGAGCCCTTGGTGCTGCTGCACCGCGCTTCTTCCATACCGCAGATCGCAAGGCTAACCTTTCCGCATGAATATGTGGCGGGACAGGCATACCCTGTCTTTAAATCCATGGCGGGAGAGATGCGGTGAGTGCGATCCGGGACTATGTGCAGCAGCCCTTCGGCACCTTCACCGGGCTGTTCGCCCTGCAGGTGGCGGCCGATCCCGAAAAGACCGCGGTGCTCTGCGGCGATGCGGGCATCTCCTATCGCGAACTTGATGCGCGGGCCGACCGGATCGCGGCGGCGCTGCAGCGCGACGGGGTGAAGCCCGGCGGCGCGGTGGCGATCTGTGCCTCGGCCTCGATCGACTATGTCGCCGTTTTCATCGCAACGCTGCGGACAGGCGCGGCCGTCGCGCCGCTCTCTCCCTCGGCCACGGCCGAACAGCTCGCCGGCATGATCGCCGATTGCGGGGCAAGCCATATCTTCACCGATGCAGCGGTCTCGGCGCATCTGGCACCGGTCGCGGCGGGCGTCGGGGCAGACTTCATCGCGCTGACAGAGGGCGCGCGGGGCGCTCCGCTGGAGGGCTGGATGGCACCGGAGGGCGCCCGGCCGGAGCCGGTCGGGATCACGCCGGACATGGCTTTCAACATCATCTATTCCTCGGGCACGACCGGCACGCCCAAGGGGATCGTGCAATCGCACCGCATGCGCTGGCCGCACAACCAGCTGACCGATCCGCCGGGGTTCGGTCCCGATGCGGTAGGGCTGGTGTCGACGCCGCTTTATTCCAACACCACGCTGGTTGCCTTCCTGCCGGCCCTGGCGGGCGGCGGCACCGTCGTGCTGATGCCGAAATTCGACGCGCGGGGCTTTCTGGAACTGGCCCAGCAGCACCGGGCGACCCATGCCATGCTGGTGCCGGTACAGTATCAGCGCATCCTGGCAGTGGAGGATTTCGACGCCTTCGACCTGTCGGCCTTCCGCCTGAAATACTGCACCTCCGCGCCGTTCTCTGCGGAGCTGAAGGCCGAGGTGCTGCGCCGCTGGCCGGGCGGTCTGATCGAGTTCTACGGCATGACCGAGGGCGGCGGTTCCTGTGTCCTCGTTGCCCACGAACATCCGGACAAGCTGCACACGGTGGGCAAGGCGATGCCCGGTCACGATATCCGCGTCATCGGACCGGACGGGCGCGAATTGCCGCCGGGCGAGGTGGGCGAGGTTGTCGGCCGTTCGGGCTCGATGATGACCGGCTATCACGGCCGGCCGGACAAGACGCGCGAGGCGGAATGGATCTCGCCGCAGGGCGAGCGTTTCATCCGCACGGGCGATCTGGCGAAGATGGATGCAGACGGCTTCTTCACCATCGCCGGCCGCGCCAAGGACATGATCATCTCCGGCGGCATGAATATCTATCCGGCGGACCTGGAAGCCGTGCTGATGGAGCACGCCGCCGTGGCCGACGCGTCTGTGGTCGGCGTGCCGTCAAAGGACTGGGGCGAGACGCCGGTGGCCTTCGTGTGCCTGTCGGCACCGGACGCAGCCAGCGCGGACGAACTCCTCGCCTGGGCGAATGCGAAGCTTGGCAAGATGCAGCGCCTCGCCGATCTGCGCATCATCGACGAACTGCCCCGCAGCGCCATCGGCAAGGTGCTGAAGCGCGAATTGCAGGCGGGGTATGCCGCGGCGGGGTGAGGCGGGGTTGAAGATGCGGCCCACTGTCATCCCGGCGAAGAAAAGCTGATCTGTCATCCCGGATGGACGCCCCGCGCAGGCGGGGCGCAGGTCCGGGACCCATAGTCCCGGTCCCCATCCATTTGTTCGCGCTATCCAGCTTGCTTCCGGCCGACGCCGGCGTTTATGGGTCCCGGCGCTCCAGCCCGCCTGGGCGGGCTATCCGGCCGGGATGACACCGTGTGTGTATCGAATTAGTGCGCGCTCTCCGGTCCCGCGCGCAGGGTGTAGCGTTCGCCGTCGAAGCCTTCGAAGGCTTCGGGCACCTGCGGGTGGCTGACCGGGCCGTTCTCGGCATCCGGGATCAGGTTTCCTTCCGAGACATAGGCGCCGTAATAGCTTTCCTCGTTCTCGGCCAGCAGATGGTAGAAAGGCTGGTCCCTGGACGGACGGATATCCTCCGGGATGGACTGGTACCATTCCTCGGTGTTGGCGAATTCCGGATCGACATCCACCACCACGCCCCGGAAGGGGAAAAGGCGGTGCCGAACCACATCGCCGAGGCCGAAACGGGCGTGGCGAATGATCATGGGCGTACTCTGACTCGCGTCCATTAAAGTGTTCATACCCCACCATATGGGGTCTTTCCGGCAATAAGCTACGAAAACACGGGCCATCCGTCACGCATCCTTGCAGGCCGGGGCAGGGAGAGTATTCTGGTTTCGAAACGGTATCAGGCCGATTCGTGTCGCGCCGGCGGGCCCTTGCGGGTTTGTCTCCCGTGTCGGGATCGAGGCGCGCCGGGCGGCGAGAGGACTATCATGGCGGAGCCATCACCCGGGGAACCGGGGAAGGTCGCCGCCGGACGCAAACGGAACCGGCGCAAGCGCGCGCCGTCTCCGGTGTACGGCGCGATCGATCTGGGTACGAATAATTGCCGCATGCTGCTGGCGCACCGCACAGGCAGCGGCTTCCAGGTAATCGACGCCTTTTCGCGGGTCGTGCGCCTGGGCGAGGGCGTGGCCGCCGAGGGCAGGCTGTCCGACGATGCCATGGACCGGGCGGTCGAGGCCCTGAAGATCTGCGCCTCCAAGATCCGCCGTCACAAATCCATCCGCTACCGCTCCATCGCCACCCAGGCCTGCCGCATGGCCGGCAATGGCGAGGAATTTCTGGAGCGCGTGCGCACGGAGACCGGGCTGGAATTCGACCTGATCTCGCCGGAGGAAGAGGCGCGCCTGGCCGTGCATGGCTGTGTCGACCTGCTGGATCCGGAAAAGGATGCCGCGCTGGTGATCGATATCGGCGGCGGCTCGACGGAGCTTTCCTGGGTGGATCTGGCCGAGTGGCGCAAGCGCGGCGGGCCGGAGAGCGGCGGGCGCCCGCCGATGAAGTCCTGGACCTCCACGCCGGTCGGCGTTGTCACCCTGTCCGAACGCTTTCCCGAGCGCGAGGACCGCGAGGCCTGGTATAATGAGATGAAGGCCTATGCCGCCGGTCTCATGAAGACCCCGCGCGGTGCCCGGGCCATGCGGCCGCTGTTCAGTGAGGGGCGGGGGCATCTGGTCGGCACGTCCGGCACGGTGACCTCGATGGCCGGCGTGCACCTGCGCCTGCCGCGCTATGACCGTTCGCGCGTGGACGGGCTGTGGATGTCGGGCGAGGAGGCGCTGGCCGCCTGTGCGCGCCTGCGCAATCTGGATGTCGCGGGCCGGGCGCTGGAACCGACCATCGGTTCGGACCGCGCCGAGCTTGTGCTCGCGGGCTGTGCGATCTACGAGGCGGTTGCAGAGGCCTGGCCGGCGGACCGGCTGCGCGTCGGCGATCGCGGCCTGCGCGAAGGCATGTTGCTGAACCTGATGCGCAAGTCGCGCAAGCGCCGCCGCAAGCGCCGCCGCGACAGTGACGAGACGGATGGCGAAGAATGAGCGACGACGACAGCGACAAGCCCGAAGGCGAGGGCGAAGGTGAGAGCGGCGGGCGCCGCCGGCGCCGGTCCGGCCCCGTCACCAAGGGCGGGGATGCCCGTGCGGCCAAGCAGATGTTCGAGCGCGTCAAGACGGCGCGCGGCCGCAAATCCTCCTCCACCCGCTGGCTGCAACGCCAGCTGAACGACCCTTATGTGAAGAAAGCCCAGATGGAGGGCTATCGCTCGCGCGCGGCCTACAAGCTGATCCAGCTGGACGAGCGCTTCCACCTGTTGCGTCCCGGCATGCGGATTGTCGATCTCGGCTCGGCGCCGGGCGGCTGGGTGCAGGTGGCGCTGAAGAAGGACGCGGCCGAAGTCGTCGGTATCGACCTGCTGGAGATCGAACCCATCGCCGGGGCCACCCTGCTGCAGCACGATTTCTCGGCCGATGACGCGCCGGACCTGGTGAAGGCCGAAATGGGCGGGCCGGCCGATGCGGTGATCTCGGATCTGGCGCCCTGGACGACCGGCCACAAGAAGACCGATCACCTGCGCATTGTCGCCCTGGTCGAATTGGCCGCGCACTTCGCCCTGGAAACCCTCAAGCCTGGCGGCTTCTTCGTCGCCAAGGTCTTCCAGGGCGGCGCCGAAGGCGAACTGCTGGACCTGCTGAAAGCCAATTTCGACAAGGTCCGCCACTTCAAACCTGACGCCAGCCGCTCCGAGAGCGCCGAGACTTTCGTCATCGCGATGGGGTTCCGGGGGCAGCGCGGCGCGGATTGACAGGCGTGCATCTCCGTCTGCCGGGCGGCATCGGAGATATCGGGCATTGCAGACGATCCGCCGGGAAGGTCTGGAATAAAGGGTATTCGAGAGGTCCCGAGGGATCGTCTGCAACCCGGTGAAGCCGATTAAGAAGCCGGCCGATCGTGCCCGCCTCAGCGCCACCCGGTCCGCCTTGCCTGTGCACCGGCGACAGCGGACCGTGGGGTGATTATGCGCGGTATTTGGCAGGTGGGGATAAGATCGGGGTTATCCCCGCAAAACAGGATTTACTCCGGTCGAAGTTTACCGGGGAGGTCTGACCGGGCGTGAAGAAAGTCGACGATGACAATCTCTGCCGGGGCTTCCAGAAAGACGATGAAATGCTCTCCGGCGCGCGCGTAGCGCAGGTCTCCGGTCATTCCGGCATCCACCAGCTGGCGGCAGCTCTGTGAAAAGCGGGTGCCGTCTGCGATCTCATGGCAGCACGCAATGAGATCGGCTTCATAGGCCTCGGCCTGGCGGGGGCCGAAGGTTTTCAGGGTCCAGCGGGCGATATCGACAAGGGAGGCTTCCGCTTGCCGCGTGAGGCGCCAGCTACGGGTCAATCCTTGCTTGCCCGTGCCTGTGCGAAAGCCCGGCGGACGGCGTCTTCGCCGCTGCCGGCGGCGAGCTCGCCGGTCCGGGCCTGCGCGATGCCGGTTTGAAGCCGGTCACGCAGCAGGGCAAGTTCCGCTTCCTCGGCTTCCAGAAGCCGAAGGCCGGCCCGCATGGCTTCCGAGGCATTCTGGAAGCGTCCTGATGCCACCAGCCGGTCAATCAGGCCGGACTGGGCTTCGGTCAGGACGACATTGCGTGTGGCCATGAGGCGCTCCTTTGTCAGTGTGGCAATATATGCCAATGCGGGGCCGGGCGGCAACATGCGGCAAATCCCTGCCGGGTGCCGGCCTCGCCAAATGCGACAATTCCGCGATGTCGCACCCCGCCCCCTTGCCACTCTGTCGAATCCGGACTAAAGCCGCGCCGCAAGCAGCAGAAAGGAGTCTCCCATGGAGATTCGCGAAGGTCTCACCTTCGACGACGTGCTCTTGCAGCCCGGCCCGTCCGAAGTTCTCCCCGCCGACGCCAATGTGTCCACCCGCATCGCCAGCGATGTCGGGCTGAACATTCCCGTGATGGCCGCCGCCATGGACACCGTGTCCGAAAGCGGCATGGCGATCGCGATGGCCCAGGCCGGCGGCCTGGCGGTGATCCACCGCAATCTCACCATCGCCGAGCAGGCCGAAGAGGTCCGCCGGGTGAAGCGGTTCGAGAGCGGCATGGTGGTCAATCCGGTGACGATCTCGCCGGATGCGACACTCGCCGATCTGCGCGCCCTGATCGCCCAGCACCGGATTTCCGGCATTCCCGTCGTGGAAGGCAATGGCAACGGCCTGCCGGGCAAGCTGGTGGGCATCATCACCAATCGCGATGTGCGCTTTGCCGACGACCCGAACGAGAAGGTCGGCAATCTGATGACGCGCGACGTGGTGACGGTGCGTGAGGGTGCCTCCCAGGACGAGGCGCGCGCCAAGCTGCACAAGCACCGGATCGAACGCCTGCTGGTGGTCGACGACCAGGACCGCTGCATCGGCCTGATCACGGTCAAGGACATGGAAAAGGCCCAGGCCCACCCGATGGCCGCCAAGGACGCCCAGGGGCGTCTGCGCTGCGCGGCGGCCACGACGGTCGGCGATAGCGGTTTCGAGCGCTCTGTGGCCCTGATGGAGGCCGGCGTGGACGTGGTGGTGATCGACACCGCCCACGGCCAGAGCAAGTCGGTGCTCGACCAGGTCACCCGGGTGAAGAAGGCGTCGAATGCCGCCCGCGTGGTGGCCGGCAATGTGGCGACCTATGACGGTGCCAGGGCGCTGATCGATGCCGGTGCGGACTGTGTGAAAGTGGGGATCGGGCCGGGCTCGATCTGCACGACGCGCGTGGTCGCCGGTGTCGGCGTGCCGCAGCTGACGGCGATCATGGATGCCCGCCGCGCCGCGGAAGGCTCCGATGCCTGCATCATCGCCGATGGCGGGATCAAATTCTCCGGCGACATGGCCAAGGCGATCGCCGCCGGCGCACACTGCGTGATGATCGGCTCGCTGCTGGCCGGTACGGAAGAGGCGCCGGGCGAGGTCTTCCTCTATCAGGGCCGGTCCTACAAATCCTATCGCGGCATGGGGTCGCTGGGGGCGATGGCGGCCGGGTCTGCCGACCGTTACTTCCAGAAGGATACCGAGCGCATGAAGCTGGTGCCCGAAGGGATTGAAGGCCAGGTGCCCTACAAGGGCCCGGTCGGTCCGATCCTGCACCAGATGGTGGGCGGTCTGCGCGCGGCGATGGGCTATACCGGCTCGCGCACGATTGCCGATCTGCACAGCCGCGCGCAATTCGTGCGCATTACGAATGCGGGCCTGCGCGAAAGCCATGTGCACGACGTGAAGATCACGCGCGAAGCGCCGAACTACCCGACCACGAGCTAGTATCCTGACACTGCCAAAACCGGTGTATGGCAGCCATCCATCGCGGATGGCTGTCGTTCGCCGGAAAGCCTGCCTAGGGTCGCGCAGGGCCGCCGGACGTGCGGCTGCAAAAGGGGAGTGATGCAATGAACACGGCTTTTCTCTATCCGGTCCTGGTGCAGGTGGCGCTGACCTTCGCGCTGGTGATTGCGACCGGGCTGACCCGGACCGCTGCAATCCGGCGGGGCGAGGTGAAAGTGTCCGAGGTGGCGCTGGGGCAGAAGGCGTGGCCGAAACGGTCGATGCAAGTCTCCAACGCCTACCAGAACCAGCTGGAAACACCGATCCTCTTCTATGCCGGCGTGCTGTTCGCCGGCGTGTTCGGCGTTGCCGGAGATCTCCTGCTCACCCTGGCATGGGTCTGGGTCGGGCTGCGCATCGTGCATGTGGCGATCCACATCACCACCAATCACATGCTGCACCGTTTCGCAGCCTTCCTGGCCAGCGTGCTCGTGCTGGCTGCATTCTGGGTCTTCATGGCCATCGAGGTGCTGACGCGATGATGCAGGACCAGCCGCCGCTCGATCTGTCCAAAGATGTGCTCTTCCTGCTGACCGGCCAGTGGGATGACGCCGATGGCGGACCCTGGCTGTGTGCCGATTGCTGCACGATGGAGGGCGCGCTCGCGGTCAATCCGCACTGGGTGGATGCCATCACCCTGGTGCGTGTCGACTATGCCCGGCCGCGGGCCGGGATTGTCGCCCTGCTGGATGCCGACCATCAGAACGCGCCGACCCTGATTCTCGCAGAAGACACCGTGGCGCACGAGGAGCCGGAGGCCGTGGTGAACGGCCTTCGCATCTTCACCGACCCCAGGACGATCTGCCGCCAGCTTGCCGTCACCCATGGCGGAGCCCGGCCGAGATAATTTCCTCCCCGCCTCGCGGGGAGGGGAACCGCGCCAACGGCGTGGTGGAGGGGCCGCTGCGCGATAGCGCGGCGGTATCTGTGTGGCAGGCACTATTCGCCTTCCTTCGCTTGCGCTACGGAAGGCGCCCCTTCGACCCCTCCGTCGCCTTCGGCTATGGAGGGCCCACTTCCCCGCATTGCGGGGAAGAAAGACAGACAGGATCGCACCCCATGAGAGACGGCGCCCGCATTGCTGCGGCCATTGAAATCCTCGACACGCTGACGCGTCAGCACCAGCCGGTGAAGGACGCCGTGCGCGACTGGGGCAAGGCGCACCGCTTTGCCGGATCCGGCGACCGGGCCTGGATTGCGGGCCTCGTCCTCGACGCGCTGCGGCACCAGGCCTCGATCGCCCATGCAATGGGTGAGGGCTCGGCGCGGGCGCTGGCCCTGGGTACGGTCGGCCGTATCTGGGGATTGTCCGCTGACGAGATCGACGCCCTGTTCGAGGGTGACGAACATGCGCCGGAACCGCTGAGCGAAGCGGAACGGGCCGGCCTTGTCCGCGACATTTCCGATGCGCCGCTCCATGTCCGGGCCGATGTGCCGGAATGGCTGGAAGAGAGCCTGCTGCGCGCCTTCGGCGATGCGGCGGCCGAGGAGGGGCATGCCCTCTCGTCCCGTGCCCCCGTTGATCTCAGAGTGAATGAACTGAAGGCTGATTTCGACAAGGCTTTCAAGGAAGTATCGTCGAAACTCAAAGCGGCCGAAAATACCCCTCTGGTGCGCTCGGGTATTCGCATTGCCCAGCGCGATCCGCGTGGCAAGGCGGCCGCTGCCGAGAGTATTCCCGCCTATGGCAAGGGCTGGGTCGAGGTGCAGGATGCCGGGTCGCAGCTGGCGGCACTGGCGGCAGGAGCCCGGCCCGGCCTGCAAATCCTGGACTATTGCGCCGGTGCAGGCGGCAAGACGCTCGCCCTGTCAGCGCTGCTGATGAATACCGGACAGGTCCATGCCTGGGATCTGGACTGGCGCCGGCTGCGCGCAATCTGGCCGCGCCTGAAGCGGGCCGGGTCGCGCAATGTGCAGGTTCATGATGGTAATGAAGACAAGGCTTTGTCCGAGTTTGTTGAGCGAATGGATGTCGTGTTCTGCGATGCCCCGTGCACCGGAACCGGCACCTGGCGCCGGCGGCCCGATGCGAAATGGCGTCTAAAGCCCGCGGCGCTGGAGACGCGCATGGCCGAGCAGGACACGGTGCTGGAGCGCGCCCGGCGCTATGTGAAGCCCGGCGGCCGTCTGGTCTATGTAACCTGCTCGGTCCTGCCGGAGGAGAATGGCGACCGGATCACCGCCTTCCTCGATCGCACCGACGCGTTCAAACCGGTCCCGGCACTCGATGTGATCGAAGCCAGCGGCCACCTGGCCGACGGCGCCCGCGCGATGCTGGAGCCCTGCGTCGGGGAACACGGCGCCCTGCAGCTCTCGCCCGGCCGGACCGATACCGACGGTTTCTACATCTGCGTGATGGAGCGGACGGGCTAGACTGGCGGCTTTGGCGTCACCCGCTTCATCCTGCCCCTTGATGGGGCAGGGGGACCGCACCGAAGGCGGGGTGGATGGGGTGAGCGCAAGGTGTTTCCGGCTACACACTCAAGCGGCCACTATCGGGTTTCACCCCTTCCGTCCGGCTGCGCCGGACACCTTCCCCATCAAGGGGAAGGATGAGTTGGTCGGCTAGCCGCGCACTTTGCGGCGGCGTCCCGGAGCCGGTGCCGCCACATAGCCCAGCGCATCGAGCCGGCCCCGGATCTCCGGCGTGACCTGTGCGTCGAGCGCCGCGCCGGTGCCGATGCGGCGCTGGGTCAGGGCTGAATTGATCAGGGGCAGGCTGTCGCGCTCCAGCCCCTTGAGCTCCACAGGCCGGCCGGCGAAGTGAAGCATGGCGGGTTCGTAGCCCAGGCCCAGGAAGGCCGTCAGCGCGGTCAGCGTGGCCCTGGGGCGTTTGACCAGATCCTCATAGCGCACCCGGTGGATCCGGCCGGCCAGGGCCTGGTCGGCGCGCAGGCCGATCCCTGTGAGATCGAACCAGTATTTCAGCGCGGCATCGGGCCGGCTGACATGGGGATAGGCCTGGCCGTTGGCATCGCGCCAGTCGCGATCGAGCAGCGATGCGGCGACATCGCGCCCGTCGCGCACGACATGGATGAATTTCGCTTGCGGCAGCAGGCGCCCGAGCTGTTCGAACGCCGCAATATTGAGCGAGGTCTTCTCGATCAGCACGCGGCGCGGATCGGCCGCCAGCGGCACTTCGAACAGGCCCGTCAGCAGACCCGCCATGGCCCGGCGCATATCCTCGGCCTGGAGGTCGAAATCGCGCGCGTGGAGATCGCCCAGCTGGCTGGCAAAGGCCTGCCATTGCATGGCGATGGCCGGCGGCAGGCCGGTATCCGGTCCGCAATGGATGCGGCTGTGCGGCTCGACCAGCCGGCGCAGCAGGGTGAGGCCGGAGCGCGGGCAGCCGCCGGCAAAGACCAGGCGCTGACCGTCGCCGGGGGCGGGGTCAGCCGGCTCAGGCATAGCCGAGCGTACGCAGGACGCGGCCGGCAACGGCGTCGATCTGTGCCAGCTGGCGGTCGTCGAGATCGCGCTGCCAGCGGCCGATTGCGGAGGCGTCGATCGGCTGGGCGACGCGTTCGGCGCTCGATTCGGCAGCGCCGGCATCGCGGTCAAAATGGCGGGCGTGATCGAGGGCACGGGCTTTGGCGGCCTCGTCCTCGCCCAGCTTGTCGAACAGCCGTCCGATCTCGTTCTCCGGATCGGTCACAAGGCGTTCGTAGCGCAGTTCCAGATAGTTCGGATCGTCATGCATCCGGGCGCCGGACTCGATGCTGCGCACCCAGAGTTCGGCTGCCGCCCCGGCGTCCTGCGTGATCGCCATCGGCCGGCCCTGATTGTCGCGCCAGTCCATCGAGAGGAGGGAGGCCACGACATCGCGGCCGTCGCGCACGATCCCGATCAGCGGGCTTTCCGGGAAGAGCCGGCGCAACTGGCTGAAGTGCAGGATGTTGGCTGGCGTCTTCTCGGCCACCCGCGCGCCGGTGCGGGCATGCAGCGGTGACAGCAGGGTATCGATCGTCTTTGCGAACCGGGCGTTCAGCGCGTCTGCGTCGAGGCCATAATCGGCCGAGAGGACATCGAGATGGGAGGTCTCGATCTGCTCTGCCAGGTGGCATAACGCCGGGATGACCCGCATTTCCGGACCGCAGACGATATTGCGACTGGCATTGACGATGGCGCGCAGGAGCGTGGTGCCGGAGCGCGGCGCGCCGCCGATGAAAATCGGAGATTTCCCCACTGCATATTGCATCGCGCCGCATCCCTCGCTGTGACGAGAGTGGGGCGTCTACAATGACGCGTGGCTGTCTTTTAAGTTAAACTAATTCAATGTATTACGGGGATTTAATGGAGGGCTATTCCCGCTCGAACACCAGCGACGCCGTCACCGGTACGACCGGCGTGATCGAGGGCAGGCCGGCCAGGTCCTGGAGCGTGGCGAGACCGTTGGTCAGGCCGAAATCATCGACATGGAGCAGCACCGGTTGCGCGGTCTCCACCAGCACCCGCTCGCCGTTGAGATCGGTCACGGTAACCTCGGTCTCGACCGGCAGGCTGACGCCGTGCAGTTCCAGCGTGCCCTGCAGCAGCAGGGTGGTGCGCTGGCCCGGTTCCAGGCCTTCAAGAGCGGCCAGGTCGATCCGGGCGGTCAGCCGGGCCTGCGGATACTCGCCGGTCTGGAAGAAGTGCTCCCGCATGCGCTCATTGCGGATCTCGATGCCGGTTTCAACGCTGTCCAGCGCGATCAGGAGTTCGGCCGTTCCGTCTTCACCAACCGAACCCGTCAGGTTCGAGAAATGGTGCGACTCGGCAATCTCGCCGGACTTGATGGAGACGAAGCCGACCGAGGAGCTCTCGCCATCGAGCTGCCAGTCATTGCCCTGTGCCGCGGGCTGGGCACAGGCCGCGAGGACGAGGGCGGCGGGAAGAAGGGCTTGGTGAAACCGGCGCATGGGAGTCTCCAGATTGCATGTGCGAGCCCCCTATAGGTGAAGCCCGCCGGGGCCGGGATCAAGGGAAACCGGAGCGGGCGCCGGGAAAACATCTGCCCGGTTGCATACGGGGCGCCCGTGCCCTCTAGCCATTTTGCCCGTTACGCGCTATCCGGCCGCATGCTGAACCTCGACTCGGCCCTTTCCTCACAATCTGACCTCCGGGAGGCCTGCGCCTGCAGGCCCGTGCGCGCATGACCGACGATATTATCGACCAGAACCACCAGAAACTCCTGATCATCGATTTCGGCAGTCAGGTGACCCAGCTGATCGCCCGCCGCGTGCGCGAGAGTGGCGTCTATTGCGAGGTCCACCCCTATAATCGCGCCGATGCCGCCTTCATCGACGATTTCGACCCGAAGGCGATCATCCTGTCCGGCTCGCCGCACTCGACGCATTGGGACAACTCGCCCCGCGCCGATGACAGCGTCTTCACCCGCGGCCTGCCGGTGCTGGGTATCTGCTATGGCGAGCAGACCATGTGTGCCCAGCTGGGCGGGGCCGTGGAAGCCTCGGACGATCGCGAATTCGGCCGTGCCGACATCACCCTGATCGAGGACAGCCCGCTGTTCGAGGGCTTCGGTCCGGTCGGTCACGAGGAACGCGTCTGGATGAGTCATGGCGACCGGGTCTCGGCCCTGCCGCCGGGCTTTAAGGTGATCGCGAAATCGGGCCATGCCCCGTTCGCCGCCATCGCCGACGAGGACCGCCGTTTCTACGGTGTGCAATTCCATCCGGAAGTCGTGCACACGCCGCGCGGCGCGGCCCTGCTGCGCAATTTCACCCACACGATTGCCGGCCTGACCGGCGACTGGTCGATGAAGTCCTTCAAGGACGAGGCGATTGCCAAGGTGCGCGCCCAGGTCGGCGACAAGAAAGTGATCTGCGGTCTCTCCGGCGGGGTCGACAGTTCGGTCGTGGCCGTGCTGCTGCACGAGGCGATCGGCGACCAGCTGACCTGCGTCTTCGTGGACACCGGCCTGATGCGCCAGGGCGAGGCGGACGAGGTGGTGACCCTGTTCCGCGAGCACTACAACATCCCGCTCGTCCATGCCGACGAGGAGAAACTCTTCCTCGAAGCGCTGGACGGCATCGACGATCCGGAAAAGAAGCGCAAGACGATCGGCAAGCTCTTCATCGACGTCTTCGAGGCCAGGGCGAAAGAGGCCGGCGGCGCCGACTTCCTCGCCCAGGGCACGCTTTACCCGGACGTGATCGAGAGTGTCAGCTTCGATGGCGGTCCTTCGGTCACCATCAAGTCGCACCATAATGTCGGTGGCCTGCCGGAGCGCATGAATATGCAGCTGGTCGAACCGCTGCGCGAACTGTTCAAGGACGAGGTGCGCGCCCTGGGCCGCGAGCTGGGCCTGCCGGAAGCCTTTGTCGGCCGTCACCCCTTCCCGGGGCCGGGCCTGGCGATCCGCATCCCCGGCGCCGTCACGAAGGAAAAGGCCGACATCCTGCGCAAGGCCGACGCCATCTATATCGACGAGATCCGCAAGGCAGGCCTCTATGACAAGATCTGGCAGGCCTTCTCCGTCCTCCTGCCCGTGCGCACCGTTGGCGTGATGGGCGACGAACGCACCTACGACCACGTCCTGGCCCTGCGCGCGGTGACGTCGGTCGACGGCATGACCGCCGACTACTACCCGTTCGAACACGACTTCCTCGGCCGGGTGGCAACGCGGATCATCAATGAATGCCGCGGCGTGAACCGGGTCGTCTATGACGTCACGTCCAAACCGCCGGGAACGATTGAGTGGGAGTAGGGCTTCATTGATTTGTAGTGCTTCGTGCACTACATTGCGGTGAGGAGACTTGCTATGCTCAATTTTACCGGTCCCGGCCGCACACCTGAAAAGCAGACCCGCACGACGCAAATCCGTCATGGCGACCAGCTTGGCGAGATGATCGAGCGTGCGGCGACGTCGCTGGGTGTCGACAAGTCGGTCTTCCTGCGCGCCGCAATCGAGAATGAGGCCGCGCGCGTGATCGAGGCGCAATCCCGCCACGTGCTTTCGGCGGAGGACGCAGCACGTTTTGCCGCGGCCCTGGATGCCGACCTGCCGCCGACGCCGCGGGCCCTGGAAGCAGCAAGAGCCTATCGCCGCCGCGTTGTGCATGCCGACTGACGGCGTCGATCTGCGCATAGAAAAGTTTGATCCGGCGCGGCATGACCGCGCCGGTTTCTCATGCGGCGTCGACCGGCTGGATAATTATCTCAAGCTGACGGCAAAGCGACAGCAGGTCGATGACATGACCCGGGTCTATGTCATGACCGCTGACGGCGACAACCGCATCCTGGGCTACCACGCCATCAATCTGGGCATGATGGACGTGACGGAGCTGCCCAAAAAGCCGCGCGGTACGCCCGCTCATGGCGAACTGCCGATCCTGTTCCTCGGCCAGGTTGCTGTCAGCCAGTCTGCGCAAGGCCGGGGGATCGGCTCGATCCTGATGCATCATGTTTTCGAGAAGGCCAGCCGGATAGGCGAAGAGGCCGGCTGCTTTGCCCTGGTTCTCGATGTGATGAACGATGGCGGCGAGGCTGCATTCGCCCGCCGCTGCGCCTGGTATCGGGATTTCGGATTCCAGGATTTTGCCAGTCAGGCCGGACGCATGTTCATGACGATGAAGCAGGTCCGCGCGATCATCCAGGACCCTGTCGTCTAGCCACCGCCCGCCACACCGCACTCCATCGCAAACAGCGCTTCCAGGTGCTGCCGCGCCAGATCCGTGGTCATCGCCGGATCGCCTGCCAGGATAAGCCCGGCGAGGCCGTCGCGCAGGGCGTCGAGGCGCAGGGCTGTGGCAGCCGGGTCAGGGAGTTGCCAATCCCCGGCAGAGACCCCGTCGGCGAGCAGGCGGGCGAGGGCGCTGCGCAATTGCGTGCGGATACGGTCCAGTGCCTCGGCGATGGGCGGATCGTGCGGGGCGAGCCGTTCGGCGTCGATCCACAGCCGCCAGTAAAGCCGGGCTTCCGGTGCGAAGGCCTCGGCCATGAAGCGCCCGATCGCGGCACGGGGCGCTTCGTCGGCACGCCGGATGTCGGCCGGAGCGTCCTCGAACACCGCTTCCCAGGCCGCGGCCCGCAGCACCGGCCAGCGGAAATAATGGTTCAGCAGGCCGGTTCCCACGCCGGCGCGTTCGGTGACGCTGCGGGTCTGGGCCGCCTCCAGACCGCTCTCCATCAACACTTCGACCGCCGCCCGGAATATCCGCTCGCGGCCGCTGCCGCGCACTTTCTTCACGTCTGTCATCGCGTCCCTCTTGACTCATTGAGCCATTGCTCAATTAAATTGAGCAACTGTTCAACGAGGGTTTTATGCCGGTACCGGATCGTAATTCAACCGTCGATACGCTGCGCACCGCGGCGCTGATCGGCATCTGCGTGGTCAACCTGCCCTTCATGGGCCTGCCACAGGGCGCCGTCCTGACGGCACCGGACGGGCTGTGGAACCAGGCGGCGGCGCTCTTCACGGGCATCTTCTTCGAAGCCAAGTTCTTCATGCTGTTCTCCTTCCTGTTCGGCTGGGGGATCGAGATCCAGCAAAGATCGGCCGAACGGGCCGGTGCCAGTGCCGGGCGGCGTTATGGCCGGCGCCTGGTCATGCTGGCTCTCTTTGGCATCGCGCACGCCATTTTCGTCTTCTCCGGCGATATCCTCGTGCTCTATGCGCTGCTCGGCCTGCTGATCTGGCCGTTTCGCCGTGCGCGTCCCGGCGTTCTGGCAGCCATCGCGGCGGGCATGGTGCTCGTGTCCTGCCTGTCGCTGACATGGCTGGCCACCCTGCTGCCGTCCGGGGCCGTGCCCCTTCCCCCGGGGCCGGGGCTGGGCGGCAGCTATGACGAGGCCGTCCTTGCGCGCCTGGCGGAGTGGCCGGAAACCCTCGTCTTCCTGATCATCCTGCAGGGACCGCTGGCTTTCTGCGCCTATGCGGCGGGACTGGCGGCGGCCAAGACCGGCTTCTTCGAACCGGGATCGCCCTGGCGGCGCCATTGTGCCCATGCCTTGCCCTGGCTGCTGATGGCGGGCCTGCCGCTCAATATCGCCTATGGCTATGTCGCCAACGGGCCGGGCTTCGGCGGCAATGGTCTGGCCGATCTTGCGAGCTTCGTATCGCTCGGTCTGGGCGCCCCCGTACTGGCGGCGGCCTATCTCTGCGTCATCCGTCTTGTCTTCGAGCGGCCGCGCCTGCCGCAGATCCTGGTTCTGGCCGGGCGGAATTCCCTGTCAGCCTATGTATTGCAGGGCGTGATCGCCGGCTTCCTGTTCGGGGCCTACGGGCTGGGCCTGTTCGGCCTGCTGGGGCATGCCGCCCTCTTGCCGCTGAGCGTCGTCGTGGCGCTCGCCGCCATGCTGGCTGTCGGACTGTATGCCCGGCTGTTCGGGCGAGGTCCGCTGGAGGTGGTTCTGCGCCGGGTCACCTATGGCGGCCAGGTCCGGCGCAGCGGCGGGGAAGGGGCAAAGCCATGAGCCCCTTCGTCATGCTCGTGCGCATCATGGCGCTGGCCCTGCTCATCGCCCTGATGGCAGCCCTGACGGGCTGCGCAGCGGCACCGGACATGCCGTCCGGGCGCACTGACGCCGTCACCGGTTTCTGGTCGCTGCCGGACGATCAGGGCGTGATCGAGGTCATGCGATGCGAAACGCGGGCCGATGCCCTGTGCGGCCGGATCGTCGCGCATGACGGGCCGGACGATGCACGCGACTATTCCCATCCCGATGTCTGGGCCTGGGGCGAGCGGGTCTGCGGCAGCCAGGTCGTGTTCGACGCGCGTGCGCAGCCGGAGACCGGGCTGTGGCAGGGCCGTGTCTATGTCCGCGCCGAAGGCGCGATCTATCACGCCGAGATATCACCGGCCGGACCGGACAGGCTCGACGTGCTGCTCTATGAAGGGGCGAGCGTGGATGAAGGTATATCGGTCGCGATCGGGGCGGCGATGGGCAATCTGCCCGATCCGGTCGATCTGGGTTATCTCGCCGTCCGTGCGGCCGCCGGGCGGGAATGGCTGGCCCGGGAGCAGGTCTGGAGACGGATCGATGCGGTGCCCGGCCGGTGCGACCGCTGAGCTGTGACGGCATGCTTGAGCGGACCCGGGCGCCGGAATTTCCGGAAAGCGGCCGGTCAGGCCTTGTTTCCGACACAGTTCCGGCGCATAAGATGGCTCATCGATATTGAATGACGAATCTTCTGGGCGCGGTTTTCGCCCCCCTGACGCTCTTCCTTCCAAAATCGACACTCGGGTATCTGTCGGCACACGGTCGGCTGGGCCCACCTACACGTGACTGATTGAAAGGAAATCGTCATGGCTACTGGTACCGTTAAATTCTTCAATACCACTAAAGGCTTCGGCTTTATCGCTCCGGAAGATGGCTCCACGGACGTGTTCGTCCACGCCTCTGCCGTCGAGCGCGCCGGTCTGCCGACCCTGTCCGAAGGCCAGAAGATCAGCTTCGACGTCGTTCAGGACAAGCGCTCGGGCAAGAGCGCCGCTGACAATCTGGAAGCCGTCTAGGCATCCGGTTTATCCGGCAGCTGGATGCCAGCGCGCCGGATGGGCAATTGCAAAGGCCGGGCATCAGCCCGGCCTTTGTCGTTTCCGGACCCCGGTTCAAGGAGAACACACGCATGGTCCAGAAAATTGACGAGAGTATCTTCACGCTGAAGTCGACGGCGCCAAAGTCCAAGGCCGATGTCACCGACGCGGTCGTGCGCGAATATCTCAAGGAAGAACACGAAGCGCGCACAGCCCTCACCAGCAAACTGCGCGCAGCGCGGCTGGCGCTGGAGGCAAGCCAGCCGGCACCGGAACCGGTCAAGCGCCGCAGTCCGCGCCGCGCGAAGTCCTAGCCCGGCTGCAGTACCGCAGCATCCCGTTCCAGCGTCCGCTTGACCGCAGGCCGGTCGGCACAGCGAGCGACCCAGTCGCGGATTTTCGGATTGTCCGGCAACAGGTCGGAGAACCACTGGAAGGGGCTGGAACACAGGAGGTCGGCGGCGGAATATTGCTCGCCGAGCAGGTATGGGCCCTTCTCCAGCGCGTCGTTGAGGCGGGCAAGCATGGTGTCCATGTCCCGGATGCTGGCGGTGATCGCAGGATGCGACAGGCCGGCCCAGTGCAGGATGAAAACCGGCTCCATCACGCCCTGATAGTAGAACAGCCAGGACAGGTAGGCGCCGCGTCCCGGCTCGCCCTCGATCGGACCGAGCCCGGCTTCGGGATACTTGTCGGTGAGATAGAGGACGATGGCGCCGCGCTCGCGGACCGTTTCATCGCCATCCACCAGGAAAGGCACTTTCTTTTCCGGGTGCGGATTGGCCGGATCCGGACCGCCCGTGCCGTCCTGGCGCGGGATCGTGACTTCACGGATTTCGACATCGGCGCCGAGTTCGTCGATCAGCGTGACGATGCCGGAGGAACGGCTCATCGGGGAATGGTAGAGCGTGGGCATGGGGTTTTTCCTTTGTGTTGCGATGACGGTGTCTTACACACACCCTGCTGACAGATTGCGGCAGGAGCGAGAATGGCCCGTACAGACCGGCTGATGCGTCTGATGGACACGATGCGGCGCCTGCCGTCTCCGGTGACGGCCGCACGGCTGGCGGACGAGACCGGGGTCTCCCTGCGCCAGCTCTATCGCGACATCGCCACCCTGCGCGCCGGCGGGGCATTGATCGACGGGGCGGCGGGGGTCGGCTACACGCTGACCGAGGATCCCGCCCTGCCGCCGCAGAGCTTTTCGCGTCTGGAAATCGAGGCGCTGATGCTGGCCGTGGGATCGCTGGAGCGGATCGGCGACGACACGCTGACAGCCGCCGGCAAGGATGCGCTGGCACGGATCATCGCAACGTTGCCCGACGCCCAGTCGCGCCAGGCGATGCACTCGGCGATGCGCGCCTGGTTTCCGGCCGATATGCGTCCGCCGGTCGGGATCGATATGGACCTGCTACGCCAGGCCTGCTGGGACGAGTTCTCGCTTGTCATGACCTATCGGGATCTGAAGGAAAGCCGCACCGAGCGCGAGATCTGGCCGCTGGGTCTGTCCTATGGCGAGGGGACGCTGATGCTGCTGGCGCATTGCCGCCTGCGGCTGGACTACCGGGTCTTCCACGTGTCGCGCATCGAAGGCCTGGAACGTGGCGGCGACAGCTTCCGGCCGCGCCGGGCCGGCTTGCTGCGCGACTATGTTGCCGCCCGCCGCAAACAGCAGGCCCGGTCCTAGAGCCTGTCAGGCAATGGCCGCGAGGCGGTCTTTCAGTGCGGCCTTCGCGAAGTCGAGGAAGACGCGCATCTTCGTCGGCAGGGCCCCGCGGCTGGCATGGATCAGATGCACGGGCAGGGGGGCGGGCTCGAAGTCCTCCATGAGGATGCGCAGTGCGCCGTCGCGGACCGCATCCGCACACTGATAGCTCAGCACCCGGGTCACGCCGATACCTTCGCTGGCCGCCCACACGGCGGCATCGGCGGCAGAGACCGTGAGCCTGGGCGGGCAGGCGATGTCGACCGGTTTGCCGTCCGGTGGTGTCAGGCTCCAGCGGCCGCCCGGCGAGAGGACATCGAAATGCACGCCCGGCAGGGCGGCGATGTCGTCGGGGGTTTTCGGCGTGCCATGAGCGGCGAGCAGCTGCGGGCTGGCGACGAGAACCGTCCGCACCGACCCGATACGGGTGGCGACCATGGCGCTGTCGGGCAGGGCACCGATCCGGACGGCCATGTCGATGTGTTCTTCCATCAGATGCAGGTTCCGGTCGGACAGGGTGAGGCCGACGCTGATCTGCGGATAGGCGGCAAGGAAGTCCCTGACGACGGGCAGGGTGTGCAGCCGTCCGAAACAGACCGGCGCTGTCAGGTTCAGCGCACCGCGCGGCGTGTGGAATTCGCCGGCGGCTGTGCGTTCCGCCTCGTCGATATCCTCCAGGACGCGGCGCGCCGAGGCGAGGTAGGCAATGCCGGCGTCTGTCAGGGCGAGCTTGCGCGTGGTGCGCGTCAGAAGGCGCGTACCCAGATGGGTTTCCAGCTCGGTGACCTGCCGGCTCACCGTTGCCAGGGGGATGCCCAGCGTGCGGCTGGCGGCCGAGAAACTCCCGCTGTCAACGACCTGAACCAGGATCGACATGGCTTTGAGGCGGTCCATGATTGTTCCAGGAATTGGAAAAGATATTTCCGTTAGTATCGGATTATCGTTCCCGGTGAAATGCCTATTTCTCCCCGGCAAGACGCGATCCGCGATGGATCGCACGGACCCCGAAGGAGAAAACATGTCCCGTCTGCCGATCCCCGATCTCGATTCCGCACCGGAAGCATCCAGGCCGATCCTCAATGCCGTCCACAAACAGCTCGGCACCGTGCCGAACATGTTCCGCCTGGTCGCGACCAGCCCGGCGGCGCTGGAAGGTTTTGCCGGCAATAACGGCGCGCTGGCGAAGACGCTCGATGTGAAGACGCGCGAACGCATCGCCCTGGCCGTGGCCCAGATCAATGGATGTGACTATTGCCTGTCGGCCCACACCTATCTCGGCCTGAATCTGGCCAAGCTCACGCCGGAAGAGATCGACCGCAATCGCCGCGGCCAGTCCGGTGACGCGAAGGCCGATGTCGCGGTCCGTTTCGCCGCGAAAGTGGTAAGGGAGCGCGGCCAGGTCTCCGATATCGATATCGCCGGGCTGCGCGAGGCCGGCTATTCGGATGGCCAGATCGTCGAGATCGTCGCCGTCGCGGCCGAGAACGTCTTCACCAACCTGATCAACATCGTCGCCCAGACGGATATCGACTTCCCCGTCGTCAGCGCTGCGGAAGCGGCCTGATGGCGAGCGGGCGGGCCGGTTCGCCGTCCCGCCCGTTCCTTTTGCGGCGACCAGGACAGGAGCTTCGCCATGAGCTACGGATTTCTCGATATTGCGACCACGCCCGGCGTGCGGACGATGCAGGCGGAGATGGGCAGTGCCCATGTCTGGGAGCGGTTCGAGGGTGATCGCGCCTTCGACCGGTTCGGGCGCAACGAGATGGATTTCATCGCGGCGCGCGACAGTTTCTACATGGCCACCGTGTCCGAAACCGGCTGGCCCTATGTTCAGCATCGCGGCGGCCCGGCGGGCTTTCTCACCGTGCTCGACGAGCGCACGCTGGCCTTCGCCGATTACCGCGGAAACCGGCAATACATCTCCACCGGCAATGCCCGGGCGAATGCTCGTGTCGCGCTGATCCTGATGGACTATGTCCGCCAGGCGCGCCTCAAGATATTCGCCACTGTCGAGCTTCTGCCGGCGGAGCCGGACAGTAACCTCGCCGGACAGGTTCTCACGCCGGGCTATCGGGCCCGGCCGGAGCGCATCGTTCTGCTGCACCTTGCCGCCTTTGACTGGAATTGCCCGCAGCACATCACGCCGCGCTTCACCGAGGCAGAGATCATCGAGACCATGCGCGGCGTGCGCGAACGCCTGGCCGGTCTTGAAGACGAGAATGCGCGCCTGCGGGCCGAACTCGCCCTTGCGGGCCATCGGGAGGGCGCACGATGACCCCGACCGTCCGCCCGCCGGTTCCGCCCTTCACCACGTTCAAGGCCGCCGCCGAGAAGGTTCGCCTGGCCGAGGATGCCTGGAATTCGCGCGACCCCGAACGCGTGTCGCTGGCCTATACGCCGGACAGTGAGTGGCGCAATCGCGAGATCTTTCTCACCGGACGGGCGGAAATCGTCGCCTTCCTGACCGGCAAGTGGAAACGCGAGCATGACTACCGCCTGATCAAGGAGGTCTGGGCATTCCAGGCGAACCGCATCGCCGTGCGCTTCGCCTATGAATGGCGCGACGATTGCGGCAGCTGGTATCGCGCCTATGGAAATGAGAACTGGGAATTTGCCCCGGACGGGCTGATGCGCCGCCGGATCGCCAGCATCAATGACGCACCGATCCGCGAGGCGGACCGAAAATTCCACTGGGAGCAGGGCCGTCGCCCGGACGATCATCCCGGACTGAGCGAGCTGGGGCTGTGAGGCAGCTGGGCCGCCCGGCCTAAAGCAGGGCCTCGACTGCGCCGCGCAGTCTTTCCGGCGTTTCCTGGGGGCCGAAGCGTTTGACCACATTCCCTTCGCGGTCGACGAGGAATTTCGTGAAATTCCACTTGATGGCTTTCGAACCCATCAGGCCGCGGGCCTTGCGCTTCAGGAATTCATAGAGCGGCGCCGCGTCCGCGCCGTTGACGTCGATCTTGGCGAACATCGGGAAGTTCACATCATAGGTGAGCTTGCAGAAATTCGCGATCTCCTCGGCATCGCCGGGTTCCTGATTGCCGAACTGGTTGCAGGGAAAGCCGAGAACCACGAGTCCCTTGTCCTGCAGGTCCCTGTAGAGGGTTTCCAGGCCTTCATACTGGGGCGTGAAGCCGCATTTCGAGGCGGTGTTGACGATCAGCAGTACCTTGCCGCGATAATCGGCGAGCGAAACCTCCTCACCGGCGATGTCGATGGCGTTGAAGTCGTAGATCGTGGTCATGCGCAAGCCTCCTCGGGTCCGGCCCGCATTCTTCACGAGTCAGCCCGCGCCGTCGATGCCCGGCCGCGCAAGGGCGGCTGTCAGGTGAGTGATTGAGGCTTTTGCCGGGAATGACCGAGCCCGCCCCTGGCCGCGACCCGCATCAGGCGCCTGAAAGTGGGACATTCCATATGGCTGGGCGCGCGGCACTCCGCGGCGTGACGAAGCCCGTCCCGCATCGCGGTCAGCTGGCCGATGGTCCGGTCGATATCCTCCGCTTTCTCGACAAGCCTGCCGCGATCAATGCGCGGTTCGCCGTCGGGCGCGAACATGCCGCCGATCTCGTCCAGCGAGAAGCCGGCCGCCCGCCCCAGGGCGATCAGGGAGAGCCGGTCGACGACAGACGGGTCGAACAGGCGTTTCAGACCGCGCCGGCCGATCGACACGATCAGCCCCTTTTCCTCGTAATAGCGCAGGGTCGAGGCGGGTAGTCCGGTCAGCCGGGCGAGTTCTGCAGTGTCCAGGTCTTTCATCGCTTGACCTCAAGTTGACTTGAGGTGGCAGCCTGCGCCTTCCGCCGCTTTCCGGCAAGGCAAAAGGAGACCGATATGAACACGATGCAGGCAAATCCACCCACGGCAAAAGAGATATGGAACGGCATCGCCGGGCAGAACTGGGTGGAGGCCCAGGTCCTGCTCGACAGCATGTTCAAGCGCTTCGAGGACGTCATTGTGACGGGCTGTCTGGAACAGGGCGCACGCCATGTCCTCGATGTCGGCTGCGGTACCGGTGCAACGACATTGGCAGTGGCAGACCGTTTGCGCGGAGCGGGAGGCTGCACCGGGATCGACATCTCGGATCCCATGATCGAGCTGGCGCGTAAACGCGCAGTGCAGTCCGGATCGAGCGCCGATTTCATCTGCGCGGACGCCGAGGATCATCCGCTTGGCGTCGCCCGGTATGACCGCATCGTGTCGCGTTTCGGTGTGATGTTTTTCCGCGATCCGGTGCGGGCTTTCGCCAATCTGCGCCGGGCGAGCGCGGCGGGCGCACAGCTGGCCGTCATCGCCTGGCGCGACCCTGCGGAAAATCCCTTCATGACAGGAGCCGAGGCCGCGGTGCGGCCTTTGTTGCCGGAGGCTCTCGCTGCGGCGCTCCAGCCGACCGGACAATTCGCCTTTGCCGATGAAAACCTTGTCCGGGGAATTCTGCGCGACAGCGGGTGGTCCGGCGTCACCATGACGCCGCTCGATATCGCCTGTTCCCTCCCGGAGAACCAGCTGGAGACCTGGCTGACGCGGCTTGGCCCGCTCGGACGGCTCCTGCCCGAACTTGATCCAGTGCACCGCGCCGCGGTGATCGACGCCGCGCGTTCTGCATACGCGCCGTACACCGCCGGGGGCACGGTGCGCTTCACGGCTGCGTGCTGGGCGATCGGAGGCGAGAATGTCTGATCCCGCTATCGAGTTTCCGATTGCCGCCGTGCTGATCGGGTGCGGGGCAACGGCGTTTATGGATGTCTGGGGCGTCGTGAAGGCCCGCCTTTGGGGTGTCCCGTCCCTGGATTATGCCCTTCTGGGACGCTGGGTCGGTCACATGCCGCGGGGGCGGTTCGTTCACCGGCCCATTGCTGCGGCCGTGCCTGTCGCGGGTGAGCGGGCGCTGGGGTGGCTCATCCACTATCTGACCGGCATCGCTTTCGCCGCGTTGCTGCTGGCAGTGTGGGGGCCTGGATGGCTTGACGCGCCCGCACTGGCGCCAGCCCTCATTATTGGCCTTGGGACCGTGCTGTTCCCCTTTCTGGTCATGCAGCCGGCGCTGGGGGCAGGTATCGCCGCCAGCCGCACACCGGCGCCGGTCCGTGCCCGCTTTCACAGCCTGGTGACCCATGCCGTGTTCGGACTTGGACTTTACCTCTCGGGACTGCCGGTGGGTTCGCTGTTGCGATGAATGCATCGGCGGGGATGCGACTGGCTCCCCGCCGGACCGCCTTGCCGGATGCAGAAGACTGTTCGAGCCCCGCGCGATGCAGCATAGGGTGACGCCACCCAAGCAAACCTCTCCGGGAGACCGATCATGATCGACAGCCAGGCCGCCCGCCTCGACAGTCTCGAGACCCACATCTCGCACCAGGATCGTATGATCGAGGAGCTCAACGAGGTCGTGCTGGCCCAGCGCGAAGACATTCGCCGGCTGGAGCGGCGGATCGACAAGCTGATGTCGCGTGTGGCGACGCTGGAGGACCAGGCACCGTTGCCGGAGAACACACCGCCGCCGCACTACTGAGCGCGCTAGGCGGAGGCCGGGGCGGCAGTCGGTCGCACCGGTCCTTATTGCGTCTGAGAAACAATCGCATTATGGCTGCGGCCTGTCCGATGGCTGACCCTGAGTGCGATCATGAAACTCCCCATTCTTGCTGCGATGACGGCTGCAAGCCTCGCGACGGCCTCCGCGACCGCCCAGAACGAGGCCGACGGGTTCGGCGTCCTGGTCATGGCACATGGTGGCGGCGAGACGTGGAACGGCGAAGTCCGCGACATGCTCGCGCCGATCGATCAGGATTATCCGCTGGAGCTCGCCTTCGGCATGGCCGATGCGGTGAGCCTGCAGGAGGCCGTCGACCGGCTGGAGAGCCGCGGTGTCGACCGGATCGGCGTGGTGCGCCTCTTCATCTCCGGTGAGAGCTGGTACGAGCGCACGCGCGAGATCATCGGCCTGGACACCGGCGCGCCGGCGCGGCCTGAACCGGAAGACATGGACGGGGAAGAGGGCGGCCATCACGGCATGCGCATGGAGTACTGGCGCCTCGACACCGATGCGGAGTACGCCCTCTCAACCGAAGGGCTGGCCGAAGCGCCGGAAATGGGTGCGGTGCTCGTCGAGCGGGCGCGTGCGCTCAGCGAAACGCCGGAGAATGAGAGCGTTCTGATCCTCGCCCACGGTCCCGGCGACGATGCGGAAAACCGGCGCTGGATCGACTGGATCGATGCGCGTGCGGACACGGTCCGCGAGGCGATGCCCTTCCGCGAGGTTCGTGTCGAGACGCTGCGCGAGGACTGGCCGGAGGCGCGCGAAGCTGCCGAAGTGCGGATCCGGGACTTTGTGACAGCGGCCAATGAAGGCGAGGGACGCACGATCGTCCTGCCTTATCGGGTCCAGGGCTTCGGCCCCTATGCCGAGGTTCTGCAAGGTCTGGACTATGCCTCATCCGGCCGCGGCCTCCTGCCGAGTGTCGAGGTGGAGCATTGGGTGCGCCGGCAGATCGAGAACATGCGGGCGGGCGAGTTCGAGGCGCCGCTGCCCGAGGAGGCGCATGCCGCTGCACCGGAAGCCGACCGGATGCACATGTCTCATCACTAGCGCGAGCGCCGCGCTTGACCGGACCCCGGACGGACCGCGAGGTTGAGGCTCGGTGAGTCGCTGGAGCCCCCATGTCTGAACAGCTGAGCCTCCTGGGGAAGACGCGTGCAACCGATCGTCTCTTCTTCGCCCTGTTTCCCGACCCGGGCACAGCAGAACGGATCGCGGCGGTTGCGGCACAGCTGCGGGAGCGGCATGGCCTGACCGGCCCTGCGCTGGCGGCTGAGCGCTTCCATATCACGCTGTCGCATCTGGGTGATTATCACGGCCTGCCGGCGGATATCGTCGCCAAGGCGCGTCAGGCCGGAGACCTGGTGTCCGCCCCGATGTTCAGACCGCATTTCGACCGGGCCGGCAGTTTTGCAGGGCGCTCCGGCAACCGGCCCTTCGTCCTGCAATCGAGCGAAAGCGAGACCGTCGTGACGGCGTTCCAGCGAACACTGGGACGGGCGATGATGGCGGTCGGTCTGGGGCGCAAGGCCGGGCCGTATTCGCCACATGTCACACTGCTCTATGATGACGTGATGATCCCTGTCCATCCCGTCGGGCCCGTCATCTGGACCGCGGGCGAGTTTGTGCTTGTGCACAGCCTGCTCGGGCAAACCCGGCATGTCATCCTCGACCGCTGGCCGCTCGGCGCCGAGTGACGGCTTGATGATCGGCCAGCCTAGTCCGCAGGCGAAGCGAGAGCGCTTCTGACCTTCGGCATGATGCGGCGGCTCACCGGCACCTCGCTGCCCTGGGTCAGAAGCAGCCGGCCGACACCCGACGCATCGCGCTCGAGCGCATTGACGAAAGCCGTGTTGACGATGTGAGAGCGGTGAACGCGCAGGAATGTCTCCGGCAGTTCAGTCTCAAGCCCTGCCAGCGAGCCGTTGTAGAGCGCCGTGCGGCCGTCATCATGGTGGACTTCGACATAGTCTCCGGCGCCTTTCAGCTGCACGATCCTGTCCGTGGGCACGTAATCCACGCGTCCGGCGCTGACCAGCTGCAGCTGTACAGGCGCTGTGCGTTGGCGCGCTTCGGCCAGGGCCGTCTCGAGCTGCCGTGCGCGTCTTTCCTCGGCCTGCCGGCGCTGGCGTTCGCCGACGAGGGTCAGGGCCTGGCGGTAGAAGAGAAAGATCAGCATGCCGCCGGCTGCGAGATAGAAATACGTGTCGATGAAGTCGGTCGGGAAAGCGATCATGAGCGCTGCAAACGCGCAAAAAAGCGCGAGATAGGCCGGGGCCCCGGGACGTTTCCCGATGCTCCAGATGATGCTCCCGATAATGCCGGCCGCCACGGCGGCCAGAAGCGCGTAGCCGGTCTTGCCGTCAAAACCGGGCACGACGACCACGATCAAGACCATGATAGCGGCCAGTCCGGTCAGGCGCAGCATGCGCGCCCTGACAGCCAGTCTGCTCAGGCGCAGCAATACGTAGGCGTTCAGACACAGTCCGAAACCGAAGGCGCAGACCAGGATGGCGACCAGCCGTATCTCGTGCACGGGGTAGGGATAGGGGTAGAGCGAGCGCGAGACTTCGGCCAGCAACTGGATCGCCGCAAACAGCGAGGCTGCCGACAGGATGGCCGAGCCCTCGCGGTCTTCACCGCGCAGGGCCGTGACGCCAAAGAACAGGCAGCCGACCGCGAAAGCGCCGAATGTGATCAGGGATGGCCAGTAGGCCAGGATCATGCGCCGGCTCGGGTCCCGGTAGGGGCCGAAGGCAACGCGATGCATCGGGGCTGCCAGCCGGATGAAGCCATGCTGGGCCGACAGGCGAAGCACGACCGTGTTCTCGCCCTCCTGCACCAGGGCGCGCGGAACATAGATCACGCTGTCCATCCGGCCGGGAATTTCCGCGTCGCGCGTGCCGGCGGGCCGGCCATTGGCGCCCAGATAGGTGCCATTGATCCAGGCTTCGCTGGAGGCCTTGGCGAGCACCTGCAGGCCGAAGGGGCCGGGACCGTCGAGGTTTTCAGGACGCAGGACCAGCTGCGCCTGCACCCAGAGATGCCGGCCCTGCGGATCGACGGACCATAGCGGCGTGGTTTCGCAGTGCGGTCCCGAGAAGTCCGGAATCCGGGCCGGATCGTCGACGGGGCACACCCTCACATTCGCCGTGTCGACATGGGCCCCGGGCTGACCGTATGCCGCAATGGACAGCAGCAGGCTGGTGGCGATGGCGGCGAGGAGGGCGCAGATGGTTTTCATTCACCCAGTCTAGCCTGCCGCCCGGCGAAGGCCGATGCCGTTTGCAGGCCGGTCATGACCGCTCACAGATCGCGGCGTGTGCGGTGGCGCAGGGCATCCGAGGATGAGGGTGAAGCAACCCCAGAGGTCTCCCCATGTTCCCCATCCGATCCCTTCTCGTCATTGCCGGTCTTGCCATCGCGCTGCCGCTGATCCCGGCTGCAGGCGCCGAAGAGCCGATCACCTTCACGGCCCGGTCCGGCGACAGCGTCGACGCCTTGCGCGGCACCTTCCAGGTGCCTGAAGACCGGTCCGACCCCGGCAGCCGCATGATCACCCTGTCCTATGTCCGCTTCCCCGCGACCGGTGACGCCGATGGACCGCCGATCGTCTACCTGGCCGGAGGGCCGGGCGGTTCGGGCAGCGGTACGGCAGAGGGGCCGCGCTTCGAACTGTTCATGGCGATGCGCCAGCATGGCGACGTCATCGCCTTCGACCAGCGTGGCACCGGCGACTCGACCCGCCTGCCGCGCTGTGTCTCCTCGGTCCAGGTGTCCGAGACCGAGCCGGTGTCCGATGCCGACTATGGCGCGGCCTACCGGCAGGCTGTCGAGGAATGCGGTGCATTCTGGCGCGGCGAAGGCGTCGCTATCGAGGGCTATACGACGCGCGAGAGCGTGCAGGATATTTCGGACCTGCGCGCCCATCTCGGCGCCGACACCGTCACGCTGTGGGGCATCTCCTATGGCAGCCATCTGGCCCTGGCGGCGCTGAAGGATATCCCCGACGAGATCGACCGCGTGATCATCGCCAGTGCCGAAGGGCTCGACCAGACGGTGAAGATGCCAGCCTATACCGACGCCTATTTCGCCCGCCTGCAGGCGGCCGTGGACAGCCAGCCGCAAGCCGCGGCCCGCTATCCCGATATCGCCGGACTGATGCGCCGCGTGCACGCGCGCCTGGAGGCCGAGCCGATCCTGCTGGAGATCCCGCAGCAGGATGGTTCGGTGGCGTCCGTTCTGCTGCAGCGGCGGCACATGCAGGAAATGAGTTCAGGCCTGATCTCCGACCCGCAATACGCCGCCATCCTGCTGGCGCTCTATGCGACACTCGACGCCGGTGAGACCGGACTGGCCATCGGGCTTCTGCAACGCTTCCACACGCCGGGTGAGCCGATCTCGCTGAGTGCCATGCCGACGGCCATGGATCTGGCGTCGGGTATCGGCGATGCGCGTCTGGCAGAATTCGAACGCCAGGCCGAAACCGGACTTGTCGGCCAGTATCTCAACCATCCCATGCCGCAGATCCGCGGGGCCTGGAACGGCTTCGATCTGGGTGATGATTTCCGCGCGGCACCGGCCGGCGACACGCCGGTCCTGCTGCTCACCGGAACGCTGGACGGGCGCACCTATCCGGAAGGCCAGACTGCAGCGGTGTCCGGATTGTCCCATGTGACACAGGTCATCGTGCGCAATGCCGGGCACAATCTCTTCATGACCTCGAGCGAGGTCCACGATGTCATGCACCGCTTCATGCGCAATGAGCCGGTGGGGGCCGAAGAGATCATTGTCGATCTGCCCGACTTCACCGAACTGCCCTTCTAGGCGGGACGGACTGTTCACGAATACCGCCCCGGCCCGGCTTGATTTCCGGGCCGGGCGCGGTCATACCGGCCTCATCGGATCTCGAACCCGGAGCGCATGATGAACAACCACCTGCAAATCGAAACCCAATGTTTTGCTTTTGCCGGTGTTTGCCATGTCCGCTTCGATCACGCTTTCCAGTCTTTCCCTCGCCACGCCTGATGCCCGTCCGCTCGTCGCGGACCTGACGCTCGCCTTCGGGGCGGAACGCACCGGCATTGTCGGCCGCAATGGCTGCGGGAAGTCGACCCTTCTTCATGTTCTCTCCGGTGCGCTTGCACCCGCCGCCGGCGAGGTCTCCGTCACGGGCAAGATCGCCCTGATGGAACAGCACGCCTGCGCCGGTGCCGCCACCATTGCAAAAGCGCTGGGGGTGGAAGATGCGCAGGCCTGTCTTGCGCGCATTCTCGATGGCACGGCGAGCGACGCCGATCTCGATCATGCCGACTGGACGCTGGAAAGCCGCGTCGAGGCCGCGCTGGCGCAGGTCGGATTGCCGGCCTGGCCGCTTGACCGTCCGGCTGCGGCCGCCAGCGGTGGCCAGAGAACGCGTCTGGCGATCGCACGCATGCTGCTGGCCGAACCGGATATCCTGCTGCTCGACGAGCCGACCAATAATCTCGATGCCGATGGCCGGGCGGCCATCCTCTCACTGATCGAGAACTGGTCCGGCGGCATCATCGTTGCCAGCCACGACCGGGACCTGCTGGAGTGCATGGACCGGATCGTCGAACTGACCCCGGTTGGGGCGACGGTGACCGGGGGTGGCTGGACCGCGTTCGCGGAGGCCCGTGCAGCCCGGCTCGCGCGCGTCGAGGCGGAGGCCGAACGGGCCGAGGCCGGTGTCCGCCAGGCCCGCGCCGCGGCGCGTCAGCGGTCCGAGCGCAAGGCGCGGTCAGACCGGGCAGGCCGCCAGGTGCGCGCTTCGGGCGGACAGCCGAAAATCCTCCTGGATGCGCGCAAGAACCGGGCCGAAGGCAGTGACAGCCGGGTTGCCCGCATGTCGGCGCGCCAGCTGGAAACAGCCGGGGCCGAATACGATGCGGCCCGCGAGAAGGTCGAGATCGTCACGCCGCTCAGTATCGATCTTCCCGCCAGCGGCCTGGCCGCAAGCCAGTCGGTGCTGAGTGTCCGGGATCTGGTCTTCTCGCGCGACGGGCGGCGGATTGTCGGTCCGCTTTCGTTTGAGATCACAGGTCCGGAACGGATCGCGCTTGCCGGTCCCAACGGGTCTGGAAAGAGCACGGTCTTCGATCTGGTGACCGGGCGGCAGCAGCCGGACAGCGGCGCTGTTTCGGGCCGGCATGAGCGCTTTGCGCTGCTCGACCAGGCCGTGACCTTTCTGGAGCCAGCCTTGTCGGTCGCAGCCAATGCCCGCCGGCTTAATCCTAAGCTCTCCGAGAATGCGGTGCGGGCCGCGCTCGCGCGTTATGCCTTCCGGGCAGAAGCTGCGGAGAAGCCCGTTTCCGTCCTGTCCGGCGGCGAGCGGATGCGGGCCGGACTGGCCTGTCTCGCCTGCGCGGCCGAGGCCCCGCAATTGCTGATCCTGGACGAGCCGACCAATCATATCGATCTGGAAGCCGTGGAACTCCTGGAACAGGCTCTGGCCGGATATGACGGCGCCATTCTGGTCGCCAGCCATGATACGCGCTTCCTGGACGCGATCGGTGTCTCGCGCACGATCACGCTGGAGGTGCCCGCCGCCTGATCACCGGGGGCAAATGAGCAAGAACAGGCACGCTGTGTCTGCCCGTGCGGGCGAGTATCATTGCGACCCGGACACAGGAGAATGGGGATGAGAGCGGATAATCGTGCAGGCTATGCCGACCGGATCGATCGGGTCGTGGCGCATATCGAGGCGGCCGACGAGGAAGCCCTGCTGGATCTGGATACCCTGGCGGGCGTGGCGGCGCTTTCGCCGTTTCACTTTCATCGCATCTACCGGATCATGACGGGTGAGACCCCGGCGGAAACCGTGCGCCGCATCCGTCTGGTCCGCACCGCGCCAGCCCTTCAGGATGACCGTCTGACCGTGACGCAGGCGGCCGCGGCGTCGGGATATGCGACCAGCCAGTCCTTCGCGCGGGCCATCAAGGCTGCGACCGGTGCAACGGCGAGCGAGATCCGGGCGGGAGGCGGCAGCCTTCTGGAGCGCCTGCTGCAGCCGCAAGGCGCCGACGCTGCGACGCCCATGCGGGTCGAGATCGTCTCCACCGACCCGCTGCGCCTGCTCGCGATCCGCAATATCGGCGCCTATGCCGAACTGAACCGGACCTATGAGCGCCTGTTCGCCACCGTCTTCTCGCAGCTTCCGATGGAAAGCCTGCGCGGAATCTGGGGTGTCTGGCACGAGGATCCGCGCTTCTGCGATCCCGCAGACCTCCATTTCGACTGCGCCATCGAGATTGGCGAGGACTTTCCGGCGCAGGGTGAGGTCGAGCTGCTCGATATCGCCGGCGGCCGGCATGCCCGCCTGCGCCATGTGGGCAGCTATACGACGCTGCATGACACGATCGACCGGCTCTACGCCTTTGTCATGGCGGACGACACGCATCTGATCGCCGACCGGCCCCTCATCGTGAACTATGTCGACGATCCGGAAAGCCGCCCCGAAGCGGAATGGCGCTCGGATATCTACCTGCCGCTTGCCTGATTTTCGTCCCCGTTTGCTGACATCCGGTTTGAGGTCGGACAGGAGGTCCGGATAGTCTGGTGCCGGCAGCGAGGAGACAGACCATGCGCGCATATCTGGCCGGAGCGGTGACAGGGCTCGCCGTGCTGATGACCGCCGGACCCGCACAGGCTCAGCCTGCGGTCTATCGCGTAGTCAATGTCGACAGTCACGACGTCCTCAATGTCCGCCGTACGCCCAGCCCGACCAGTGCACTTGTGGGATCCTTGCCGCCCGGGGCAAGCCGGATCGAGGTGCTGGAAACGCGGCACGGCTGGGGCCGGGTCCTGCTGCGGGGAGCGGAAGGCTGGGTGAGTCTCGCCTATCTGGCGGAAGACGCGCGGCCGGATATTCCCGGACAGTCGGCGCCGGGCGGATTCGCCTGTGCCGGGACCGAACCCTTCTGGGGGCTTGAGATCGATACTAATGGCCAAGGGCGTTTCAATGACGCGATTTCGATGGGTGAGGAACGCGATTTCGAGGTGCGCGATGCGCGCACGGCGCGTGGCCGCATGCATCCCTTCGTCTACCGGTTCGAGGGGGAGGTGACCGGATTTGCACTTGTATCGCCGCAGGCCTGTTCCGACGGCATGAGCGATCTGGGCTATGGCTGGCATGTCAGCGCGGATATTGAAGACGGCGAGGGACGGCGGCTGCTGGACGGGTGCTGCCGGACACCGGTTGCAGAATAATTTCCGGGTGCTGCATCCGGACGGGGTCCCGGCGGCAACCTGATATCGAAGGGCACCGCGGGGTGCCGCCGGAAAGGGACGAATGCGATGGTCGAGATCTTCCACAGCTACTGGTGGCTGCTGTTTCCGCTGGGGTTCTTTCTTGCGGCCGGCTGGGGCAGTTTCATGCGCTACAAGCGCACCCAGGCCAAGATCGACCTGATCAAGAGCTATACCGCGGCTGGCAAGGAGCCACCGGCGGAATTGCTTGCCTCGCTCGACAGCGACAACACGCACCGCCACGAGTATCACTCCTCCGGCGAAGAGAGCGGCGGAAGCCCCGGAGGCGGTCATGTCTTCCTGGTCGTGTTGTTCACCGGTCTGGCAGGGGTCTTTGCCTATACCGGCTATGCCGGCCTGCTGGGCGGTACCACCCGTGAAATGTACTTCATTTCCATGGTCCTGGGCGTTCTGGCGGTGGCATTCCTTTTCAGTGGCCTGTTTTCGCGCCGCCGCAGGAATGACTGATCATGCAGACCCCCGACGACGGCGCGCTGGTCGCGGCGGCCCGGTCGGGATCGGATCAGGCCTTTGCCCGCATCGTGGACCGGTATCAGTCGCCGGTCCGCGGCTTCTTGCGGCGGGTGAGCGGCAATGACGCCGATGCCGACGAGATCGCCCAGGATGCCTTCGTCGATGCCTGGACGCATCTGCGCAGCCTGCGCGACGGGACGAAGCTGAAATCCTGGCTGTTCGCGATCGCCTGGCGCAAGGCCAAGGCACGGGCGCGCTCGATGTCCCGCTCGCGCACCCGCGAGACGGCCTGGCAGGCACTGCAGCCCGTGAGTGACGAGCCGCAGCGCGAAATGGCGCTGGCGATGCAGCAGGCGCTGGGGCAATTGCCTGAGGAACAGCGCGCCGCGGTCGCGCTGTGCCTGGCCGGCGGCTGGTCGCACAGCGATGCGGCAAGTGTCTTGGACTTGCCGCTGGGTACGGTAAAATCCCATGTCAGCCGGGGACGCACCCGTCTGATCGCCATTCTGGGAGTGGTCGATGCGTGAACACGATCCGCTGCAGGACTTCTTCCGCGCTGGCGATGTGCCGGCGCGCGACCCCGGTTTCCGGCTGGCCGTGATGGCCGATGTTGCCCGCCGCCGCTTCAGGCGGGAACTGGCCGAACGGCTGGGGCAGGGGCTGGTGGTTTGCCTGCTCGTGCTGATCATGGCCCCCGTTGCGGGAGATGTGCTGGAAACCCTGTTCCGGGGTGGAGAGTCCCGTTTCGCGCTTTTGACGTTGCCGCTGGCGCTGGGCGTGGCCCTGATCGGCCACTTCTGGCTGAACGGCCGTCTGCGTGTACGCCTGCCGAATTTGCGCTAGCCAGACCCCTGAATTCCCGCGGCAGCCATTTGCCCCCGCGACGCGGGCGTGAATCGCCTATACTCGGGCCCGGACAGCGGGGAGGTGCGCATGCTGGTCCTGATCACCGGTCTGGTTCTGTTTCTGGGCGTTCATTCGCTGCGCGTGGTGCCGGGCGCGCGGCCGGCCTTGCAGTCGGCTCTGGGGGAAACACCCTACAAGCTGGCCTATACCGCGATTTCGCTCGTGGGTTTCGGCCTCATCATCTACGGCATGATGCTCGCCCAGCCCGTCGCCGGAACCGTCTGGGCACCGCCGGTCTGGACGCGTCATCTGGCCTTCGCCCTGGTGCCCGTGGGGCTGATCCTCATCGTCTCCGCCTATGCGCCGGGACATATCCGCCACTGGGTGCGTCACCCCATGCTGGCCGGGGTCATGCTGTGGGCAGGCGCGCATTTCCTTGCCAATGGCGAACGGGCCGCGCTGGTCCTGTTCGGCAGTTTCTTCGTCTGGTCGCTGGTGACGTTCGTGTCGTCCTGGCTGCGCGAGACCCCGCCGCCGGTCGTGAAGGGGTGGGGCGGAGATCTGACGGCGATCGTGCTGGGCGCACTTTCAGCCCTTATCATCATGAATCTTCACATGTATCTGTTCGGCGTGGCCATCATCGGATAGTCCGCCTGCATCCAATTCCGCACAATGGTGCATCAAGGTGTCAAACGGGCAGCATTGTGCGGACCCGCCCAGATACGGGAGTTACGAAAATGGACCTGACAGTCATGCTGGTGTCGATGTCGCCCTTCATCATGGTGGTGGCTATCGTCTGGATCGCAATGAGTGCGGTGTCGCGCAATCGCCGGGCCACGCTGAAAGTGGTCGAGGAGGCGATCCGCAACGGGCAGACCATGACGCCGGAGACGATCCGCGCACTGGGTATGCCACGCAAGGATTCCAATGGCGATCTGAAGAGCGGTTCGATCCTGGTGGCCATCGCACTGGCCCTGATGGTTTTGGGTTTCGCGATCTTCGCGGTCGAAGGCGATGAAGAAGCCATGTACATCATGCCGGCCGTCGCCGCCTTCCCGGGCCTGATCGGTCTGGTGCTGATCGGGTTCGGCCTGTTCGGCAAAAAAGACCAGGCCTGAGGAGGACGCCGCCGATGAAGGCGCCGGACGAAGAACTTGTCGCCCTCGTGGTCGCCACCAAGAATGCGGCGGCTTTCGGGGAGCTGGTCCGGCGTCACCAGGGGCTGGTCAGGGGGATGCTGCAGCGCATGTGCCGCAATCATGCCCTGGCCGACGATCTCGCGCAGGACGCTTTCATCCGCGCCTACGAGAAGATCGGCACCTTCACTGGCAAGGGCGCGTTCAAGTCCTGGCTCTGCTCGATCGCCTATACCGAATTCCTGATGGCCGCGCGCAAGCGGCGCTCGACGGAGCGGGCGATGGAAAAGTTCAAGACAGGGCTGGATGACAGCGAAGCGCCACGGGACATGGGCAATGTGGTTGATCTCGACCGGGCGCTTGCCACATTGAAGGAGGAGGAACGCATCGCGGTCGTGATGTGCTACTCCTGCGGATTGTCGCATTCCGAAGCCGCCGAGGCGACCGGGATGCCGCTGGGAACGGTGAAATCGCATGTGAACCGGGGGCGGGCCAAATTGCAGGCCTACTTCCAGGAAGCTGAGGAAATGGCGTCATGACGATGGATGATGCATTCGATGCAAGGCTGAAGGCGGCCTTTGCCGACGCCGCAGCCCCGCTGGAACGCGACAGCGAGAGCGAAGCCTTTTCCAGAACGGTGGTCGAGCGCCTGTCCCGTCCGGACCGCAAGCGGGTCCTGATCCTGGGCGGTGCCGGCTCTACCGGGTCGGCCATCGCCGGCACCCAGCTTGAAAGCGTGTTCGGCAACATGCATGTGCCGACCGAAGGATTGCTGGCGAATGCCGGCTTCCTGATGTCGCCGGAAGTGCTCGCCGCGGCCGCGATGGCTGTCGCTGTCGGTCTCGTGGCAGTGGTCCTGCCGCGCCGTATTGCCGGCTGATCCTGAACGGGCGAGGGCAGGCTTTTGCGCTGCAGCATTGTGAGCTAGTCTCTCCGGCCAACCCCGGAGAGACAGCCATGTCCGCCCAGACCCAGACCCGCCGCATCACAGCTCCTGAAATCCGGGCCCGCAAGGGCGGTGAGCCGATCGTCTGCCTGACGGCCTATGACGCCCCGATGGCACGGCTGCTCGACCCCCACTGCGATCTCCTGCTGGTCGGTGACAGTGTCGGCATGGTGGTGCACGGGCTCGATTCGACCATCGGCGTTACCCTCGACATGATGATCCTGCACGGCCAGGCCGTGATGCGCGGCGCCAAGCGCGCGCTGGTGACGGTCGACATGCCGTTCGGCAGCTACGAGAAATCCCCCCAGCAGGCGTTCGAGAATGCCGCGCGCATCCTGTCCGAGACCGGTTGCCAGGCGATCAAGATCGAGAGCGGCACCTATGCCGCCGAAACCATCGATTTCATGGCCCAGCGCTCGATCCCGGTGATGGGGCATATCGGGCTGAGGCCCCAGGCGGCGCTGGCCGATGGCGGTTTCAAGGCCAAGGGGCGGACCCGCGCGGAACGTCAGAAAGTGATCGACGAAGCCATGGCAACCGCCGATGCGGGGGCCTTTGCCATCGTTGTGGAAGGCGTGGCCGAGGATCTGGCGCTCGAGATCACCCAGAGAGTGCCGGTTCCCACGATCGGCATCGGCGCTTCGGCGGCCTGCGACGGCCAGGTCCTGGTCACCCAGGACATGCTGGGCGTGTTCGAATGGACGCCGAAATTCGTCAAGCGCTATGACAACCAGGCCGAACGCACCACTGCGGCGGTGCAGCGTTATGCCGAGGAGGTACGTGATCGCAGCTTCCCGGCGACGGCGCAGGTCTACACCATGACGCGTCAGGACGGTTGAGCTCTGTTGCCGCCCGGCGCGGGTAAGGCTAGGGTCCCGCGCAAATCTTTAGGCATGGGCACAAGAACGACGGAGCCACATCGACGTGGTCGATATTTTCGAAGAAGTCGACGAAGAACTTCGCCGCGACAAGTATCAGGATCTATTGCGCAAGTACGGCCCCTGGGTGCTTGGCGGCGCGCTGGCGATCATCGCCGGTGCGGCCGGTTACCAGGGCTGGAACGCCTGGCGTACGGCACAGCAGGAGGCGTCGTCCGATGCCTATGTGTCCGCGCTGCGTGCGGCCGAGGCCGGCAATTATTCCCTGGCATCGACCGGATTCGAGACGCTCGCCGAGGACGGCGTCGGCGGCTATCCGGAACTGGCGCTGCTGCAGCGCGGTTCGGTCGCGCTGGAAGAGGGCGATCGTGAAGCGGCTGCCGGTTTCTTCGACCGGGCGGCCCGCCAGGCGTCCGATCCTGTCATTCGCGACCTGGCCACGCTGAAGTCGGTCTGGGCCCGGTGGGATGCGCTGAGCTTCAACGATATCGAGATCCGCCTGACGCCGCTGACCGGCGATACCTCGCCCTACCGCTTCCTGGCGCGTGAGGCGATCGCTGCGGCAGCGCTGCGCGATGGCAATCTCGAACGCGCCCGCGAGACCTACCAGCTGATCAGCTTCGGCTTCGACGCACCGCAGGGTGTGCGGCAACGGGCCCAGGAAGCGCTGGCGGTGATCGCGAGCCGGTCGGCCACGCAGGCCCCGGCGGAAGCCGTTGACAGTGAAGCGGAAGCCGGCGCGCCTGCGGGCGACGCGGCGGAAGAACCGGCACCGGCCGGCGATGATGAAAATGACGCCGGGGAGCCAGGCGATGAATAGTGTCGAGCGTATCCGTAATCTTCTCGCCGTGGCGCTGATCGCGCCGCTGGCGGCCTGTTCGTCGATCCCGGACATTCCCAATCCGCTCAACGCGATCCCGGGTATCGGCAATGACGACGAGGAGGATCTCAACGGCGTGGCGCCGGAAGATAACCGCGTCTCGATCATGACGTTCGAGCAGGGCCTCCAGCTCGACACGGAGGCGGCGCCGGTGGAACTGCCGACCGCCTACGTCAATCAGGTCTGGCCGCAACCGGATGGCTATCCGACCCACGCCCTGCAGCACACCCAGGCCAGCGGCCCCCTCGAAGTGGCCTGGCGCCAGAGCTTCGGTCAGGGTTCGGACAATGACCGCCGTATCAACGCGCGGCCGGTCGTCGCCGATGGCCGGATCTTCACGATCGACGCGAACGGCGTGGTTTTCGCGCACGATGCCGACAGCGGCAGCCGTCTCTGGTCGACGCGCCTGGAAGGCCCCAACCGGCGCGACCGCATGTCCTTTGGCGGCGGCGTGGCCTATGATGGCGGCCGTGTCTACGCCCATTCCGGCTACAACTACTTCGTGGCGCTGGATGCCGGGAGCGGTGACGAGATCTGGCGCAGCGATGTGCTTGTCCCCTTCCACGGGGCGCCGACCGTGGCCGATGGCCGCGTCTTCGTGACCAGCGACAATAACGAGCTTCTGGCCCTCGACGCCGATGACGGTACCGTCATGTGGACCCATCCGGGCATCGTCGAGACGGCCCGTCTGCTGACCGCGCCGTCCCCGGCCGTGCTGGGCGATCTGGTCATTGCGCCCTTCGCTTCGGGCGAGCTGATCGCACTGCGTGTGCAGAACGGCAATCCGATCTGGTCGGACAGCCTGTCCGGCTCGTCCCGTCTGACCGCTGTGTCCGAGATCAACGATCTCGCCGGCAGCCCGGTCATCATGGAAGACACCGTCTATGCGATGAGCCATTCCGGCCTTCTCGTCGCGATTTCGCTGCGTACGGGCGAACGCGTCTGGACGCAGCCCGCCGGCGGTTCGCAGGCGCCCTGGGTGGCCGGGAACTATCTCTTCGTCACCACAAACGAGGCCGAGATCGTCTGCCTCGACCGGCGCGACGGCTCTGTGCTCTGGATGACGCAGCTCGACCTGTTCGAGAACCCGAACAAGCGCCGGGACCGGATTGCCTGGACGGGCCCCGTTCTCGCCGGTGGCCGTGTCTTCGTGGCGTCCAGCAATGGCCAGGGCGTGGTGCTGAATGCCTATGATGGCGAGGTGCTGCGCGAGATGGATCTGCGTGACGACGTTTTCATCGGGCCGGTCATCGCCAACGAGACCATCTATGTGCTCACCGACGAGGCGCGGCTGATCGCGATCCGCTAACGGCAAATCGGGCATCCAGCGGCTTTTTGTGATTTCATTCCGTGTGAAATTGCTCTAGGCGCTCGCCAATGACTGCATATCTTCCCCGCATCGCCGTCGTCGGACGGCCCAATGTGGGTAAATCCACCCTGTTCAACCGGCTGGCCGGAAAACCGCTGGCGATCGTCGACGATCGCCCAGGGGTTACGCGTGACCGTCGCGAGGCGCGCGGCCGGCTGGGCGACATGGAACTCCTGCTGATCGACACGGCGGGCTATGACGATGGCGAGAAGGCCGGCCTGGACGCCGAAATGCGCACCCAGACCGAGATCGCGCTCGAGGATGCCGATCTCTGCCTCTTCCTGATCGATGCCCGTACCGGCGTGACGCCGCTGGACAAGAGCTTTGCCGATGTGATCCGCCGCTCGGGCAAGCCGGTCGTGCTGGTCGCCAACAAGTGCGAAGGCCGGTTCGGCGAGAGCGGGTTGATGGACTCCTACGGCCTCGGCCTGGGCGAGCCTGTTCCCCTGTCGGCGGCCCATGGCGGCGGTATCGGCGATCTCTATGACGCTGTCGAGACCGGTCTGGGCGACATGGCCCGTGATGCCAAGCGTTATCGTGATGACAGCGAGGATCCGCCGCTGCGGATCGCCGTGATCGGCCGTCCGAATGCGGGCAAGTCGACGCTCATCAATGCGCTGATCGGCGAGGAACGCCTGATCACCGGCCCGGAAGCCGGGATCACCCGCGACGCGATCTCGATCGACTGGATGTGGGACGGCCGCCGGGTGCGGCTGCACGACACGGCCGGTCTTAGAAAGCGCGGCAAGGTCAATGACCGGCTGGAGCGGATGAGCGCGGCCGACACGCTGCGCGCGGTGAAGTTTGCCGAAGTCGTGCTGCTGATCGTCGATGCCGGCCACCCGCTGGAAAAGCAGGACCTGCACCTGGCTGACATGGCCTACAAGGAAGGCCGCGCGGTCGCCATCGCCGTTTCCAAGATGGACCTCGTGCACCAGCGCGACGCCTTCATCAAGGATATCCAGACCGAGTTCGAGCGCCTGCTGCCGCAGATGACCGGCGCGCCGATCCTGCCGATCTCGGCCCTGAAGAAGAAGGGGCTGGAGACGATCATGCCGGCCCTGTCGCGACTGCATGCCGACTGGGATGCCAAGGTGAAGACCCGGGATCTCAATGACTGGCTGCACGAGATGATCGAGCGGCATCCGCCACCCTCGGTCAATGGCCGCCGCGTCAAGCCGCGCTATATCACCCAGACCAAGGGCCGTCCGCCGACTTTCGTGATGATGTGCTCGCGCGCCAGCGAATTGCCGGAAAGCTACAAGCGCTATCTGGTCAACGGATTGCGCGAGGCCTTCGATCTGCCCGGCGTGCCGATCCGTCTGATCGTGAAAGCGGGCAAGAACCCTTACGCCGATGGCGAGCGTGGCGGCAGTGCGCCGGTCCGGGCCGGAGCGCCGGCGCGGGCCAGCATGCCGCGCATCCGTCAGAAGCCCAAGGGCGCCCCCGGATCGGTCAAGAAAGCCGGCAAGCCGGGCAAGGCGGCCGGACCGCGCAAGCGCAGCTGACGGGAAGAAGACATAGCCGGCCGATCCCGCAAGGCGCTCAGGGCGTTTCCAGCCGGTATTTGCGGAACACCTCGCCCTCATAGGTGACCTCGCCTGTCATCTCCGCTCCCAGCCGCTCCAGACCGCGCATGTGACGGCGCGAGGGGGGCAGCAGCAATGTCACATAGGGGATGCGCGCATCGGCGCGGGCAAAGGCGAGGGCCTTGCGGGTGATCGCGAGGCCGAGACCGAAATCCTGCGGCCGCAGCACCAGGCCGTAATCCCAGTCCTCGCCTTCCTTCTGGAAACCGCCCCAGCCGGCATAGCGCCCGTCTGCCAGGATCGCCCAGTGTCCCAGCCCGTCGCGTGCCCAGCACGCCTCCTTGGCGGCGATGAAGGCCGTGCAGGCGTCCATGTCCCAACCGCCCTTGAGCAGGGGCATGTGCTCGGCCAGGCGTGGATCGGACATGTGGGCCAGGATCGCGTCCGGCGCGATTTTGGTCAGGCGTGTGAAGGTGATGTCGGGACGCTGAGACATGCCGCCCAGCTAGCACCGGCTTGGGGGCAACGGGAAGCCGGTGCGTCAGGCTCTCACGGCAAGTTGAGCGCTAACCCTCGAACCGCACGATTTCGCCGTGGCGGGCACAGTCCGGACCGACCAGCTCGGCGACCAGCGGCCACAGGGCTGCCGGTTCCGGCAGGGAATTGGGATCCTCGCCCGGGAAGGCCTTGGCGCGCATCCGCGTACGCATGGCGCCGGGATAGACGACATTGATGCGCAGGCTGGGCGAATTCACATGCTCGGCAGCCCAGGACTGGGCGAGGGCGTCGAGGCCGGACTTGGCGGCCGCGTAGGGCGCCCAGAAGGCCCGGCGCGAGCTGGCGGCGCCCGAGGAGATGAAGACGGCGCGGCCGGCATCCGACGACAGCAGCGGGCCCTCGAAGGCGCGGATCATGCGTGCCGGCGCGACCAGGTTCACGCCCAGCACATTCTGCCAGGTCTTCGCCTTCACCTGGGCGGCCGGTGTCAGTTCGCCCAGCGCACCGGCATTGGCGATCATGATGTCCAGCTTGCCCCAACGGTCGGTGACGATCTGGCCGAGCTGTTCGATCCCGTCTTCCGACATCAGGTCCATCGGCACGAGCGTCGTGGTTCCGCCGGCGGCCTTGATGGCGTCGTCCAGCTCTTCCAGGGCGCCTTGCGTGCGGGCGGTGGCGATCACATGGGCGCCGGCCCTGGCCAGTTCCAGGGCCAGAGCCCGGCCAATACCCCGCGAGGCCCCGCTGACGAGAGCGAGGCGGCCTTTCAGATCGATGTCGGTCATGCGTCCACCAGAAGCGAGAGCTGGAATTCCTTGGCCGAGAGGTCCCGGTCGTGGTCGACGAGACGCGTCGGGTACTCGCCGGTGAAATAGTGGTCGGCGAGTTGCGGGTTGGCGTCATTGCGCGCTTCGCCGCAGACGGCCTGGTAGAGACCGTCGACCGACAGGAAGCCGAGGCTGTCCGCCTCGAGCTTGGCAGCCATTTCGTCGAGGTCCATGTTGGCGGCGATCAGTTCGGCCCGGCCGGCCATGTCGATGCCGTAGAAGTCCGGGAACTTGATCGGCGGGCAGGCCGAGCGGAAATGCACTTCGGACGCACCGGCCTCGCGCATCATGCGCACGATCTTCAGCGAGGTCGTGCCGCGCACGATCGAGTCGTCGATCAGCAGGACGCGCTTGCCGCGCACCACGGCGGCATTGGCCGAGTGCTTGCGGCGGACCGACAGGTCGCGCCGGTCCTGGGTCGGCTGGATGAAGGTGCGGCCCACGAAGTGCGAGCGGATGATGCCCAGCTCGAAGGGTATGCCGGAAGCTTCCGAATAGCCGATCGCGGCCGGCACGCCGCTGTCCGGCACGGGCACGATGACATCGACATCGGCCGGGGTTTCCATCGCCAGCTGGCGGCCCATCTGCTTGCGGGCCTCGTAGACGGAACGGCCGCCGATGATCGAGTCGGGGCGGGCGAAATAGATGTATTCGAAGGCGCAGATCCGGGCCGGATGGGCCGGGGCAAAGCGTTCGGAACGGATGCCGTCCTCGCTCACCACCACGGCTTCGCCGGGCTCGATATCGCGCACGAAACTCGCGCCGACCATGTCCAGCGCGCAGGTTTCCGAGGCGAAGATCACCGCATCGCCCAGCGTGCCCATCACCAGGGGCCGGATGCCATAGGGGTCGCGCGCCGCGATCAGGCGGTCATTGACCAGCGCCACGAAAGCGAAGGCGCCCTGGACCTGTTTCAGCGCCTGCAGGACGCGATTGGTCAGCTTGGTCTTCTTCGACTGGGCGGCCAGGTGCAGCACGACCTCCGAATCGGAGGTCGACTGGAAGATGGCGCCGTGGCTGACGAGCTCTTCGCGCAGGACGCGGGCATTGGTCAGGTTGCCGTTGTGGGCAAGCGCGATACCGCCGCCGCGCACGTCCGAATAAAGCGGCTGCACATTGCGCAGCACCGACGCGCCCTGGGTGGAATAGCGCGCATGGCCGATCGCGACCTTGCCCGGCAGGCGTTGCGGCATGTCCGGCGAGGTGAAGTTCTCGCCGACAAGGCCGAGATAGCGCTCGATATGGAAACGCGACCCGTCATGGGTCGCGATGCCGCAGGCTTCCTGTCCACGATGCTGCAGGGCGTGAAGCCCGAGCGCAGTGAGGACACCGGCATCTACCGCATTGTAGACGGCGAAAACGCCGCATTCTTCCTGGGGGCGATCCGTCTCGGGATCGTAAGTGAGCGTGGCAGTTTGGGGGTTGGCCTGGCTCATCCGTCCTCGTCCTGGTCATCCGTGGTCGAACCGATGAGGTCATCTAGTCGGTTTCGGTCGCGGCTTCCATAGGAGCTGTCATTATTTCTTATTGTTTCTGCAATCGGGTCGTCCTCGCCATAGGGCAGGGGACGGGTCTCGGCCAGTCGCGAAGTCTCGGGAGCCAGTGTCTGCAGGGCCCGGGCCGTCGCGCCGACCAGCGGATAGATGCGCGCCTGGGTCACCCAGGCCGGCGGGCGTCCGCTTTCACCCATCGTTGCAGCCATGAAGATCACACCGAGACCGAGCAGGACGAGGCCGCGCACGACGCCGAACGCGAAGCCCAGCGTGCGATCGACCACATTCACATCCTCGCCCTTGGCCAGCCCCCTGGACAGGGAACTCGTCACGAAGGTCACGGCCAGATAGATCAGGATGAAGACGGCTGCGCCGACAGCGACAGGTGCCAGCCAGTCCGGATCGATGATCTCGCGGGCCGGGCCGATGAAAACCGGCAGGCTCCAGAGGGCGGCAAGCGAGGCGGCGACGAAGGCGGTGACCGACAGGGCTTCGCGGACAAAGCCGCGCACCAGCGCCAGGAGGCCGGAAATCAACAGGATGGCGAGGCCGATCCCGTCGAAGGCACTCAGAGCTCCATCCATCCCTGCAACTCCTACTCTCCCGCCAGAGCCCGCAAAGTCTGCACCAATTCGAGCGCCGTGGCCACGCCATGCACCCGCACGGGTGCGTTACCGTCGGCCGCGGCCTGGGGCGCGATGGCCGAATCGAAACCGAGCTTTGCAGCTTCCTTCAGCCGGGCCTCAGAGCGTCCGACGGGACGAACATCGCCTGAAAGACTGATTTCTCCGTAAACGACACCCTTGCCCGGCAGTGCCACATCCATGGCCGAGGAGACAATCGCGGCGGCAACAGCCAGATCGGCGGCCGGTTCGGTGATTTTCAGCCCGCCGGCGACGTTGAGGAAGATGTCGCGATTGGAGATGTTGACGCCGCAGCGCGCTTCCAGCACGGCCAACACCATGGCGAGGCGCCCCGAATCCCAGCCCACGACAGCGCGGCGCGGCGTGCCGAAGGCGGCGGGCGCGACCAGGGCCTGGATCTCCGACAGGACGGGCCGCGTGCCCTCCATGCCGGCAAAGACCGCGGCACCGGGATTGGCCTCGGCGCGGCCATCCAGGAAAAGCGAGGAGGGGTTGGCGACCTCGCCGAGCCCCTTGTCGCCCATCTCGAACACGCCGATCTCGTCGGTCGGTCCGAAGCGGTTCTTCACGGCGCGCAGGATGCGGAACTGGTGCGAGCGCTCGCCCTCGAAATAGAGCACTGCATCGACCATGTGCTCGACCACGCGGGGCCCGGCGATCTGGCCATCCTTGGTGACATGGCCGACCAGGATGACGGTGCAGTTCCGCTTCTTGGCGAAGCGTACGAGTTCCTGGGCGCAGGCGCGTACCTGGGCCACCGTGCCCGGCGCGGCCGCCAGCTGGTCGGTCCACAGCGTCTGGATCGAATCGATCACGACGATGTCCGGCTTTTCCGATTTCAGCCCGTCCAGAATGTCGTTGAGCGAGGTCTCGGCCGCCAGCGCGACCGGTGCATCGGCCAGGCCGAGCCGGCGGGCGCGGCGGCGCACCTGGTCGATCGCCTCCTCGCCGGAAATGTAGATCGCGCGCGTGTTCTGGCTGGCCAGCTGCGCCATCATCTGCAGGAGGAGCGTCGACTTGCCGATGCCGGGATCGCCGCCGACGAGGATGGCGGAGCCGGGCACCAGCCCGCCGCCCGCGACCCGGTCCAGCTCGTCTATCCCCGAGCGCAGGCGCGGCGTTTCCGGGGTCTCGGCGCCGAGATCGACCAGTTCCAGCCGGGCCGCGCGGCCGCGCTTCTTCGGAGCGGTTGCCTGTGTGCCCAGGGGCGCGGATGCGGCTTCCTCGACCAGGGTGTTCCACTGGCCGCAATCATCGCACTTGCCCGCCCATTTGGAATGGACGGCACCGCAGGACTGGCAGACATAGACGCTATCGGATCGGGCCATGTGGGTGTGTCTCCTTCTGTTTGCGCACAGTCAAGCAGGGGAGGATGACAGAATGTGTCCGGGGTCAGCGCCGTCTGGCAGCCGGCTTGTAGATGCGGTGGAAACGCAGGCCCAGGCGGACCAGGAATTCGTAGGAGATGGTGGCGGCGCTGTCGGCCATGTCCTCGATATCGCCGCCGAGGAAGCAAACCGGATGCCCCGGCGTGAGCGGGCTGTCGACATCGGTCACATCGACACCGATCAGGTCCATCGAGACCCGGCCCAGGATCGGCACGCGGGTCTCGCCGATCCGGCCGAACCCGCCATTGCCGAAAGCGCGCAGCAGCCCGTCGGCATAGCCGGCCGCGACCGTCGCGATGCGGCGCGGCGTGTCGGCCGTGAAGGTTGCGCCATAGCCCACCGTGTCGCCGGGCCGCAGCGTGCGGATCTGCAGGATGGGGGCATCGATCTCGACCGCCGGCTCGAAGGGCGAGGGATAGCCGGGCGCGGGAACCCCGCCGAACAGGGCGAGCCCGGGGCGCAGCACGTCGAAATGATAGTCCGGCCCCAGCAGGATACCGGCCGAATTGGACAGTGAGGCGGGAATGCCGTGAAAGGCCTCGCGGATGCGGGAGAAGCGTTCCAGCTGCCGCGCATTGAGCGGGTAGACCGGCTCGTCGGCGCAGGCGAGATGGCTCATGATCTGCCGCACATCGATCGCATCCAGCCGCGCGGGATTCGCGATCAGCGCGTCGGTCTCCTCCGGGCCGAGGCCCAGACGGTTCATGCCGGTGTCGAAATGCAGGGCGCAGGGCAGGTCCGGCGCCTGTTCGCGCAGCTGTTCCAACTGGGCGAGCTCATTGATCACCGGGAAGAGTTCGGCGTCGCGCAGCGCCGGCAGTTCGGCCGGCCAGAACCCGTTGAAGACATAGATGTCGGCCGGGCGTCCGGCGAGCGCGGTACGGGCCTCGCGGCCTTCCGATGTATGCGCGACATAGAAGGTGCGGCAGCCGGCATCGGCCAGGGCCGGCACCACTTCCATGGCGCCGAGACCATAGGCGTTGGCCTTGATCACCGCGCCGGCCTCGGCACCGGGCGCGAGATCGCGCACCTTGCGGTAATTCTGCTGGATGGTCGCCAGATCGATGATCAGGCGCGGAGCGGGTTCGGCGCGTGTGTCAGTCGGACTCGTCGTCATAGCGGGTCTCGAGATCGGTGAACTTCGTCAGCATGCCATCAAAGTGGAGCTTTGCCGATCCGATCGGGCCGTGACGCTGCTTGCCGATGATGACTTCAGCGACTTTCTCAATCCGGCGGAACTCTTCTTCCCAGGCGAGATATTCCGGCGTGTCTTCGCGCGGCTTCTCGCGTTCCTTGTAATAGGCTTCCCGGTAAACGAACAGCACGACGTCAGCATCCTGCTCGATCGAGCCCGATTCCCGCAGGTCGGACAGCTGCGGTTTCTTGTCGTCGCGGTTTTCCACCTGGCGCGACAGCTGCGAGAGGGCGATCACCGGGACGGCGAGTTCCTTGGCCAGCGCCTTGAGATTCTGGGTGACCTCGGAAACCTCTTCCACCCGGCTGGCGCCGGCACGGGCGCGCGAGGATGTAACCAGCTGCAGATAGTCGACCACGATCAGGTCGAGGCCATGCGTGCGCTTGAGGCGCCGCGCCCGGGCGGCGAGGGCGGAAATCGGCAGGCCGCCGGTGTCGTCGATATAGAGCGGCAGGCCCTGGATCTCGAGCACGCCGTCGCGGATGTCCTCGTACTGGGCCGCATCGATCGTGCCCTGGCGGATCATGTAGCCGGGAATGCCGGTATGGTCGGCGATCAGACGCGTGGCGAGCTGTTCGGCCGACATTTCCAGCGAATAGAAGCCTACGACGCCACCATTGACGGTCTTGCGGGTGCCGTCGGGCTGTTCCTCGTACCGGTAGGCCTTGGCGATGTTGAACGCGATATTCGTCGCCAGCGAGGTCTTGCCCATCGAGGGGCGGCCGGCGAGGATGATCAGGTCCGACGGGTGCAGCCCGCCCAGCTTGCGGTCCAGTTCTTTCAGGCCCGAGGAGATACCGGCCAGACCGCCTTCGCGCTCATAGGCCGCCGAGGCGGTCTCCACCGATTCCGCCAGCGCCTGCTTGAAGCTGACAAAGCCGCGCGAGGCCGAGCCTTCCTCGGCCAGATTGTAGAGCTGCTGCTCGATGTCCTGGATCAGGGCGCGGGCCTGGACATCGGCATCGGCGCTGGCGGCATTTGCCAGATCGTGACCGATACGGATCAGTTCGCGGCGCAGTGCCAGCTCGTAGATGATCTTGGCGTACTCGACGGCCGCATTGCCCGTCACCGCGCCTTCCATCAGCACGGCGAGATAGGTCGTGCCGCCGATTTCGCGCAGCCCGTCATCGCGGTCGAACTGGGTTTTCAGAACCACGGCGTCGGCCAGCGAACCGCGGCCGATCAGATCGGCCGCCGTCTCGTAGATGCGGCCATGGACCGGGTCGTAGAAATGCGCCGGCTTCAGCCAGTCCGCGACCCGGTGATACATCTCGTTGTCATACAGAAGCGCACCCAGAAACGCCTGCTCCGCATCCAGGTTGTGCGGCGCCGTATCGGCATCGGCAATCTCGGAGCCGTTCTCGACGAACGGCTGCAGCGCGGTGGTCATTCCGGTTGTCCCCTGTACCTCGCCCGCAGGCGAAGAGCGGATCAATACCGGTCCGGATCGCCCGTGACCACTGTCGAACACTGTCAGATGCAGCTGTCGGCCCGGTCGGCGTTAACGATTGTTGATGGCTGTGGATAACGTTAAGTGCGCCTTGCCTGTCATGGTGTTGACGGTTGGGGCAGGAGAGTTTCAGGAGCGGGAAAACAAGGGGTTGCGCGGCCGGGTTATCCACAGTGCGACTGTTACGCGACGGGCCGGGACCGGAAAGGCGTGGTCGTACGGAAGATCAGGACAATGGCGACCATCTGGATCACGGTCAGCCAGGCGCCGATCGCACCGCCGTCATAATAGGGCAGGAAGGTCGACAGCACCCAGGCCGTTTTCGCCGCAATGAAGTGCACGAGGATGGCGGCAAAAGCCCAGCGGGATCTCAATATGGCCAGCACGGTGGCCAGCGCCGCGCCGGCAAAGGCGATGATGATCGCCGTTTCCAGCGGCCATTCGATCACCGGCCGCACGTCCTCGAACGTCACATTGGGTTCCAGATCGACATATTCGTCGACCGAGAACACGTAGAGGCCGAGAATGAAATAGCCCTGCGACAGGGCGAGCAGGAAACACAGGATCACGCCAAGCCAGCGCTCGACGAGACGGAAAACAACCGGAAAACCCATTCGCGTCTACTCGGCACGGAAGCAGGTCCGGCCATCCCCTACAATTTGATACGCTAGCGTGCATCTTCCGGATTGGCGACAGCAAAAGAAAAAGGGCGGCCCGGCGGACCGCCCTTTGAAAACTCGGGAACCTGCAGGACTTACTGCTCGGTTTCCTCGGTCTCGGCTTCGTCGCCGGCCGTTTCGGCTTCCGCAGCCTGCTGGGCAGCCAGTTCCTGGCCTTCCTCGCTGGCTTCGAACAGGGCCGCGGCCTGGGCTTCGGCGATGGCGCGATCTTCGTCGGCCTGGGCCGCGATCACGTCTTCACCGGCGGCCTGGCGCTCGGCTTCCTCTTCGGAACGGGCGACATTGATCGACACCGTCACGGAGACGTCGGCGTGCAGCTTGATGCGCACATCGTGGACGCCCAGCGTCTTGATCGGCGAGTTCAGCACGACCTGCGAACGGGCAACCGAAGTGCCGCTGGCCGACACGATGTCGGCGATATCGCGGGAGGTGACCGAACCGTAGAGCTGACCGCTCTCGCCGGCCTGGCGGATCATGATGAAGCTTTCGCCATCGATCGTTTCGCCAGCCGTGGCCGCTTCCGCAGCGCGTTCGGCGTTACGCTTTTCCAGCGCTTCGCGTTCGGCTTCGAAACGGGCCAGGTTGGCTTCGGTGGCGCGCAGCGCCTTTTCCTGCGGCAGCAGGAAGTTGCGGGCGAAGCCCGGACGCACGGAGACAACGTCACCCATGGCGCCAAGGTTTTCCACGCGTTCAAGGAGAACCAGTTTCATATGTCAGTCCTCCCTCAATCGACCACGTACGGCAGCAGGGCCAGCTGGCGGGCGCGCTTGATGGCGCGGGCCAGTTCCCGCTGCTTCTTGGCCGAAACCGCGGTGATGCGGGACGGCACGATCTTGCCGCGCTCGGACATGTAGCGGAGCAGCAGCTTGGGGTCCTTGTAATCGATCTTCGGCGCGTTTTCGCCGGAGAACGGGCAGACCTTGCGGCGACGCATGAACGGACGGCGTGCCGGCAGGTTGGAAATGTTTCCGGAAGACATCTGTTAAGTCCTTTCTAGCTGCGCTCGCGACGGCCGCGACGATCGTCCTTCTTGGACAGGATCGCGGACGGCTCTTCGCTGTGGTCCTCGACACGGACCGTCATGTGACGGATCACGTCTTCGGACAGGCGCTGGATACGGTCCAGTTCGGCAACGACATCCGCCGGGGCGTCGATGTCGATCAGGCCGTAATGGCCCTTGCGGGACTTGTTGATGCGGTAGGCAAGGTTGCGCAGACCCCAGTATTCGGTCTTGCCGGTCTTGCCGCCCTTCTCTTCGATCAGGGCTTTGGTCTCTTCGATGAGAGATTCCATCTGCGCCGGGGAAATGTCCGGACGCGCAATGAAGATGTGCTCGTAAAGTGCCATGTCGGCTCCCTTCATAAGCGGTTGCGGCGCACACCATGCCGAAGGGTCGGGCAGGTCTGCGGCGGCTCCGAAATCCCTGACCCTGCACCATGCAGGATCGACCGGAAGAACGGACCGCAACCAGGCGAAGCGCGGGCCATACCCGAATTGAATGCACAGCGCAAGGCGCAAGCGCCCTTGCGCGCGGCCTCCCGCAGGAGGTATCGAGCGAACCCGGACAGATCGGCCATTTGAGAGTCGGGAAGGGAATACTCCATGAAATTTGCCTTTGTCTTCCCCGGTCAGGGCAGCCAGGCCGTCGGCATGGGCCAGGAACTCGCGGAGCGCTTTGCCAGCGCGAAGGCGGTGCTGGACGAAGTCGATGCGGCGCTGGGCCAGGACCTGTCGGGCCTGATGGCCAATGGCCCCATCGAAGAGCTCACCCTCACCGAGAACGCCCAGCCGGCCCTGATGGCCGCCAGCCTGGCCGTGATGGCGGTGCTGAAAAGCGAGTTTGACGTTGACGTCAACGCCGCCGAATTCGTCGCCGGTCACAGTCTTGGCGAATATTCGGCCCTGGCGGCTGCAGGCGCGTTGTCCATCAGCGATGCCGCGAAACTGCTCAAGCTGCGCGGTCAGGCCATGCAGAAGGCTGTGCCGGTGGGCGAGGGCACGATGGCGGCGCTTCTCGGTGCCGACGAGGACCTCGCGGCCCAGGCTGTCGCCGCCGGCGCCCAGGCGGGTGTCTGCGCGATCGCCAATGACAATGCACCGGGCCAGATCGTGATCTCCGGATCCGTGGCGGCCATCGATGCCGCCATCGCCAGGGCCGGCGAGCTGGGCCTGAAAAAGGCGATGAAACTGCCGGTCTCCGCGCCCTTCCACTGCCCGATGATGCAGCCGGCCGCCGATGCGATGGCCGAAGCGCTCGCCGCAGCAACGATCAAGGCGCCCGTCGTGCCGGTGGTGGCCAATGTCACCGCGCGTCCGACCGACGATGTCGAGACGATCCGCCGTCAGCTGGTCGAACAGGTGACCGGCCGCGTGCGCTGGCGCGAAAGTGTGTTGTGGATGGTCGAGGAGGCGGGCGTCGCTACGCTGGCCGAGGCCGGTTCGGGCAAGGTGCTGACCACCATGCTCAAGCGCACCACCAAGGACGCCGATGGCGTTGCCCTCAATTCCGCCGACGATCTGGAAGCCTTCGCGGCGGCTCTCAAGGAGAACGCATGATGTTCGATCTTACCGGCAAGACTGCCCTCGTGACCGGTGCCACCGGCGGTCTGGGCAATGCGATTGCCCGCAAGCTGCATGCCCAGGGCGCGACCGTTGCGCTGTCCGGCACGCGCGAAAACGTGCTGCAGGAGCTCGCCGGCGAGCTGGGCGAGCGCACCCATGTCCTGCCCTGCAACCTGTCCGACGCCGAAGCCGTCGACGCCCTGCCCAAGCAGGCCGCCGAGGCGATGGGCTCGCTGGACATCCTGGTGGCCAATGCCGGTATCACCAAGGACCAGCTCCTCATGCGCATGAAGGATGAGGACTGGGACACGGTGATGCGTATCAATCTGGAAAGCTATTTCCGCCTGTCCCGTGCCGCCCTGCGCGGCATGATGAAGGCGCGTTGGGGCCGCATCATCGGCATCACTTCCGTCGTCGGCGTCACCGGCAATCCGGGCCAGACCAATTACTGTGCTTCCAAGGCCGGCATGATCGGCTTTTCCAAGTCGCTGGCCCAGGAAGTCGCCGCGCGCGGCGTGACGGTGAACTGTGTCGCGCCGGGCTTCATCGCCTCGCCGATGACCGACGCGCTGACCGACGACCAGAAGGCGGCGATCCTGACGAAAATTCCTGCCGGCGATCTGGGCTCGGGCGACGACATTGCCGCCGCCGTGGTCTATCTCGCCAGTTCCGAAGCCCACTATGTCACCGGCCAGACCGTTCATGTGAATGGCGGTATGGCGATGATCTAGCGGCAATATCCGAGCCTGCGGACACGGTGTCACATTCTGGCGTCCCGTCATTATGTGTGCTACGTGCCCGCGCATCTTGGGGAGGGGCCTTGTAATTGGGCACTTCCCGTCTTCTCCTGCACCGCTATAGTCTCGCGGTGATTCATTATGAGGGTCTGAAATGTCTGACGTTCTCGAGCGCGTTAAGAAAATTGTTGTCGAACATCTCGATGTCGAGGCCGAAAAGGTCACCGAGAATGCGAGCTTCATCGACGACCTGGGCGCTGACAGCCTGGACAATGTCGAACTGGTGATGGCGTTCGAAGAAGAGTTCGACATCGAAATTCCGGATGATGCCGCCGAACACATCCAGACGGTCGGCGACGCCGTGAAGTTCATCTCCGAGAAGGTGGGCTAACGACCCCTTCATGCGTCGCGTCGTTGTCACAGGTATCGGGCTCGTCACGCCGCTGGGCTGCGGGCGGGAAGTCGTTTGGGAACGTCTTCTCGCCGGTCAGTCGGGGCTGGGTCCGATCGAACATTTCGAAACGGACGATCTGGCCTGCCGGATCGCCGGACTTGTTCCACGCAGCGACGGACGCGGCGGCGGCCGTGAAGGCGATGCCGGGGTGTTCAATCCCGACGACGTCCTGAGCGCCCGCGACCGGCGCCGGGTCGACGATTTCATCCTCTACGGGATTGCCGCTGCCGACGAGGCGATTGCCGACAGCGGCTGGACCCCCGGGACGGAAGACGAAAAGCAGCGCACCGGCGTCATGATCGGGTCGGGGATCGGCGGTCTGGAGACCACCTACCAGGCCTCGATCGATCTGCACGAGAAGGGGCCGCGGCGCCTCTCTCCCTTCATCATTCCCGCCATGCTGATCAATCTGGTCTCCGGCCAGGTGTCGATCCGTCATGGCCTGAAAGGGCCGAACCACGCCGTGGTGACGGCCTGTTCGACCGGCGCCCATGCCATCGGCGATGCAGCCCGCCTGGTCGCGCGCGGCGATGCCGACGTGATGGTAGCCGGCGGTGCGGAAGCCGCCGTTTGCCGCCTGGGCATTGCCGGTTTTGTCGCCTGCAAGGCACTGTCCACCGGTTTCAACGACACGCCGGAAAAGGCCTCGCGCCCCTATGACACCGGCCGCGACGGCTTCGTCATGGGCGAGGGGGCCGGCATTGTCGTGCTGGAAGACTATGAGCACGCCAGGGCGCGCGGCGCGAAGATCTACGCCGAAGTGAAGGGCTATGGCCTGTCCGGCGATGCCTATCACATCACGGCGCCGGCCGAGGATGGGGATGGCGGTTTCCGCTCCATGTCCGCCGCGCTGAAGGATGCCGGGCTCGCGCCGGGCGATATCGACTATGTCAACGCGCACGGCACCTCGACGCCGCTGGGCGACGAGATCGAGCTGCGGGCTGTCGAACGCCTGTTCGGTGACAGCGCCGGCGGGCTGGTCATGTCATCGACCAAATCGGCGATCGGCCACCTTCTGGGCGCGGCCGGTGCGGTCGAATCGATCTTCTCGATCCTGGCGATCCGCGACGGTGTCTGCCCGCCGACGCTGAACCTGGACAATCCGTCGGTTCAGACCGCGATCAATCTGGCGCCCAAGGCTGCCGTGAAAAAGCCGGTCCGCGCCGCCCTGTCGAACTCCTTCGGATTCGGCGGGACCAACGCGTCCGTGGTATTCGTCGCCGCAGAGTGACGCCTGTCGGGGAAATGTGAATGAGCGAGACGCCTGCGCCAAAGTCCGGAAACGGGCTGGCGAAATTCTTTACCGGATTGCTGGTGGTTCTCGTTGTGCTGGCGCTCGGTGCGCTGGGCGCGCTCTATGGCGGTTATAAATGGTTCGAGGCCGAGTTCGCCGAACCGGGCCCGGCCGCTGAAGAGACCGTTGTCCTCCTGCCGCGCGGCGCCGGGCTGATCCGCATCGCCCAGCAGCTGGAAGACGAGGGTGTGATCACCGATCGCCGCATCTTCCGCATTGCCGTCACCCTGGACGAGGGCGACCGGGCCTTGCGTGCGGGCGAGTATCGCATCCCCGCCGGTGCCTCCATGGCCCAGATCTACGAACTCCTGCGCTCCGGCCAGACCGTGCAGCACCCGGTGACCTTTGCCGAGGGGCTGACCAGCGCGATGATCGTGGCCGTGCTCAACGAGGTCGAGGTGCTGACCGGCGAGATTGCCGAGATCCCCGCCGAAGGCACGCTGCTGCCCGAGACCTATCTGGTCACACGCGGCACCTCGCGCCAGGACGTCATCGATCGCATGGCCGCTGCCCAGACAGCGCTGCTCGACGAGCTGTGGCCGGCCCGCGCGGAAAACCTGCCCTTCGATACGCGGGAGGAAGCCATCATCCTGGCCTCGGTCGTCGAGAAGGAGACGGGTATCGCGTCCGAACGGCCCGAAGTGGCCTCCGTCTTCGTCAACCGTCTGCGCCGGGGCATGCGGCTGGAGAGCGATCCGACCATCATCTACGGCATCTCGCGCGGCGAGCCGCTGGGCCGCGGCCTGCGCCGGTCGGAAATCGACAATACCGGAAACGCCTGGAACACCTATCAGATCGCCGGCCTGCCGCCGACGCCGATCGCCAATCCGGGGCGCGAATCCCTGGCCGCCGTGCTCAATCCGGCCGAGACCAGCGCGCTCTTCTTCGTCGCCGACGGCACGGGCGGTCATGTCTTTGCCGACACCTATGCCCAGCACCTGCGCAATGTCGCGCAGTGGCGCCGTATCGAGCGCGAGCGCCGCTCGAACGGGGGGCGGTGATGGGCGTGCTCTCGGGCATGACGGGGTTTGCCCGCTGCGAGGGCGTGACGGGCGACTGGCGCTGGACCTGGGAGGCGCGCAGCGTCAACGGCAAGGGGCTGGAGGCCCGTTTCCGTTTTCCGCCCGGCCATGACCGTCTGGAAGCCAAGGCGCGCGATCTTGCCAAGGCCCGCTTCACGCGCGGCAATGTGCAGGCGACCCTGACCCTCAAGCGCGACGCGTCCGGTTCCGGACTGGATATCGACACCGCCCGGATCGACGCCCTGCTGGCGGCGGCGGCGCCCTATGTCGAACGCGGCGTGATCGCCAGGCCGAGCTTCGAGGGGCTGGTGGCACTCGCCGGCACGCTGGGCGGCCCGCAGGACCAGGCCGCAGATCCGGCGCTGGACGCGGCCCTGCTGGACGGGCTCGCGGACGTGCTCGACGCGCTCCAGGCGGCCCGCCGCGATGAGGGGCGCACGCTCGAGACCGTGCTGAGCGGCCATATCGACACGATCGAACAGCTCACCCGCGAGGCCGCTGCGAGTGCGGCCGTGCGCATCGACACGATCCGCGACCGCCTGGCCACCAGGTTTGCCGAGCTGATCGAGGGCGATCTGCCGGAAGACCGGCTGGCCCAGGAAGCCGCCGCACTGGCCGTGAAGATGGATGTCCGCGAGGAGCTGGACCGGCTGGTGGCGCATATCGCCTCGGCGCGCGAGCTGCTGGCTGCCGGTTCGCCGACCGGCCGCAAGCTGGACTTCCTGTCGCAGGAGTTTAATCGCGAAGCGAACACTCTATGCTCCAAGTCTTCCGATTCTTCACTCACGCAGATCGGCCTGGCGATCAAGAACGCCGTCGATCAGTTCAGGGAGCAGGTACAGAATGTCGAGTGACGGCCATACCGGACCGATTTTCCGCGGCCGCCGCCGGGGCGTTCTTCTGGCACTGTCCAGCCCGTCCGGGGCGGGCAAGACGACGCTGTCCAAGCGCCTGATCAGCCAGAACCCCGATGTCATTCTGTCCGTGTCGGCGACGACCCGCGATCCGCGCCCGGGCGAGGTCGATGGCCAGGACTACCACTTCATGTCCGTCGACGCCTTCAAGGCGAAGGCGGCCGAGGGCGAGTTCTTTGAATGGGCCGAAGTGTTCGGCCGCTATTACGGCACGCCGAAAACACCGGTGATGGATGCCGTGGAAGAAGGCCGCGACGTGGTCTTTGACATCGACTGGCAGGGCGCCCGCGCGATCGCCGAACAGGCACCGGAAGACACGGTGCGTGTCTTCATCCTGCCGCCTTCGCTGGCGTTGCTGGAAGAGCGTCTGCGCAAGCGCGGCCAGGATACGCCGGAGATCATCAAGGGCCGCATGGACCGCGCCAAGGACGAGATCTCGCACTGGCACGAATACGACTACATCATCGTGAATGACGACTTCGCCCGCGCGCTGGAAAAGCTCAGCCTGATCCTGCACGCCGAACGTCTCAAGCGCACCCGCCATCCCTGGCTCGACGATTTCGTCGACGCGATCATGGATGAAGAATAGGCGATAGGGGCCTCAGCCCTTCGCGGCACGCCAGGCTTCGGCCAGCCGCCGGAACCCGGCCACATCCACCGTTTCTGCCCTTGCTCCCGGATCGATGCCGGCCGCGGTCAGCAGGTCTTCTGCGCTGGCGCCTGTCTGTCCGGCGGCCTGGGCGAGGCTGCGGCGCAGCGTCTTGCGGCGCTGGCCGAAGGCGGAAGCGGTGACGATGCCCAGCGCCTCGACATCGGCGAAGCGTTTGTCGTCCGGCAGCGGATCCAGCACCACGACAGCGCTGTCGACCTTGGGCGGCGGGGTGAAGGCCCGGGCCGGCACTTTCAGCCCCATACGCACCTCACAGCGCGCCTGGGAGATCACGGCGAGGCGGCCATAGGCCTTCGTGCCCGGCGCCGCGACGACACGGTCGGCGACCTCGCGCTGGAACATCAGCACGGCGCGCGACCACCACACCGGCTCCGCTTCGAGCCATTTGATCAGCAACAGCGTGCCGACATTGTAGGGCAGGTTGGACAGGATGATCCGCGCGCCGTCGCGCGGCAGGCTGGCGTCCTCGTCGACCTTGAGCGCGTCCGCCTCGATGATGTCGAGACGGCCGCCGCTGGCCGTACCGATCTCGCCCAGCGCGCCCAGGAAGCGGCTGTCCTTCTCGATCACGGTCAGGGTTTTCGCACCCGCGGCCAGGATGGCGCGGGTCAGCCCGCCCGGCCCGGGACCGATCTCGACGGCATGGGCTGCCGACATGTCGCCGGCCAGGCTGGCGATCTTGCCGGTCAGGTTGAGGTCGAGCAGGAAGTGCTGGCCGAACGCCTTGTTGGCGCCCAGGCCATGGGCAGCGATGACATCGCGCAGCGGGGGCAGGGCGTCGAGGCTCATCCGCGGTGCTCTGCAATCTCTGCGGCCTGGCGGATCGCCGCGATCAGGCTGTCGGGCCGCGCCACGCCCTGACCGGCAATCGCGAAGGCGGTGCCGTGATCCGGCGAGGTCCGCACGATCGGCAGGCCCAGCGTGATGTTCACCCCGCCATGGAAGTCCAGCGTTTTCACCGGGATCAGGCCCTGATCGTGATAGAGGCAGACCGCGGCATCATATTGTGCGCGGGCCTCGGCATGGAACATCGTGTCGGGCGGCAGGGCGTCGGTGATGTCGATCCCCTGGGCGCGCAGGGCGGCCGCTGCGGGATTGACGATCTCGATCTCCTCGCGGCCCAGCGCCCCGCCTTCGCCTGCATGCGGATTGAGGCCCGCGAGGGCCAGCCGCGGCGCGGCAATCCCGAAATCGTGGATGAGGGCGTGATGGGTCAGGCGGGCAATCCCGGCGATCCGCTCGGCCGTCAGGGCTTCGAGGGCGTCGCGCAGGGAGAGGTGGATGGTCGCCAGAACCACGCGAAGTCCGCCGCCGGACAGCATCATGGCGGGGCCGCGCGGGCCCTCGACGGGAGCCTCGGCGGTCAGCTCGGCGAGATATTCGGTGTGACCGGGAAAGCTGAAGCCGGCGTCGTAGAGCACGGCCTTGGAGATGGGCGCGGTCACCAGGGCCGAGGCCTTGCCGTCGCGGCACAGGGCTACGCCGGTCTCGATTGCGGACGTGACCGCGCGCGCATGCGCTGCATCGGGCTGGCCGGGCGTGACCGGTGCGGAACAGGTGTGCGGCGTGGCGAGAACGGCGAGACGGTCGCCGGGAAGCTGTGCGTCCGGAGCGTCGATAACGGCCGGCCCCGGAAGGCCGAGCCGGGCGGCGGTGCTTGCGAAAACGCCAGGGTCTCCAAGGGCGAGCAGCGGAATGGATGTACCCAGCTCGGCCCGGGCCTTCAGGATGATCTCGGGGCCGATCCCGGCCGGATCACCCATCGAAACGACGATGGGTGAGCGCGGTGTCATCACTCGCGGATCTCGATGGTCGCGTCGCGGCGCAGATCGCGCAGCCAGCGGCGCGAGAGCAGCGACAATTGCTGGCCGCGCAGCTGCGACTCGACATCGTCGCGGCTGGGGACGCCGGGGCCGGTGATGGAGCGGTCGCAGACGATCAGCGCTGTCAGGCCGGCCGGCGTATCGAGCACGCCGGTGTTTTCGCCGGCATCGAGCGGTTCGAGCGCCAGACGGATCTCGTCGCGCATGGCGTCCGCACCGATGCTGCCGAGGGGCGTGTGGATGGCACCGTCGAAACGGTCGGCCACAGCCTGGCTGGCGTCACACTGCGGATTGTCGGACAAGGCCCGTTGCAGGCGGCTGCGCGTATCGTCCTGGGTGGCGCTTTGCGGGATCGTGATCTGTACGAGATCGTATTGCAGGGAGGTCGTGCCGTCGCGCACGGAGACCAGCGCAATGACCATGAAACCACCGGGAACCTGGACCGGATTGGACAGGGCACCACGGCCGCCGGACTGCTCGAACTGCCGGCGCATCTGCGGCATGATCGCGGCGACTTCCGGCTGCAGTTCGGACAGGGCAACCCAGCCGATCTCGCCACTGGCCGCGGCCGAGCTCGCATCGGAAAACTGCCGCGCCAGTTCCGGGAAGGACGCGCCCTGCTGCAGCTGGTTCATGACTGCGATCACGCGCTGCAGCGTGGCCTGCTCCTGACCGGGGCGGCGTACTTCGAAGAACATCTCGTAGATGTAGAATTGCGGCTGGGAGGCGCTGGCGACCAGACGGTCCAGTGCCAGCTCGATCTGCTGTTCGGAAATCCGGATACGCGAGCCGTAACGGCCATTGACCAGGATCTGCCACGCGATTTCCGCCTCGATCTGGCTGCGCAGGGTCGAGGCATCGATGCCCGAGCTTTCCAGATCCGCCAGGATCTCGTCGATGGTCGCATTGTTGCGGCTGGCGAGGTCGAGAAGGGCGTTGTTGATCTCCGCGTCCTCGATCTCGATTTCATATTCCCGGGCCGCCTGCATCTGCAGGTGCTCGTCGACCAGGCCGCGCAGGGCCTCGTCCTGAACCCGCGCCAGCGTCTGCTCGTCGATCTGTGACATGCGGGAGGTCGAGATGATCAGACGCATCCGGTTGCGCACATCGACCGTGGTGATCGGTTCGTCATTGACGAGCGCGGCTACGCCCTCCGTCGTCGACTGGGCGTGTGCACCACCGGCAAGCACCATGGCGGGCAATACCGTCAGGGCGGCAAACAGGGCGAAGACGAAGTTCTTGGCGGTCATAAGCAATCGCATTTCGGTTCGGCGCGGAACATTACTCAAACTCGGCAGGGGCGCAATCACGGGACACCGTTACTGTTCGGGATCCAGACTGCCAAGGGTGAAGAGGGTAATCCGGAACTGGATCGATTCCGAGGGGCCCAGGCTCTGGATGCCCAGATCCTCGCGCTGATAGACAATCTCGAACTGGGTACACTCGTCGCGATACATGAAGCCCGTCTCCTGGCGGCGCGACAGATCGCGGTCGATATCGCGGGTCACACGCGCCACCGCACTCCAGCGGTCGGTCATGCGCACGAGCAGATCGGCACGCAGTTCACGCTGCGGCCCTCGAATGGCGGCATCGTCGCTGGTGTCCAGATAACCCAGCATGGCCCTGAACCGGTCGCCGCGATAGAATGCCGCCGCCTGCAGCGTGTTGACGTCATAGTCTTCGGTGTCGAGGCGGGTCTGGATCTCGGCGGAGAACTGGGCGATGTCGATCTCGCCGGCAACGACATAGTCGGAACTCTCTTCGAACAGCCCGCTGGTCGCGCCGAAGGATGCGTCGCCCTCTAAGCGCTCGCTGCGGCCCACAAAAGCGCGGAAACGGCCCGTCTCGCCCCAGAAGGCCGTGGCGCGCAGGCCGTAATTGGCTCGTGTGCCTTCTTCCCAGATGTCATAGCCGGACGCCCGGACCGGCTCGAACAGCATGCTCTCGTCCAGATCGGTCGAGAGCGTGTCCTCATTGAGAATGCGGTCCCGCTCCGGGTCATCAGTCGCCGCGACCAGCGACAGGACCGGTTCGATCACCCAATCGGTCTGTTCGCCGGGACGATAGAATGGCCAGCTGAATTCTGTACCCACCAGGCCCAGCGCACGCGTGAAACTGTCGGTGTCGTCCTGGCCTGCCTGCACGGGCAGGTCGGCGAGATTGTAATAGTCCACACGGCCCAGCGCGAAGGGCTCGACCACCACGCCACCGGGCGCGATCCAGCGCGTCCGCCAGTCGGCCGTCGCGCTGGCGCGGGTATAGTCTGAACCCAACTCGCGGGTCAGGTGCGTCGCATTGCCATTGAGCGAGACACGGCCCCAGCCATCCGGTGCATCGACGATCTGCGTCACATCGATCTGCGGCGCCAGATGAGGCAAGGTGTCGTCGTTTACAACGGTCTGCAGCGACTGGTAGGTCGCCGCCAGCACCGACCCGTAGCGGTGCCGGGTCCGGTTTTCCACAAAGAGCTGGCTGACCAGCTGCCGGTTCACCGCCCCGATCGGCTGGCCGAGATCCTTGGCGCGTTCGGAAAAATCATAGCGGCGCAGGTGAAGATCGTCGGAGGCACGCTGGATGCCGAAACCCCAGCGCCAGTCCTCGTTGATCTCGAAACGGCCGCCGCCGAACACATGCCAGCGCCACTCCTCTTCGCCGAAGCGTTCGCCGTCACTGTCGATTTCCGCTTCACGCGTCACGCTGGCTTCGAACTCGGTAAAGCCCGACCAGAAGCGCTTGCGATACTCGGTGTAGAGCAGCGGGTTCACATTCGTCATCACGCGCGGGGCGATGACGATGTCCTGCGACGGGGACAGCGACCAGTAATAGGGCTGCTGGTAGACGAAGCCGAGGCGCGAAGAGACGCCGATCTTCGGGAAAAGGAAGCCCGAGCGCCGCTCCGACGACGGATCCGCATGGGCAAAGACCGGGGCGTAGAGCACCGGCACGCCCAGAATTTCCAGCCGCGCATCGCGGTAGTAGATCATCTGCTCTTCGGCATTCTGGTGCACCTCGCGGGCCCGCAGGCGCCAGGTCGGATTGCCTTCGCCGTTCTCGCACAGCTCGCACGCCGTGTAGTAGGCGTCGCGCAGCGTCATCGAGGCATTCTCGTCGCGGATCGCCGAGGCGGCCGCCACGCGGCCATTGCGCTCCAGCCTGGATGCAAAGCCCAGCGCGATACCCGAGGACAGGGCCGAATCGAGCTCGACCTCGTCGGCATATTGCGGGTAGGGGCCCTGGCCGATGATCACGACATGACCGCGGGCGATCACGCGATTGCTTTGCGGATGATATTCCAGCTCGTCCGCCATCAGCGTGCGGTCCTGCTGGCGCACGCGCACATTGCCGCGCGCGACGTAGCCGCCCTCGGCGAGATCGTCGATCCGGTCGGCTTCCAGGTAGATGGGCGGGTCCGACGGTTCCGGCGTCTGCGCCAGCGCCTGGGCAGGAGCTGCCATCGCCAGCGCCGTCGTGCTCAACAAAACTGCCGCGAGGCGGCGAACCTGTGACGCCATGCGCGTCATCCCCTTGATCTGTCCCGAACCCCGGCCGAACGGATCGAACCTGACTAGCCGAACCCGCCGCCCGCGTCCATGCCGTCAGCCGTCTTCGGTCGACGCGATATAGGTCAGCGCCATCAGCGCGGTGATCGCCGGTGCGGCCCAGGCGGCCGTCAGCGGTGGCAGGGCGCCCGTCGCCCCGAAGGAGCTGAGGACTTCCTGGAAGAAGAACATCACGAAACCGGCCAGCCCGCCGACCAGCGCAAAGGCGGCCGCTCCGCCCAGCCGGTGCAGGCGCAGGGTCGCGGCGGCGGCGATCAGCGTTGCCGCCAGCAGCGTCAGGGGCAGGGCCAGCAGGCCGTGCCAGCGCAGCTCGTAGCGTGCGGTCGCCAGACCGGCATCGCGGGCGGTGGCGATCAGGCCCGGCAGATCCCAGAAGGACACGCCCTGCGGCGAGCGCGCGCGTTCGAACAGGGCCTGCCGGTTGATCTGGGTCGGCAGGGTGATCATGCCCAGTTCCAGCGCGCTTTCATTGGGAATGCGCTCGATGGCATCGGTCACTTCCCAGAAACCGTCCATCAGCTGCGCGGTCGCCCCGTCGATCCGGCGCTCCAGGCCGGGCACGCCCTCATCGCTCAGCGAGAAGTGATAGAAGGTCGGGCGCCGCACTTCCTGGCGGTTCTCCTCCAGTGCCATGGCCGAGATCACCGTGAAGCCGTCAGCCGTGGTCTCGCGCAGCCAGACCGGCTCTTCCACACCCGGCGTCTGGCGCACATTCATCAGCGCGTCGCGGCGGCGCTGGAATTCGGCATTGCCGGCGGCGGCCAGCGGGTTGAGCGCGGTCGCGCCGATCACGCCGGCCACGACGGCGAACAGCATCGGCGCCGTCAGGATCCGCCAGGCCGACATGCCCGAGGCGCGCATCACGATCAGTTCGGAGCGGCGGTTCAGGCGGAACAGCGAGGTCAGGATGCCGAACAGGAAGATGAAGGGCAGGGTGGTTTCCAGCAGCAGCGGCGTCTTCAAGAGGGTCAGGCCGAGAAGGTCGAGCGTCGACACATCGACCCGCGTGCCGATGGCGCGCGACTGTTCGACGAAATCGACCAGCACGATCACCGTGGTGATGGTCAGCAGCGCCAGGCCCAGCCCGCTCAGCGTCTGGGTCAGCATGTAGCGATTGAGGCGGCCGCCGATCATGCCGTCACCTCCGCACCCGCGAGCGGGGCCGTCTCGGCGGGCGGGGTCTTGGGGCGCCGGCGGGCGGGCCAGTAGATCACGGCCAGTGCGCCGGCGATGCCCGCCAGCGGAATGATGTACTGCATGGCATTCATCGCGCTGTCGTCGGCACTGGCCGACTGCACGCCGAAGCCGATCAGGCGCATCGTCATGCCGGCGGCCACGGCGATCATCACGCGGCGCGAATGGCCCATGCGCGAGTGGTCGCCGGCCAGGAAGGCGGCCGCGGCGATCAGCGCGAAGGCGATGTTGTAGAGCGGCGCGGAGAGGCGGTAGTGCGCCTCGGCCCAGGCCCGTTCGGGACCGCCGGTGCGCGCGATCGTGCCGGCATCGGGCCAGATCAGCTCGTGCAGGAAGCGGTCGCTTTCCTTGAAGAACATGGCGTCGACCGGGCCGATGAACTCGCCCAGATCGAATTCGGTGCGGTCGAAGGAGCCGTAGAACAGCTCGCCGGCCTCGTCGATCTGCTGGCGATTGCCGTCGATCAGCACCATCACCGAGCGGTCGTCGGTGCGCACGACGACGCCTTCGCGCGCTGTCAGCGTGGACTGTTCCTCGCCGCGGGTATCGTCGATCAGGATGTCCTGCATGCGGCCGGACCGGTCGCGGTCGCGGGCATAGATGGTCACGCCGTCGCCCAGCTGGGTGAAGGCGCCGGGCGTGATCAGGCTGGCGGCGACGTCCGAGCGCAGCTCGTGCAGCGAGCGGCGCATCTCGCGATAGGAAACCGGCTGGACGAAGAGATTGATGGCGAGATTGGCGATCATCACATAGACCGCCAGGCGCAGCACCGGCGTGATCATGCCGAACCGGCCGAGACCCGAGGCCTGCGTCACCACCAGCTCGCTGTCGCCGGACAGCCGGTTCAGCGTCGACAGGACGGCGACGAACAGTGCGAGCGGGACCAGAAGGGCGGTCAGATGCGGCAGCGCCAGCAGCGTGATCTTGATGAAGGTCAGTGCAGTTTCCGAATAGCCGGAGACCAGATCGACATTCGACAGCGACTGCGTCAGCAGCGCCAGTGCAGCGAAGGCCCCGACCGCGGTCAGGAAGGGCCAGAGCAATTGCTTGAAGAAATACCGCTGAACGAGAATCATGATCCGGCTTGTGCTGCGCGATCCGCCTTCTATCTCACGTCGTGATCGGATACCACTTCCGCGACATATGTTTTTGCGCCCGGATGACATGTCCGGGCCTTCGCCACACCGGAGAGGGAAGCCATGAAAATCGAATTCGCCGCTGCCGCCAGCACGTCCGGAGCGATCGCCGTGCCGGTCTATGAGGGTGCGAGCCTGTCGGCTGCAGCCGAGACGCTGGACGGGGCGACTTCGGGCGCCGTGAAGCGGGCCGTGGCGGCTTCGCGCTTCTCCGGCAAGCCGGGCCAGACGCTTGAAATCGTGGCGCCGTCGGGTGTCGAGAACAGCCGCATCGTGCTGTTCGGCCTGGGCGAGAAGGACAAGCGCTCGGCCTCGACGCTGGAAAAGGCCGGTGCGGCCGTCACCAAGCTGCTGCTGACCAGCGGCGAGACCGATGTCGCCGTCGCGCTCAATGGCGAGACCGATGCGGAAGGCGCGGCCCGCGCCGCGCTCGGTGCGCGTCTGGCCGCCTATCGCTACGACCAGTTCCGCACCAGGCTGAAGGACGATCAGAAGCCCTCGCTGGAGACCGTCTCCATCGTCGTCGACGACACGTCTGCGGCTGACGCGGAATGGGCGAGCTGGGGGGCTGTGGCCGACGGGGTCGACCTGGCGCGCGACGTCACCAACCTGCCGCCGAACGTGCTGAACCCGGAAACCTACGCCAAGAAGATCGAGGGCCTGGCCGAATTCGGCCTGGAGATCGAGATTCTCGACGAGGTCCACATGACCGAGCTGGGCATGGGCGCGCTTCTGGGTGTCGGCCAGGGCTCCGAATTCGAGAGCAAGATCGCCATCATGAAATGGAATGGCGGCAAGGAGGGCGACGCACCGCTGCTCTTCGTCGGCAAGGGCCTGACCTTCGACAGTGGCGGTATCTCGCTGAAGCCGGGTGCCGGCATGGACGAGATGCGCGGCGATATGGGCGGTTCGGCCGCGGTGGTCGGCCTGATGCGCGCCCTCGCCGGCCGCAAGGCCAACGTCAATGCCATCGGCATTGTCGGCCTGGTCGAGAACATGCCCGACGGCAATGCCCAGCGCCCGGGCGACATCGTCACCTCCATGTCCGGCCAGACGATCGAGATCCTCAATACCGACGCGGAAGGCCGTCTCGTGCTGGCCGATGTGCTCTGGTACTCCCAGGACCGGTTCAAGCCGAAGCTGATCATCGACCTTGCGACCCTGACCGGCGCCATGCTGATCGCGCTGGGCAATACCCGCGCCGGCATTTTCACCAATTCCGACGAGATCGCCGATCACCTGTTCAAGGCGGGCAATGACAGCGACGAGCCGGTGTGGCGGATGCCGCTGGGTCCGGATTATGAAAAGCACATCGAGACCAAGAATGCCGATATCAGGAATGTCGGCGAGGGGCGCCTGGCCGGCTCGATCTCGGCCGCGGAATTCCTCAAATGCTTCGTCAATGACCGTCCGTGGTGCCATATCGACATCGCCGGCACGGCGATGGGCGGCATGAGCCCGAAGGACGATCCGCGCCAGCCGAGCTGGGGCACCGGCTGGGGCGTGCGCATTCTCGACCGCTTCGTGCGCGACAATCACGAGGGCTGAGGCCCGGCTTTCATGTCATCCCGGATGGATGCCCGGCCTTGTGCCGGGCGGAAGTCCGGGACCTATACGCCCGCACTTTGACCAGCTGACGCCGGCAGCGGAGCCACGCTTTCCCACGTCCGGCGGTTATGGGTCCCGGCCCTGCGGCCCGCCTGTGCGGGCCAGAAGCTTGCGCCCGCGTAGGCGGGGGGGCGGGATGACACCGGCATTGTTATACTGTCCACTGGACCCGGGTTCAGATGCAGGAGAGGGCGATGAGCGGCGAACTCTGGTTCTACCATCTGGAACGTTCCGCCCTGGAAGACGTTCTTCCCGAACTGCTGGAAAAGACCCTGGCGCGGGGCTGGCGGGCGCTGGTGCGTTCGCCGGACGCGCGGCGTCTGGAAGCCCTGGACCAGTGGCTGTGGAGCTGGCGCGACGACAGTTTCACGCCGCACGGCCAGGCGGGGGCGGGGCAGGAGGCGCGACAGCCCATCCTGCTGGCCGGGGACGAAGCCAATCCCAACGGCGCCCAGTGCCTTTTCCTGCTCGACGGCGCCGAACCGGAAAATCCGGACGGGTTCGAACGCATGATTGTCATGTTCGACGGGCATGACGAGGCCTCGGTCCAGGATGCCCGCGCACTCTGGAAGAAGGCGGCCGCCGACGGACGCACCGTGTCCTACTGGCGCCAGTCGCCCGAGGGCAGATGGGAGAAGAAGGCATGAAACACGCAGTCCTCGCCGCGCTCGCCGCTCTGGCCGTTACCGCCTGTTCCAGCGGGGGCAGCGGGATGGGGCCGTCCGGCCCGGCCCTGCCGCCGCCGGATATGGATGGGGACATGGACGGCGATATCGCCGCGCCGGACACCAGCCCCTGCGGGGCCACGCAGATGGGCTATCTCGTCGGCCAGCAGGTCGGGGAGGTCGATCTGGACAGCCTGTCCGGCAATATCCGCCTGATTTATCCCGACACCGCCATCACCGAGGACTACCGCCCGTCGCGCCTGAACCTTGACCTGGCCGAATCGGGCGTCATTCTACGGCCCTGGTGTGGCTGACCCGGTCGAGTAGCGTGCGATGAAAACCCGTCTTTCCCTGCTGATTGCCTGTTTCCTGGCGGGCTGTGCCCTGACAACGCGCGGCGGTGAAACACCGGCCCCCGCACCCTATCCCGAGATCGCCGGCAACCCGTCCGCAGACGCTGGCAATGCCGCGCCGGCCCTGCCGCCGCTGGAAGATGCCGGCGATGTCGACGCCAATCCCGTGCGCCCGCCGATCACCGGCGATTGCGGCATGGAAGACCTGCAGCATTTCGTCGGCGAACCGCGGGTCAATGTCCCGCGCAATGCCATGCCGGAAAACTACCGCGTCGTCGGCCCGGACACGCCGGTGACGATGGACTACCGCCCCGACCGGCTGACCATCCGCGTCAACGAGAACGACATCGTCGAAAGCATGGCCTGCGGCTGATCCCAATCGTTCAGGATATACCGCAGGGCCGTCTGCGGATTTCAGGCGGCCGTGTCGAAAGGCACGATATCGCGCTGGATCGTGTCACCGGCCTCGACCTGTGCCGCGGACAGATCGCGCAGCGCCTGCAGATTCATCCAGTATTGCGGCGTGGTGCCGAAAAAGCGGGCCAGCCGCAGAGCCATGTCTGCATCGCAGCGCGCGCCTTCCAGCAACCGCTGCAGGCGGGACCGGCCGACATGCAGCCGTTTGGCGAGGGTCGGGGCCTTGAGGCCCATCTCCGACATGAAGTCCTGCAGATGTTCGCCGACGGACGAGGTCTGGCGGGTGAATACGGTCTGCTTCATCTCGAGCCCTCCATATTGGCCGCTGAGCCGGTAACCGGTGCATCGTCAAGCGGAATGTATCGATGATCGGTACATCCGCGTCCACCCATGCGGGAAGGACGCCGGCCTCGAGGCCTCCGGCTCTTACGGATGAAACAGGTGGTGCACCCGTGTGGCCTGCCAGTTGGCGATGGGCAGGGTGAGGGCGGCGAGTTCGTGGGCGATGTCGCGGGCGGTTTCCAGCGCATCGTCGCGCGTGATCTCGACATCGTCGAATTCCGGCGGCTCATGACTGTCCGGATCGGCCGGGGCCAGCGCATCGACATGCATCACTTCGGGCGCATGGGTGGGCACTTCCTGACGGAAATCGCCGCCGCGCGGATGCGTGCGGGCGCGCATCCTGCGCACCTGGGCCAGCGAGATCGGGGCCGCAACCGGCGGATCGATCTTCATGCCGCACCGCCCGCCCGGCACACGCCGCCCCGTCCGCACACGCGGACCGGTTCACCGTTCACAGGGCTCGACAGGCAGTCGGCAGGCATGTCTCCAGGCACCTCGGCTGATTTCGGGTAATATTGTATAAACCGACTCTTAAGGATTGATTAACCGGATAGGCGCTTGGCGCAACAAGGGGTTAGTGTGCGAGCACTACTCTGCCTGCGCGGTTTCCAGCGCTTCGGCGGCTTCCAGCCAGTTGAGTTCGGCGGTGTCGAGGAGGTCGACGGCCTTGGCGCGCTTGATCTGGAGGTCGGTGGCGGTCCTGGGGTCTTTTTCGTAGAGGCCGGGGGCGGCGAGGCCCTTGTCGATGATCTCGATGACGCCGCGCAGGCGTTCGGCTTCCTTTTCCCAGCGGGCGGCTGCGGCCTTCAGCGGTTTCAGCGTCTCGCGCAGCGAGGCCTTGTCGCGGCGGCGCTGCGACTTCTCGTCGGCCGGCGCAGGCTTCTTGCCGCGGGCGTCGCGGGCGACCCGGCCCAGCAGGGACTGGCGATAGGTCTCGATATCGTCGTCATAGGGCGTCACCGTGCCGTCGCCGACCACCCAGAGCCGGTCGACGCAGCTTTCGATGATGTGGCGGTCGTGGGTGATCAGCACCACCGCGCCCTCATAGGCATTGATGGCGTTGATCAGCTCGGCGCGGCTGTCCATGTCGAGGTGGTTGGTCGGCTCGTCGAGGATGAGCAGGTGCGGGCCGCCGAAGGTGATCAGGTTGAACAGGAGGCGCGCCTTCTCGCCGCCGGAGAGGTTCTTTGCCGGCGTTTCCTGGCGGTCGCCGGGCAGGCCGAACCGGGCCAGGCGCGCGCGGCGCTGGGCCTCGGTGGCGTCCTCCATCAGCTCGATCACGTGCTGGTAGGCCGACATGTCCGGCGACAGATCGTCGATCTGGTGCTGGGCGAAGAAGGCGATCTCCAGCTTCTTGTGCTTGCGCAGATGGCCCGAGAGCGGTTCCAGCCGGTCATTGAGCAGTTTGGCCAGGGTCGACTTGCCCGCGCCATTGCGGCCGAGAATGCCTATCCGGTCCTCGGTGTCGATATTCAGGCTGATATCGCGCAGCACCGGCTTGCCCGGCTCGTAGCCCACCGACACGTCCAGCATGCGCACGATGGGCGGCGCCATGCGGCGCTGCGGATTGGGAAAGTCGAAGGGGGCGACCGGGTCTTCCACCTGGGTGGCGACAACCTGCATCTTCTCCAGCCGTTTCACCCGCGACTGGGCCTGTTTCGCCTTCGAGGCCTTGGCCTTGAACCGGTCGACAAAGCTTTGCAGGTGGCGGCGCTCGGCCTCCTGCTTTTCCACCAGCTTCATCTGCAGGCGCTGTTTCTCGGCCAGCGCCTTTTCGAAATCGTCATAGCCGCCTTCATAGACGGACAGCTTGCCCTGTTTCAGGTGAGCGATCTTCTGCATCGCGCCGTTCAGGAGGTCGCGGTCGTGCGAGATCACCAGGGCGGCGCCGGGGAAGGTTTTCAGATAGCTCTGCAGCCACATCACGCCTTCCAGGTCGAGATAGTTGGTCGGTTCGTCGAGCAGCAGGAGGTCGGGTCGCGCGAACAGGGTCGCCGCCAGCGCGACGCGCATGCGCCAGCCGCCGGAGAATTCGCGGCAGGGGCGCTGCTGTTCCTCGCCGGTAAAGCCCAGCCCCGACAGGATCGAGCCGGCGCGGGCCTCCGCCGTGTGCGACTCGATATCGGCCAGCCGTGTCTGGATCTCGGCGATCCGGTCGGGATCCGTCGCGGTTTCCGCTTCGGCGAGCAGGGCGGCGCGCTCGCTATCGGCGGCCAGCACCACATCCATCAGGGTCTCGTCGCCACCGGGCGCTTCCTGGGCGACCGAGCCGACGCGCACGCCTTTTTGCACACGCACATCGCCGCTTTCCGCAACGGCTTCGCCGCGGATCAGCCGGAACAGGGTCGACTTGCCGGTGCCGTTCCGCCCCACCAGACCCATCTTGGCCTTGGCCGGCAGGAAGAGCGTCGCCTGGTCGAACAGCATCCGGCCTTCGATGCGGTAGGTGAGATCATTGATGTGCAACATGGGAAGGCCGTTAGCGCGGAGCGGCGAACCGATCAATCCGGAAAGGCTGATGGGGAAACCAGCAGACCGGTTTCCCCGGATTTATTCCGGGGTCTGGCGGCATTTCAAGGTCAGACTCCTCCAGGCCCCGGCACAGGGCCGGGGAAAAGAGAAAGTTGGGAAAACCGCTTCACCGCACCCCTTGCTGGAATGTCCCTGCCGCGCGGCTTGTGGCTGGGCGCAAGCGCCGCTATAAGCCGCGCGAATCCCAGAGGCCGGTTTGCCCGGACAGTCACAAAAAGTCTTCGAGGACCTTTCCCATGGCGCTGCAACGCACCTTCTCCATCATCAAGCCCGACGCCACCAAGCGTAACCTGACCGGCAAGATCATCGCCAAGTTCGAGGAGGCCGGCCTGCGCGTCGTCGCGTCCAAGCGCATCCACATGACCCGCGAGCAGGCCGAAGGCTTCTACGCGGTGCACAAGGAGCGTCCCTTCTTCGGTGAACTGGTCGACTTCATGATCTCCGAACCGGTCGTCGTGCAGGTGCTGGAGGGCGAAGACGCCATTGCCAAGAACCGCGAAGTGATGGGCGCCACCAATCCGGCCGAAGCTGCCGAAGGCACCATCCGCAAGGAATTCGCCCTGTCGATCGGCGAAAACTCCGTGCACGGTTCCGACGCGCCGGAAACAGCTGCCGAAGAGATCAAGTTCTTCTTCTCCGACGACGAGATCGTCGGCTAAGCCGGACTTGCCATTCCCGACTGCAGGACAGGGCCCGGCGCGATCGCCGGGCCCTTTCTTTTTGCGCACCGCTTTTTGTCCCTGCGGCATTGATCCTGTGCGTTCCGCCCCCTACCTGCGCTGCACGTCGCGCGGGGAAGCTTCATGGACATGGCCCTCTATCTCAGCCTGGTCGGCTTTGTCGTCGCCATGTCGGCCACGCCGGGCCCCAACAATCTCATGCTGATGTCCTCCTCGGCGCTGTTCGGCGTGCGCCGCACCGTGCCGCATTTCCTGGGCGTGCAGATCGGCTTCAACCTGTTGCTGGTCGCGGCCGTGTTCGGCCTGGGCACACTCGTGGCCCGCTATCCGGTGGCGCTGGATGTGGTGAAGGTGGGCGGATCGCTGTGGCTGGCCTGGATGGCCTTCGCCTTCGTGCGGGCCGGGCTGGCGCGTCCGGCCGAACCGGGCGACGCCAAGGCGCCCAAGCGCCGCTCGCGGCCCTTCCGCACCTGGGAGGCGGCGCTCTTCCAGTGGATCAATCCGAAGGCGCTCCTGATGTCCATCTCGACGGCCGGCGCCTATATCGCCCTGGCCGACACGGCCGGCGAGCGGGCCATGCTGTTCATGGCGACCTTCCTGCTCTTCGGTGCGCCCTGCGGGCTGATGTGGCTGCTGGCGGGCGGCGTGATCAATCGCTTCCTGACCGATCGCCGCCACGCCCGCATCCTCAATTTCGCGATCGCGCTTCTCCTGCTCGCCACGATCGCCATCATCCTGAAGGGCTAGCCGTCGAGCGCGGTGCGGACATGCGCGACCAGCTGGTCCAGAACGACATCCTCCGGCCCGCGCAGGACGGGAAAGTCGAGGGCGATGTCCGGTGTCACCGGATGTGACTCCGATGCACCGTTTATGCGTACGATATGGGCCTTGGGGTAACCCACTATGATGCCGGTACGGGGCAGGGTGAACTGCTCCATCGCGCCATAGGTGGTGGCCATGTCGGCTGTCGTCTCGCCGGTGATGACACCGAAGCCGTAATCCTGGATCTGCGCCGCCACGGTCACCGCATTGGAGAAGCTGTAGCGGTTGATCAGCACATAGACCTGTCCCTCGAACCGGTCTCCGTCCGGGCGCGGCTGGGCATAGGGCAGGTCGATCTCAACGGTCTCGCCCGGCGCATGGGCCGCAAACAGGTCGGCATAGGTCGCCGACATGCCGCCTTCACCCTCCGGCAGCGTGTCCAGGCGGGCCTGGTTCGCCGCGGTCGTCTCCTCGCTGACCCGTACTGTGAAGCGCGAGGCAAAGCGGAAGGGCCGGTCCGCGATCCAGGCCATGACCCGGTCGGAGAAGGAGTTGTCGCCACCGGGATTGTCGCGCAGATCGAGGATCAGCGCCTCTGCACCGGCTGACCGGAAGTCATTGAAACTGTTGTCGACAAACGCGGCGAAGCCCGTCGTATCCCAGACATTCCCGTCCGGCTCGGTATTGTAGAACGGGCCCGGGCGCAGATAGGCGATATCGCTGCCGATCATGCGCGCCTCGCGGCCATCGAGGCTGAAAGGCTGTTCGCCTTCTTCAGCCGGGGCCAGTGCGTCACCGCTCAGGAAGGGCAGGGTGAGGGTCTCCACCGATCCGTCGGCATGACGCACGTCCAGCGTCGCCTCGGTCATCTCCGGCCATTCCAGCCAGACCAGGCCGCGCAGATAGGTTTCCAGCAAGGTGTGCGCAAAGCGTGGCGTCTCGGCCGACAGGTGCCGGGTGAGGGCCGGGATCCAGACCGTGTTCGGCTGGCCGTTGAAGGCGAGAATCTCGTCGCCCGGCGCCAGGTCTTCAAGGGCTGCCGCCCGTGTCTCCACGAAGACGCGGCCTTCGCGGATCGAGATCGTCAGCGGCAGGACGCGGCCGCCGGCCGCGCGGAAGGCGCCATAGGCCTCCATCGGGAAATCGATACGCGCATGGGCATGACGGGCCAGCGCGGTGAATTCCTGGAACTCCCGGCGGATATCGAGGCGGGTCATCGGCCGGTCGAAACCGGCCCGCATTTCCGCATGCCGCTGGTCGAATACGGCCTGCGGCGTGACGGCAAACAGGTCGAAATGCGCCGCGCGCAAGCCGGCATAAAGCCGGTCGAAATCGGCGCGGACCACGTCGGCCTCATAGACTGTGTCCGGCGTCGGGGCCTGTGCGGCGATCGGTGCCGCGACGGCTGTCATCAGTGCGGTGCAAAGGGTCAGGCTCTTGAGCATCCCGGTCTCCCGTGTCTTCTTTCAGGTGGGGCTGCCCGGACACTGGGGGCGCCGCCTGACAAAAGGCCATGACCCAATCTTCCTGATGGTCTGACCTTTTTCTGACCGGGGCAAGGGGACTGTAAAATCAATGAAGTACGGCAGGGCATTCAAGCTCGGAGACTGGCGTGTCGAACCGCGGGCCGGCCGGATCGCCGGTCCTGGCGGCAGCCAGGATGTCGAGCCGAAAGTGATGGACCTGCTGTGCCTGCTCGCCGAAGCCGAAGGCGATGTGGTGTCGCGCGAGACGATTGCCGAACGCATCTGGCCCGGGGTCACGGTCAATGACGACGCGCTCGGCCGCTGTGTGTGGAAGCTGCGACGGGCGCTGGGCGACCCGGCACGCTCGCCACGCTATGTCGCGACCGTACCCAAGCGCGGCTATCGCCTGCTGGTGCCGGCCGAGCCGGAAACCCTTCCGGCGCCGGTGCGCGCCGTTCCCGCCTGGGTGCGCGGCGTCGTGGGAGCTCTCGTGCTGCTGGCGGCCTTTCCGGTCTTCTGGCTGGTGCGCGACCGTATCGCTCCGCCCGGTGCACCCGCGGATCGTGCTGAAAGCCTGACCGACCGCGCGGACGATTTCTATTACCAGTTCCAGCCCGGCGATAATGACGCCGCCATGCGGCTCTACGAGGCCGCGCTGGCGCTCGAGCCCGACAGTCCGCGTGCGCTCGCCGGGCTGGCCAACACGATCACCCAGCGCGTCATCCGCGCCCGGCCGGACGACTGGCCCGGTGAGGCCGGGCAGTCGCGGATCGGCGCGGCGCTGGCGTCCGGCCAGACACGCGAAACCGCGGCCGCCCGGCAGCTGGAACGGGCTGAAGCTCTCGCGCGGCAGGCCATCGCATCGAACCCCGAATACCCGCTGGGCTACCGGGCGCTGGGCCTGGCCCTGTCGGCACAGGGCGATCTCGACGGCGCGATCGAGGCGCACAACCGCGCCCTGACGCTCGACCCGGATGCCTGGGAAGCCTGGGTCAACCTCTCGGACCTCCACGCTCTCAAGGGCGAGGCCGATCTGGCGCTGACCTATCTGGAACGTGCCTATGATGCGATGAGCCGGGTCTATGACGCGCAGACCGTGCTGATCCGGCCCTGGTACAGCCCGACCGGGCTGAGCATCGCGCGCGGCCATGCCCTGCGTGAGGATCCCGTGACCGCCGAACTCTGGTACCGCCGCGTGCTCTACTGGGACCCCTATAACCGCGCTGCCACCACCGAACTCGCCGCCCTGCTGCGGGAAAACGGCGATCCGGCCGCGGCCGACGCGCTGTGCGCGGAAGGCGCCGCCCGGACGGGTGATCCGGAACTCTGTGCAGGCTCTGAAAACTAGCTGTCCGGTGCCGGTTTCTGGCGCATGGCCTTGGTTTGCGAGCGGCGGGCCTTGGCTTCTTTCTGCTTGCGGATGGAGGAGAGTGACGGGCGGGCCTTCTTGCGCGGCTTGGGCGGGGTGAGGGCGCGTTCGATCAGCACGCGCAAGCGCTCGCGGGCCTCGGCCCGGTTACGGTCCTGGGATCGCTGGTTCTCCGCCCGGATCACGAGGACGCCCTCGCGGGTCATGCGCGAGCCGGCCAGCCGGACAAGCCGCTGCTTCACACCCGGCTCCAGGCTCGAACGGGCGACGTCGAAGCGCAGCTGGACGGCGCTCTCGGTCTTGTTGACGTGCTGGCCGCCCGGGCCCGAGGCGCGCAGGAAGCGCTCCTCGATTTCGCTCTCGTCGATGCTCAGCGTGTCGGTGATGCGCATGGAACCGCTCGCCTCCTTTCCTGCGCCCGTGTTTCGGCGCTGCGCAGAAAAAGGGCAAGTTGAAGAAATGCAATTGCGACACATTCGCAATAATGCTATCCGGAGCTCATGACACACTCCATTGAAATCCCGCCTGCCGCTGCCCGCGCGGCGGCAGGCCAGTCAGCCCCGGATAGCGGGCGTTTCTCGGGCTCGGGTGCCAGGTCCTACGATGCGCGTATCCGGCGTCTCGTGCCGGGCTATTCGGTGCTGCAGGAACTGATCGCACCCGTCCTGGCGGCGCGGATCGGACGCGGCGCTGCCTCCATCCTGCTGAGCGGGGCGGGCACCGGCGCCGAACTGTCCGAACTGGCCTTCCAGTCGACGAAATGGTGTTTCACCGCCGTCGATCCGTCGCCCGACATGCTGGCCATTGCCGGCCGCCGGGCGGAAATGCTGGGCTGTCTGGAACAGGTCGACTTCCGCATCAGCACACTGGGTGAGTACACACCGCTCCACCGGCATGACGCGGCGCTGAGCGTTCTGGTCGCCCACTTCCTGCCCGACACTGGCGAGAAGGCGCGCTATTTTGCCGATCTGGCCGATCGTCTCCGGCCCGGCGCGCCGCTGATCCTGGCCGATCTCGGACTGCTGTTCGAAGACGCAGCGCGTCCGGCTTTCAGCCGCTGGATCGAGTCGGTTGCACCGGACCCGTCGCTTGCGGCACGCACCGTGGAACGCATGGCGGAGGATTTTCACCCGGTCAGCGAGGCGCGTCTGGCAGAGCTGCTCGAAGCTGTCGGCTTCGCCCCGCCGGTCCGCTTCTTCCAGGCGCTCGATATCGCCGGCTATCTGACGCAAAAGCGCTGAGCCCCGGCTCCGTCGTCAGTCGTGCGGGTTCATCAGCAATTCGGCGCCGAATTCGCGGACCTGCAGCCGGACGCGTTCGCCGGCAACCCGGGCCTTGCCGGAGCAGGCGAGGGCGACGCATTGCGGATAGAGCTTGTGCTCGGCTTCCAGCACGCGTGCGGCCAGCGTGTCCGGCGTGTCGCCGGGCAGGACCGGTACGGCGGCCTGGCCGATGATCGGACCGTCATCCATTTCCGGACGCACATAATGCACCGTGCAGCCATGGATGCGCACGCCGGCTTCCAGCGCCCGCTCATGCGTGTGCAGCCCCTTGAAGGCCGGCAGCAGGGAGGGGTGGATATTGATCAGCAGATCGCGCCAGCGCTCGGTGAACCAGGGCGTCAGGATGCGCATGAAGCCGGCCAGGCAGACGATGCGCGGGCCGTACATCTTGAGTGTCGAGTCCAGCGCTTCCTCGAAAGCCGCGCGGCCCTCATAGTCGCGGTGGTCGATGACTTCGGTCGCGATGCCCGCCGCCTCGGCAACGGCCAGACCAGCGGCATCGGGCCGGTTCGAGGCGACCAGCACGATCTCGGCCGGGAAATCCTCGTCCTTCGCCGCATCCAGCAGCGCCTGCATGTTCGATCCGCGCCCGGAAATGAGCACGGCGATCTTGGTCTTCGCCATCGGGATTATCCTGGGTCAGGCTGTCTCGACTTGCCCGACAATCATGGCGCGCTCGCCGGTCAAGGCAAGCGCCTCAAGGGCAGCATCCGCAGTCTCCGGTGCGACGCATAGCAGCATGCCGACGCCACAATTGAAGGTGCGGTGCATTTCACGGACCTCGATCCCGCCGGTTTCGGCCAGCCACTGGAACATCGGCGGCAGGGGCCAGGCGGAATAGTCGATCCGGGCTTCCAGACCGTCCGGCATCATGCGTGGCGGGTTCTCGACCAGGCCGCCGCCGGTGATGTGGGCGAGGCCCTTCACCAGGCCGGACTTGATCAGGGGCAGGCAGGATTTCACATAGAGCCGCGTCGGCGTCAGGAAGGCCTCGCCCAGCGTCTTGCCCGGTTCGAACGGAGCCGGGTCGGACCAGTCCAGCCCTGCGACTTCCATCACCTTGCGGACCAGCGAGAAGCCGTTGGAGTGCACGCCGGAGGAGGCGAGACCGATCAGTACATCGCCGGCCTTCATGGCGTCATGGTCGGGCAGGAGGCGGCCGCGCTCGGCAGCCCCCACGACGAAACCGGCCAGGTCGAAATCATCCTCGGCATACATGCCGGGCATTTCCGCCGTCTCGCCGCCGATCAGGGCACAGCCGGACTGTTTGCAGCCCTCGGCAATGCCCTTGACGATGGCTTCGCCGCGCGCCGGATCGAGCTTGGAGGTCGCCAGATAGTCCAGGAAGAAGAGCGGTTCGGCGCCCTGCGCCAGCACGTCATTGACGCACATCGCAACCAGGTCGATGCCGACCGTGTCGAGAATGCCGGTTGCGATCGCCAGTTTCAGCTTGGTGCCGACACCGTCCGTGCCGGAAATCAGGATCGGGTCGTGATAGCCGGCGGCCTTGAGATCGAAGGCGCCGCCGAAACCGCCGAGATCGGCCGCGGCACCGGCGCGGCGTGTTGCGGCAGCAAGCGGTTTGATACGGTCGACCAGGGCATCGCCGGCGTCGATATCGACCCCGCTGTCCGCATAGGTGAGCCCGTTCTTGCGTCCGCTATCGTCGGTTCCGGCCATGCCGATTCCCCAGCCTTCTGTCAAAGTGCGGCGGAGTACAGTCGAAACCCGCCTCAGACGCAAGCCACGGGCTTCACGCGCGACTGCGTCCGGTTATAGTGGCGCGACATCCGAACCTGACAGGAGCCTGCCGTGCGATTCCTTCTCGCTGCCTTGTGTCTGAGCCTTGTTCCGCTGGCAGCGGCGCAGGCGGACGACCCCTATACGGTCACCGGCGTGGAGATCGATGCGACCGCCGACAACGCGCTGCAGGCGCAGACCGCGGCGATGCAGCAGGGCCAGCGGGCCGCTGCGCGCCGGCTGATCGAGCGTCTGACCCTCGCAGAGGACCGGGTCGGCACGCCGCTGGAAAGCGCCGCGTTTGCCCTGGACGATGCCATCATCGCGGAAATGATCTCCGGGCTGCAGATTCGCGACGAGCAGCGCAGCGGCACCCGCTACCTCGCCAAGCTGGATGTCGGATTCCATCGCCGCTCGGTGGCACGCGTCCTGGAGAACTACGGTATTCCCTTTGTCGACAGTCCGGCACGCGCGACGCTCGTCCTGCCGGTGCTGGATGCCGGCGGCGACCTGGTGCTGTGGCGTGACAATCCCTGGCGCGAGGCGTGGCAGAGCCGGCGCTTCCGTCATGCTCTGACGCCGATGACGCTGGCGACGGCCGATCCGGAAATGGCGCCGATCACCGCGCGCCAGGCGCTGCAGCTGGATGAAGCCGCGCTTTCGGCCTTGGCCATGCAGTATGGCGTCACCCGGATCGCGATCCTGCGCGCGGCCCAACAGCCCTCCGAGGCGGTGCGGGCCGGCGGTTACATGGTGGAATTTGCCCAGGACGGGACGATGGCTGTCGATACCTGGGGCCCGATGAGTTTCTATGGCGGCTGGGCCGAGGCGGCGGACTTCTTCGTGATCGAGCGCGAGGATGCCTGGAAGCGCCAGGGCATTGTGCGCGACATGGAGGAGACCGAGATGCGCGTCACGGTGCTTTACAGCGGTATCGACGAATGGCGGCGTCTGCAGACGGCGCTGGCGCGTGCATCGCTGGTGCGCAATGCCCAGCTCGACGCGTTGTCGCGCGACGGTGCGCGCATGACGGTGCAGTATCGCGGTGCACTGGATCAGCTGGTCTCGGAACTTGCCGAACGCGGCGCCGCACTGGAAGAACACCCGGAACTGGGCTGGGTGGTGCTTGCCACCCGGTGATCCCTTGAACCGGCGGGCCGACATGACACCCCAACTGGCACTCGATCTGCCGGCGCGCGAGGATTTCAGCGCGTCGAGCCTGATCCTCGGCCCGTCCAATGCCGAGGCGCTGGCCGCGCTTGGCCGCTGGCCGGACTGGCCGCGCAATGTCATGGCGCTGGTCGGGCCGGAAGGGGCGGGCAAATCGCACCTGGCCACGGTCTGGGCGCTGCGCTGCGAGGCGGAGATCGTCGAGGCTGCGGACCTGGCCGAACGGCTGGCGGATATCGCACCGGGGTGCCGCGTTCTGGTGGAAGACATCGACCGCGCGCTCGACGATGATGCGCTGTTCCATACGCTCAATCGTGCTGCCGAGGGCGATATTCCGGCGTTGTTGCTGACGGCCCGCAAACCGCCCGTGCTGTGGCCGGCGCAATTGCCCGATCTGGTATCGCGGCTGCGGGCGCTGCCGCATGCGGATCTGTACGAGGCTGACGATGAATTGCTCACCCGGCTGATCGAGAAACAGCTGCAGGACCGGGGCGCCCCGGTCCGGCCCGGCGTGATAGACTATCTCCTGCCGCGTATGGAGCGTTCGGCCACGGCCGTACGCCGCATCGTGGAGCGGATGGACAAGCTGGCGCTCGTGAAGAAAACGCCAATAACGCGTGCTATTGCGCGGGAAGTGCTGGAAACCTGGCAGGACAGTGGAGAGACGGAATGAACCTCCCGGCCCGGGACATCGCCGACATCAACGCGCTGATGCAGTCGCCTGCGCGTTATCTGAACCGGGAATTGTCCTGGGTGCGCTTCAATCTGCGCGTCCTCGAGGAGGCGGAGAATCCGAACCATCCGGTGTTCGAACGCCTGCGTTTCCTGTCGATTTCGGCCAGCAATCTGGATGAGTTCTACATGGTCCGTGTTGCGGGCCTGCGCGCGCAGATGCATTCCGGCGTCACGGCGACCAGTATCGACGGGCTGACCCCGGCCGAGCAGCTGGAACAGATTCACGCGCTGGCCGGCGAGCTGATGCTCAAGCAGCAAAACCTCTGGCGCAAGCTGAAGACGGAGATGGGCAAGGCCGGGGTGAAGGTGCTCGAGCCGCACCAGATATCAAAGACCGACGAGGCCTGGCTGCGCGGCGAGTTTCTCAAACACACCCTGCCGGTGATCACGCCGCTGGCGATCGATCCGGCGCATCCCTTCCCCTTCATCCCCAATCTGGGTTTTGCCCTGGCGCTGCAATTGCGCAAGCGGGAGGCCGGCAAGCTGATGAATGCGCTGATCCCGCTGCCCAGCGGTGTGAAGCGCTTTGTCGAACTGCCGACGCGCGCGCGCCGCGATGGCGGCCGCCCGGACCGGCGCTTCATGTCGCTGGAAGCCGTGCTGACCCTGTTCGTCGACACGCTCTTTCCGGGCCATGAAGTGGTCGGCAAGGGCGTCTTCCGGGTGATCCGCGACAGCGATATCGAGGTCGAGGAAGAGTCCGAAGACCTGATGCTGGAATTCGAGAACCTTCTCAAACAGCGCCGCCGCGGCGCGGTGGTCCGCCTGACCATGGAGACCGGCATGCCGCCGGGCCTGCGCGACCTGATCGTCCAGCACATGCATGCCGGCCCGCAGGACATCGTGCCGGTGAACGGTCTGCTGGGCCTGGCCCAGATCGGCCAGCTGATCCCGGACGACCGGCCGGATCACATGTTCAAGCCCTATGAGCCGCGCTATCCGGAACGGATCCGCGATCATGGCGGCAATTGCTTCTCGGCGATCCGCGAGAAGGACATCATCGTCCACCACCCGTATGAGAGCTTCGATGTGGTGGTGGAATTCCTGCGCCAGGCCGCCGCCGATCCGGACGTCATCGCGATCAAGCAGACTCTCTACCGCACCTCCAAGGACAGCCCGATCGTGGCGGCGCTGATCGAGGCGGCGGAGAGCGGCAAGAATGTCACCGCGCTGGTCGAGCTGAAGGCGCGTTTCGACGAGGAAGCCAATCTGAAATGGGCGCGCGACCTGGAACGCGCCGGCGTGCAGGTCGTCTACGGCTTCATCGAGTACAAGACCCACGCCAAGATCTCGCTGGTGGTGCGGCGCGAGGGTTCGGACCTGCGCACCTATGCCCATTTCGGCACCGGCAATTATCACCCGATCACGGCGCGCATCTATACCGACCTGTCTCTCTTCACCGCCGACCCGGCCTTCGGGCGCGATGCGGGACGGGTGTTCAACTATGTCACCGGCTATGCGCGTCCGGAGAATCTGGAACGCCTGTCGGTCTCGCCGATCGGCATGAAGGAATTCATCCTCGAACATATCGAGCGCGAGATCGAGAATGCCCGCGCCGGCAAGCCGGCGGCCGTGTGGGCCAAGCTGAATTCGCTCGTGCATCCTGAAATCATCGACACGCTCTACCGCGCCAGCCAGGCCGGGGTGCGTGTGGAACTGGTGGTGCGCGGCATCTGCTGTCTGCGTCCGGGGATCAAGGGGTTGTCGGAAAACATCCGGGTCAAATCCATCGTCGGCCGCTTCCTCGAGCATTCGCGCATCGTGTGCTTTGCCAATGGCGCCGCGATGCCGTCGCCCGCGGCCAAGGTCTTCATCTCCTCGGCCGACTGGATGCCGCGCAATCTGGACCGCCGGGTCGAGCATCTCTGCCCGATCCAGAATCCCACCGTTCACCGCCAGGTGCTGGACCAGATCATGGTCGCCAATCTCAACGATACCGATCAGAGCTGGTACATGGATTCAGAGGGCGGCTATCACCGGGTGGACACGGCCAATGTCGACAAGCCGTTCAGTGCGCATGCCTATTTCATGACCAATCCCAGCCTGTCCGGCCGCGGCCACGCGCTCAAGAATGATCAGCCGCCGACCCTGACCGGCAGTACCGGCAGCTGACCGCCTTGGACGACGTCATCCAGCCGATCGAGCCGCTGATCGCGGAAACCGCCATTCATCGTGACATCGCGGTGATCGATGTCGGCTCCAACTCGGTGCGCCTGGTGCATTTCCGGGTCGAGGGGCGGGCGCTCTGGCCGATCTTCAACGAGAAGGTGATGGCGGGTCTGGGGCGCGGCGTTCGCGAAACCGGGCGTCTGCACGCTGAAGGCCGGGACATCGCCCTGCGTGCGCTCAAGCGCTTCCAGCGCCTGCTCGACGCCAAGGGCGTGCGTGAGCGTCATGTTGTCGCCACGGCCGCCGTCCGCAATGCGGTGGACGGTCGCGCTTTCGTGGCAGAGGCGGCGGAGTTGACGGGGCTGGATATCCGGATCCTGTCCGGCGAGGACGAGGCGCGCCTTTCGGCGATGGGCGTTCTGACCGGCATCCCCGATGCGCGCGGTGTGATGGGCGATCTGGGCGGTTCCAGCCTGGAACTCACACCGATCGCCGATGGTTCGGTGGGTGAGGGCAAGACCTTCGAACTCGGCCCGCAAGCGGTTCTTTCCGGCGATGCGTTCGACAGTGCGGCGGCCCAGGCCGTGATCGACGAACGTCTGACCGAAGGCGGTGTCCTGACGGGGCAGGGCGGCACCTTCTATGCCGTGGGCGGGGCCTGGCGTGCCATGGCACAGCTGGCCTTTGCGCGGTTCGACCATCCGCTGCATGTCGTGCACCAGTTCGAACTTTCGGCCGCCGAGGCGCTGGAGCTGGCGCGGCTGGCGACCCGCTTGAGCGCCGCTTCGCTGACCGGTGTGCCCGGCCTCTCCTCGCGCCGCGTGACCACGCTGCCCTATGCTGCGCTTCTCCTGCGGCGGGTGATCCGGCATGGCGGGTTCGGGCGCGTCGTGTTCTCGGCCTATGGCGTGCGTGAAGGAGTGCTGGCCGAGGGCCTGCCGCCGGACCTTCTGGCGACCGATCCGCTGATCGCCGGAGCCGAGACGATGGCCCGTCCGTCTTCGCCCTCACCGGATTTCGGCCGGGCGCTCGCCGCCTGGATCGCACCGGCCATGCGCGAGGTGGAGACGGCGTTCGATCCGGTGCGTGACCGGGTGCTGCAGGAGGCCGGGGCACGTCTGACCGATCTGGGTGCGCGCTTTCACCCGGATCACCGCGCCGAACTGGCGCGCGATACCGTTCTGTATGCGCCCTTTGCCGGTGTTACTCATGCCGAACGGGCCTTCCTGGCCGCGGCCTTGCACTATCGCTATGCCGGCAGGCGGAGCGAGCTGGAGCCGCATGCCGAGTTCGCGCTGTTGAGCGAGGTGCAGCACAATGTCGCCCAGATGATGGGCTGTGCGCTGCGCCTGGGCGCCAAACTGTCCGGCCGGGCGCCGCGTCTGCTGGATCGTTTCACCCTGACCGTGTCGCCGGCAGAGGTCCGCCTGGCGGTCGATGAGAGCGTGCGCGACCTCTATGTCGAACGATCGCTGTCCCTGCTGGACAATCTGGCCCGTGCGATTGGCCGCGAAGGGCGGGCGGAATACGTCTAGGACGCTTCGGCCGGTTATAATTTATCCTCGCCGCCGGCTGTAAAAGCGGCGATTTCTTACGGTGGCGTAAGGTTTTGTCCGACAGTGTGCTCGCGGGATAAACCGGCACTACGGACATATGTTCAAGCGTTTAGGGGAATATCTTTTCGCGCCTGTACCGGTGCCGCAGGACGTTGCCGGGTGGGTGCGCGCGCGGCAGCTGGATGCGTTCAGGCGCTTCAGCCCCGTCGCAGCCGGGGCCAATATCGCCAATGCGGTACTGGTTGCGGGCGTGATGATACAATCAAGCTATATGTGGTCCGGCCTGTTCTGGGCGTTCGCCATCACCGCACCCAATCTCTTCCTGCTCTATGGCTGGATGCGCTATCGACGGCGCCCACCGCGCGCCGCGGCTTCGGAACGGTCGATCAGCCGCAATCTGCGCGACAGTTCGATCCTGGCGCTGGTGTGGGCCGCGTTTCCGATCCTGTTCTACAATTCCATGTCGGGCTCGTTCCAGGCAGCGGTCGTCGCCGTGACGGTCGGCATGCTGTGCGGCGGCGCCTTCATGCTGTCCAGCCTGCCGCGCGCGGCCATGGCATGGATCGGTATCATCACTGCAGGCTCGCTTGTCGCCCTGTTCCGGAACCCGGATCCGGTCGAGCTCTATGTCGCCGCACTCCTGCTGGTCTATTCCGGCGTGCTGGCGCAATCGGTACGCTGGTCCTATTCCGAATTTGTCCGCCGCTTGCTCGGAGAGCGCGTCGCGAAACAGCAGACCGAGCTGATCGGTCTCCTGCTGCACGACTTCGAAGAGGCGGCGTCCGACTGGCTATGGCGCACCGACACGTCGGGCCGGATCCGGTCCGGCCTGCCGCGTTTCGACCCGGACAACATCCGCCCGGACGATCAGCCTGCGCCGGCGCTGCTGTCGCTGTTCGAGCAGGATGGGGCAGCCAGCGAGCTGGCGCATCTGATGGCGAGCGAGGAGGCCTTTTCCGATCGCGAGCTGCGGCTGAAGGGCGATGGTACCGTGCGCTGGGTCAGCCTGACCGGAAAGCCGCGCTACGAGGACGGGCGGTTCGCCGGCTACCAGGGCGTGGCCTCCGATATCACCGCGACACGCGAGAGCGCTGAAAAGATCGAGTATCTCGCCTCGCACGACACTCTGACGGGCCTGGCCAACCGGGCGACGCTTTCGGCACTGCTCGATCAGCGCATGCAATTGCCGGACGGCCGCACGAGCCTGCTATTGCTGGACCTGGACCGTTTCAAGGTCATCAATGACACGATGGGACACGGGGTGGGCGACCGTGTGCTGGTGACCGTCGCCAGTCGCCTGCGCCATGTCGTCGGCCAGGCCGGCACCGTGTGCAGGATGGGCGGCGACGAATTCGCCATTGTCCTCACCGATCCGTGTCGCGAGGCCCAGTATATCGGGCGCCAGATCGTCGATGCGATCGAGCTGCCGATCACGATCGACGACGCCGTGGTGGATTGTTCGACCTGTATCGGCATCCGCCAGCTCGGCGCCGGTGATACCTGCGTCCAGGCGGTGTTGAGCCAGGCCGACCTCGCGCTCTATCGTGCGAAGGCGAGCGGGCAGGGCAATGTGGTCGAGTTCGACCGGACGATGGACATCGAGGCCCAGGCGCTGATGCAGATGGAGCGCGATCTCAGGGCCGCGATCGACAATGACCAGATCCACCTGTTGTACCAGCCCCTGATCGATATCGACCGGAACCGGACCACCGGCTGCGAGGCGCTGCTGCGCTGGAGTCACCCGGAACATGGCAATGTGCCGCCCGACCGCTTCATCGACCTTGCCGAGCGCAGCGGGCTGATCGTGCCGATGGGCGAATGGGTGATCCGCTCGGTCGTCGAGGCTGCGGCGCAGATCGATCCGGGTATCTGCATCGCGATCAATGTGTCTCCCGTGCAGCTGCGCAATCCGGACCTGCCGGGCGTCTTCGTCGAGGCGCTGACGCGCCATGGCGTGGATCCCGGGCGCATCGAGGTGGAGATTACCGAGTCCGTCCTGCTGGCGGACACCGACGCCAATCTCTCGATACTGCGCAAGCTGCGCGATATCGGCCTGAAAATCAGCCTGGACGATTTCGGCACCGGCTATTCCTCTTTCAGCTATCTGCGCAAATTCGCCTTCGACAAGCTGAAGATCGACCGCTCCTTCGTCGAACCACTGGACCGCGAGCCGCAATCCATCTCCATCGTCGGGTCGATCAACGCGCTTGCCCGGGCCCTGCAGATGACGACGGTCGCCGAGGGCGTCGAGACCGAACGCCAGTTCGAGGCCGTACGTATCATCGGCTGTGACCAGGCCCAGGGCTATCTCTTTGCACGCCCGCTCACGCTCGATGCACTGGTCGCGCATGTCGAGACCGAGCGCCGTGAGGGGGCTGTGCAAATGAGCCGCGCCGGCTGACGGGGCTCGCCACAGCGCGCGCCGCGCGCTATCCGGGACGAGACGGATCGCAAAGGAATGCGGCGTGAGTTTTATCGACGGCTACAAACACCAGCTTGTTGGTTATTTCGGCTATTTGCCGGTCTATCGCCCGCTGGAGGATATCGACGGGCCCAAGCAGGAGTTTTCCTGTTCGCGCGGTGGTCTGGTTATCGGCGGCGGCAGTGGCGAACATCCCGGTCTCGTCCTTCTGGACCCGGCCGGCGCGGTGGCGGAATTCCTGCGCGAGACCTGGCCGGAGCGTGCAGCCGAAGCCGGCTGGCGCGAGGCGATCCACGATCATCTGCGCACACCGTCAGACTGTCTCGACTTTGCCGGCTGGGACGTCGAGGACCATGTCCGCTTCTACACGCTGTGCACCACGGCTGTGCCGAACCCCTATGATCGCGAAGGCACGGCGACGGGTTTCGAGAGCTGGCTGTGCTGTTCGCTGGGCGAGTTCGTCTTCTTCGCGATGCCGGATCTGGCGCGCGATCTCATCGAGCGCCTCGACGACCCCATCCGCGATCTGGTGCATGTCTACTGGAACAACATCCTGCTGCCGCCGCCGGGCATGCCGCTCTACGCCAATGGCGGCAGTGCCTGGGATTCAAGGCTCAAGCCACTGGATTAGAGCGTGATCCGGTGGCGTGGAAACCGGTTCGCCGGTTCGATCGCGCGACCGCCCTAGACCTTCACCTCGGTGACGCAGACCTTGCCGTCCTTCAGCGTCAGCGACAGTTCACCCCGCTTGAGACGACGGGCCGGTTCGCCGAACACCTCGCGCCGCCAGCCGGTCATCGCCGCGACATCCTCGTCATCGCCGCTGGCGATCTTTTCCAGGTCCGGCACGGTGGCGATGAGGCGCGGTGCGACACCGGCATCCTCGGCGACGAATTTCAGCAGCACCTTGAGCAATTCCACGGTCGGACCCGTGCCCTGGGGCGGGGGCGCGGACTTTTCGTATGCCGGTGCATAGGATTCCGGTGCGGCCAGCGCGGCGGACATTTTCTCGAACAGGCGGCGGGCCGGCGATGAGCGTTCGAAGCCCTTGGGCACGGCGCGCAGTCCGGTCAGCTGTTCCGGCGTCGTGGGAGCGACACCGGCGATCTCGTAGATCGCATCATCCTTCATCACGCGCTGGCGCGGCATGTCCCGGGTCTGCGCCTCGGTCTCGCGCCAGGCGGCAGCGGCGCGCAGCGCCGCCAGCCATTTCGGCGAATTCTTGCGCAGCTTCATCCGGCGCCAGCTCTCTTCGGGATCGAGCCGGTAGGTCTCCGGATTGGTGAGGATCTTCATTTCCTCGGCCAGCCATTCGGCCCGGCCCTTCTTCTCCAGCCGCTCCTGCATGATCGGATAGAGATCGCGCAGATGGGTCACGTCGGCCATGGCGTATTCCAGCTGGGCATCGCTCAGCGGACGGCGCGACCAGTCGGTAAAGCGCGGCCCCTTGTCGATCGGGCGTTTCAGCAGCGCCTTCACCAGTGCGTCATAGGCAATCGAGTCGCCCAGGCCCAGCGCCATCGCCGCAACCTGGCTGTCGAACATCGGATGCGGGATCAGGCTGTCGCCGCCGCGGTGGAAGAAGATCTCCAGATCCTGCCGTGCGGCATGGAAGACCTTGATGATCCGCTCATCCGCCATCAGCTCCCAGAAGGGTTCCAGATCGAGGCCGTCGGCCAGCGGGTCGATGATGACTTCCGTCGGGCCGCCCGCCGCCTGGATCAGGCAGAGCTGCGGCCAGTACACCGTTTCGCGCATGAACTCGGTGTCGACAGCCATGTAGGGATTCTGGAGGAGGTCGTCACAGGCCTTTTCCAGGCCCTTTGTCGTCGTGATTATATTCATGGAGTCGCCGTTTAGCGTGGTGGAAGCGTTTTGACTATCTCGAAGGCGAGTCGGGGGCAGAGCGCCAGCGCAGGGATTGCCGCCAGAGAATAAACAGACCCGCCAGCAGGCTGATCGCGGCGATCACCAGGAAGGCGGTCTGGATCGGCAGGGTGAGGGCAGCGATGACGGCCAGCACGAATTGTCCGGCGGTCGCGGTGGCGGCATTCAGGATCCCGCCCGCCGCCAGCAGACGGCCGCGCAGCTCGGCCGGTGCGCGGCGCTGGGCCATGGCCTGCAGGGGCACCACGAAGAGACCCGCCGACACAGCGGCCATGCCCAGATCGATCAGGATGCGCAGATTGGCCGGTTCGGCCATGAAGGCGTTTGCCGAGACCAGCGGCGCGCCTTCCGGCGTCAGCGGGTTGGACCAGGTGTGCAGGGCGACATCCCCGGCGAAGATCACCACGCCGAAAGCGCCGGCAATCGAGAAGGGCAGGGCGTCGCCGTCGCCGCTCAGCGCGCCGCACGCCATCGCACCGATCGCCGCGCCGACCGTGAACAGCGCCGAAAAGAGCAGCACCACCGTTTCGTCCGCGCCCAGCACCGAGGCCGTGAAGACCGGCATCAGCGTGATGATCGAGGCGGCCAGCATCCAGAACCAGGCCACGCCCGTCAGCGGACGCAGCACGTCCGGCGCTTTCAGCGCATAGCCCAGCACGCGGAACGTTTCGCCGATGAAGTTGACGGTCAGCGGCATGTCCGGCCGCGAGGCGGGCGCCTCCGGCAATTGCCGGATCGCCAGCCAGCCGACGATCGCCATCACGACCAGCCCGCCGCCCACGGCCTGCGGTCCGAAGGACTGGGTGATCAGCCAGGTGCCGGTGCCGATACCGATCAGCACCGAGACGTTCAGCAGGCCGGAGATCAGCGCATTGGCGGGCACCAGCTCGGTGTCGCTAAGAAGTGTCGGCAGGGCGGAATTCTTGGCCGGGGTGAAGAAGGCCGATTGCGTGCCCATCAGGAAGAGCGCCGTCATCAACAGGTGCGGCTGTTCCAGGATGAAGCCCAGCGCGGTGATCGCCATCAGCCAGATCTCGGCGAACTTGGCAAAGCGCATGATGCGCGTGCGGTCGAACTTGTCGGCCATGCGGCCGGCCACGGCCGAGAACAGGAAGATCGGCACGGTAAACATCGAGGCCGCGACCGAGACCAGGGTCAGCCGGTCCAGCCCGAACATCGTCAGGCCCTCGAACGCGATCAGCGTGACCAGGGCATAGCGGAAGAAATTGTCGTTGAAGGCTCCCAGGGACTGGGCGACCAGCAGGGGCAGGAAACGCTTCTGCGTTACCAGCCGGGCGGCAATCCTGGCACTCATGACACTGTCTCCGTGTCGGCAGGCCCATACGCGCGGCCTTCGGCCTCCAGCGCGCGGGTGCGGGTTTCAATCGTGGTCATCAGGCGCGGCAGGAAGGCATCGCGCGGCAGGCCGGGCGGGATCGGGTCGAGAAACGCGATCACCGCCGGGCCTGGATGCTTGACCCATTCATTCTTCGGCCAGCGCAGCCCCATATTGGTGGCGACAGGCACGACGGGGCGGTTCAGCGTCTCATACATGAGGTGCACGCCCTTCCTGTAGCGCCTGGCCTCGCCGACCGCGGCCAGATTGCCCTCCGGATAGATCAGCAGCGGGCGCGGATCGTCGGCGGCGCGGTTGAGCACATCCTGCATCGACTGGTCCGAGGCGCGGTCGCCGGGCGAGTTGACCATGGTCGCGCCAGACCGGGCGACGATGCGGCCGACCAGCGGAAACTTGGCGATCGCCGTGCCGATGATGAAATTGATGTCGCCGGTCACGGCCATCATCATGAAACCGTCGGCCCAGGACTGGTGCTTCGAGGCGATGATCACGGGCTGTCCCGCCGGCGGTGTGCCGCGCACCTCGATGCGGATACCCATCACCCCGCGCATCAGGCCGCGCACTGTGCGGCACGCCGTGCGCATGACGGCGCGAACAGGCCGGGGCGAGGGCTGCAGGGTCAGGGCGGCCGCGATCAGCACGAACACGGCCAGGCAGGCATAGAACAGGATGTTGAACACGGTCGATCGCATGACACTCCCCGGGTGCGGCCGGGCCCTGGCCGCGTCTCATGCGCAGCTCCGGACCGGGCGGCTGGCAGACTGCGCGCGTTCTTCACGCGGCGCAAACCGGGCCGCGTATTCCGCTTCCAGCTCACGCGAGCGGGCCTCGACGCGGCTTTCCAGCTCCGCCAGCACCGCATCGCGGTCGGCACTGGGGGCGATCGGGTCCATGAATTCGATCACCGCCGTACCGGCATGCTTGGCCCAGCCCTGCTGTGGCCAGCACTGGCCCAGATTGGTGGCGACGGGAATGATCGGCCGGTCCAGTGCCTGGCTCAGGCGCCACACGCCGGACCGATAGCGCAGGCCTTCGCCGACCGGGGTGAGATGGCCTTCCGGATAGATCAGCACGGGGCGCGGACGGCCTTCGCCCTGCGAGCGGGCAATGCCCTCGGTCAGGCTCTTCTGCGCCTCCGCGCCTCCGCCATTGGACAGCACGATGGCGCCGCAGCGTTTCAGCACCCAGCCGATCAGCGGGAATTTCAGCATGTGGTCGCCGCAGACGAAATTTACGTCGCCGCACTTGGCCATCATCACGATGCCGTCGCCCCAGGACTGGTGCTTGGCGCCGATGATCACCGGCTGGTCTTTCGGCGCGGTGCCGCGCACTTCCACGCGGATGCCGCAGACGACGCGCATCAGGATTACCGTGGCGCGGCAGTAGGAGCGCAGGCCGTGCATCAGCACGCGGCGGCCGGGCACGAGCGCCAGGATGGCGCAGACAATGGCGTAGACGCCGGACAGGAACCAGTAGGCACAGTTGAACACGAAGGACCGCATCACGGCCTCCCTTGGCTGTTGGAAGTCATTGGAAAATCGGGTGGATCAGGCGGTGTGCAGCACGGCCATAATCGCGCGGGTGAAGTCGTCCACATAGTGGGTGAGCGGTCTGGCGATCCGGCCGTAGAGCGAATACTCCGCCGCCTGCATCACCACGCCCAGCGCCATGGCGGATTTCAGTTCGGCATCGCCCTGGGGAATTTCGCCGCGCGCCATCGCGTCGGCCACACAGGCCGTCATCAGGTCGGACGGGTCGGCCCCGCCATCGCCCGAAGCCGCAATGAAATAATTGCGGTGGGTGAGGTGGAAGGCGAATTGCGCCGGATCGGTCTGCGCCAGGTGGCAATAGGCGCGGGTGAGGGCGCGGGCGATATCCTCCAGCGAGGCGCCGGGGGCCAGATTGTCCGTCACCAGGCTTTCCAGCCGGGCATGGATGGCCTCGAACATCTGCCGGCCCAGCGCATCCTTGGACCTGAAGTGGCGGTACATGGCGCCGTCGGATATGCCGCAGGCCCCGGCGATCTGCTTGATCGACACCCCGTCCATCCCGTGCCGGGCAAACAGCATCAATGCCGCCCGCTCGATCCGCGCCTTGGTCGTGCCGGCCTTCGCCGTCACGCCGGTATTGGTATCCACGCCGTCGAAAAGGTCAGTTCTCAGCATCCCGCTCATCGCTTTCGTCCCGTGTTGGCGATCGTGTGAACGATCATTCACGCATTTTATGGAACGATGTTCGCGTAATTGCAAGTGAATAATTACTTACAAGCGTGTTCCGGTGTTAGAGAATTGAATTTCATTGATTATCGCGCTGAACTTCCCTTCTCCCCCACCGGGGAGAAGGTGCCCGCAGGGCGGATGAGGGGCGCGCGGCAGCGCTGCAAAGAGTCTTGAGCAGGCCGCTGCGCGGCCGCCCCTCACCCTTCGTTGCTTTCAACAGGCCCCCGGCCTGTTGAATTCGCTGCGCGAACCGCGCCTCAGCCCTCTCCCCGGTCGGGGAGAGGGGGTGCTGAAGCCACCACCCCCTAAACACCCCGCCGCTTTTCCCGGCTGAAAGCCCGGCGAAGGCCGGGCGGAGTGCCGGGATCTGCGGGAAGCTCCTCGCTTGAAGTGATCTTCGGTAGATCCCGGATCTGCAGCCTGCCTTCGCAGGATTCCGTCCGGGAAAAAGTGAGGCGGTTGGAAGACAGAGCGCAAACGCCGCAACAAACACCGTCACCCTGACACCCGCTTTCGCGGGCGCAGGCTTCAGTCAGGGCCCAGCTCATAGAGCGCGGTGGCCGCGAGTTCGCACTTATCCCTCACATCGCCACAGATCAGACCGAGCCCGCCTCGCCCAAATCTCCCTTTGCGATCTGGGTCCTGACTTTCGTCAGGATGACGGGGGAGAGAGAATAGCGCGGGAAACTTATCCCCGCCCGCTCAACTGCGCGTATGCTCGCAGACGGTTTCCGGGATGGGAGGCATGAGCTCAGTCCCTTGTGCCCGGGAGCGTGCGG